>NZ_AP022577.1:3633288-4238836 GCF_010730955.1 Mycolicibacterium aubagnense | reverse complement strand
GCAAGGTGAGCCACCCCGGACACTTGTGCGCCTTTGTTCCTAACGGACAACGATTTGGGCCAGACCGGCAAAAGATTGTCTCGGCGGTACCTGGGTCGCGCCACGCCCGCGCCGTACCGTTCTTCTATCAGCTTCCCGTTGAGACAGCCCAAACATCAACGGAACAAATACATTTCACCCACCTCAGGAGTACGTCCATGTTCGAAGCCAACTTCATCGTCGACGCCGTGGTCCTCTTCGCCATCGGCCTGTGGCCGCTGCTGCTGGTCGCCGCCGCCGCCGGCGTCCGGTGGTTCAACGCCCGCCGCGGCGCCGCCGCTGCCGCCGTCCACTCGGTCACGTTGCCGCAGGCCGCAGCAGGTATGACGCCCGCCCGCCGGCGCACCTTGGCCTACGCCGCCGGCCAGTAACCAATTGACGCCCCAGTCAGTGGCGGGTCGCACCCGCATTCCCAGATAGGCACGCCCGCAAGGCCATAGAGTCGTGCGATGGCTCGCAGTCACGACACCGGGGTGCTCTCCGCAGAGACCGCCGCGATGATCGTGGACCGGTTGAGCGAGAAGCTACCGGCCATGGCCCGCTCCATTCAGGAGTTGCTGGCCCAAGAGCGGTCTGAAATGGCCGGCGACGGTGAGTTGATGGCCCTGCTGTACGACGCGGTACAGGGCAATCTCGAAGCCTTCTTCCCCGCCATCCGCCACGGCATCCCCATCGACCGGATCGAGCCGCCCACGGCAGCGCTGGAGCATGCGCGCCGGCTGGCCCAGCGCGGTACGGAGGTCGACGAGCTGGTCCGCGCCTACCGGCTCGGCCACCAGCGCGTCCTCAAGATGATTCTCGACGAGGTCCGGGCAGCGCAGCTCGAGACCGCGGCGGGATTGCACGTCTTCGAAGAGATCGCGGCCAGCTCATTCACCTACATCGACCGGGTATCGCACCAGGTGGTGAACGCCTACCAGGCCGAGCGCGATCGATGGCTGGCCAACAGAAACCAGATCCGCGCGCTGCGGGTGCGCGAAGTGCTCGACGGCGGCGACCTCGATGTCGATGAGACGACCGACCTCATTCGGTACCCACTGCAGCGCGTTCACCTCGCGCTCACTGTCTGGTGCGCTGAGCAGGCGGACGGCAACGAGCTGGACGTCATGGAGCGGTTCGTCACCGACCTGGCTGCCGCCCTCGGCGCTCAGGAACGGCCGCTGTTCGTCGCGTCGGACCGAATCACGGGGTGGGCCTGGATCCCGATGACTGCCGATGCCGCCGATGGCGTGGTGGCCCGGATCCGCGAATTCGTCCGGCTTCGCGCGGACGCGCCGTGGCTCACGGTGGGAAACCCGCTCGCGGGCCTCGCCGGATTCCGCCAATCGCACCGCCAGGCCGTCTCCGCCCGCGCCGTGGCACTGGCCCCGGGTGCACCGCCACGGCCGGTCACCGCCGTCGATGAACCCGGACTCGTCGTTGCAGCGCAGTTCAGCTCGGATCTGGATGAGGCCCGGTCGTGGGTTTGCCACATCCTCGGCCCACTGGCCTCCGACACCGACAGCGACGAACGCCTGCGAGACACCCTCCGCGGGTTCCTCCGCAACAGCTCCAGCTTCAAATCCAGTGCCGACGAGCTGCACCTGCACGTCAACTCGGTGAAGTACCGCGTACAGCGCGCCATCGAGCGCCGCGGCCGGCCCATCGAGGAAGACCGCATCGACGTGGAAGTCGCGCTGCTGCTTTGCCATTGGTTCGGCACCGCCGTGCTCGCTCCTTAACGCAATCTGTGGATTCCGGCAAAGTCCGTACGCCATCGGGGGCGACAAGGGACGCTGTTGGAAGAACCAGCAGCGCCACCAGGCGCAGCCGTAACCGAGGAGCGCTTGGTGTACGCACGCTCAACCACGTTTCAAGCCGAACCGGCGTCGATCGATGCCGGGATTGCATACATGCGCGACACCGTGCTGCCCGCTCTCGAAGAGTTGGGGGCGGCGGGAATGTCGCTGATGGTGGATCGGCGCCTCGGACGCTGCATCGCCACCAGCGCGTGGGAATCCGAAGCGGTGATGCACTTGACAGCGCACGCCGCGCAGCCGCTCGGGCAACGGACAGCAGAACTGATGCACGGCACCCGGAAGGAAATCAATGAGTGGGAAGTCGCGGCACTGCACCGCGATCACCGCTCCCCCGAGGGCGCGTGTCTGCGTGTTGCCTGGTTCTCGGTCGAACCCCACCAGGCCGACCTGCTCACCGACTTCTACCGGACGCTGGTCCTGCCTGCCATCGAGCAGCTCGAGGGGTTCTGCAGCGCCAGCCTCCTGCTCGACAAGCCCGCCGGACGCGCCGTGTCATCCGTGACCTTCGACAACGCCACGGCGCTGGACAACAACCGTGAACAGGCCAGCGCGCTACGCACCGAGAAGCTCGCTCAGCTGGGCGGCAGCTTGGTGGATATCTGCGAGTTCGAGCTGGCGATCGCCCATCTGCGAGTGCCCGAACTCGTCTGACGCGTCGTTCAGGGCGCGGCGGTGTGGCCGATCGCGCGATACACCATCTGCTCGTACTCGTTGAAGACCCGGTTGAAGTCCCTACGAGTGACGGGCGATCGCCACTGCTGCAAGCCGACCAGCAGGGTGATTCCCATGATGGCGAGGGTTTCCGCTTGCCTGCGGGTATCGACGGCCGGCCGCAACAGGTCGGTCAAAATCTCCACGCGTCGGGCGTCGACGGCCTTCTGGACTTGCGCCACTTGCGGATTCGCGTGCGCCCAGCCACGGATGGCCGCCTCGGCGTCATGCGGCAGTTTCGCGGTGAGGTTCTTCATCAGATGAATCCGCGTCGCGAGATCGTCTGGCACACTGGATAATTCGGCAATCCGCTCGGTCTGGGCAAGCTCCCAGTAGGCGAGGAACTCGGTGACGAACCCGTCCATACTGCCGAAATATCCGTAGAACGAGCCGGACGTCACGCCGAGCGACTTGCACAGCGGCGCGATCTTCAAGCCGGCCGCTCCGGTCGAGGCGAGAAGCTCCATGGCAGCGTGGAAGTAGTCATCGCGCGTAACCGACAGCCGCACTTGTCACACCTTTCACTCACGCCACACCCATTGTAAGGGAACCTACATTTGGTGCGCCTTGACCATGGCCTCGAACTGCTCGAACAGACTGTCACGGCGCGCTGCGCCCGTGTCGGCATAGAGATGTTGGTAGCCGATCAGCAGCGCCATCGTCACTTCGGCCAGCCGACCGCATTGATCCGCCGGGACCAGCTTGCACAGGATGGCCGCCAGGGCCGCGCCCCGTTCCTGGTCCAATCGATGCTGCAGCTGGGCCGCGACAGCGCGCCTCGCGGCCCAGGCACGCAACGCCGCCTCGGCGTCGTGTGGGACGAGGTCCAGGAGCTCGCGTAACCGTGCGATCACCACCTCCGACGTGTCATCGGAGGCGGCCAGCTCGAGCAGGCGCCGGTTCGGCTGCGACAGACGAGTCGTCAGGAGTCGGGTGACGAAGTCGTCCAGGCTGGTGAAGTAGCCGTAGAACGAGCCGGTGGTCACCCCCAGGGCAGCACACAGGGCGCCAACTTTGATACCGCCCGGGCCCTGCGTGACCAACAGTTCCACGCCGGCGTCGAAGTAGTCTTCGACGCCGACGATGCGCCTCATCCCACTATCCGCTCGGCTGCGCCGCGTACTGCTGCACCAACTTGCGCTTGACCAGCTTTCCGGTCGGCGTCCGCGGCAGGGTCTCGACGAAGTCCACGGTCCTGGGTGTCTTGAACACCGCGACCTTCGACTTGGCATGGGCGATAAGTTGTTCGGCCAGTTCGTCATTCGGCTTGACACCAGCACGGACCTGAACCACCGCTTTGACCTGCTGCCCCATCACCGGATCAGGTACGCCGATGACGGCCACGTCGAACACCGCCGGGTGCAGCGCGAGAGCGTCCTCGACTTCCTGCGGATAGATGTTCACGCCACCGGAGATGATCATGAACGACTTCCGGTCCGTCAGATAGAGATAACCATCCGCGTCGACATAGCCGATGTCGCCCACCGTCGTCCAGTTGTCGTGCACTGGATGCTCGGCTTCCTTGGTCTTGGCCGGGTCGTTGTGGTATTCGAAAGGACGAACCTCACGTTCGAAGTACACCAATCCGGGTTCATCAACTGCTAATTCGGCACCGTCGTCACTACAGATGTGGACGGGACCGAGCATGCTGCGGCCGACCGATCCGCGTTTGGCCAACCATTCCTGCGACGTGATGACGGTGAAGCCGCAGGCTTCGGTCGACGAGTAGTACTCGACAAGAATCGGGCCCCACCAATCGATCATGGCCTGCTTGACATCGGGCGGGCACGGCGCGGCGGCATGCACCGCCAGCCGAAGGCTTGACACGTCATAGGACGCCTGGGCTTCTTCGGACAGTTGGAGCATCCGCACGAACATGGTCGGCACCACCTGAACGACAGTCGCCCGGTACTGCTGGATGGCGTCGAGCATCGTCTCGGCCTTGAACCTCTCGAGAACCACCACGGTGCCGCCATGGGCCTGCACCGCGCCACACCACCGCAGGGGTGCGGCGTGATAGATCGGCGCCGGGGACAGGTACACATCGTCCGCCGTCACCCCGAATGCGGTGCCCAACAAGCCGGTGATGGGATCGCCGGGTTCATCGACCTGAATCGGCAACAGCGGAGGCTTGATCCCCTTGGGCCGCCCGGTGGTGCCCGACGAGTACAGCATGTCACTGCCTCGCGGCTGGTCGGTCGGTGCCCGATCCCTGGCAGAGGCCAAAAGGTCTGCGTACGAATCGAATCCGGTCAAGGTTTCGCCGAAACTGTAGGCGTGCTCGACGCCGGGGACCAGGGCACGCACCTGTTCGGCCAGGTCCCCCAGCCCACCGGCTGCGATCAGTACCTTGGCGTCGCAGTCGTCCACGATATAGGCGACTTCGTCCGCGGTGAGGTGGAAGTTCACCGCGGTCAAATACAGGCCCGACCGCAGTGCTGCCCAATAGACGGTGAAGCACTCGGCGGCGTTGTCGCTCAGCATCGCGATCACGTCACCTTTGGCCAACCCAAGGTCGGCCAATGCGACCGCGAGCTGCCTTGAGCTGTCATCGAGTTCGCGGTAGGTGAGCTGTCGACCGGTACCGGCCATGATGACAGCCGGTTTGTCCGGCGTTGACTGAGCGTGGATTCCGGGGAACATCGTCAGCCTTCCCGGTTGCCCGACGTGAAAGTGACTGGCATGGAGGTCAGCTCGTTGGAAAAGCTCGAGACCAGACGGGTGACGGGGCCGGAGATCTCCATGTCCGGAATACGCCGGATCAGTTCCTCGAACAGCACCCTCAGCTCCAGACGCGCCAGCTGGTTGCCCAGGCAGAAGTGCGGTCCCCCACCGCCGAACGCCTGGTGCGGGGGCTTGCCGCGGGACACCTCGAACGTCTCGGGGTTGTCGTTCTTCTCCGGATCGCGGGAGCCGGCGCCGTACCACATGCACACGCGCTCACCCTCTTTCAGCGCGTGCCCGCCGACGACGGTGTCGGTGGCGACGGTGCGGGTGAAGTACATCACCGGGCTGACCCAGCGCAGCATTTCCTCGACCGCCCCGGTAATCAGCTCGGGATCGTCGATCAATTTCTGCCGTTCCGCCGGATTCTCGATCAATGCCCGCATGCCGCCCGAGGCGGTGTTGCGGGTGGTGTCGTTGCCGGCGAACATCAGAATTCCGAAGAAGAAGGTGATCTCGGCTTCGGAGAGGCGCTCCCCGTCGACCTCGGCGACCAGCATCCGCGACAGCAGATCGTTGCCGGGATTCGCCTTGCGCTGCGCGGTGAGCCCGGTGAGGTATCCGCCGATCTCCATCAGCGCGCCCAAGCCCATTTGCGTATCACCGGTCGCCGCGGCATGGGACAGCTTGTTGGTCCACGCGAAGAGTTGCCTCCGATCGTCCTGTGCGACACCGAGCATGTCGGCGATCACGATCAGCGGTAGTTCGACGGCGATGTCCTCGACGAAATCACATGAGCCCTTTTCGATCACGTTGTCGATCAGCGCGGTCACCGTCGCGCGGACCTCTGCCTCCATCTGGCGGATCATGCGGGGAGTGAACACCGCCTGCACCACGCCGCGCTGGTGCGTGTGCCGCGGCGGATCCATGCCGAGGATGACTTCGCGCAACACCTCGACCGGTGCGGCGCCCATCGTGGCAGTGAAGAAGACTCCTCCGCGCGCCGACGAGAAAAGCTCGGGATTGCTGCTGATGGTCTGGATGTCGTCGAATTTCGTGAAAGACCAGAAGCCGGGCTCGTCGGCATCGGTCAGCGCATTCCAGTGCGGACTGGCCTCGGCACGCATGCGGGCGAACAGTTCGTGCGGCGGTCCGTCCTGGAAGTAGGCCAGATCGGTCAGATTGACTGTGGCCAGGTCGATGTCGGCAAAGCTCTTGGTGATCATGGTTACTCCTTGTGATTGTCGAGACGGATTTGGGGGTCAGAGGTCGAGAACCAAGGTCTCGGAACGGGAGTGAGAAACGCAGGGCAGGACGACGTCGCCGCGGGCACGCTCGTCTTCGGTGAGAAGCGAATCTCGGTGAGCAGGAGTGCCTTCCAGGACGGTGGCACGGCAGGTGCCGCAGACGCCTTCGCCACATGAGGACATGATCGGAATGCCGGCGTCCTCTAGCGCGTCCAACATCGGCATGCCATCAGCCACCTCGACCGTCACTCCCGAGCGCCGGCACACCACCTCGTAGCGGTCCAACGCCTCGGCCGGCGTCTGCGCCGACGGCGCCTTGGCGGCGAATCGTTCGATGTGCAGGCTGCCTTCCGGCCAATGGGCTGAAGCACTTTCGACGACCGAGAGCAGCGGCTCCGGTCCGCAGCTGTAGATCAGTGTGTCTTCCGAGGGGTCCGCCAGCGCGTGGGCCAGGTCGAAGAATCCGCCGCGCTCGTCGTCGGCCCACACTGTGACACGGCCGCCGTAGGTGTCTTCCAACTCCTGATGGAATGCCATGGTCGAACGCGATCGCCCCAGGTAGAACATGGCCCATTCGAATCCCGCGCGCTCCACACTCTCGGCCATCGCCTTCATTGGTGTGATCCCGATGCCGCCCGCGATGAAGAGGTATCGCTTCGAGTCGACGAGTGGAAAGTTGTTGCGGGGGCCGCGAACGTGGATCGGGGCACCTTCGCGCAGGCGCTGGTGTACGTGCAGCGAGCCGCCTCGGCTGTTCGGGTCGAGTAGCACCCCGATTCGCCAGGCGCCGGCCACGCGCGGGTCTCCGCACAGCGAATACTGGCGCACCAGTCCGTCGCCCAGCAGAAGGTCGATGTGCGCGCCCGGCTCCCATGCCGGCAGCTCATTTCCGGCCGGATCGACAAGCTCCAACGTCACCACCCCGTCGGCCGCGGGCAACCGTCGTCGCACCACCAGCTCGGCGGTGTACTCGTGGACAGCCGAAGTTGTCATTCCGAATTCCTTTCTGCGCTCATCAGGGCGGACAGCTCTTCCAGCTCACTGCGGAAGTCCGCCATCAATTCCCACGCATCCGCCAAAGCCTCGTTCTTTGCGGGTTTCTGCCGCCAAGAACTGCGCGTCCAGGCTCGAAAGGCGGCGCATCAGAACACCTTCCGCATGATCTTCCTGGCCAGCCGGGTGTAGGGCGGGTAGAAGAGCTTGGGGTCAGGGTTGCTGCGCTTTGCCAGCACGGCCCGGCGGTGGCTCATGGCTTCGAAACCCCACCGGCCGTGATAGGCACCCATGCCACTCGGCCCGACACCGCCGAAGGGCAGCTGCGGCACCATCACATGCATCGCGATGTGGTTGACCACGGCACCGCCGGACGGAATCGCGTCGATGATGCAGCGAGCAAGCGACGTCGACTCGGTAAACACGTACAGCGCCAACGGTTTCGGCTTGCCGTTGACGTACCGGACAGCCGCGTCGACGGAGCCGACGCGCACCACCGGAAGGATGGGGCCGAAAATCTCCTCGGTCATGACGGGCTCGTCAGCTGCGGGGTCGACGATGATGGTGGGTTCCATGCGCAGCGCCGCACGATCGGCCCCACCGCCCATCACCACCGTGCCGGTCGTCGAGCCGATCAAGCCGGTGAGCCGATCGAACTGGCGGTCGTTGATGATTCGCTGCGCCTTCGTCACCTCTGCGGACCGGAATCGGTCGACGTTCTCGATGATCTTCGCTACGAGTTCGTCGGCAATGGGCCGTTCGGCCAGCACGTAATCGGGAGCGATACATGTCTGCCCGGAGTTGAGGAGCTTCACCCAGGCGATACGCCGGGCCGCGACGTCGATGTCGGCATCCGCGGTCACAATGACCGGGCTCTTGCCACCGAGTTCCAGCGTGACCGGGGTCAGTGTCGGGGCCGCGCCGGCCATGATCTTCTTCCCGACCTCGGTTCCGCCGGTGAACAGCGCATGATCGAAGCCCTGCGCGAGTAGTGCCTGTGTCGTGTCGCCATCGCCTTTCACGACCCGAATCGCCTCCGGGTCCAGGTATTGCGGCAGCAGCCGCGCGAGGAGCTCGGATGTCGTCGGGGCCAGCTCGGACGGCTTCACGACGGCGCAGTTGCCGGCGGCGACGGCCGCCACCAGCGGGCCGACGCTCAGATAGAAGGGGTAGTTCCAGGGCCCGATCACCAGCACCACCCCGAGCGGGTCGTACTGTACCCACCCTCGCGCCGGCAGTTGGCTCAGCGGCAGCCTGACCGGTCGCTGCCGCATCCACTTCTTGAGGTGCTTGCGGGCATACGTCGCCTCGGCTTTGGTTGAGGCGATATCAGCCAGCCATCCGTCGAATGCGGGTCGACCGAGGTCGGCGGTCAGGGCCTCGACGATCTGCTGCTCGCATTCGTCACAGAGCCGCTCGATGCCGCGCAACTGTTCAATCCGCCACGACAGGTCACGCGTACGTCCGGTGGCGAACACCTCGGACAGCGCAGTGACCAACGCGATGTCCTGTTCCGTTGGACCGATCATGCGCTCCGCCATTTCCTTGTACTGAAAGGTCTTTGAGGCTGTCTTCCGAATCGGCCGATCATCCTCCACCCCTCGGCCGGCCGGGCAATCGAAACATAACTTACGTTATATCTGAGCGTCAAGACCTCTTGCGGACTAAATGTAGGTTGATTTACATTCAAGTCATCACCAGTTCGAGGAGTCACCATGAGCGCCAGTTTCCTGCGCGGACGACGCATCGCCATCACCGGCGCGGGCCGGGGTATCGGCCTGGCCACAGCCAAAGCGCTGCACGCGCGCGGTGCCACCGTCATCGTCGGCGATCTGGACTTCGAGTCGGCGACCACCGCAGCTGCCGTGATCGGCCCCGGTACCGAGGCGTACCCCGTCGACGTCTCCGACTACGAGTCCTTCGCCGCATTCCACAAAGAGGCGACCTCGCACGCGCCGATAGATGTCCTGATCAACAACGCCGGAATCATGCCCATCGGGCACTTTCTCGACCAGTCGGCCGACAAGCACCGTCGTGCTGTCGAGATCAACGTCATGGGCTGCATCAATGGGATGCACCTGGCCCTGCCTGCGATGGTGGAGCGCGGCCGCGGCCACATCATCAACGTCGCCTCATCGGCCGGCAAAACTCCGGTCCCCGGTGGCCTCACCTACTGCGGCACCAAGGCCGCAGTCATCGCACTGACCGAGACCGCCCGCGTCGAATACGCCGATACCGGAGTGCAATTCACCTGTGTCATGCCGTCATTCACCAACACCGAGCTCATCGCCGGGACCTCCGGCTTGAAATTCATCCCGACGGCCCAACCCGACGACGTCGCTCAGGCGATCGTGCATGCGGTCGCCCGTCCCACCGCAGATGTCTTCGTCCCGAAGATCGTCGGGCCCATCCTCAACACACAGCCGCTGATCGGTCGCCGACTGCGCGACGTCATCAACAAGCAGTTGGGCGCCTACCGCACGTTCATCGACTTCGACCCGAAGGCCCGGGCCGAGTACCAGCATCGCATCGACGAGTCGTGATACGCGCCGATCGGCGTGTCGGCTCTTCCTGTGGCACTTACGATCTGGAGCTGTCAGCTCGTGCTGACACTGTCACCACATGTTGACAATGTCACGATGTGCGACAGCTCCCAGCGCCGACCACTGCTACTTCACGTTGTCGACCGAGCGTCAACTTGCGGGTACACCCCACGCGCCGCGCCGTAGCAGCCGCAGCCCGTTGAGCCCGACGATGATCGTCGAACCCTCGTGGCCGGCCACACCCAATGGCAGGGGCAGTATTCCGACCAGGTCCCAGACCACCAGCACGGCAATGAATGTCGCCGCGATGGCCAGGTTGGCCATCACCACGCGGCGGGCTCGGCGGGACAGCGCGATCACGGCCGGGATGGCACGCAGCTCGTCGCCGATGACGACCGCGTCGGCGGTCTGCAACGTCAGGTCCGCTCCGGCGCCGCCGATCGCGATACCGACATTCGCGGCAGCCAGCGCGGGCGCGTCGTTGATGCCGTCACCGACCATGGCCAGCCGACTGCCATCGGCCTGCAGGTCCCGGACCGCGTCGACCTTGTCGTGCGGCAGCAGTCCGGCGCGAACCTCGGCGATGCCGACTGCGTCGGCCAATTGTCTTGCGGCAGAATAGTTGTCGCCGGTGATCAGCACTGGTTGGCGACCGGTCGCGGCCGTGACCGCCGAGACCGTCGACGCGGCATCGAGGCGCAGTTGGTCGGTCAATCCGAGGACAGCGACAGTGCGACCCTCGACCGCGACGACCACTGCGGTGTGGCCGCCCTGTTCGACTGCTGCTGCCGCAGTGCTATCCGCAGCGGCCGCGGGAGAGGTCACGCTGATCGCCAGGCCGTCAACGGTTGCCCGGACTCCGCGGCCGGGTTCTGCGACGAAGTCGGCGACGCGCGGCAGCGCCAGGCCACGCGCCTGTGCGGCACGAACGATGGCCGCACCCACCGGGTGCTCGCTGGGATGCTCGGCTGCCGCCACCAGCGTCAGTACGCGTTCCTCGGTGAAATCACCTGCCAGCACGTGGATTTGCGCAAGCACCGGGGTGCCACGCGTCAACGTTCCGGTCTTGTCGAAGGCCACCCGGGTCGTCGCACCGAGTTGTTCCATCACCACCGCCGACTTGACCAGCACGCCGTGACGTCCGGCATTGGCGATCGCCGCCAACAGCGGCGGCATCGTGGCCAGTACCACCGCGCACGGGGACGCGACGATCATGAACGTCATCGCCCGCAGCAGCGCCTCCCGCACCGATTCGCCTGCCAGCAGCGGGATTACGAACACCGCGAGGGTGACGGTGACCATGCCGATCGAGTAGCGCTGCTCGACCTTCTCGATGAACAGCTGGGTGCGCGCCTTGGTCTGGGATGCTTCTTCGACCAGCGCGGCGATACGTGCGACCACCGAGTCAGCAGCCCGGCGGTCCACCCGGATCCGCAAGGCCCCCGTGCCGTTGAGGGTTCCGGCGAACACCGCGTCACCAACGACCTTGTCGACCGGCAGCGGTTCGCCCGTGATGGTCGCCTGGTCGACCTCGCTCGCGCCGTCGATCACCGTGGCGTCGGCGGAGATCCGCTCCCCGGGCCGCACCAGAACCACGTCGCCGATCTCCAACTCCGCGGCTGGCACCACCTGCTCACCGCCGCCCGTCAATCGCGTCGCGGTGTCGGGGGCGAGGTCCAGCAGACCTCGGACCGAATCCTCGGTACGAGCCGTCGCCAGCGCTTCGAGGGCACCGGAGGTCGCGAAGATGACGATCAGCAGAGCACCGTCGGTGACCTGACCGATGGACGCCGCACCGATCGCGGCGACGACCATCAGCAGGTCGACATCGAGGGTCTTTTCCCGTAGGGCCTGCAATCCGGCCAGGGCCGGTTCCCAGCCGCCGGTCACGTAGCAGGCCAGATACAGCACCCACCACACCCACGCCGGGCCGCCGGTCAGCTGCACCAGCAGCCCGACCAGGAAGATGGCCAGAGCCGCTGCAGCCCAGCGCATCTCGGGAAGATTGAACCAGCCGCGACGCAACCGGTTCACCGCCACGCCGGCCGCCGCCGGCCGGTCGGCCTGAGTCACCGTCGCCACGATGCACCTCGCAAAAGCATGCAAACAACGTTATCAGAATAAATGAATACGTCTTCATGTGTGTGTCTTAGTACACTGGGACGATGGGACATGGTGTCGAGGGGCGTGATCGCCCGACCGGGCGTCTCGACGCCGACGCCGCAGCTCAGGTGGCCACGACGTTGCAGGCGCTCGCTACCCCGAGCCGGTTGATGATCCTCACCGAGCTGCGCCAAGGCGCTTGCTCCGTCACCGACCTCGCCGACGCGATCGGACTGGAACAGTCCCTCGTCTCCCACCAGCTCCGGCTGCTGCGCAACCTCGGGCTCGTGACCGGCACTCGCAGTGGCCGCAGCATCGTCTACAGCCTGTACGACAATCACGTCGCGCAACTGCTGGACGAGGCCGTCTACCACAGCGAGCACCTGCGACTGGGGCTGGCGGACCGTGCGGGCGACGCCGGCTGACCTGCCGGTGGACACCGGCACCGCATACCTGCGGGCAGCGATAGCCGAGCCGAACTCCGATTCAGTGCGCACACTCTTCGACCTCGCCGAGGGGTGCATCACTGCAGATGCCGGCTACGCGGTCGTCCAACCATCACTGCGACAGTCGACGTAATTCGCGAGGCAAGGAGAACGCGTGTCCACGACACCCACGAGCACCAACATCGCAACCTTCGAACGATTCCACTGCAGCTGTAACAGCGGCGACATCGACGACATCGCGAGCACCATCGACGAAGTCTTCCTGCCCGACGCCGTGGTTCACTCGCCGCTGACGGCGGGGTCCGGCCCCGAAACGATGAAGCAGATCTGGCGCTTGCTCCTGCGGGCGTTCCCCGACATCCACGTCATGGTCGACGACACCATCGTCGACCACGACAAGATCGCCTCGCGCCAGACGGTGACCGGGACGCACCGCGGCGAGTACCGCGGCCTCGCACCGACCGGGAAAGCCGTTGTATACGAGGAGATATTCATCATCCGGTTCTCCGACGGACAGATCGCCGAGGTCTGGGGTGTGGTCGACACCTTGACCCAACTGCGCCAGCTCGGCGCGATTCGCCTCTAGCGTGCGGGATATGCGTGAATCAGCGCCGTCGTGAGCTTCGGCACTGCGTGGACCAGGTGATGCTCGGCGTCGTGGGCGATCTGGTGGGCCTGCGCCAGGCTGAGATCCGGATCGAGGTCGAGTTCGACGTCGGCATGCAGGCGGTGGCCCAGCCAGCGCATCCGCACACTGTGCACCGAGCGCACACCGGGTTCGGCAGCCAGGGACCGCTCGGCGGTGTCCACGAGGGCCGGATCGACGCCATCGAGCAAGCGGCGGAACACATCTCGCACCGCGGTGCGCAGCACTGCCAGGATCGCGACCGTGATGAGCAACCCGACGATCGGGTCCGCCAGCGGATAGCCCAGCGCCACGCCGCCGGCGCCGAAAAGCACTGCCAGTGAGGTGAAACCGTCCGTCCGGGCGTGCACACCGTCGGCGACCAGCGCCGCCGAACCGATCTGACGACCCACCCGGATGCGATAGACCGCCACCGTCTCGTTCCCGAGGAAACCAACCAGCCCGGCCAGCGCCACCCACCCCACGTGATCGATGACCTGCGGGTGGATCAATCGCTGCACCGCCTCATAGCCGGCGATGATCGCCGACAGCGTGATCATCGCGACCACGAACAGCCCGGCGAGGTCCTCCACCCGGCCGAAGCCATAGGTATAACGGCGGGTCGCGGACTTGGCGCCCAACGCAAATGCGATCCACAGCGGCACCGCGGTGAGTGCGTCGGAGAAGTTGTGAATCGTGTCAGCAGCCAAGGCCACCGACCCCGACATCACGACGATGACGACCTGCACCAGGGCGGCGAGCCCGAGCACCAGCAGGCTGATCTTCACTGCCCGGATACCGGCGGCGCTCGATTCCAGCGCACTGTCCACGCTGTCCGCCGCGTCGTGCGAGTGCGGGGCGAAAATGCCCTTCACCGCGCCCCAGAGGCCATGGTCATGGTCGTGCGCATGGTCATGGTCGTGCAGCCCGCTCACCGTCGCTGGACCTTCCGCGTACCGGCATCCAGGCTCCGCACATCGGGGTCCTGCCGATGGTGCGCCGGCACACCCGGACCGGCATGCTCGGCGTTGTGTACCGCATCCACCACCAGTTGGTGGACGTGCTCGTTCTCCAGGCTGTAGAAGATCGACGTCCCGGAACGGCGCGTCTGCACCAGGCGGGCCATCCGGAGCTTCGCAAGGTGCTGTGACACCGACGGCGCCGGCTTGCCGACGCGCTCCGCCAACTCGTTCACCGACAGCTCGGAACCACTCAGCGCCCACAGGAGATGGACGCGCGTCGGGTCGGCAAGCATCCGGAACACTTCGACCACCAGACGCACCTGATCATCGGCGAGCGGCGCCGGCACCTGGTTATCTGCATTCATACGCAGATAATAGACCGTACGCCGGACCACCACCCGAGGAGCGGTGGTCAGCAACCATGTGCGGATGTAGCCCGCGCTGCCGCAGAAAATGTCGGCAGGGTCAATCAGCCTGCTACAGTCCGGCTATGTCCGGTGGTCAACCGGCACGAATTGGCACTGCGGAAAGGATTACGGCAATGGTGTTCACCAAATCGGTCGCCCAGCGGGCGGTCGTGGCTGCTGCAGGAGCCGCAATGGCCGTGATGGCCCCGATGGCCCTAGCCCTGCCGATGTCGGGCCAGGCGCTGGCCGACGCACCGAAGGCACCCAACTGCACTCCCGCGGACCTGGCCGGCGTGGCGTCAGGTGTCGCCGCAGCGGCCTCCGCCTACCTGTTCACACACCCGGACGTCAACGACTTCTATGGCAGCCTGCAGGGCAAGCCGCGCGATGAGGTCGCCAACGACGTGCGCACCTTCTTCGCCGCAAACCCGCAGGCGCACGACGAACTTCGGGCCATCCGTCAGCCCATGACCGACTTCCGCGAGCGCTGCGGCCTGGCGCAGCCCGACCGGCCGCTGCTGGGCGAATGATGTCCGCCGCCTCGTCACGCCCCCGTCGTCGGCTGATCGCCGCCGCGCTGGCCACCGCAGCCGTACCCGGATTGCTCGCCATCATCCCCGCGGGCACCGCGAGTGCCGATGTCTGCTTCGGCGCCGGACGGCGCATCACAGTCAGCGGATGCACCGACTTCGGCGCCGTCGCACCGTACGTACCGCCGCCGGCGTACTACGCGCCGCTACCCGAGGACATGCCGCCGCCACCCCCACCACCGCCGCCCGTGCAGGGCTGCGTGGGCTGGAACGGGCGCTGGGTCAGCGCCAACACCTGCCGCTAGACGCGAACCCGCCCCGGATCACGCCGGTCAGTGCGCCCGTGCGGCTGCCGGCTGGTCCGTTGCGTCGGATCGGCCGCGCAGCGCCCAGTGCAGGCGTTTGGCCGCGGTCAATGCGCCGCTGGGCTCATGCGGCTGCCCGTAGTGGATGAGCAGCGTGACCCGGCGCTGGCCCGACGCGATCGGCATGTTGGCATGCAGGCTCCGGTAGCCCCAGAACAGGTACACGTCACCGACATTCATGTCGACGATGGCCGGGCCGTGGCTGCGCCCGAGGCTGTCCATGATCCGCTGCCGGAACGTCGCACTTTGGTGGACGATCTTCTCGACGATGTTGACCATCACCGAACGGCGGAACGGCCGCTTGTTGAAGTAACCGACAAGCTCTCCCGACCGGCCCGGTTCGGCGTCAGGAATGAACAGCGGGACGACCAGGGTCACGACACTGGCGTCGTAGTGGAACCACCACGCATCACCGTCGGCGTGCGGCCCGGCCACGATGCGCACTGCGGTACCGGCCAACTCGTGGTCACGGTCCGGGAACCGCTGCCGGACGACGTTGTCGAGAAAAGTGCGAACTGAATCACTGGCCATGAACGCCTGAATCGACTTCAGGTGCCCATCCTGGGGCGAGGTGACGAAATGGTCTT
This sequence comes from Mycolicibacterium aubagnense, assembly GCF_010730955.1. NCBI lineage: Bacteria > Bacillati > Actinomycetota > Actinomycetes > Mycobacteriales > Mycobacteriaceae > Mycobacterium > Mycolicibacterium aubagnense. The sequence goes on along the minus strand of NZ_AP022577.1, from coordinate 4,222,815 downwards.
TCTCGCCATATTCGGCCAACCAGCGGTCGATTTCCGCCCGGGAATCGATCACCCAGTCCCATTGCACGGCATTTGCTACCCGTGCGACGCCCGCGGCGTCGAGCTGGTGCGCCACATCGACGGGATCGCACGCGTTCATGTCAAATTCACACATTTGGACGGAAGTGTAGACAACGCGAGAACGTCGTTACCACGATTGCTGCGATTTGACATTTGCTCCGCCAGGGCCATGGAACCCGATGCTCGCCCGAAATGATTCTGCAATTCGGTAAATACTGTTGAATATCTGCACTTCGCGGGCATAGATCGGCCCAATTCCCGCGGGAGAGCGGGGCCGATCCGTGCGGAGATCGAATTCTTCTGCGTCCGCGTTCACCCAGAGTCTTGTCATCGAGGCCGTGACCTCCACGGACCGCATCCGGGCGCGCCGGCCGCAGGGGCTCGCCGGCCCAAATACCGTCCAGACCAGTTCGCCAACTACCATGAGGCGTCCCCGCCCCCGTAGCTCAGGGGATAGAGCACGGCTCTCCTAAAGCCGGTGTCGCAGGTTCGAATCCTGCCGGGGGCACTTTTCGCGTGTATGACGTCGGTTGATGGTTGACGTTTCGTCTTCGGTTGATGGCTGACAGTGTTTCGGCTGATGCTTTACGCCTGTGTCGGTTGATCCTTGACACTCCCTAGATGAGGGAGTTGAGCGTGGCTGAGCAGCGGTATCAGACGGTGCTGGCGGTGATCAGTGATGGGTTGTCGGTGACGCAGGCGGCCGAGAAGGCTGGGGTGTCGCGCCAGACGGTGCATGGCTGGTTGGCCCGGTATGAGGCCGAGGGTTTGGACGGGTTGGTTGATCGGTCGCATCGGCCGGTGTCGTGTCCGCATCAGATGCCGGCACAGGTTGAGGCGGCCGTCCTGGAGTTGCGGCGCTCACGCCCGTATTGGGGGCCGCGGCGGTTGGTGTTCGAGCTGACCAAACGCAAGGTGTCCCCGGTGCCGTCGGAATCGGCGGTCTACCGGGCGTTGGTGCGGGCCGGTTTGATCGACCCGGCGCTGCGGGATCGGCGTTCGCGCAAGTGGAAACGTTGGGAACGGGGCGCGCCGATGGAGTTGTGGCAGATGGATGTCGTGGGCGGATTCCCGCTGGCCGACGGGACCAGCGCGAAGGCGCTGACCGGGATCGACGACCACTCCCGGATGTGTGTGTGCGCTCGGTTGATGGCCCGCGAACGCACCCGCGCGGTGTGCGACGGGCTGCGCGATGCGTTGGCCAGGTATGGGTCTCCGGAGCAGATCTTGACCGACAACGGCAAGGTGTTCACCGGCCGGTTCAATCACCCACCGGTGGAAGTGCTCTTTGACGCAATCTGCCGCGAGCACGGCATCGAGCACTTGTTGACCCAGCCACGCTCACCCACCACGACCGGCAAGATCGAACGGTTCCACCGCAGCCTGCGGGCCGAATTCCTTTCCACTGCAGCGCCTTTCCCCAATCTGAACGCGGCGCAGCGGGCCTTGGATGCGTGGGTGCTCGAGTACAACACCACCCGGCCGCACCAGTCGCTGAAGATGGCCACCCCGGCTGCGCGGTTCACCGCGGCAGCGCCGGCAGCGGCGCCGTCGACCTCCAAGGCGGCGCGTGAACACCAGCGTCACGGCTCGGATTGGGTCTCGCGGCGAGTCACCACCAACGGAGTGGTGTGCGTGTCGTGGCAGCAGGTCAGCATTGGCAGGCACTGGGCCGGGCAACGCTGCGACGTGCATGTCGACGGGGACCTGCTGCGGTTCTGGGTCGGTGAGCAATTAGTCAAAACCGCCGCCCGCAACAGCACCGGCGAGGTACGAAACAAGAAGGCCTGCCGCAACCGCGAACAGGCCTGACCAACAACACGAGTGTCAAGGATCAACCGACACAGATCCGTCACCCATCAACCGAAGCCCGACAGGGGCACTTTTCGCGCAGTCGTACGCCGAGCGTGGGACCTGCCGTGACCCGCCTCGGCGTGTCGTCTCAGCAACCCCCACGCTCGGCGTAGGGCACTACCCCGGTAGGTAGATCAGCCTGGCCAGGACCACCGTGATCACCATGGTCAGCACCAGCAGGGGCACGCCGACTTTCGCGTAGTCGGAGAACTTGTACCCGCCGGGCTCCATGACCAGCATGTTGGTCGGCGACGACACCGGCGTGACAAACGCGGCGGAACAGGCGATGGCCACCGTCATCGCGAAGCCTTGCGGCGAGACGTGCAAGGCCTGGGCCGCTTCGATGGCCACCGGCGCGATGAGCACTGCCGTCGCGGAGTTCGAGATGAACAGGGCAACCACCGCCGTCACCAGGAAGACCACGGCGAGCATGCCGGTCGGGCCAAGCCGGCCCAAGGTGGCGACCAAGTGGCCGGCGATCAGCGTCGTCGTCCCCGTTTTGGCCAACGCGGTGGCCAACGGCAACATGCCGGCGATCAGTACCAGCGTGTTCCAGCTGATCAACCGGTAGATGCTGTCGACGCGCACGCAACCGGCACCGACCATGGCCAGTGCCGCGAGCAGTGCCGCGTCGGCGCCGGGCAGCCAGCCGAACGCCATGCACGTGACCATCGCGACGAGGATGACCACCGCAGCGCGTGCCCGGCCCGGCGCGACCAACCGCTGTTCGTATTCGGCGGGCAGGTTGAGCAGGATGAAGTTCCGGCGAGAATCGCTGAGCCGCTCGATGTCGTCCCAGTTGCCACCCACCAACATCGCGTCACCGAAGTCGAGGGTGCGGTTGGTCAGGTCGCCGGTGATGCACTGTCCGCGGTGCCGGACCGCCAGGACCGTCACGTTGTGGGCGGTGGCCAGATCGAGATCGCCGAGCGTGGACCCGATGGACTTCGACTCCGGCGCCAGCATCACTTCGGCCACACCGACGTTCTGCAGCACCTCGCGACGCTCATCTTCGGCACGCGGACCCGTCACCTGGCAGCGAAGGTCGGCCGACACCGCGGCGGTGTGTTGCTCGTCGACCAGAATGAAGACGAGATCGCCTGCCTCGAAGACGATTTCCGGCCGTGCCGACAGGTACCGGACAGTGCCACGCGCTTGTTTCTCGAATCCGAGAAGGTCGAGTCCGTAGCGGTCGCGCAGCGACTGTCGTTGCGCCGCAACCGATTTTCCAACCAAGGGCGAGTCATCGGAGACGTGCAGCAGATGCCAGCGGCGCTTCAAGCCATAGGACTCGATGACGTCGAAGGTGGAGAGCTCGTTAGCATCCTCCGCGCCGGTCTTTCTGCGGCTCAACAGGTTACGGCCGACGGCGAGCATGAAAACGACACTCACCACGAGCGTGACGACGCCGAACGGCGTGAAGCCGAAGAAGCCGAGCGTCGGCGTGATGCCGCGCTGGGAAAGGATGCCTTCGATGATGATGTTCGGTGAGGACGCGATCGACGTCATCATGCCGCTGATCATCACGGCCACGCACAAGGGCATCAGCATGCGCTTGCGGTTCAAACCCGTTGCGGCAGTGACCGTCAACACCACGGGGATCAGCATCGAGACGATGGCAGACGAGTTCATGACCGAACCGATGCCGGCAGACAGGACCATGATCAACGCGACAAGCCGCGATTCACTGCGGCCACCGACCTTGACGATGAACTCACCGAGTCGCTGCGTGATCCCGGTGTTGACCAAACCCGCGCTGACGATGAATATGCCGGCCAACAGGATCACCACCGGAGAGCCGAACCCGGCCAACGCTTCTGCGGGCGTGAGCACGCCAGAGGTCATCAATGCGACCACGATAAGCACGCCGACGATGTCGGCGCGTGGACGTCCCCACACGAACAGACCAACCGCACCGGCCAGGATGCCGACGACGATCCACATCTGGTGAGTCACTGGACAGCCTCAGACCAGCTGACGAATTCGTGCATCCTTGATCAATAGCATCCGATGCAGCGGATCGGATGGAAGTCGCCCCTAGCTGCCGGCAATCCGCTCATTGCGCGCTGATCAGTTCACGAGCGCCAGCGCATGCGCGCGCCGCAGCTTGCCCGACGGCGTCTTCGGGATCACTCCGGGCTCGATCACCACCACATTGCGCGGCCGGACGTCGACCTCGGCGAACACCTCGTGCGCCACCTGCCGCTCGATGCGCCGCACCTGGGATGGTTCACTCCAACTCTTGGATTCGACTGCCACGGCGAAAGTCTCGCGCGACAGCCCGGCGTCCAATCGCACCGCTACAGCACCGCCCGGTCGCACGCCCTCGACGCGGGCGGCGGCTCGCTCGATGTCCGTCGGGTAGATTTTGCGCCCGGCCATGATGATGACGTCTTTGACCCGGCCGCACACCACGATGCTGCCGTTCTCGGTCAAGTAGCCCAGGTCCCCGGTGTCATACCAGCCTTGGTCGTCTTGAACCGAGAGGAATCCGGCGACCGTCGTATACCCCGGTGTTACCGGCTCACCGCGCACCTCGATGACGCCGACACCGCGGGCCGCCAAGACACTGCCGTCCTCATCGACGACGCGCGCTTGAATGCCGCGCAGCGGCCGGCCCAGACACACGAGCCGCCGGGTATGGCCCCGGTTCGCCGGCACCGCTCGCTGCAGAACTCCGAGCAGATCGGCGTCGACTTCATCGACGATCATCCCGGCGCCGCATTCGGTGAACGACACCGCCACCGTCGTCTCGGCCATCCCGTACGCCGGCACAATGGCCTCTGGCTTCAGCCCGAACGGCGCCCCGGCGTCGCATAGGTCCTCCACGTCGGCGGCCTCCACTTGCTCGGCGCCCGACAACGCCCAGCGCAACGAGGAGAGATCGAATTGGCCCGGTGTGGCCTGCCTACGCAACCGCTTGGCGAACAACTTGTAAGCGAAGTTCGGGGCGGCGGTCATCGTGCCCCTGTACTTGTCAATGAGCTTGGCCCACAACAACGTATCGCGCAGAAAATCCATCGGAGTTATCTTGATCAGTTCCACGCCGTAGTACATCGGCACGGCGAGATAGCCGGTCATACCCATGTCATGGAAGCAGGGCAGCCAGCTCACGATCACATCGGAATCCGTGTCGACTTTGGCGCCCGCGAACATCGCCTCGGCATTGGCGACGAAATTCGCGTGCGTGATCCGAACCGCCTTGGGCGGTCCGGTGGATCCCGACGTCAACTGCAGGAACGCGACGTCGTCGTCGGTGGTATCCAGCGGATCGATCGACGGACCGTCGAGCAGCTGCTCGACGGTTACCACCTGCATGCCCAATTGCGACAGCAACGGCGCGGCGGGCATGAACGGGTCGGACACGATCACCGCCTTCGCAGCGATCATGTTGACGACGGCGGCGGTTTCCTGGACCCAGCGCGGCAGATCGGTGCGCGGGGTGGGTTGATGCAGCATCGTCAGGCTCGCGCCGCGCATCCACACTCCCTGTGCGGTCGGAGCGATGTCGACTGGGGCGCCGGCCAGCACCGCGACCGCATCGCCATGTCCGACCCCGGCCGCCGCCAGCCCACCCGCGACGTGCCTCGCCCGGTGATGTACCTCGATCCAGGTACGCCGCACTGGCGAGTCGGGCTCACCCGTGACCATGCCCTTGAGGCTGCACTGTGCGTTTGCGAACATCGTCTCGGTAAATTTGCTCACACGGCTTCCCCTGACTACGGCGCGTTAGCGCTTGAGGGCGTCGTGTTCGCCTGCAGGCGTTGACAACACTGCGTCAGCGTGCAGGGACGAGGCCGGAATGAGCGACTGCGGCCGAACCTCGCGCGATCCCCTCTCCCACCTGAATCGTAGCCGTTCTGAGACAGATGACAGCACGAATTTGGCTGTGTCCGAAGGCAAAGTGCGCGATGGTGTCGCTTTTGAGTCCTTCGAACGATCGAAGTCGAACTCTTCCAATGACTTTCGAGAAGGGAACCGGGCAGCGGGAAACCTACCGGGCCGGACTCGGGCGTGTCGTCGACGAGGTTGACGGCCGAGGTGGGGCGGGCGGACCGACAGCCGCGGCGAGTACGGCGCGGACGCGCTCGCCTGGGCTATCGGCGGTTCCGCGCAACATGGACCGCAATGTCCCGTTCGACGCTACCGAGCAACCCAGTAGGTCAACGGTGACGTATGCCGGATCATCGTCGGCCCGGTCGATGATGAGCAGCTCCTGCTGCCCGTCGTCGTAGGGACAGCTCATCCGCCCGACGACGATGTTGGGCCCCACCGCGTTCAGATCCGCGACCAGTGCGGACAACCGGCCGCCATCGATCACCGCGGCCCCAACCAGGTGTCGGTCCTGGTCGGCCACATTATCCGCCGCATAGCGACACACGAGGGCCGAGATCGGCGTACCCGCCACCATCAGTGATTCCTGCCCTACCGGGAAGGGGAAGGCGCCCCGCCCGGGACCAGTTGCCGGGCAGGCCGAGGCCTGATCGTCGGCGCGAGCGGCGGACGCGAATGTGGGGATGCTGGTGACCGCGCCGACCAGCATCAGTGATGCCGCAAAGCATGTCGACTTCGATATTCGCGACGAACTGTTCATCGAGGACACCAACTGCCAAGGGAGCGGACGACAGGACCGTCAGTCGGTTGAGGTCATGAATCGCAGATAGCACGCCCCGAAGATCAGTACGATCCCGACATTGGCCATCAGACGGGGCATGAACTGGTGGCGAAACAGCAGAACGTCAACACCGACGATGATCGAAATCATCGCCAGCGCATACGCTGCGAGCAATACGGGTTTGCCCATGTATCAGTTCTACTCCGCGACCCTGACCCGATGACGATTCACGGCAGCAGGATGTAGCTCATCCCCGGGATGTGCTGGGTGTCGCGGGTCCACCAGGCGAACGGGCCACCGTGCGACTCGTTGTTCATCTCGGTGATGTTGATCCAGCGGCCGGACACCGAATTCACCCACGCCACGTGCCCGTACTCACTGACGCCCGGCAGCTCGGACGGATACACCGCGATGGACCGGGCCTGCGGTTCGTCCACGACCGTCCAGCCACGAGACCGGGCGGAGTCGGCCCAGAGCTTCGCGTTGCCGTGGATGTCCGGGTAGTAGCCCACGTTCTCGAAGGCCTTTTGCAATGCACCCCAGGTGCACTGACCCGGCCCCCCGGAGTTCGAGGCCTGCACCGCACCCATGGTTCGGCCGGGGAGGGAGGACGGCTGGCCGGCGGATTGGCCGGTCTGCTGTCCGTAACCCGTCGGGTCGACGTAGACCGGCGAATCGGCGTTGCTCAGCGGCGCCGACACCACCCCCGCGCCGGCGATCAAAGCGGCCGCGAGCATGCCACCCGCATACGACCTGAAGCTCATGGCGTACATCCGTCCCCCCGATCAAGCGAACGAACCGATGCTTGGATCAAATCACAATTCGGTCACGATTAGACACGAATTCAAAAACATCACTTGGCAAACTGTCAACTTTTGCTCAAGAGATGCTGATCACCGGCTTGGGGCTCGCTACCGATTCAACCGGAATTGCAGGTTGTTCCGCACCGCGGGCCATTCGATATCGAGGATCGAATACACGACGGTGTCCCGCCGGGAGCCGTCACTGAGCAACTGATGCGACCGCAACACCCCATCGAGCTTGGCGCCGAGCCGCTCAATTGCGGCGCGACTCGCCGAGTTGAAGAAGTGGGTCCGCAGCTCCACTGCTATACAGTCGAGCGCTTCAAAAGCGTGCCCGAGCAGCAGCAGCTTGGCCTCGGTGTTCACCCCGGTCCGCCGAACCGACTCCACATACCAGGTGGCGCCGATCTCCAGACGCCGGTTGGGACCGTCCACATTCAGGTAGCTGGACGACCCGATGAGCCGGCCGTCGAGCGAGCGCACGACGAACGTCAGGCCGGTATCGGGATCCTGCGCGGCCAAGCGGGTGCGTACCCACTCCCCCGCCGTCGTCGGGGACGGCGCAGACGTGAACCACAACCGGCCCGGGTCCCCGTCTGCGGAGGCCTCGGCGATCTCCGGCACGTGGTCCTCGGTCAGCGGCTCCAACGAGACCCAGCGCCGCCCCGTCAGCACCACCGGCTCGATGAACCCCATCACGAACGCCAGGCGACGACCGAGGCCAGTACCGAGAGTGCGATCGCGAGCACAGCCGCCACCAAACCGACGTACAACCCGTACGACGCGACCACCGGGCGGTGCACGTACAGCACGTGGTACCAGATGCCCAGCGCGGCCAACCCCGCCGAAAGCACCAGGGCCACAAGAGAAGCGACGCGTGCAGAGAGCTTGCGCGCGGCCATCGCGGCCGCCACCAGCAGGCACGACGACAGCAGGACCATCAGCTGGCCGACCCCGAAACCCGGCGGCGGGACGGTGATGTGCCCGACCTTGCCGCCGATGGCGTTCGCGTGCCCTACTGGGCTCGACAGCCAGGGCAGCCAGGCACTGACCAACAGCACCACCGCGCACAGTGCCACGATCCAGGCGGGCCGCAACCGTTCCATGCCATGAGCGTATCGATCAGCCGACATCGCCATTGAGCCGTAGCCTCAAGTGCCATGACCGATCTCCCCGATTGGGCGCGGCAGCTGGACCTGTCGCCGCATCCGGAAGGCGGCTGGTACCGCGAGACCTGGCGCAGCGAGCTGACCGTCCCACAGTCCGTGCTGCCTGCGCAGTACTCCGGCCCGCGCAGCGCCGGGACGGCGATCCTGTTCCTGCTGATGCCCGGCCAGCAGTCCGCCTGGCACACCGTGCACAGCGCCGAACTGTGGCTGTTCCACCGCGGCAGTCCGCTGCTGCTGGAGGTCGGGGCCGACCAGGCCACCGCAGACACCGTGCTGCTCGGCGCGGACATCGCGGCGGGCGAGCGGCCGCAGGCCTTGGTACCACCCGGCCACTGGCAGCGCGCCCTGGCCCGGCCCGGGCGAGCGGAGCGACGGGGAAACAGCGCAGTCGACGAGCCGACTCTCGTCAGCTGTGTCGTGGTACCCGGATTCGACTTCGCCGACTTCGCACTGGCTCCGGCAGGTCAGTAACCGCATGGAGGGGCACGTCATCGTCTGCGGTACCGACGCACTGGCCAACCGGATCGCCGAGGGCCTGCAGGCGGCAGGTGCGACGGTGGTGACGATCCATGAACCTGCCCGCCTCGAGCAGGCCATCGTCACCAGCGCCGCCGCCATCGTGTGCGCGGGCGACGACGACGCCATCAACCTCGAAATCGCGCTGTTGGCAAGGCAAGTCAACCCCACCGTCCGGGTGGTGACCCGGCTGGCCAACAGCGTGCTGCGCGCCGCGGTCGCCCAGGACAACGGCCCCGGCGCGGTCCTCGACGTCGCCGACCTGGCCGCGCCTTCAGTCGTGGAGGCCTGTCTGGCACGCACCACGCACACCATCTCGGTGGCCGGCATCGATCTCGTCATCTCCGGCACCGAGGCCCCGCGCGACGCCACCTTGCGGGAGATGTTCGGCGACCTGGCCCCGGTCGCCGTGGTCCGCGGTGAGAACGCGGACTCGCCCGGCGAGGTGATACCTTGTCCCGGTAGGGATTTCGAGGTCCGCGTTGGCGACTGGACCGCCATGATCGGCACCGCCGACGAGTTGGCGGAGGCAGGGATCACGGTGCCTCGCCCATTGACCAGCCGGACGCACCGGCCGTGGCCGCGCCAGGTGATCGACACGCTGCGGATCATCCGCGACGACATCAACCCTCTCTTCTGGCGGGCACTCGGGGCATCAATCAGCCTGCTGCTCGGGTCGACAGTGCTACTGCGCTTCGCCTACCGCAATCCGGTCGGCATGAGCTGGATCGATGCGCTGTACTTCTCGACCGAGACCATCGCCACCGTCGGCTACGGCGACTTCAGCTTCCTGCACCAGCCAACCTGGCTGCGGCTGTGGGGCATTGGGCTCATGTTCGCGGGCGTCACCACCACGGCGATCCTCGTCGCGTTCGTCGCCGACGCGCTGCTGTCCCGTCGGCTCGTCAATTCATCCGGACGCCGACGGATCCAGCACCTGCGCAACCATGTCGTCGTGGTGGGGCTCGGTTCGTTCGGTATCCGCGTCGTCAGCGACCTGACCGCAGCCGGCTACGACGTCGCCGTCATCGAACGCGACGAGTCCAACCGGTTTCTGGCACAGGCCGAACAACTGGACGTGCCGGTGATCTTCGGCGACGCCACCTTGCGGCGGACTCTGGAGCTGGCCCGGCTGGACCGGGCCCGCGCCGTGGCGGTGCTGACCAAGGACGACATGGTCAACATCGAGACCGGCATCGTGTTGCGGGAGATGCTGAGCCCGCGCGTGCTGCCAGAGGTCGACCGCCCCGATGTCCCGCTGGTGCTGCGGATTTACGACCGCGCGCTGGGGGCCGCGGTAGCCCAGCGTTTCGGCTTCGGCCATGTCCGTTCGACGGTCGAGCTCGCGGCCCCGTGGTTCGTCGGTGCGGCGATGGGATTACAGGTGCTGGGCACGTTCTCGGTGGGCCAGCAGTCGTTCACCGTCGGCGGCGTCCACGTCGACGCCGGCAGCGCGCTCGATGGCATGCGGATGGCGGAGGTGCCGACGCAGATCCGGGTCATCGCCATCACCCGAGCGGGCACCACGCATCGGCGGCCGCGTCGCGACACCCAGCTGTGTGCGGGCGACACCGCATATCTGGTCGGCCCGTATCGCGAACTGATCGATACGCTGCTGACCGGCCAGCGGGCCACGTAGCGACACGCTCAGGCTGCGATCATCACGTCGATGGATAGCTGGTCGCAGATGGTGTGAGTGGTGGGCCAGTCACCGCGCTGCGTCGCGCGGGCGAGGTCGTCGGTCAACGGGCTGTGCACATCGAGTTCGGCGAGCCAGCCGGCCACAGTGGCTGCGACCCGGTCTGCGGGGACGCCCACAGCGTGGCGATCGTGGAGCTGGTCGACGATCTCGTAGGTCGTCGCTGCCCGGTGCTGGTGCCGCCAATGGATGTTCATATCGGTAGGAGCACCGAGCGCCCGGAATGACGACACTTTTCCCGGGAGTTTTTGGAGTCCATCTCGTCGAAGTATTCAGTCACTCTCTTAGTTGTAGTATCGTGCCGGCAATGGACGTCTGGATCCTGGGCGGTTACCAGAGTGATTTCGCCCGCAACGTGCACCGGGAGGGCCTGGATTTCGCCGATCTGACCGCTGAGGTGGTCCGCGAAACCCTGACCGCGGCCGCGATGCGGGCCGCCGACATCGGCGTCGTCCACGTCGCCAACGCATTCGGCGAGATGTTCACCGCGCAAGGTCACCTGGGCGCCATGCCCGCCACCGTCGACGAGGGCTTCTGGGACACTCCCGCAACCCGGCATGAGGCAGCGTGCGCATCCGGCAGCGTCGCGACCCTCGCGGCGATGGCCGATCTGCGTTCCGGTGCCTATGACAGCGCGCTGGTCCTCGGTGTCGAGCTGGAGAAGACGGTGCCCGGGGACACCGCCGCGCAGCATCTCGGCGCCGCGGCCTGGGCCGGCCACGAGGGCACAGACGCCACATTCATGTGGCCGTACATGTTCAGCCTCGTGGCCGACGAATACGACCGCCGGTACGGTCTCGACGACACCCACCTCGACGCCATCTCCGCGCTGAACTACACCAACGCCAAGGCCAACCCCAATGCCCAGACCCGGTCTTGGTCGGTCGATCCACGGTCCAATCCGCCTGTCGAGGGCCGCATCCGGCGATTGGACTGCAGCCAGATGACCGACGGCGGTGCCGCGGTCGTCCTGGTCAACGACACCTACCGGCGCAATCACCCCACAGTCCGGCCCATCGCCCGCATCGCCGGCTGGGGCCACCGCACCGTCGGACTGGGATTGCAGCAGAAGCTCACCCGCTCCGCCGATGACCCCTACGTCCTGCCGCACGTGCGCCGCGCCGCCCTCGACGCATTCGAACGGGCGCGGATCGACCTTGACGACCTCGACGGTGTCGAGGTGCACGACTGCTTCACGCCCAGTGAGTATCTGGCGATCGACCACCTCGGTCTGACGGGGCCCGGCGAATCATGGAAAGCCATCGAGAACGGCGACATCGAGATCGGCGGACGGCTGCCGGTCAATCCCAGTGGCGGGCTGATCGGCGGCGGCCATCCGGTCGGTGCGTCAGGAGTCCGGATGCTGCTCGACGCAGCCAAACAAGTCAGCGGCACCGCCGGCGCGTACCAGGTCGAAGGCGCAAAAACCTTCGGCACCTTGAACTTCGGCGGCAGCACCACCACCACTGTCAGCTTCGTCATCGCGTCTGCCCAGGAGGTCTCATGAACACCGACGTCGTCGCCAAGTACCTGTCCACACTGCCGGAAGATGACGACCATCCCTACCGGACCGGAGCCTGGCGACCGCAGACCACCGAGTGGGACGCGGACGACCTGCCGGCCGTCGACGGCGAGATTCCCGCCGACCTGGACGGGGTGTACTTGCGCAACACCGAGAACCCCCTGCACCCGGCGTTCAAGTTCTACCATCCGTTCGACGGCGACGGCATGCTGCACATCGTGGGGTTCCGGGACGGAAAAGCCTTCTACCGGAACCGATTTGTGCGCACCGATGGTTTGCTCGCCGAGATCGAAGCGGGCGGCCCACTGTGGCCGGGCATCGCCGAACCGATCGAACTGGCTCAACGCGAACACGGTTGGGGTGCACGCACCTTCATGAAGGATGCCTCGAGCACCGACGTGACGGTGCACCGCGGCGTGGCGCTCACCAGCTTCTACCAGTGCGGCGACCTGTACCGCATCGATCCGTACACCGGAGACAACCTAGGCAAGGAGGACTGGCGCGGCGGCTTCCCGACCGGCCTCGGGGTATCAGCGCACCCGAAGTCCGATGATCGCACCGGCGAACTGCTGTTCTTCAACTACGGCAAGCAGGCGCCGTACCTGCACTACGGCGTGGTCGATGAGAACAACGCGCTGGTGCACTACGTCGATGTCGAGCTACCAGGGCCGCGGCTGCCCCACGATATGGCGTTCACCGAAAACTATGTGATTCTCAACGACTTTCCGTTGTTCTGGGATGCCGAGTTGCTGAAGCACAACGCCCACATCCCACGCCTGCACCGCGACCTCCCATCGCGGTTCGCCGTTCTGCCCCGCCGCGGGACCGCGGAGCAGGTGCGCTGGTTCGAAGCAGACAGCACCTACGTCCTACACTTCACCAATGCCTACGAGGACGGCGACGAGATAGTGCTCGACGGGTTCTTCCAGGGTGAGCCCGCACCGAGCGAGGGCATCGATAACGGCATGGATCCCAAGTGGCAGCGCGTCTTTCGCGGGCTGTCCCTCGATGGAATGCAGACCCGGCTGCACCGCTGGCGGTTCAACCTGACCACTGGGCAGACTCGTGAGGAGCAATTGTCCGACAGCATCACCGAATTCGGGATGATCAACTCCGCCAATGCCGGCCGCGACTACCGTTACACCTACGCCGCAACCGGGAAATCCGGGTGGTTCCTGTTCGACGGACTGGTCCGGCACGACCTGCACACCGGATCCGAACAGCGGTTCACGTTCGAGGACGGGGTGTTCGGCAGCGAGACGGCCATGGCACCGCGGGTCGGCAGCGCCGGCGAGGACGACGGCTACCTGGTCACCATCACCACTGACATGAACGCCGATGAATCCTATTGCCTGGTATTCGACGCGGCGCGGGTCTCCGACGGGCCGGTGTGCAAACTTTGTCTGCCGGAACGCGTCTCGAGTGGCACACATTCCACCTGGGCCGCCGGCGCGGAGCTGCGGCGCTGGCGCGAGTGATGGAGCCCCGCCCGGATGTCAATGCCGTGGGCCGGATGCTCGGACTGCTCGGCGACGAGTGGACCCTGCTGATCGCCCAGCAGGCTCAGTTGGGCGCCACCCGCTATGCGGAGTTCGCCGACCGGCTGCCGATCTCGAACTCAGTGCTGACCCGGCGGCTCACCATGATGACCGAAGCTGAGCTGCTGAATCGCATTGATTACCAGTCGAATCCGCCGCGCCATGAGTATCGGCTCACCGGACGCGGCAGATCGCTCTGGCCGGTGCTGGTGTCGATCTGGGCGTGGGAAAGTCGGTGGGTACCCGAGCACGACCTTCCTGCGATGCGGCACGGACTGTGCGGCCGGGAGTTCTCCCCGACCCTGACCTGCCGCGCGTGCGGCAGCCTGACCGACGAGAAAAGTCTTGTCGCGCAATGGGGCCCGAGCGGCTCGTGGCCCCGCTCTATGCCGGTGTCAGCTACGCGACGACGCTCGCACGGTGATCGCAGCGCCCAGGCTGACCTGTTCCCGCAGACCATGAACATTCTCGGCAATCGGTGGTCGTTCGCGATGATGGTGGCCGCGTTCGTGGGGACCACCCGGTTCACCGATTTCGCCGAACAGCTCGGAGCCCCACCGGGATCATTGGCCGACCGGCTGCAGATCCTGGTGGCCAATGACGTGATGGCGGCCGGCGACGGCCGATACCGGCTCACCGAGAAGGGGCGAGGGGCGCTGCCGATCATCGTCACCGCGCTCGACTGGGCACAGCGGTGGTTCGCCACGCCGGAAGGCCCAGCGGTGATCCTCACCCACTCGCGGTGCACGCATGAGTTCCACGCAGAACTGGCGTGTGACCAGTGCCGGGAATCGCTACGCGGGTCTGAGATCGAACAACGTCCAGCGTGAAGGAGATGGCGAGAATCGCGACGATTCCCGCCACCTTCTTCACGCTGGGTATCAGCCCTTCAACGAGGACAGGTTGAACGCAGCGCCCGTCGCGTCGGTGACCGCCGCCAGCCGTCCATACGGGGTGTCCTCGGCGGCGCGCACCACGGAGCCGCCGTTGGCGGTCACCAATTCGACGGTCTTGTCGACGTCGTCGCTGCCGAGGAAGAAGTTCCACGTGGAACGGTCCAGCCCCGGGATCACCGAGGCGTCCATCACACCGATCAGCGGGGTGCCGTCGAAGCTGGCTGTGCTGTACCGGAATTCGTCGGTGTCGGCCTCGACCTGCAGCTGCCAGCCGAAGACCGCCGTGTAGAACGCGCCGGCCTTGGCGAAGTCCGTGGTGGTGAGCTGGAACCACACCGGGGCGCCGGCTTCGTCGTACGCCTCGAAGCCCTGGTGCCCAGTCGGCTGCCACAGTCCGAAGAAGGCGCCCGTCGGGTCGGTGAGCATGGCCATCCAGCCCTTCTCCGGCACCTCCATGGCCGGGATGCAGGTGGTGGCGCCCGCGGCGACGGCAGCGTCGATCGTGGCCTGGATGTCGGCGGTGTGCAGGTACACGGTCCAGGCATCGGGGGCGTTCCACGCCGGATCGCTGGCCATCATGCCGCCGACGTAGCGGCCGTCGCGCCGCGCGTTGATGTAGCCGCCGTAGTCGGCTCCCGGGTTTTCGTAGTCCCAACCCATCACGGTGCGGTAGAACGCCTGGGCGCCGGCCACATCAGAGGTGGCGAGGTCGATCCAGACGGGCGCGCCCAGCGGGGTTGCAGTACGAGTAGCCATGATGTTTCTCCCTAGACGAGTGACGGGGTGGTCATCGGTACAGACAAGCACCCCGCCGAAAACTCATCGCGGGGGCGTCAACGGAAGAAGGTGGCGAGAATCTCGAAAGTTCTCGCCACCTTCATCCGCTTGGACGGGGTCTACACCGACGCGAACAGCGCCTTGAATTTCTCCAGCGAGTGGTGGATGTCGGACCGCAGCGCGGCCGCCACCACCATGCCGATGGGGCCGAACAGGGCCGGACCACCCAGGTGGACGTCGAACGCCACGTTCGAACCGGCTTCGGCCGGCGTGATCTTGGCCATCAACTTGACCCGGACGCCGCCCTTGCCGACACCGTTGAGGGTCAACGATCCCGGCGGGTTGTAGTGCACGATGGTCCAGTCGACCCGGTTCAGCATGCCCTTGACCTCGACGACGGACGAGATCTGGGTGCCCTTCCCCAAGGTCTCGGGCAACGTGCTCCGCCACATCCGGTGGATGGACAGCCAGTCGTCGTACCGGGAGAGGTCCGACGCTGCCTCCCATGCCTTTTCAGGGGACAGGGGCACTTCGATAGAACTTGCGAGCTTTGCCATGACTACTGTTGTTCTTGCGTCCCCTCGGCCGGCGGCGCGGGAGCCTCAGCAGGCTGCTCGCCGGCCACAGCCTTCTTGGCGGCTTCCTGCGCGCTGTCGACGACGCTCTTGAACTTGCCGTCGGTCTTCTCGTCGACGATGTCGCCGACCTTCTCGATAGCGGCCTCGACCTTGTCGGCGTTCTGCGCCGCCAGGTCCTTCACCTTGTCCAGAAATCCCATGATTCCCACCCTATCTATTGCCGGATTGTCCGGTGAACGTCCTCATTGTTCATTGCTCGTCGGTTCGCCACAACCGGCGCGTTTCGCCCAGCCAGCGGCCCTGCAGCCACCACAGCACCTCGATCGCACCGGCCCCGACCAGGCCGATTCCGACGGCCGCCGAGGTCAGCGCCAGGTTCGACGGATCGAGCATGAACTGTTGCTGCGCCCAGGGAATCGAAAAAATCACCACGTACGCCAACGCCGACGCGGCGACCAGAGCCACGCGCCACCACTGGTACGGCCGGGCCACCACCGCCAGCACCCACACCGCGGACACCAGCAGCGTGATCAGGGCGGCGGTGGACGCCTGGTTCTGCTGGACCTCGTCGGCGTATTTCCCGTGATAGGCCAGCAGGTACGAGGTGAACGTGGCGGCACCGACCACCAGGCCCGACGGCAGCGCGGCCGTCATCACCCGGCGCACAAAACCATGGTGTGCCCGTTCATTGTTCGGCGCCAATGACAGGACGAACGCCGGAATGCCGATGGTGAACCAGGCCGCGATGGTGACGTGGATGGGCTGGAACGGATACAGCACGGGCTCGGTACCGAAGAACCTGGCCGACAAGCCGGCCAGCCCCACGAGCACGGCCAACAGCACCGAGTAGACCGTCTTGGTCAAGAACAGATTCGAGACCCTCTCGATGTTGCCGATGACCCGGCGACCCTCGCCCACCACATACGGCAGGGTGGCAAACTTGTTGTCCAGCAAGACGATCTGCGCGACGGCGCGGGTCGCAGAACTGCCCGAGCCCATCGCGACGCCGATGTCGGCGTCCTTGAGGGCCAGGACGTCGTTGACGCCGTCGCCCGTCATCGCGACGGTGTGGCCGCGCGACTGCAGGGCATGCACCATGGCGCGCTTCTGGTCCGGCCGGACGCGGCCGAAAGTGGTGTACTCGCTGACGGTGTCGGCCAACTGCTCCGGATCGTCCGGGAGGTGCCGGGCATCGAGCGTCTCACCGTGCAGGCCGAGCGACCCGGCCACCGCGCCCACCGACACCGCGTTGTCGCCGGAGATCACCTTCACCGAGACATGTTGCTGCGCAAAGTACTCCAGCGTCTCGCCGGCATCGGGGCGGACGCGCTGCTCCAGGGTCACCAGCGCCGCGGGGGTTACCTCACCGGGCGCGTCGGGAGCGTCCACCGAGCGGTCCGAGGAACCCAGCAGCAGCACCCGCAGGCCTTGTGCACCAATCCGTTCGGCTTGCTCGGCTTCGGGTGAACCAGCGGCGAGCAAGACGTCAGGTGCGCCGAGCACCCAGTTGCCGTGCTCGCCGTAGGACACTCCGCTCCACTTGGTCGCAGATTTGAACGGCGCGTTCCCGGTCTGCGTCCAGCCCGGCGGCAGCTTGTAGGCCTCGGCGATGGCGGCCATGCTGGCGTTGGGCCGCACATCGTCGGCCGCCATCTGGGCCAGCACAGAAGCCGCGTCGTCCGTCGTGAAAGTGCTCAGATCGCTGACCCGCATGCCGTTTTCGGTCAGCGTGCCGGTCTTGTCGGCGCACACCACGTCGACCCGGGCCAGCCCCTCGATGGCCGGCAGCTCCTGTACCAGGCATTGGCGCCGGCCCAGCCGAACCACGCCGACGGCGAACGCCAGCGACGTCATCAGCACCAGGCCTTCGGGCACCATCGGCACGAGCGCGCCGACGGTTCGCAACACCGACTCTTTCCAGCCCACGCCGGTGACGGTGAACAGCTGGGTGTAGATGATCAGCGCGCCGGCCGGCCAGAGTAGGTAGGTGATGAATCGCAGGATGGTGTTGATGCCGCTGCGCAGCTCGGACTTGACGAGGGTGAATTTGCTTGCCTCGTCGGCCAATTGGGCCGCGTAGGCCTCGCGGCCGACCTTGGTGGCGCGGTAGGACCCGCTGCCGGCCACCACGAAGCTGCCCGACATGACGGTGTCGCCCGAGTTCTTGTCGATGGCGTCGGCCTCACCGGTGAGCAGCGACTCGTCGACTTCGAGGTTGGCGGCTTCTACGACAATTCCGTCGACCACGATCTGATCGCCCGCACCGAGTTCGATGACATCGTCCAGCACCACCTCGGCCGGAGACCGTTCCTGCGTCCCGGACTGCCTGCGCACCAGCGGTTTTGCCTGCCCCACGATGGCCAGCCGGTCCAGAGTCTGCTTGGCCCGCAATTCCTGGATGATGCCGATGGCGCTGTTGGCGACGATCAGCAGCCCGAACAGTCCGTTGATCACCGAGCCCGTCGTCAGCACGATCAGGAACAGCGTCCCGAGGATCGCGTTGATGCGCGTGAAGACGTTGGCGCGGACGATCTCCGAGACACTGCGGGCCGCCCGTGTCGGGACGTCGTTGGTCTGGCCGGCGGCGACTCGCTGTGCGACGTCGGCGTCCGACAGGCCGGTGAGGTCCGTCGTGACACTGCGTTCCGGGTCCTCGACAGTCACCCTTCATCCCCCACGAAGTCGGGATTTGTGCACGAGAATCCGCGGGAGGCGCGGAAAATCGTGCACAAATCGCTGGTTACGGCCGCCACCACTCATCCAGCCCCGGCAGCCGCGCCGGTTCCACTCGTTGCCCCGGCATGGGCACCGCGACGTCCACCGATTCGTCGCGCGCCGCGATGATCATCCGCTCGACCGGCTCGGACCAGGGGTGCGGCGCCAGCCGGAACGTCGCCCAGTGGATCGGCACCAGCAGGCCGCTGTCGGTGACATCGCGGTGCGCCCGCACCGCGAACTCCGGATTCATGTGGATGTCCGGCCAGCCCGGGTGGTACGCGCCGATGGGCATCAGGGTCAGGTCGAATGGGCCATAGTCGGCGCCGATGTCGCCGAAGCTCTTGGTGTAGCCGGTGTCGCCGCCGAAGAACGCCCGGTGCTGAGGGCCGATCAACGCCCACGACGCCCACAGGGTGGTGTTGCGGGTGAGGAACCGTCCGGAGAAGTGCCGGGCCGGTGTGCACACCAGGGTCAGCTCGCCGAGCTTCGCGCTCTGGTTCCAGTCGAGCTCGACGATGCGCTCGGCCGGGATACCCCACGACCGCAAGTGTGCGCCGATGCCGAGCGGCACGAAGAACTTGGCGCGCTGCATGCCGGCCAGCTGCGTGATGGTGTCGATGTCGAGGTGGTCGTAGTGATCGTGGCTGATGATCACCGCGTCGACGGCCGGGAGTGCCTCCAGCGGCGCGGGCACCTCGTGGAGCCGCTGCGGACCGACCGTCCGGGACGGGGAGCACCGTCGGCTCCACACCGGATCGGCGAGCACGCGGTAACCGTCGATCTCGATCAGCGCCGAGGAGTGGCCGAACCAAGTGACCGCCAGGTCCCCGGCAGGGATCCCGGGATCGGGTACCACCAACGGGATGGGCGCGGGCGGGCGCTGCAGCGCGCTGCTGGTCAGCAGCTCACGCACCAGCCCGGCCTGCTGTTCGCGGCTCAGCTCCGTGCCCGACGGCGGCTCGAGGTTGACGAACACCCCGTCGCGATAGTTGGGCGAGTCAGCGGCCACCGCGTTGATGTCCACGGGTCCGGCACCGAGTGCGGCGGGCGCGCCATTGAGCGCCCGCACCACCCAGCCACCGGCTACCAGCGCCGCCGTTCCCCACATCAGCCGCAGTGCCCGTCGCAGCATCAGGCGCCCTGGAACCTCGGCGCCCGCTTCTCGAACCGGGCCACCTGGGCTTCGATCACGTCCGGGCTGGCCCAGGCCTTGTTGAACATGCGGGTGTGTTCGCCGCGGACGGTGTCGTACGCGCCGTCGTCATTGAGCACGCGCTTGGAGTGCGCCAACGACAGCGGGGCGTACCCGGCGATCTCGGCCGCCCAGGCCTGGGCGTCGGCCAGGGTGCCGGTCCGGTTGATCATGCCCGTCTGCAGTGCGGTGTCGAAGTCGAGGCGCTCAGCGGCGAGCAGCATGGCCCGAGCCCGGCCGTGCCCGACCAGCGAGGTCAGCCGGCGGATGCTCCAGTTGTCCAGCGCCAGACCGTACTTGGCGATGGGGAACTGGAAGAACACGCCCGGCGCCGCAACCCGCAGGTCGCAGATCATGGCCAGGATGACGCCGGCGCCGATCGCCGGGCCGTTGAGCGCCGCGATGATCGGAATCGGGCTGGCATCGATGGCCAGGTTCAGGGCCAGCGCCTTGTCCGGCAGTTCCTTGGCCACGCCCTCGGCGTCGGACAGGTCGGCGCCCGCGCTGAACACCGTGCCCTGCCCGGTCAGCACGATCGCGCGGGTATCGGCCGGTGAGGCCTTCTCGATCTCTTCACGCACGCCGTCGACGAGCGCGCCGTTGAGCGCGTTGCGTCGCTCGGGTCGTTGCATTTCCAGGGTCAGGACATTGCCGTCCCGGGTCACTCCGATCATTCGGCCAGCCTAAGCGGTACGGCGATCACTCGGCGAGGCCAGGCGCCGGGTGCGAAACGACGAAGTGTGGACCGGGGCCGGCTGGCAGCCGATTAGCCTGACCGGGTGAGCCGGACCGGAGCACGTCAGTTCTTCGACGCCATCCTCGACGACGGATCGTTCCGCAGCTGGGACGAACCGCCCCTTGACGTCGCGGTCAGCGATGCCTACCGCTCCGAGTTGGCCGACGCGACGCTGCGCACGGGGCTGGACGAGTCGGTCCTGACCGGCGAGGGCACCGTCTCCGGCCGACGCGTAGCCGTGCTGGCCTGTGAATTCGACTTCCTGGCCGGGTCGATCGGGGTGGCCGCGGCAGAGCGGATCACGGCATCGGTCCAACGCGCGACCGCGCTCGGATTGCCGCTGATCGCCTCGCCATCGTCGGGCGGCACCCGCATGCAGGAGGGCACCGTGGCGTTCCTGCAGATGGTGAAGATCGCGGCCGCCGTCGAGCTGCACAAGAAAGCGCACCTGCCGTACCTCGTGTATCTGCGGCACCCCACAACCGGCGGAGTGTTCGCCTCCTGGGGATCGCTGGGGCACCTCACGGCCGCCGAGCCGGGCGCCCTGATCGGCTTCCTCGGGCCGCGCGTCTACGAACAGCTCTACGGCGAGCCGTTTCCTGACGGCGTGCAGACGGCCGAGCACCTGTTCGCCCATGGGGTGATCGACAGCGTGGTGCCGCTGGACGGGCTGCGTGGCGTCATCGATCGGGTACTGACGGTGGTCACCGACCCGCCCGAACCGGGGATTTGTGCACGAAAATCCGCGGCAAGCGCGGACTATCGTGCACAAATCACGGAGCCCACGGCGTGGGAATCCGTGGAGGCGTCGCGGCGGGCAGACCGGCCGGGGGTGGACTACCTGTTGACGCACGGAGCGACCGACCGGGTGCTGCTGTCGGGGACCGGGCGCGGCGAATCGGGGACGACGCTGCTGGCACTGGCCCGGTTCGGCGGGCAGCCCGCGGTCGTGGTCGGTCAGCGCCGGGTGATCGGCGGCCTCGTCGGGCCACGCGCGCTCCGGGAGGCCCGCCGCGGCATGGCGCTGGCGGCCGGGTTGCAGCTGCCGCTGGTGCTGGTGATCGACACCGCTGGGCCCGCGCTGTCGCGCCAGGCCGAAGAGGACGGCCTGGCTGGGCAAATCGCGCTGTGCCTCGCCGAACTCGTCACGCTCGACACCCCGACGGTGTCTGTGCTCCTGGGTCAGGGCAGCGGCGGTCCGGCGCTGGCGATGGTCCCGGCTGACCGGGTGCTCGCCGCGCAGAACGGCTGGCTGGCCCCGCTGCCGCCGGAAGGCGCCAGCGCCATCGTCTACCGCGACACCGACCATGCCCCCGAACTTGCCGCCGCCCAAGGTGTTCGGTCTGCGGATCTGTTGAAGGCCGGCATCGTCGACGTGATCGTGCCCGAGAATCCCGACGCCGCCGACAATCCGGCGGGGTTCACCGAGCGGCTGGCGGCCACCATCGCCGCCGAGCTGCACGCGCTGCACACCGTGCCCGCCGCCGAGCGGCTCGGGGTGCGACTGCAGCGCTATCGGCGGATCGGCGTCCCCGACAGCTGAGCCGAAGCGATGGCATGCTGGACAGGGTGCAAATGGCGATGCACTTCTGGTGGCTGATCTTTCCGCTGAGCGGGGTGATCGGCGGCGCCGTCCGGGCCGTCGCAGTGGCGAACGATCGGCGCGCCGAGCGCCGGCTCGAGCGGTATCGCATCAAACAGCAGACGAAGATCGCCGTCGCCGAAGCGGCTCGACGCGACCGCGTCGACCCCAACGCCGAACGTCGCACCGTCACCAAGGTGCTGGCCCAGCACGACGACACCGACGGCCGGTGGCTGAGCTACGAACTGGACGTCGCCAAGCTGCTGGACTTCCCGGTGATGACCGATCTGCGTGACCCGTTGACCGTCGGCTTCCACAAGGCCAAGAGCCGCGCCGACCTGCTCCGCCCGTCGGCTCCCGACGATCTGGTCGGCGATCGCGACGCCCAGATCGAATACCGTGACGCCGTACACGAATACGTGTCCGCGTTCGACGTCGCCGAGACCGAGGCGATCCGCCGCCGGCGCAGCGACTTCTCCGCAGACGACCAAGAGCGGTTGGCCCGGGCTCAGCACCTGCTGCGGGTCGCGGCCGACCCGGCGGCCACCCCGAGCGAGCGGCACAATGCCTACAGCAGGGCCCGGCGGGAACTCGACGGGCTCATCGCGTTGCCCGCGGTAACGCGCGCGGCGATCGAACGCCGGATCGCGGGCGAGATCGAGGCCTGATCCTCCCGCCTGTCTCAGGCTTCGTCGAGGTAGCGCTGCAGCGTCGGCGCGAGCCAGTGCACCAGCTCCTCGTCGGTCATCGTGACGACCGGTGGGATTTTCAGTACGAACCGGCACAGAGCCATTCCGAGTACCTGGGTCCCGATCAAGCCGGCGCACCGCTCAGCGCCGACCGGCCTCAGGCGAGCGACTGCCGGCAGCAATTGCTGAGCGAACAGGCCACGCATACGTTCGGCGGCCTCCTCGTTGGTGGTCGCCGACCGCAACAGCACGATCAGGCCCTCGTCCCGGGTCCATCGATTCAGGAAAGCCGCCACCAGGGCCGCACCCAACTCGGCTCTGGGTAGGTGCGACAGGTCCGGGAACTCCAGATCGAACTCGGCCGCGGCCGCAAAGAGCTGGTCCTTGCTACCGAAATACCGCATGACCATCGATGGGTCGATGCGCGCATCCGCGGCGATGGCCCTGATCGTGGCCGCCTGATAGCCGCTCGTCGCGAACCGTTCCCGGGCCGCCGCGAGGATCACAGCCTTGGTCTCTTCTGACGATCTGCGCATGCCAACAAGTGTATGCCAACAACTGTTGACTTTGAGATCACGACGCGCAAACATAGTTATGCCAACAAGCGTTGACATTGACGAAAAGAGACGCAGATGACTGACACCGATGTACTGATCGTCGGAGCCGGCCCCACCGGACTGGCCCTGGCCGTCGCCCTGCAGGCCCGCAATATCCACGCCACCGTCGTCGACCGCCTGGCGGCCGGCGCCAACACCTCGCGCGCAGCGGCGGTCAGCGCCCGGACCCTCGAAGTGCTGGAAAGCCTCGACGTATCGCGCCGCCTGCTCAAAGAGGGCATTACGGCGCCCCGGTTCACCATCCGCGATGGCGCACGCATCCTGGTCCCGGTCGACTTCAGCTGGCTGCCCACGAAGTACCCGTTCATCCTGATGGCGCCCCAGTCGACGACCGAACGCCTGCTACTGGAGCGCCTCAACGAACTCGGCGGCCAGGTGATCCGGCCCAAGACCCTGACCGGAGTGAGGCAGGACGACACCGGCGTCACCGCGCGTTTCGATGACGGCGACGAGGTGCGAGCGCGGTATGTCGTCGGAGCCGACGGCATGCACAGCGCGGTCCGGGAGCAGGCCGGAATCGGGTTCACCGGTGGCCAGTACGCCCAATCTTTTGCGCTCGCCGACGTCCGCCTCACCGGCGACGTGACCGACGACGAAGTAGTCCTGTTCTGGGCCTCCAACGGGATGACGGTGGTCGCCCCGCTCCCCGGCGGCACCTACCGGATCGTGGCGCCCGTCGACTCCGCGCCCGAACAACCGTCCGCCGCGTTCATCCAGGAGATGCTCGACGCCCGCGGCTTCGGTCCCGGCCGCGTCACCGTCACCGAAACCACCTGGGGCTCCCGGTTCCGGGTGCACCACCGGGTCGCCGACAGCTACCGGGCCGGCCGAGTGCTGCTCGCCGGAGACTCCGCACACGTGCACAGCCCGGCCGGTGGCCAGGGCATGAACCTCGGTATCCAGGACGCGATCGCGCTGAGCGCCGCCCTGACAACAGTTTTGGAGACCGGGCGCGATGCTGTGCTCGACGAATACAGCGCAGCCCGGCGTCCCCTGGCCCAACAGGTCATCACCCTCACCGACCGGCTGACCCGGCTGGCCACGCTGCCCGCACCGGTGCGCCCGATCCGCAACCTGGCGGTCGGATTGGCGGGCAAGGCTCCGGCCCTGCAGCACCAGCTGGCCTGGCGGTTGTCCGGGTTGGCCAACCGGTAGAAGCGGAAAGCCGGGCCTGGTCTTCGGGGGTGACCAGGCCCGGCAGCTCATATTCCGCTCAGCCGTTGCAGCAGTGCGACTTCTTCGGCGACGGCGGCACATTCAGCGCCGGGTTGCGATCAAAGAAGCTGACCGGCTTGAGCTTGAATCCGGCGTAGTCGACCGGCATCACCGGCCAGTCCTCAGGCCGTGGGAAGTGGGTCAGCCCGAAGGTGTGCCAGACCACGATGTCCTCGCCCTCGATGTTGCGGTCTTGCGCGACATAGGACGGCAGGCCGCCGTCACCGGGGTGCTGGTTGACGAACTGACCGGCCGGATAGCGTTCGGCCGGATCGTATTTCGTCACCCATAGGTGCTTGGTCGCGAAGGCGGCCCGCTTGGCGATGGAGCTCGACGGGTCGGCCAGCAGCGTCGGCTGCCCCTCGGGGTGCAGCGCATAGCCGACGTTCTGGCCCAGCCGGTTCTGCTTGGTCGGGTTGGTGATGTGCCACACCCGGGCCTTGAGGTTGTCGGCGGTGCGCATGGCTTCGAGCTCGTGGGTCAGCTTGGTCTTCTGCGGCCGGAATGCGTTGCCCCACGGGTTCTCCGGGCCCATCGGGACACCGACAGCGTCCACTTCTTCGACAGTGTTGGTGAGCCCGTCGACCGCCATGTCCAGTCGCGCCGAGAACATGTGCTGGTGGAACGGCGCGCCCAGGCCCGGCGCCATCTCGGTGGAAAAGCCTTCCGGGCCACGGTAAGCCGACGCGAACACGATGCCGGTGGCCTTGGCCTCCAGCTCGATGGTGCCGTCGAGGTAGAGGTACCAGTAGAAGCCGTAGTCGTAGTTGCCGATGGTGAGGAAGAAGGAGATCACCAGACGACGGGAACGGCGCACCTCGGCCATGCCGTTGAACATGTCGGTGTGCTTCCACAGCACCCCGAAGTCCTCCTCGTGCAAGCAGATTGCGTTCTTCATGAGTTTGGGCTCGCCGTTCTCGTCGGCGATGGTGACGTCGAAATACTTGATCTCACCGAGGCAGTCACAACCCAGTTCGAGGGCGTTGGTGTACCGGCCGAACAGGTACTCCCCCTGGTCGAAGTAGTTCTGCCAGTAGCGGACCGGCGAGGGATCGGCGTAGGGCACCACCATCTCGGCGATCGACGCGCGGTACACCACCGGCCGGCCATCGATCGACAGCTGATGCAGGGTCAGGCCCTCGCGAACGTCGAAGCCGAAGCGGAAAGACCAATCGGCCCAGGTGATCTGGTTGCCCTCGACGGAGAAGCTCGCGCCTTCGGGCTGCGTGATCTCGATGGGTTTGAGATCGGTGCGGGCCGGAACCGCATGCGGCGCGGCATCCCACTCGCCGCGTTCGGTGGGCAACGGCAGCTCGACCTCGTCGATCACCTTGACAACCGTGCGGCCCGTGAGGTCGACGTAGGCGACCACACCGTCGATCGGGTGGGCCCACGGCAGGTCCGCCGCGTCGTACTGGTAGAACGCCAGCACCCGGACGATGCGCCGGCCTACCTCGTCTTCGTGACCGAACACGCCGGCCGACAGCGGGACTGCCCGCACGTCAGCCGGATTCAGGTTGCGCTTGGTCATGGCCTCGATCCACTCGGGGCAGTCGAGAAGGAACGCTTCGATGTCCTCGAACTCCTGGTCCAGGATCGGTACGTGGCCGTCGCGGGTGCTGTCGATCGCCACCTCGCTGACCACGCGGCCCTCGGTCACCGACACGACCAGATCGGAGCCCTGTCCCGTCTCCCGGTCCAGCAGCAGCACCCGCGCCCGCCGGTCCATGGCGTCGCCGGGGCGGAAGGCCAGTACCTCGCTCTTGTGCGGCTCCTCCAGTGCGACGAACACGAAGCGGACGCTCTCGCCGAGCAGTCCATGCGCGTCGGCGATACGGCGTACCGCGCGGATTTCCTCGGCGCTCAGCGGAGTGAGCGGGTGGTCCGGGACGGTAACAGCAGAATCGGCGCCGGCCCTCTCCACGGTTGCAGTCATCGTGCGATCTCCTTTGCGATATCAGGGTTTTCGTTCTGTTGAGTTCCGGCGTGCGGCCGCGCGACCGCGACCACGATGCCGCCGGCGAAGGCGCCTACCAGCAGGACGCCGAGGATCGCGGCCATGGTGCTGGAGCCGCCGACCAGCAGCGGCAGGTTGACCGCGGTCATCACCGACAGGACGGCCAGGCCGATGAAGCCGAGCAGCGGAGCCACCATGGTGTGCCACCGGCGGGTGTCGAGGCGAGTGCGGCGGAAGAAGACGATGACGGCCGCCGAGGTCAGCGTCATCAGCACCACGATGCCGACCGACGCCGCGCCGACGAACCAGGTGAACACCTGCGTCACCGGGTCGAGTCCGGCCACCACGGACGCCCCGACGAGCACCAGCGCCGAGAGGGTCTGCGCGAACGAGGCGATGTGCGGGGAGTCGTGCCGCGGGTGCGACCGACCATAGCGCTCGGGCAGCGCCCGGGTGTTACCCAGCGAGAAGATGTAGCGGGCCAGCACGTTGTGGAACGACAGCAGCGCGGCGAAAAGACTTGTGATCAAAAAGATCTGGACCAGGTCACCGGCGACCGTACCGACGTAGTGGGTGGCGGTCTCGGTCAGCATCGTCGCGGGATTCTTCGTCGCCTCGTCGACCGCGCCGGCATCACCCCAGGCGCTGACCAGCGCCCAGCTGCTGAGCGCGTAGAAGCCCCCGATGAGCAGCAGCGCGGCATACGTCGCCCGCGGGATGGTGCGCGCCGGATCACGTGCCTCGTCGCGGAACACCGCGGTGGCCTCGAAGCCGATGTAGCCGGCCAGCGCGAAGATCAGCGCGATACCCGGAGCCCCGGAGAAGAAGTTGTCCGAGTGCAGCACTGCGGTCGAAAGTCCCTGTGCACCAACATGTCCGATGACGGCGGCGTTGATCACCAGCACGATGCCGACCTCGCAGACCAGCAGAACACCCAGGACCTTGCCCGAAAGCTCGATGTGCCGGTAGCCCAGGAAGCCGGTGACCGCCATCATCACCAGGGCATAGAGATACCAGGGCACCGACGGCCCGCCGTGCGCCGTGATGAGCTCGTTGATGGACGCGCCGATGTAGCCGTACACACCGACCTGCACCGCGGTGTAGGACAGCAGGGCCAGGAATGCGGCGCCGAGTCCGGCATGACGGCCGAAGCCATTGGCGATGTAGGTGTAGAACGCGCCGGCCCCGGTGATGTGCCGCGCCATCGCGGTGAAGCCGACCGCGAACAGCAGCAGGACCGCGGTGCAGACGACGTACGACGCCGGATATGCCGCGCCGTTGCCGGCGGAGATACCGATGGGAAAGGTACCGGCGACGACGGTCAGCGGCGCGGCGGCGGCGACGACCATGAACACGATCGCCACCGGGCCGAGACGGCCCGTCAATCGATTCGGCTCAGCGCCGGTGCTTCGACCGGCATCGAGAACTGCGTCAGTTGTCATGGCAGTACCTTCACTGGAATTGAATGTGAATTGGTTGCGGCAAGGTAAGACTTCGGTGAGTTCAAATGAGAATTGCCGGAGCGGCGAATTCTCATTTGACGGCGAAATTCACAGCGCGATGTTGATGGCTTTTGTCTGGGTGTATTCGGCAATGGCGCCCTCGCCGAGTTCGCGGCCCCAGCCCGATTGCTTGTAGCCGCCGAACGGCAGCGCGGTATCGAACGCGTTATGGCAGTTGACCCAGACCGTGCCGGCCTTGATCTGTTGGGCCACGCGGTGCGCGGTCGAGACGTCGCGGGTCCAGATGCTGGCGGCCAGGCCGTAGGGGGTGTCGTTCGCCGCTTCCCGCACGCCGCGGTCGCGGTTGAACGGCACGGCCACAGCGACCGGGCCGAAGATCTCCTCCTGGTAGACGTTGAAGTCGCGGTGCACGTCGACCAGCAGCGTGGGCTGCACGTAGAAGCCGGTATCGCCATGGCGGCCGCCACCGGACAGGGCACGGGCGCCCTGCGCGATGCCGTCGTCGAGGTAGCCCGTGACCTTGGTGAGCTGCTCGCGCGAGACGAGCGGGCCGATGTCGTTGGTGGGGTCCAGGCCGGGGCCGATCCGCAGGCCGGCGGCGTGCTCGGCGACCCCCTGGGTGAACTCGTCGAAGATGGTGTCCTCGACCAGCAGGCGGGTGCCCGCGGTGCAGGTCTGGCCGTGGTTGAACAGGAATCCGCCGGCCACGCCCGGGATCGCGGCCTCGAGGTCGGCGTCGGCGAACACCACCTGCGGGCTCTTGCCGCCCAGTTCCAGCGAGACCTTCTTGAGGTTGCCCGACGCGGCGTTGACGATCTTCTTGCCCACCTCGGTCGATCCGGTGAAGGCGACCTTGTCGACGCCGTCGTGTGCGGACAGCGCGGCGCCGACGTCACCGAAACCCGTCAGCAGGTTGAACACCCCGGCCGGGACTCCGGCCTCGGCGATCACCTCGGCCAGCAGCACCGCGGTCAGCGGCGTCTGCTCGGCGGGCTTGAGGATGATGGTGTTCCCGCAGGCCAGGGCCGGTCCGACTTTGAACGCGGCCATGACCAGCGGGAAGTTCCACGGGGTGATCTGGGCGCAGACGCCCACGGGCTCACGCAGCGTGAAGGCGTGGAACTTGCCACCCGGCGCCCACGGCACCGACACCGGGACGGTGCGGCCCTCGATCTTGGTGGCCCAGCCGGCGTAGTAGTAGAAGATTTCCGCAGCCCAGGTGACATCGACGGCCTTGGCGACGGCGACAGACTTGCCGTTGTCGATGCTCTCCAGCTCGGCGAACTGATCGGCCCGGGCGGTGATGCCCTCGGCGATGCGCCAGATCATCCGCTGCCGCTCGGCCGGCGTCATCGTCGGCCACGGGCCGTGCTCGAACGCCCGGCGCGCCGCCCGCACCGCACGCTCGACGTCTTCGGCGTCGCTGTGCGGGACCGTCGTGATGACCTGCTCGGTGGCCGGGTCGACGGTGTCGAACCGCCGGCCGGAGACCGACTCGACCCACTGACCGTCCACGTACATCTGTTGCGGACGGGAAAGGAAATCGGTGGTTCGCGGGTCCAGATCGGTACCGAGCGTGGCTGTCATGGAAATCATGTTTACGCCTTGATGTGGTGCGGGTCACCACCAATTCCGAATGGGTATTCGCCGAATTCGGATTCTCATTTGACATGGCTTCGCCATTCTCATTCGGGCCGCCCGATAATCGCAGCTCGTGTCGATCAGCGGACATCCGCGGGCTATGACTGGCGGCCGCCTCCCGCTCCGATTCTCATTTGAAGATTTTGGATGTTTACCCGACAACGCTGTCCGGGCCGGCGGCGATCGGCTACCTTCCGACGAATGGGCCCCACCCGAACCATCCGGAGCCGCTCGCCGGTCGCCGGGCTTCAGCGCGGACAGCTGACGTTCACTCAGGTTCTGGGGCAGTCGGTCTCGGCGGTGGCCCCGTCGGCGGTGATGGTCACCCTCCCGGCGCTGGTGCTGCCGGCCGCCGGCCACACCACGATCGCGGTGTTCATCCTGACGGCCCTGATGATGACCGCGGTCGGGTACTGCATCACGCAGTTCTCCACCCGGATGGTCGCGGTGAGCGGGCTGTACAGCTACACCGTCAAGGGTTTGGGCGCGGTGCCCGGTGTCGCGGCCGGCTGGTCACTGGTGATCGGCTATGCCGCCGCCGCGATGGCCAGTGCGCTCGGCGCGGCCAGCTACATCGCCGCCCTGCTGGGCCGGATCGGGGTGCCGGACGGTAAGCCCGTCATCGCCGGTCTGACCGTTCTGGTCGGCGGCACCGCACTGATCCTCATGGTCCGGGGAATCAGGTTGTCGGCGCGCATCTCACTGGCCGTCGAACTGTTTGCCATCGTGGTGGCAGGCATAGTGCTGATGATCGCCTTCGGCGGAGCGGTCACGGGCGCCGCGCCGCCCTCGAAAACGATTGCCGATGCGCCACATTCAGCCTTGGGCTTCGCCCTCCTGCTCGCCATCACCTCATACGTGGGCTTCGAGAGCGCCAGCACCGTGGCCCGCGAGGCGCAGCGCCCGTTCGTCACCGTGACCCGGGCCATCCGCTGGACGCCACTGGCCCTCGGGGCGCTCTACACCTTTGCCGCTGTCCTGCAGACCACCGGCACCATCCGCACCCGGACCGGGTCGACGCCCATCGTGCTGTCCCTGCCCGACTCGGCCGACACCTTGGCCGGCGCGCTGTCCGTGGCGATGGAGTTCGGCATCACCGCCTCCTGGATCGCGTGCGTGATCGGTTCCACCACGGCGTTGTCCCGGACCCTGTTCGCGATGGGGCGCGAGGGCCTGCTGCCGGACGCCATGGGGCACGCCCATCGGCGGTACCGCACCCCGCACGTCGCACTCAGCATCGCGATGCCGCTGATCGTGGCCGTGCCGGTCGGCTATCTCTTCGCCGCGGAGTCCAGTCGCGACGTTCTCGTCGGCCTGCTCGCGGTCTCCGCGCACGGCTATATCGTCGCGTATCTACTGGTGTGCCTTGCCACTCCGGCATTCCTTCGCCGGATCGGCGAGCTCACCACCGTCCCGCTGGTCGTCGGGCTGGCCACTGCCGCCACCATGATCGCCATCATCATCTGGGCCGCGCTATCGGTGGCGTCACCGGTGTGGATCGCCACCGCGGTCTACTCCGTCCTGTTGGCATTCGGCCTGGCGGCCTTCCTGGTGCGCCGCCGGACGGTTACCGATCTTGCCGAACGCGTCGGGGTGTTCGACGAGACCGTCGCCGGCGACGTGTTCGCCGACTACAACCCGTGGGAGGTGCGCCGATGAGCCCGGCCGACGGCGCACTATCCGGCCGCCAGCCCAAAGCGGTGCAGAGCGCGTTGCAGGTGCTCGAGGCGGTCGCCGTGGCCGGCACCGGCGTCACCGCGAAAGACATCGCCGAGCACCTGTCCATGCCGTCGGCCACCACGTATCGGCTACTGAATCTCCTTGTCGCCGACGGCTACCTCGTGCGGCTACCGGACCTGTCGGGGTTCGCGCTGGGCCCGCGCATGGGTCTGCTGATCGACGCCGCGGTCTCCCCCACCGTGTGCACCAAGGCCCGCGAGACGCTGGCCGAGCTGCGACTCTCGGTGCGCTTCGGCGTGCATCTGTTCTACTTCACCAACACCTCGGTGCGTCTCGCCGACCCCGACGGTGAATACCCACCGCCCGCAGACGAATCAGTGCTCAACCGGCACCTGCACGCGAGTGCGGTCGGCAAGTTGTTGCTCGCCGAGAAACACGACGCCGCCGCGCTGCTCAGCCTCACGCCGGCCGCGCTCACCGACCGCACCGTCACGTCGAGATCGGCACTGGCCGAACAGCTCACCGAGATCCGGGCGCATGGATACGCGGTCCAGATCGGTGAGCTGCGGGCCGACTACGCCTGCGTCGCGGTTCCGGTTCGCTCCGCCGCCGCGACCCTGGTCGCTGCGGTGGCGATGTCCGGCCGGGCCGAGCAGGATCTGCTCCTGCAGCGGCAGATTCCGGTACTGCAGGACTATGCAGCGCAATTGGCGCCGCTACTGGCCTGACCCGGCCGAATGCCGGCCTGCCTACCGGCGTGCCGATCAGCTGCGACACGGGCGATCCCTCGGCGTGCCCTGTTTGCGGAATTGACGCATACGTCGGTACTGTACGAAAGTCGTCGGCGACAAATCCAGATACGCACAGCAATGCAACGCATCGGACGGTAAGCATGGTAATTCGACTGCTTACAGTGCATCAATTGGTTGTTCTACTTCAGTCGGCAAATCAAATCGAGTTGCTGCTGACCGCGGTGGCCGGGACCGCGTCGATCGTCACGGCTGCCCGTGACGCCGCAGGTGACGTTGCTGCCTTCGGTCCGGAGCGCCAGCACTCGGAACTCTGCACCTGCAAGGACGGCGACACGTCCCACTGCCCGGCGCGCGACTCGCTCTGAGCGGCTGGAGGTCATCGAGGTGGGGCACGGCACCACAGGCGCCGCACCCCACCGCGACAGCTCTCAACCGCCGATCGCCTCGGCAACCTTGACCACGACCAGCACCACAGCCACCAGCAGGTAACCCCGCAGCGCGACCATGCCCGCCACCCGCAGCGGCGACCAGCCGGGCCGGTCCAAGGTGTCCAGAGCGGGCGTGCGGAAGCTGTCCCGCTCCTGGTTCCGCAGGGCTTTCCGGACGGCGCGGTCGTTTGGTTGCTCGTCCAGGTCTTCCACTTGCTCAGGGTCCAGGCCACCGAACTCGGCGGCCACCTCAACCGCGGCCCGCTGCCGTTGCCTGTGCTGCGACCGGAGCGTCGCGGCGGCGATGGCGGCACCACCGAGCACGCCGACCGCCACCCCGGCCCCGAATCCCCATTCGAGTTGTCCGGCAGTCAGATTCGGGAAGAACGTCGCGGCTGTCAGGGCCAGCGACAGCAGCACCAGCGCCCAGACGATCACGCCGGCCATGATGTTCTGCCGCATGGTGTTGACCCACGGACCCAGCACGGCCTTGTCGTTGCACAGCAGCACCAGGAACACCGTCGCCGACGGCAGTAGGACCCCGGCCAGCGCCTGCACGCCCTGCGTGAGCAGGCCCAGCACGTGATCCGGACTGAACGACACTGCGGCGGCCACCGCGAGCAGCGCGGCATAACCCAGGTAGAAGACCGGCGCCTCACCGACCTTCCAGTGCAACGAGTGCCGCCTACCCAAGGTGTCACCCAGTGCATAGGTGGTGGCGAGCCCGACGGCGTTGGCCCCGATGAGCGATGCGTCCAGCAGCAGGATGGCGAACAGCGCGCCCGCGGTGGGCGACACCTGCCGGCCCAACTGGGTTGCCACGGCACCCGCATCGGTGAAGTTCCCGGCCGCGGCGGTGCCGCCGAGCCCGAAGGCGGCAGCGGCCATGATCGCCACCGCACCCACCATCACCACGACGATGCCGATCCACAGGTCGATCCGCTCGTAACGAATCCATTTGGGGGTCAAGCGCTTGTCGACGATGTTGGACTGCTGGAAGAACAATTGCCACGGCGCGACGGTGGTGCCGACGATGGCCACGATCAGCAGCAACAGCGTCGAGTTCAGGCCACCCGGGAATGACGGGATCAGGCCGCGCGCGGTGTCCGACGCCGACGGGTGCACGATGAACGCCAGCGGGAAGATCACGATGTTGATGGCGATCAGCGCGAAAATGAAGCGCTCCCAACGGCGGAACGAACCGCCGGCCACCACGGCGAACAACAGCACCGCGGCGAGCGGCACCGAGATCGACTTCGGCAGCCCGAAGTAGCTCAGCGCCATGGCTACCCCGACGAATTCGGTGACGATGGTCAAGGCGTTGACGATGAGCAGGTCACCGACGCTGAACGCGCCCCAGAACTTGCCGAAGCGGGCGAAGATCAGGCGCGCGTGCCCTACTCCTGCGACCGCACCGAGTCGGACCACCATCTCCTGGTTGACGTACAGCACCGGAATCAGCAGCGCCAGCGTCCACATCAGTGCCATGCCGTAGTTCTGGCCGGCCTGCGCGTAGGTCGCGACGCCGCCGGCGTCGTTGTCCCCGACCATGACGATGAGGCCGGGCCCCATCACCACCAGCAGCATCTTCAATCGCTGCCAGCGGCTGCGACCGGTGCGGGTCTCGTCGGTGCGGATGGTGCCCAGCGCGCCGACGATGTCGCCGACGTGCGCGGTGTCGAGCACCGCGGTGCGTGGTGAATCACGTTGCGTTACTGAGGTTTCGCCGGAGGGGTGCGGGATACGGGCGAAGAGGGCCATGTCGAGATTCCTCTCGGGAAATGGCAGCACAGCTGGGGTCCGCCCACCGGAATCGGTGGGCGGACCGTGCGGCCGAACGGATCAGAAGTTGGGGTGCGCCCCGAGAGACGCCGAGATCACCGCGAGCGGTGTGTGCGACATCTGAAGGTTGTGCCGTTCCTGCGGGGTCATCCGAGCGCGAACGCTCACCCGACGAACAATGCGATTTACTGCGGCACTACGGAATACGGTCATGGCAGGTCTCCTACCGGGATATGTCCCGCGAGCCTGCGTCAGGCACCGTCGATCAGACGGCCATGCCGATGAAGAGCCGGCAAGGTCGCGGGAGGATAGAAATGAAATTGTCGGAGTTGGGTTTTCGCTCCGGACTGGAACTCGGACCATCGTCAGGTTTCATGTGTCCTCACCTCCTCGCCGTCAGGCCCCCACCGGGGACAGTTGTGCCACATAACTTCGACAACACGCAGGGGAAGGACACGGCGACCGCAACGGCCATAACGGGCCAGTGCATCTCGGCGCCACGTACACCCCTCTCGTCAGAGCTTCGGCACTGAACGACGTAATCCACCGGGGCGGATAGCCACTTTGGGTAACCCCTTAATCCGGGGAGACCTGTCCTGACCCTGGGCGTCTCTCGACGTCGTCGGATCAGTGGCTTGTGTTCGTTCAGGAGCCTCGCCTAGCGAGGTGCTGACCTGGGAAACATAACCTGGCCGTTTGTGGCCCGTCAAGTTGAATCCAAGCCGGCTCGCCGGGCGTGACGGAGTAGTCAGCGGTAGGGGTGTGCGCCGATCGACGCCGAGATGACGGCCAGCGGTGTGGACGACAGCCGAATGTTGTGTCGCTCCTGCGGGGTCAGGTGTGCTCGGGCGCGGACCCGCTTGGCTACCCAGCGGACGGCGGCGGTGCGAAAGACATTCATGGTGCGCTCCTGTCAACATCTGTCCGTCGGCCCAAAGGTCGGGCGATGGGCAGACCCATACCCATCAATGACAGCACGTAAACGTCAACAAGCGCCGGAGGTAACCGTCAAGACCGCGCTAATAATTCGGCGGCGGCAGTCGCCCCTCACCTGGGTGTTGTCGTTGACATCGGCGGGACGCCGAATCACCGAGGGTGTGGGATGACGCGGAAAGCGCCCGCCGATTCTCCTCGGCAAGACCCACTCTCGACGCTGGAAACGCACTCACTCCAGCCCGAAGATCCGAATACTCTCGGCACGCATGTCGACCTTGCGGACCTTGCCGGTGATCGTCATCGGGAATTCGTCGACGATGTGGACGTAGCGCGGAATCTTGAAGTGCGCCAGCCGATCTGCGGTGAATTCCCGGATGGCCGCGGCATCCAGCGCGGCAGCACCGGGACGCATTCGCAGCCATGCGCAGATTTCCTCGCCGTAGCGGGCATCGGGCACCCCGATCACCTGGGCGTCCTCGATGTCCGGGTGCGTGTACAGGAACTCTTCGATCTCGCGCGGGTACACGTTCTCGCCGCCGCGGATCACCATGTCCTTGATGCGGCCGACGATGGCGCAGTAGCCGTCGTCCCGCATCACCGCGAGATCGCCGGTGTGCATCCAGCCCTCGGAATCGATGGCTTCCCTGGTCTTTTGGTCGTCGTTCCAGTAACCGAGCATGACCGAGTAGCCGCGCGTGCAGAACTCCCCCGGCTCGCCACGTTCCACCGTCTCGCCCGTCTCCGGGTTGACGATCTTCACCTCGAGGTGGGGATGCACCCGGCCGATGGTCGCGGTGCGACGATCCAGGTCATCGTCGATGAGGGTCTGGCAGGACACCGGCGAGGTCTCGGTCATGCCGTACCCGATGGCCACCTCGGCCATGTGCATGTCGGAGACACAGCGCTTCATCACCTCGACCGGGCACACCGAACCGGCCATGATGCCGGTGCGCAGGCTCGACATGTCCCGACCGCCGAACGACGGATGGTTCTGCATCGCGATGAACATCGTGGGCACGCCGTAGACGCCCGTGCACCGCTCGGATTCGACGGCATCCAGCGTCGCGGCGGGATCGAAGCCTGGTGCCGGAATCACCACGGCCGCACCATGGGTCGTACAGCCGAGCACGCCCATCACCATGCCGAAGCAGTGGTAGAACGGCACCGGGATGCACAAGCGCTCGCCCGGCATGAGCTTGATGCCCTCGGTGACGAAGAAGCCGTTGTTCAGGATGTTGCGGTGCGACAGCGTCGCACCTTTCGGGAATCCTGTTGTGCCCGAAGTGTATTGGATGTTGATCGGGTCGGTGTTGGATAGCGTGGCCTGCCGGGCTGCCAATTCGCCGGCACCGACGGCCGCGCTCTCGGCGCGCAGCTGATCCCAATCCGCGCCGTCGAGGAAGACCACGTCGCGCAGGCCGGATACCTGCGGGCGAACTTCCTCGATCATCACCGCGTAGTGGGACGTCTTGAACGACGTTGCCGAGATCAGCATCCGCATCCCGGACTGGCCCAGCGCATAAGCCAATTCATGCACCCGATAGGCAGGGTTGACGTTGACCAGGATCGCGCCGATCTTGGCCGTCGCCAGCTGCGTCACGATCCACTGTGCACAGTTCGGTGACCAGATGCCCACGCGGTCACCCTTTTCGATGCCACGAGCCAGCAATCCACGGGCGATCACGTCGACTTCGGCGTTCAACTCGGCGTACGTGTACCGCAGTCCCTGAGCGCGGTCGACCAGCGCCAGGGTGTCGGGATAGGCCGCGGTGGTGCGTTCGAAATTGGCCCCGATGGTCTCTTCCAGGATCGGAGTGTCGGTGGGCCCCGCGTCGTAGCTCAGCATCACTTCACCACGTCCTCGTAACGGTATTCCGATACGATCGGGGTGCCGGCGGCGTGCGCCTGATCTTCGCGCCGGCGCAGGTCGACGCGCCGGATCTTGCCCGAGATCGTCTTGGGCAGATCGCCGAATTCCACCCGGCGGACCTTGAGGTACGGCGCCAAGTGGTCGCGGGCGAATTCCATGATGGACCTTGCGGTTTCCTCGTCGGAACTCCAGCCCGCGGCCAGGCTGACGTAGGCCTTCGGCACCGCGAGCCGGGTGTCGTCTGGCTGCGGCACCACCGCGGCTTCCACCACCGCGGGGTGCTCGATGAGCACGCTCTCCAGCTCGAACGGTGACACCTTGTAGTCCGACGACTTGAACACGTCGTCGGTGCGGCCGATGTAGGTGATGTAGCCGTCGCTGTCCCGGGAGGCCACGTCACCGGTGTGGTAGTAGCCGCCCGCCATGACGGCCGCATGCCGTTGCGGGTCACCGAGATAACCGGTCATCAGGTTCAGCGGCTGCGCGCTCAGCTCCAGACAGAGCTCGCCCTCGTCGGCCGGCTCGCCGGTCAGCGGATCCACCAGCACCACCGGCACACCCGGCATCGGCCGGCCCATCGAACCGGCCTTGACCGGCTGGCCCGGGGTGTTGCCCACCAGCAGGGTGGTCTCGGTCTGGCCGAAGCCGTCCCGGATGGTCAGCCCCCAGGCGTCCTGCACCTTCGCGATGACATCGGGGTTGAGCGGTTCACCTGCGCCCAGAATCTCGCGCAGCCCTTGGGGTTTGGCGCCGAGGTCGGCTTGGATCAGCATCCGCCACACGGTCGGCGGCGCGCAGAAGGTGTTGACACCGGCGCGGCGCAACTGCCTCATCAGCGCGGCGGCGTCGAAGCGGCTGTAGTTGTAGACGAAGATGGTCGCCTCGGCGATCCACGGTGCGAACACACAACTCCAGGCATGTTTGGCCCAACCCGGCGAGCTGATCGCCAGATGCACGTCGCCGGGCGTCACCCCGATCCAGGCCATCGTGGTCAGGTGACCGACGGGATACGAAATCTGCGAGTGTTCAACAAGTTTGGGCTTGCTGGTAGTGCCCGAGGTGAAGTAGACCAACAGCGGATCGTCGACCTCGGTGACGGCGGT
Source organism: Mycolicibacterium aubagnense (assembly GCF_010730955.1). Lineage (NCBI taxonomy): Bacteria > Bacillati > Actinomycetota > Actinomycetes > Mycobacteriales > Mycobacteriaceae > Mycobacterium > Mycolicibacterium aubagnense. The sequence goes on along the minus strand of NZ_AP022577.1, from coordinate 4,184,427 downwards.
GAACGGCCCCGCCGAAACCACCTGGTACGCATCGGCGTAGCGGTGCCATCCGGCTACCGGAGCCCCGACGACCACCCCGGTGTACCGCCCGTCGACGGACGAAAACTTGTCCGCGTCCGCGGCATTGGTCACCACGAAGCCCGCCCCGCCGCGGGTGATCCGGTCGGCCAGGTCCGCCGGGCCCAGCGCTCCGGTCGTCGGCATCACCACCGCGCCGAGCTTGGCCACCGCCAGCATCGACTCCCAGAGCTCGACCTGGTTGCCCAGCATGACGATGACCCGGTCGCCCTTGCCGACACCCAGCGCCTGCAGCCACGTCGCCACCTGGTCAGACCGGTCGGCCATCTCCGCGAAGGTGTACCGCTGCTCGTAGCCGCCTTCTTCGGTGATCCACAGCGCCACCTGCCCGGCCCGTTCCGGACTGCGGGCGATGACGTCGAACCAGTCGGTGGCCCAGTTGAAGGCGCCGGTCAGCCGCGGCCAGCGGAACGAATCGACGGCCTGCGAGTAGTCACCGATCGATGTCACGAGACGGTCCCGTGCCGCTCGATACTGCTCGGTGTTGGTCGTGATCCCAGCGTCTGTCGACATGAACGTAGGATCTACGTCACAGCCACCCACCCGCTACCCCCGAAAGAGGGTACTGACCGTGACCACCGGCCCCGCCGTGCTGCGCCCGCGTGACACCGACGCGGTGCGCGCCGAGCTGCGGAGAATCAGCACCGAGGGCGCGGTACCCGTGATGTTCGGCGGCGAGGTGCACGACGACGCACTGTTGCTCACCGAGTTCCACGGCACCCGGGGCGGCGGGCTCCGCGGCCTGGTGGTGCGCTCGGCGTTCGGTCTCGGCGGGGCCAGCATGGTGTCGGGACAGCCGCTCGCGGTGGCCGACTACCGGCACGCACCGTCCATCACCCACGACTACGACATGCCCGTGCTGTCCGAGGGCATCCGGTCGGTGCTGGCGGTGCCGGTCGTCGTCGATGGCCGGGCCCGGGCCGTGCTCTACGGCGCCTACCGGTCCAGTGCACCGTTCGGCGGCCGGGCCGTCGACCTGATGCTGACGTCGGCGCGGCGGCTGTCCGACGAGCTGACCATTCGCGACGAGGTGGACCGCCGGCTGCGGCTGCAACAGGCCCAGGCGGCCGCCACGGCGGTGAACACCGAACACGTCCGTCAGGTGCATGCCGAGCTGCGGCGGCTGGCGGCCGGTGGCGACCCCGTCGCACCGGGCGCCCTTGGCGACCTCGCCGACCGGCTGGCCGCGGCCCTGGCCGGTGGGCCGGCAGCCGTCGGCCCGCTGAGTCCCCGCGAACTCGACGTGCTGGCGCAGATCGCCTTGGGCTGCACCAATACCGAAGCCGCGGCGCGGCTATCCCTGAAACCCGAGACCGTCAAGAGCTATTTGCGCAGCGCCGCAACGAAACTCGGCACCCACACCCGGCACGAGGCGGTATCGAAGGCGCGCCAGCTGCGGCTGATCCCCTGACCTGTCAGGCCAGCGAGTCGATCCACGCGCGGTGTAGCGCGGCATACCGCCCGTTACGTGCGACCAGATCGTCGGGCGCACCATCCTCGACGATGCGCCCGCCGTCGAGGACCAGCACCCGGTCCGCGGACTGCACGGTGGAGAGTCGGTGCGCGATCACCAGCGCGGTCCGGCCGGCCAGCACGGTGGCCAGCGCGCGCTGCACCAGGCGCTCGGTCGGGATGTCCAGCGAGGACGTCGCCTCATCGAGGATCAGCACCTTGGGGTCCGCCAGGAACGCGCGGGCGAAGGCCACCAGTTGCCGTTGCCCCGCCGACAGCCGTCCACCCCGGTTGGCGACGTCGGTGTCGTAACCGTCGGGCAGTGCATCGATGAACCGTTCGGCGCCAACAGCTTCCGCGGCCGCGCAAATCTCGGCGTCGGTGGCGTCGGGCCGGCCGAAGCGGATGTTGTCGGCGACGCTGCCGGCGAACATGAAGTTCTCCTGCGTCACCATCACCACGTGCCGGCGCAACTCGGTTTGGGCGACGGACCGCAGGTCGATGCCGTCGAGGGTCACCGTGCCGGTGACCGGGTCGTAGAAGCGGGCGATGAGCTTGGCGATGGTCGTCTTTCCCGCACCGGTGGCACCCACGAGGGCGACGGTCTGCCCCGCCGGCACCGTCAGATCCAGTTCCGGCAGCACCGGCCGTTCCGCGGTGTAGCCGAAGCTGACCCCGCGAAAAGCGATGTCCCCCTTGACCGTCGTCAAAGCCACCGGCGCAGAGGTATCAACGATCGCCGGCTGCTGCCCGAGCACCCCGGCCAGCTTCTCCAGCGCCGAGGCCGCCGACTGGAAGGTGTTGAAGAACTGCGAAATCTCCTGCATCGGTTCGAAGAACATGCGCAGGTACAGCAGGAACGCCGTCAACGTGCCGACGGTCATCCGGCCGTGCAGCACCAGGTATCCGCCGTACAGCAGCACCACGGCGGTGGTGACGTTGCCGACGAGCTTGACCCCGGGCATGAACACCGCGAGCAGCGTCATGGTGCGTTCGTTGATGACGCGGTAGTCGTCGACGACGTCGTCGAAGATCTGTTGGTTGCGCGGTTCCCGCCGGTAGGCCTGCACCGCCTTGATGCCCGTCATGGTTTCGACGAACTGGACAATCACCAGGGCCGCCCGTTCACGGACCGTGCGGTACGTCCGGGACGACTCGCGACGGAACCAGGCGGTCAACAACACCAGCAGCGGGAATGCCCCGAGACACATCAGTCCGAGCGGCACGTCCAGCGAGACGAGCAGGACCGCGGTGCCGCCGAGGGTGAGCACGGCGGTGATGAGGCTGTCGAAACCCGTCGACAACATGGTCTGGATGGCTTCGATGTCGTTGGTGGAGCGGCTCACCACGCGGCCGGACGTGTAGCGGTCGTGGAAGGCGACGTCGAGGCGCTGGAACTGCCGGTACACCAGGCGGCGCAGTTCCAGCAACACCTTCTGCCCGATGCGGCCCGACCGGTTCAGGAAGAACAGCCGGAAGGTGGCCTGCAGCACGACGACGCCGCAGAGGGCCGCCACGATCTGCAGCAACTCGCGGGCCGGGCCGCCGTGCAGGATCGGCGGGATGCCGCGGTCGATGCCGCGCTGCACCAGCAGCGGAACCGACAGGCGCGCACCGTTTTCCACGACCACGACCAGCCCCAGCAGCAGGACCGCGACGCGGTACGGACTCAGCAACGACCCCAACAGCGCGCGGGCCTCGCGGCGCCGCGATACGCTTTCGTCGATGGGCAGGTCCTCGACCGCCTCGACCGTCTGGCCGCGCCAGCTCTCGGTACTCATCGCCTGCACACCTCTTCGGCCTCGTCCGTCTGCTCCAGATACAGCTGCTCGAGGCGTTCGCGTTCGGCGTCCTGCTCCCAGTCACAGCTGCGTTCGGTGCCGTCGTCGAGCTCGTCGTCAGCGGACAGCAGATACCGGTATTCCGGTGCCTGCGAAAGCAATTCAGCGTGTGTACCGATGCGGGTGATGGTCCCGTCCTGCAGCAGCGCCACCCGATCGGCCAGCAGCACAGTCGACGCCCGATGCGCCACCACGATGCCGGTGACCTCCCTCAGCACGTGCCGCAGCGCGACGGTGACCTCGGCCTCTGTATGCATGTCCAGGGCCGACAAGGTGTCGTCGAGCACCAGCAGCGACGGCGCGGCGAGGATGGCCCGGGCCAGCGAAAGACGTTGCCGCTGACCGCCGGACAGGCTCATGCCCTGCTCACCGATGCGGGTGTCCAGGCCGAACGGCAGATCGTAGACGAACTGGGCGGCCGCGATGTCGATGGCCGCGCGAATCTCGGCGTCGGTGGCGGGATCGTCGGCGCCTTGTCCTGAAGTCGGCCGGCCCAGGGTGAGGTTCTCAACGACAGACATGGAGAACAGCGTCGGGTCCTCGAAGGCGGTGGCCACCGCGCTGCGCAGGGCGGGCAGCGACAGCTCACGGATATCCCGGCCGTCGAGCAGGATGGCGCCCTCGGTGACGTCATAGAGCCGCGAGAACAATGCGGCCAGAACCGATTTCCCGGACCCCGTCGCACCGACCAGCGCCAGCGTCTGGCCCGGCTCGACCGTCACCGAGACGTGGCGCAGGGCCCAGTCGTCGGGCTCCGCGTCCGGAAAGCGGAATCCCACGTCGCGCAATTCGAGGTGACCGCCGCGGGGCACTGTGTGGACCGGGCCGTCACTGATATCCACTGGCGCGTCGAAGATCTCGGCAACGCGGTTGGCCGCGGTCATCGACTCCTGCATCATCGACAGCAGGTAGCCCAGCGACGCGATGGGCCAGACCAGAGACAGCATCATGGTGATGAACGCGACCAGCGTGCCCATCGTGACCAGGCCGTGGCCGGCGGCGTACGCACCGAACCCGAGCACCAGGATGAGCGTGAGGTTGGGGATGACCTCGAGCAGCGTCCAAAAGCGCGCCGAGACCGCCACCTTGCCGACCTCGGCGTCGTACAGGGCCGTCGCCCGCTCGTCGAACCGCTGGTAGACGTAGTCCTCGCGGCCGAACGACTTGATCACCCGCAGGCCCAGCGCGGATTCCTCGACATGCGTTGCGACATGGCCGGATTGGTCCTGCGCCAGCCGGGACAGCCGGCTGAACTGCCGCTCGAATCTGAAGATCGTCACCGTCACCGGCAGCACCGAGACCAGCACCACCACACCCAGCGGCCAGTACATGGCCAGCAGGATGGCCGTCACCACGATGATCTGAATCGTGTTGAGCACCAGGAACAGCAGGCCAAACCCGAGGAATTGTCGAATAGTGCCAAGGTCATTCATCACGCGGGACAGCAATTGGCCCGACTGCCACTGCCGGTGGAACGACATCGGCAGAATCTGCAGCCGCGCGTAGAGCTCCTTGCGGATGTCGGCCTCGACACCCATGGTCGCGCGGGCCCCGAGCCAGCGCCGGATGAACCACAGCACCGCCTCGACAAGCCCCAGCGCCAACGCGGCGGAACCGAGCACCCACAGGCCATGCTGATCCTGGTGCCGGACCGGACCGTCGATCACTGCCTTGGTCACCAGCGGGATCGACACCGTCACGCCCAGACCGACGAACGCGGTGAGCAACATGGCGCCCCACCGACCGCGGTACGGGCCCAGGTACGGCAGCAGGCGCAGCAGATCGGTCGACGCACGCCGACGCTGCGGCACCGGGGCGATCGCCGGAGCCGAGTGCAGGGGCTGGGCTATATCAGACACAACAACGTCAATGCTCGCATGAGCCACCGACAATCCCACGGCACGGCGGTTGACCTGCTCCGACGGTCAGATGAAACCGAGGTACCCGACCAGGCCGGCCGCAGCCACCACGATCAGCGGGTTGAGCTTGGTGCGCATGAAGATCACTGTGCACACCGCGGTGACGGTATAGGCCCGCCAGTCGTGGTCGGCGGCACGGCTCATGACCAGCGATGCCGCCAGGATCAGGCCCACGGTCAGCGGGGCGAAACCCTTCTCGACGGCCCGGCGGAGTTTGGAGCGTTCGGCCTTCTGCCAGATCAACGTGATGACGTACACGAAACCCGCGGCCGGCACCACCATCGCGACCATCGAGATGACGCCGCCGATGATCGCCCCGGGAATCCCGGCGACTTTCAGGCCGGCGCCGTACCCGACCATCGACACGATGAGGATGCTCGGCCCCGGCGCGGTCTGGGAGATCGAGAACAGGTCGGCGAACTGGCTGTTGGTCAGCCAGTGCCTGTCGTTGACGGCGTTGATGTGCATGTCCGGCAGGACCACGTTGCCGCCACCGATCGACAGCAGCGACAGCATGCCGAACAACCCGATCAGCTGAACGTAAGTCGAAATCGCCACCGTGCTCATGCGCGATCCGCCTCCGGCCCCTCGCTGACACTCATGCCCGATCCGCCTCCGGCTCCTCGCTGACCGTCATGCCCGATCCGCCTCCGGCTCCTCGCTGACGCTCATGCTTCGGCTTGTGCCCGCTCACGCGGCCACGCCCATATCAGGCTGAGCGGCGCCAGGATCGCGAGCGTCCCCAGCAGCGGAAACCGCAGGACGCCGTTGAGCACGAAGGCACCCGCGAACAGCAGGACCGGCATGACGCCCGTCAGGCACTTCTGGCCCGTCTTGAGCACCATCGTCAAGGTCAGGGCCACCGCGGCCGCGGACGCGCCGTGCAGCACGCCTTTGACGGCGGGTACCTCCTTGAACCGGAAGTAGGCGAACGACAGCACCAGCACGATGACCAACGGCATGGCGCACAATCCGAATACCGCTGCCGCGGCACCGAAGAAGCCCCGCATCTTGGTGCCGGTGAAGACCGCCATGTTGACCTGATTGGCACCCGGCAGGATGCGGCACATCGTGCTGGCCGAGAGAAACTCGGCGTCCCCGAGCCAGCCTTTCTCCACCACCAGCACCTCACGGGACCAGGCCGACAGCCCGCCACCGAACGACGCCAGCGCGATGTGGTTGAACGTCAGGACCAACTCGAACAACGAAACCCGTTGGGCCGTCGAGTCGACCTCCTCACTCATGGACCAAATCGGGGTCGTGCGGGAAGTCGTCTTCGTGATGTTGCGACGTGTCGAGCGGATCTGGCGGCTCGTAGTGGTGCGAGGTCTCCCAGTCGGCGTCGAACACCTGCGTCAGCTGTGCGACCGCGTCCGGATCGTCGACCATCACGCCCAGTTCGCGACGCAGATCGAAGGCGCTGCGGTCGATGTTCATCGAGCCCACCAGCGCTTCATGGTCGTCGACGATGACCAGCTTGGCGTGCACCCGCAGGTTCTTCTGCTTACGCACCTTCGCCCCGAACCGGCGCAGGGTCCGCAGCGACGCGAACGTGTCGAGGATGTCCCAGTCGCTGATGCCGTGCCGACCGCCGCACAGCACATGGACATTCACGCCGCGCCCCACCGCCGCCGCGATGTGGTCGAGGATGACGGCGTCGACGTACTTGGGATGCTGGATGCGCAGCTGATGTTCGGCCGTGTCGATGAATTTCGCCATGTGGTACCGCGAATTCGAGTTGCTCCAGAGCAGCCCGTGATAGGACGACGGCTCCCAATCGGTGTGGGACCAGTCGGCGTCGAACACCTCGACGATCTGTGCGACGTGCTCGGCGTCGGTGGTGATGAAGCCGTAGTCGCGGGTGAGGGTGAAGTACTTCTCGCACAGGTTGAACGTGGCCACCAGCGCCGCTGTGTCGTCGACCACGATCGACTTCTCGTGCGTCACATAGAACGTCGGGTTGGACCACTGCACGTTCACGCCGGCGTTCGAGAATTGTTCGAACGTCTCGTCATTGGCGCGGTCCCCGCCGGAGCGCGCCGGGTTCAGCATGACGCGCACCGCGACGCCGGCCTGATGCCGCTCGATCACCGCCGCCACGAGGGACGGCTCGGTGAACGTGAATTGTTTGATCAGCAGCGATTTCTGCGCCGATGCGATGAAATCCCGCACCGGCTGCACACCGTCATCGGGTTCAACGATGACTCGCGGCGACACAGGCCCCATAAGCGCCGGATGCTAGCACCGAATAGGGGCTGCCAGACGTGCCTCCGTCAATAAGAGGTGGCCATCAGGCAAGATGAGGCACATGGATAGCGGAAGCGCCTCCCCCCGCCTGCTCGTAGTCGACGACGACCCGGACGTGCTGGCGTCATTGGAGCGTGGTTTGCGGCTGTCCGGGTTCGAGGTGACGACCGCGGTCGACGGTGCCGAGGCCCTGCGCAGCGCCACCGAATTCCGGCCGGACGCCATCATTCTGGACATCAACATGCCAGTGCTGGACGGCGTCAGCGTCGTCACCGCGCTGCGCGCCATGGACAACGACGTGCCGGTGTGTGTGCTCTCGGCCCGCAGTTCGGTCGACGACCGCGTGGCCGGGCTGGAAGCCGGCGCCGACGACTACCTCGTGAAGCCGTTCGTACTCGCCGAGCTGGTGGCCCGTGTGAAGGCACTGTTGCGCCGCCGCGGCGCGACAGCCACGTTCTCATCCGAGACCATCTCGGTCGGGCCGCTCGAAGTCGACATCCCCGGCCGGCGGGCCCGCGTCAACGGCGCCGATGTCGACCTGACCAAGCGCGAATTCGACCTGCTGGCCGTACTGGCCGAGCACAAGACCGCCGTGCTGTCCCGTGCCCAGCTGCTGGAGCTGGTGTGGGGCTACGACTTCGCCGCCGACACCAACGTTGTCGACGTATTCATCGGCTACCTGCGCCGCAAGCTGGAGGCCAACGGGGCGCCGCGACTGTTGCACACGGTCCGCGGCGTGGGGTTCGTGCTCAGGCAGCAATAGGCAGCGGACGGTGAACACGCTGACCCGGGTCTTCCGCCGCACTCCGTCGCTGCAGTCCCGCGTCGCGTTCGCCACCGGTATCGCCGCGGCCATCGTGGTCGGGATCGTCGGCACCATCGTATGGATCGGCATCACCAACGACCGCAAGGAGCGCCTCGACCGGCGGCTCGACGAAGCGGCCGGTTTCGCCATCCCGTTCCTGCCCCGCGGGCTCGACGAGATCCCGCGGCCGCCGCACGACCAGAACGTCGTCATCACCACCCGCCGGAACGGCCAGGTCAGCTCGAACTCGAATGTCGTCCTGCCCGAGCTTCCCGTCGGCTATGCCGATACCGACGTCAACGGCGTCCGCTACCGGGTGCGCACGGTCCAGATCCACCTGCCGGACCCGATGCTGGTGGCGGTGGGCGCCACGTATGACGCGACGATCGTCGACACCAACAACCTGCACCGCCGCGTGATCGCGTTGTGCGCGTTCGCCATTGGCGCGGCCGCCGTGGCGGGCTGGGCACTGGCCGCGTTCGCGGTTCGTCCGCTCAAGCGGCTCGCGCAACAGACGCGCGACATCGATCCGGAAGGCGACGCCCCGCACATCGACGTGCGCGGCGCCACCGAGGCCGTCGACATCGCCGACGCGGTCAAAGGTTTGGTAGAACGCGTGTGGGAGGAGAAGGGCCGGACCAAGGCCGCGCTCGCGTCAGCCCGTGACTTCGCCGCGGTGTCGGCACACGAGCTGCGCACCCCGCTCACCGCGATGCGCACCAACGTCGAAATCCTGGCCACTCTGGATCTTCCGGACGAGCAGCGCAAGGAAGTGCTGGGCGACGTCGTCCGCACGCAGTCGCGCATCGAGACCACGCTGTGGGCGCTGGAAAAGCTGGCGCAGGGCGAGCTGTCCACCGTCGATGACCATGTGCCCGTGGACATCACCGAACTACTGGACCGCGCCGCGCATGACGCCATGCGCGTCTACCCCGAGCTGGAGGTCTCCCTGGTCCCCGCGCCGACCATCATCATCGTGGGTCTGCCTGCAGGACTGAGGCTTTCGGTGGACAACGCGATCGCCAACGCGGTGAAGCACGGCGGTGCGTCGAAAGTCCAGTTGTCGGCGGTCAGTTCGCGCGCCGGGGTCGAGATCGCCATCGACGACGACGGCTGCGGCATCCCCGAAGAGGAACGGCTCAAGGTGTTCGGGCGGTTCAGCCGGGGCTCCACCGCATCGCACTCGGGCTCTGGTCTGGGGCTGGCTCTGGTGGCCCAACAAGCCGAATTGCACGGCGGTAGCGCGACATTGGAGACCAGCCCGCTCGGCGGGACCCGGCTGCTGCTGCGGCTGCCCGGGCATCACTAGCTCGTCATCGAAGATTGGCTCTGGTGTCCCGGCGCCGCTTCATCGCACGGAGGTCGCGGCGGCCAAGGCGGATGCGACGTACTGGCCTAGTTCTTCTTTGGTAACCGGCAACTCGCCCCGTAACCAGGCAGCGACGAGTTCGAGTGAGCCGCTGGCAAAAACGTACAGGACGGGGTCCGGGTGGGAGGTATCGGCGGCCGGCCGCCCCTTGGCCATTTCCGCCATCCGGGTCGTCACCACCGCCAGACGGTGAATGGTCGATTGGCGTGCCCGCTGGAGGACTTCGTGTGAGTAGGAGGCCAGCAGCAGTGGGCCGTTGAGGCGGTCTTCGACGGCGAAGTCGACCGCGGCCTGAGCTGCGGCGTGTAGTTGCTCGGAGACGTCCGGCCCGGCAGCGCCCATAGCGGCGGTGACCAGGCTGATTCCCCGTTCGGTGCGGTCTTGCACGAGCTCGAGAAGCAGGGCGTCGCTGTTGGCGAAACTCTCGTAGAAGTAGCGATCGTTCAACTGCGCACGCGCGCACACCGCCCGTTTCGACACCGCGCCGGGACCCGCATCGACCAATAGCTCATACGCGGCCTCCATGAATGCCGCACGGCGCTCAGCACGGCGCTGCGACGCGGCGATACCCCGATACGGGCGGGCGGGCGGTGATGGAGGCAAGGTTCGGCGCGCTGTCTGTTGACTCGGACGATGACAAGGTGCACACTACGCGCAGGCCAATTTCTGGTGCCGGTATGCATCAGAATTTGCCATTGACCGGAACCAGCGCACTGGGCGCGCTGCCGCAATCAGGAGTCATAGCCAATGACAGCAATAGAATCCGAGATAGGCGCGGATCACACCGCACAGGAATCCGGCGCCATTCCATTATTAGCTAGCGGGAAAGCGCGTTGGGATTCCGACGAGCTGTGGGTGCAACCGGTCCCGGATTTGGTCGACCCGCTCGGGCCGATGGGCACCGTCTTCGGCCAATGGGCGGGGTTGCCGGTCAATGGCGCGGCGTTTCTGCTGCAGGCGATGCACCCGGTCATCGGCTCGGTCGTCGACAGGTACTCGGTGTACGAGACCGATCCGTTGGGTCGCGCAATTCGATCATTCGATGCGGTGCAGCAATGGATCTTCGGCGGCAAAGCCGCCATCGAACATGGCTACTGGCTCCGGACGATGCACCAGCCTTTGCAGATGACCGGCCCTGACGGTCAGCACATCAGTGCATTGCATCCACAGGCCTATGCCTGGGTCATCGCCACCGCTTTTCCGTCCACTGTGTGGAGTGCGCCGCTGATCTTGGGGCGGAAATACACCGACGCCGAGGAAGACGCGCTCTACCGAGACACGCTCAGGGTCGCACGGATCACGCAGGTTCCGAAGAACCAACTCCCCCAAAGCCGCACGGAATTCTGGCCCTACTTCGACAAGATGGTCGACGAGGTGCTCGAGAACACCTATGTCGCGAACAACATCGTGCACAACCTCAGCAAGAACCCACCGCTCACGGTCCCTCGTGGGGTACCGCGGCGGCTGCGGCCGGCGACCGAACTGCTGACGCGGTCAGCTGCCGCCATCCCGGCGGAAATACTGCGCCTGACCCTCATCGGGTGCCTGCCACCGAATGTCCGAGAAAAACTCGATGTGCCCTGGAGCCGAGCCGAGGAACTGGAACTCCAAGCCGCCTTCCGGGTCTACCGAGGACTCTTGAGAACGTTGCCCGAACGAATTACCTACGCACCGCTGGCGTATCACGCGCGCAAGCATCAGCGCATCGTCAACACCATGCGCAAGCGGGAACTCACCGACTTCACCGCGCACGACAAGCATCAATCCGCAGCCACGTGCCCGATCTAGACATCCACGGCCGCGTCGCATCGCCGACACGGCCAGACCACACGCAGCCGCTTTCGGAGGTTCAACCATGACCATCACCAGCAACGACGAGGCAATCGGCCTTCTGGGCATGTACCGTGCAGCCAGGGAGCAACCCGACGAGGTCACACTGCCGATCACCGGGTCGGTGCCACAAGAGTTGAGGGGCACGCTCTATCGAAATGGCCCAGCCGACTGGGAATCGGGCGGGTTCAACGGAGCGCACCCGTTTGACGGCGACGGTTTGATGGTCAAGTTCACCATCACCGACGGGACGGTCCGATTCCGGTCGCGGTACGTGGACACTCCCAAGCGCCGCAAGGAACTTCGTGGTCAAGGCGCCCACATTCGTGGTGTGTACACGCAGGCGCGGCGTTTCCGCGACAACGTCGGCCGCCCACCGGCCGATGCCGCCAACACCCACGCTGTGGTCCACGCCGACCGGCTGCTCGCACTCAGCGATGCCGGCCGGCCCTGGCTGGTCGACCTCGACGACTTGTCGACACTCGGCCCGTGCACGTTCGATGGCCAACTCCCGTCGTTCTCCCGCTTTTCACCGCATCCACGCATCGATCCGGCCACCGGAGAACTGTTCAATTTCGGGTTCGACTTCGCCCCGTCGCTGGAGGGCCCCACCGTCGCGTGCCTTCGATGCTTCCGGGTAGACCCAGCAGGCCGGCTGAGCCAACTCGCCACGGTGCCGCTCGAGCACATCTACATCCAGCACGACTTCGCCATCACTCCACAATTCCTGGTGTTCGCGCTGGCTCCGATCACCGTCGACCCGGTAACCGCGGCGCTGGCCGCCCTGGGTAAAGGAACCCTCGGAGACAGCGCGGACTATCGCCCGCAGCAAGGAATGAAGGTCATTCTCGTTCCGCGCGCAGGCGGAAAACCCCGCATCATCGAGTGCGATCCGCTGGTGTACGTGCACGTCGACAATGCCTACGAGGACCGCGGCGACGTCGTCCTCGATCTCGTGCGCCACGAGTCATTCGCGTTCCTCAGCCAGGCAGCCAAGCGATTCCGCACCGAGCCCCTTCCCGTGGCCGGCTGGCCCGCAAGGCTTCGCATCTCAACCGGCGGAACGGTTACCGTTACCGACTATCCCAGTCCCGCAACCGAATTTCCCACCCACGACGAACGCCGCACCGGTCGCGAGCACCGCTACACCTACCTGGCCTCAGCAGAGCAGGACAGTGCGGCCATCGTCAAACTGGACCGGCAGACCAATACCCAACGCCTGCATGCCTTTTCGACAGAAACGTTCCCCGGTGAGCCGATCTTCGTCCCCAAGGCCCACAACGCCGACGAGGACGACGGCTGGCTCCTGGTCGTCACGTACAACGCCGCCGAGCATCGCACCGAGTTGCACATCCTCGACGCCGCCGCCATCGAAAACCCGGCCCACGCAATCGCCACCCTCCCGGGTCACCAATTCCCGGGCTTTCACGGCAGCTTCACCGAGCGCATAACCCCGCCGTGAGTCGACCCGCTGGCAGATGCTGTCCGCGAAACCGGCTCAGCCGAGGGTGATCTCGACCCGGCGATTCTTCGCCCGGCCGTCTTCGGTGCTGTTGTCGGCGACCGGATTGGCCGAGCCGGCACCGCGGGCGGTCACCTTCGCCGCTAGGACGCCGTTCGAAACCAGCGCGGCGGCAACAGCTTTGGCGCGGGTGTCGCTCAGTTTGAGGTTGATGGCGTCACTGCCCTGATTGTCGGTGTAGCCCACCACCGTGACTGCACCGTTCGGGCAGCCGCCCTTGATCTTGTCGGCTACCTGCACCAGCACCTGGCGGGACTCGGCCGTCATCTGCGAGCCGCCGGTGACGAAAGTGATCGGGCTGCGCAACAGCTCCGTGACGTCGGCCTGCACCTTCGCGCAGGGGCCACCGGCCGGGGTGGGTGCCGGCGCGGGCGCGGGTGCCGACGATGGCGCCGGGGCCGTCGGCGCGACCGGCCCGCCGGGCGCGGGGATCTGAATGTTGTTGGCCAGCTTCGCGCCGGGGAACGACAGCGCGGCGGCGCTCTGCACCTCGCCCGCTACGTCTAGGTTGGGCGCCGTCCCCATCAACGTGATGGTGGCGCCGTCGATGGACAAGCCAAAATCCGAGATGTGATCGGCGGCGGACAGGACGTTGCCGACAACCGACATGTCCGGGGTCCCGGCGCCGTCGACCACAGCGGTCTTGTCGATGAGGGTGGCATCGAGCCACTGCGCCTTTACCGCGGCGGCCAGTTCGGACTTCGACCGGGTGTTGGCCACGCTGCCGGTCAGGGTGACGGTATTGCCGTCGCGCATCAGCGCGAAGGGTGCCGACGTCAGCTCGGGCTGTGCCGGAACCGGCGCCGCGGAGGCCGCTATCGAACTCGGGGCCTGGTGCTCATCGGAGCTACCGAACACCACCCAGCCGACTGCCGCGACGACAGCGACCACGACACCCACCGCAGCCACCTTGCCGCGCGCGCCGAGACGACGAACGCTGCCGGACGGCTCGGCGACGTCAGCTGTGTCCGTCATGCACAACCCTCCCTGAAACACGTTCGAGCCTAGAGCCCGACAGCTGTGGAGACGGCACGTTGCCGCCGTGACACGCCACAACCGCCGGACCCTAAGCCCGACAGAAAGTCGATCAGGTCAGCGGACGCCGACGAGGTCGATGACGAAGATCAGCGTCTTGCCGGACAGCCGGTGCCCACCACCGGCGGGGCCGTAGGCCTGCGCGGGCGGGATGGTCAGCTTGCGCCGGCCACCCACGCGCATCCCGGGGATGCCGTCCTGCCAGCCCTGAATCAGGCCACGCAGGGGGAATTCGATGGTCTCGCCGCGGTTCCAGGAGCTGTCGAACTCCTCACCGGTGTCGTACTCGACGCCGACGTAATGGACCGTGACGTTGCCGCCGGGCACGGCCTCGGCGCCGTCGCCGACGATGACGTCCTCGATCACCAGCGAGTCAGGTGCCGGGCCGTCCGGGAATTCGATTTCAGGTTTGGTGTTAGCCACGGGGACCACCGTAGTCGGGCGTTCGCCGCGGGTGGACGGGAACCGCGTCCCTAGTGACGACGCAGCCGGCTCAACAGGTCACGCAGCGTGGCCAACTCGTCGGCGTCCAACGTGGCAAAGACCGGCGGGGCCGGATCATCGATCTGACTGATGCCCTTCATCAAGGCAGCTCCGGCCTCGGTGAGCGACACCAGTTTGCACCGCCGATTGTCCGGATCCGGCTGTCGCACAACCAATCCACGTTCCTCGAGGTCGTTGATGGCGACAGTGGTGGCGGGGGCGTCCATGGCGGTCGCGGCGGCGAGTTCTTTGGCCGTCATGGGCTTGGCCGCCAGCCGGCGCACGATCCGGACCCGGCTGAACGGCAGGCCGGACCGCTCGACCACCGCACGCTTCCAGCTGTCCCGGTTCTCGAACACCACCGCGGCCATGGCCTGCCAGACGTCGTCGGCCAACGAATCAGTGGACATGGGCCGGCTCCAGGTTGGGGGTACCTTCGATCAGCGGAGCCAGCCGCTCCGCGGAGCGCAGGGCCCGCGGTGAGGTCGAGACGAGGCCGAGCACGATGATCGCCAGGCCCGCGCCGAGGCACATCCACCACAGCGGCCGGGCCTGGATGCCGAAGTCCGCGGCACCGGACAGCGCCGGGCCGGCAATCGAACCGCACAGTGCCACACCGATACTCACGCCCACTTGCCGGCTGGTAGACGTTACCGCCGCCGCCGCGCCGGCTCGATCTACCGGCATACCGCTGACCGCCGCGTTGGTGATGGGCGCGTTGACCATGGCGAACCCCATGCCGTACACCGTGAAGATCAGCACCACGTGCCACATCGGCGTGCGATCGGTCAGCGTCGTCAACATGAGCGCAGCCGCTGCCGTCAGCACGCCTGCGGTCAGCAGGGACGGGCGCGCGCCATAACGTCCGACGATCCGTCCGGACAACGGCGAAAAGACCAGGGCGCCAATCGCTATCGGGAGATAGATCAGGCCGGTGTGGATGGCCGAGTAGTGCCGTTCGTTCTGCAGGTAGAACGACATCATAAAGAGGAACGCACCCCAGGCGGTGAAGGCGAGGATCGCGGTGACCGTGGCCGAGGCGAATGGGATGCTGCGGAAGAAACGCAGGTCGATGAACGGGTCGTGGCGGCGGCGTTCGTAGCGCAGGAAGGCCGCGAGCGCCACTACCGCCACAACCGCGATGGACACGGTGCGCGGGCTGGACCAGCGCATGCCCGGCCCTTCGATCAGGGTGAACACCAAGCTGAACAGAAACAGCACCGCCAGCCCCTGGCCGACCGGATCGATGTTGCGCATGGTGGCCGACTTGCTCTCCGGGACGAAGATGGCGGTCAGCACGACAGCCGCCAGACAGATCGGCAGATTGATCCAGAACACCGCACGCCAACCGACGGTCTGGATCAGCAGGCCGCCGACGGTGGGCCCCAGCGCCATCGAGATACCGACCACCGCGCCCCACAATCCGAGCGCCCGGGCCCGCTCCACCCTGCCGGTGAAGACCTGCGAAATGATCGACAGCGCAACGGGATTCAACATCGAGCCGCCGATACCCTGGAGTAGACGGGCGCCGATCAATGCGTCCGCGGTCGGCGCCAGGCTGCACATCAGCGAACCGAAGGCGAAGACCGTCAGGCCGATCTGGAACACCCGACGACGGCCGAACCGGTCGCCGGTCGCACCGGAAAGCATCAGCAGCGAGGCCAACACCAGGGTGTAGACGTCGACGACCCATTGCATCTGGGCGGGTGACGCACCGAAGTCTGCGCGGATCGACGGGATCGCGACGTTCACGATGGTGGCGTCCATCGACACGATCAGCAGACTGAGGCAGCAGGAGATCAGGATGATCGTCTTGCGCCGTGAGTCGAGCGCGTCGATGGTTGTATTCACACAACTATTGTGAAACTACAACTGTTGCCGGCGCAACGTCGGGGTGCAGTGACATAGGCGACATGGGCGGAAACTGGCCGCTCATGTCCGCTCGTGGCCGCTCACTGCCCCGCGAGCGAGCGCGAAATGCACACCAAAAACGGCGTGTCGCCGGACAAACACGCACGCTGGCGGAAAAAGAGAAAGAGACGGCCCCTCGCGCGAAGTGCGCGAGGGGCCATGTCCGTGAACGGGCTTTAGGGGTAGTCCCGCTCGGTGTAGCCGGTGTAGATCTGGCGCGGGCGGCCGATCTTGGTGCTCGGGTCGGCACTCATCTCGCGCCAGTGCGCGATCCAGCCCGGGAGCCGGCCCAGGGCGAACAGCACGGTGAAC
This sequence comes from Mycolicibacterium aubagnense, assembly GCF_010730955.1. Lineage (NCBI taxonomy): Bacteria > Bacillati > Actinomycetota > Actinomycetes > Mycobacteriales > Mycobacteriaceae > Mycobacterium > Mycolicibacterium aubagnense. Next base: position 4,167,623 of record NZ_AP022577.1, on the reverse strand, counting down.
ATGCGGGTCGGGAAGCCCATGGCCCGGTAGATCACGCCGGTGTAGTAGTCGACGTTCGGGTACAGCTTGCGCTCGACGAAGAAGTCGTCGGTGAGGGCGATCTCCTCCAGCGACTTGGCGATGTCCAGCAGCTCGTCGTCGCCGCCGAGCTTGCCGAGGATCTTGTCGGCCTGCTCCTTGACGATGCGCGCCCGCGGGTCGTAGTTCTTGTAGACCCGGTGACCGAAGCCCATGAGCTTGACGCCGTCTTCGCGGTTCTTGACCTTCTTGACGAAGTCGCGGACGTCGCCGTGCTCGGTGCGGATCTTCTCCAGCATCTCCAGCACGGCCTGGTTGGCGCCGCCGTGCAGCGGGCCCCACAGCGCGTTGATGCCGCCGGAGATCGAGGTGAACAGGTTGGCCTGCGACGAGCCGACCAACCGAACCGTCGACGTCGAGCAGTTCTGCTCATGGTCGGCGTGCAGGATGAACAGCATGTCCAGGGCGCGGACCAGCTCCGGATCCACCTGGTACGGCTCGGCCGGCAGACCGAACGTCATCCGCAGGAAGTTCTCGACCAAGTTCAGCGAGTTGTCCGGGTACAGGAATGGCTGACCGACCGACTTCTTGTACGCGTAGGCCGCGATGGTCGGCAGCTTGGCCAGCAGGCGGATGGTCGACAGCTCGACCTGCTCGGGATCCTTGGGATCGAGCGAGTCCTGGTAGTAGGCACTCAGCGCGTTGGCCGCCGACGACAGCACCGGCATCGGATGCGCGTTGCGCGGGAAGCCGTCGAAGAACCGCTTGAGGTCCTCGTGCAGCAGGGTGTGCCGCTGAATCTTGTTGGTGAACGCTTCCAGCTCGGCGGCCGTCGGCAGCTCCCCGTAGATCAGCAGGTAGCTGACCTCGATGAAGTTCGACTTCTCGGCGAGCTGCTCGATCGGGTACCCGCGGTAGCGCAGGATGCCGGCGTCACCGTCGATGTAGGTGATGGCGCTCTTGGTGGCCGAGGTGTTGACGAAACCACCGTCATACGTGGTGTAGCCGGTCTTGGCGAGCAGCGAGCCGAGCTCGATGCCGTCGGATCCCTCGGTGGCGCGCACGATCTTGAGATCGATCTCGCCCCCTGGATACCTGAGGTTGGCTACGTCGTCAGAGCTGGAGGTGTCGGCCACTTGAACCCCTTTTGCGGTGTCGACCTTTTGCGGTGTCGGCAGGTGAAACGTCCGGAACAAGACGGTAGTCGTTAAGAGAACTATGTGCTTGCTCGGGTCGTCATAATCCCGCTGTCAAGCGTCAGCGGCGAACCACCTGATAGCGCACGAACACGGGCACCACCAGCACCGAGACGATGACGCCGACCACCACCAGGACGCCACCTCCCGTCGCGGCCACGGTCGTCCCCACCACCGCGGCCGCCGCCCCGTGCACCGCGTCAGCAATCCGCGGGCCACCCGCGACCACGACGGTGAAGACACCTTGCAAACGGCCGCGTAGCTCGTCGGAGGCCGCTTCCTGCAGGATCGTGCTCCGGAACACCGCCGAGACCATGTCGGCCGCACCACCGACGGCCAACAGCACCAGCGCGGTCCAGAGAAATCCGTCGGGGCGGCCCGTGGCCTGGCCGACCGCGAGCCCGAAACCAGCCATGGCCGCGCCCCACACCACGATCGAGACCACCACCGCCAAACCCTGCCTGCGGACCCGGGGCAGCCACCCCGAGAACACCCCGCCGGCCACCGCGCCGAAGGCCATGGCTGCCGATAACAGCGCCATCGCGGTACCGCCCGCGACCGGTCCGCCGAAGTTCTCGTGGGCCATCTGCGGGAACAGCGCCCGCGGCATGCCGAGGATCATCGCGATGAGGTCGACCACAAAGGACATGAGGACGACCCGGTTGCCCGAGAGGTAGCGGAAGCCGTCCAGCACGGCCGCGAAGCCCCAGCGCGAGCTGTCGTCAGCGACCGAATGTTCGGGCGGCATCGGGGTGAGCCGGAAGGTCGCCCAGATCGGCGCGATCGTGGTGAGGGCGTCGATGAAGTACAGCGTCGACAGGTCCACCCACCGCAGCAGCACGCCGGCGAGCAGCGGGCCGACGATCGCGCCGGCCTGGAACACCGTCATGTTCAGCGAGTTGGCGGCGGGCAGCTGCTCGGCGGGCAGCATCCGCGGGATGGCGGCCGAGCGGGTCGGCGAGTTGATCGCGTAGAACGCCTGCTGCACCGACAGCAGGCACAGCACCAGCCAGACGTTGTTGAAGCCGGCGGCGGCCTGCACCCACAGCAGCACCGACGCCACCGCCAGCCCGCAGGACGCGATGATCAGCAGCCGGCGGCGGTCCATCGCGTCGGCCCAGGCCCCGCCCCACAGGCCGAACACGATCAGCGGTACGACGCTGAACACGCCCGCCAAACCGACGTACGCCGAGTTCTGCGTCAGCGCATAGAGCTGCACCGGCACCGCGAAGATGGTCAGGTTGGCGCCGATGACCGTGACGACGCTGGACCCCCAGAGCCGGCGGTAATCCGAGTTGCGCAGCGGTGTGGTGTCGGCGATCAGACCTTTCAGGGCTGGAGCCTTTCGACACGGTCGCCCGTGATGCGAATCCGGTTGTGCACCCGGTTCTCTCGGCCCTGCCAGAACTCGATCACTTCCGGGGCGAGCAGGTACCCGCCCCAGTTCGGCGGCACCGGCACCTCGGGCACGTCGGCGAATCGCTCGGTCACGGCACGCAACTGTTCCAGCAGCGCCGCCCGTGAGGCAATCGATTTTGACTGGTGTGATGCCCACGCGCCCAGCTGCGAACCACGCGGCCGTTTGGACCAGTACTCGGCGGTGTGCTCCGCGTCGACCTTGGTCACCGCGCCGCGGATATGGATCTGCCGGCCCACCAGGTACCACGGGAAGGTCGCCGACGCGTAGGGCACGGCGGCGAGCTGGCCGCCCTTGTCGGAGTCGTAGTTGGTGTAGAAGGAGATGCCGGTCTCTTCGATGGACTTGCACAGCACCGAGCGGGTGACGGGATGGCCCTGCGCATCGACGGTGCCCAGCACCATCGCGTTGGGTTCGGACACCCCCGCCTGCACGGCGTCGGCCATCCAGTCGCGGAACAACGCCAACCAGCCGCGGTCCAGCCAGTCGACGTCGAGGTCGACGCTGCCGTCCTTCTCTACCGAACCGTATTCTGCCCGCATCCGGGCCAGGTGATCACTGTGGTCAGACGCCATAAACTGTGACGCTACGCCGCTGGTTACCGGCCGGTAGCTGCCCGCCCACTGGTTAGTGGAACAATTTCGGCATGACCGAGGCAACGTCAGTGTCGACGCCGCAGATCCCCGAGAACTTCGTCGCCGGCTTGGAAGGCGTCGTGGCCTTCACGACCGAGATCGCCGAACCGGACAAGGACGGCGGCGCGCTGCGCTACCGCGGCGTCGACATCGAGGACCTGGTGAGCCACCGCGTCACGTTCGGTGACGTCTGGGCCCTGCTGGTGGACGGCGAGTTCGGCCGGGGCCTGCCGGCCGCCGACCCCTTCCCGCTGCATGTGCACTCGGGCGACGTCCGCGTCGACGTCCAGGCCGCGCTGCCCACGCTGGCACCGATGTGGGGCTTCCAGCCGCTGCTCGACATCGACGACGACACCGCCCGCGACCAGCTGGCACAGACGTCCGTGACCGCGCTGTCGTTCGTCGCGCAGTCGGCCCGCGGCATCTACAAGCCCGCGGTGCCGCAGCGCATCGTCGACGAATGCCCAACTGTCACAGCACGTTTCATGACCCGCTGGCAGGGTGAGCCGGACCCGCGGCACATCGCGGCCATCGACGCCTACTGGGTGAGCGCCGCCGAGCACGGCATGAACGCGTCCACCTTCACCGCGCGCGTCATCGCCTCGACCGGAGCCGACGTGCCCGCGTCGCTGTCCGGCGCCATCGGCGCCATGAGCGGCCCGCTGCACGGCGGCGCCCCAGCCCGCGTGTTGCCGATGATCGAGGAGACCGAGCGCACCGGCGACGCCCGGGGCGTGGTCAAGGGCATCCTGGACCGCAAGGAAAAGCTGATGGGCTTCGGGCACCGCGTGTACCGCGCCGAGGACCCGCGGGCCCGCGTACTGCGCGCCACGGCCAAGCGTCTGGACGCCCCGCGCTACGAGGCCGCCGCCGCACTGGAGCAGGCCGCGCTGGCCGAACTGCGCGAGCGCCGGCCGGACCGGGCCATCGAGACCAACGTCGAGTTCTGGGCCGCGGTCATCCTGGACTTCGCCCAGGTGCCCAGCGCGATGATGCCGGCGATGTTCACCTGCGGCCGCACCGCAGGCTGGTGCGCCCACATCCTGGAGCAGAAGCGGCTGGGCAAGCTGGTCCGTCCGGCGGCCATCTACGTCGGTCCGCAGCCGCGGCGTGCGGACTCCGTGGCCGGCTGGGACAGCATCGCCCACAGCTGACGCTTCGGGCTCGGTTTCTTGTCACCGATGAGAAGTAGCGTTGGAGATGGTCATAAAGACTGACCCCAATCCACGCCGTACCGCTCTTCAGGAGACCCCGATGACCGAATCTCAGACCTTCCTCGCCCCGCACCTCGTCGTCGGTGACGGTGCTGCCGCAATCGACTTCTACGTCAAGGCTTTTGGTGCCACCGAGCTGGGCCGGGTGCCCGGGCCGGATGGCAAGCTCATGCATGCCGCGCTGACCATCAACGGGTCGAACGTCTACCTCAACGACGACTTCCCTGAGATGTGTGGCGGCAAGTCGCAGACCCCGACGGCCTTCGGCGGCACGCCGGTCACCATCCACCTGCAGGTGCCCGATGTCGACGCGGCGTACCAGCGCGCCATCGATGCCGGCGCGCGTGAACTCATGGCCCCGCAGGACATGTTCTGGGGTGACCGGTACAGCCAGGTCGAGGATCCGTTCGGACACCACTGGTCGCTGGCACAGACCGTGCGTGTGGTCAGCCCCGAGGAGATCGAAGCCGCGATGGCCCAGCAGCAGGGCGCGTAGCGAGCCTAGATTTGTGCACGATTTTCCGCAGCCGGCGCGGAAAATCGTGCACAAATCACCAGGAAAAGAGCCGCTGGCGCAGCGTCGGCTTCGGCGCGCCGGCGGCCGCGGTCAGCATGTCGGACACGTCGATGAACTTGTCGCGTGGCCGGCCTGCGCCGCCGCGGTCAATCTCGGCCGCATCGATGGCCCGCCAGCCTGCCATGTCGACCACGTCCGGCCGCCGGTCGCGCATGAGCTGGTGCAGCGCACCGGCTTTCGCGGTCGGCTCGGTGAGCCGGCTGGCGTTGTAGTCGGTGACCAGTCGGTCCACAGTGTGCGCGGCGCACGACTTGTTCGTGCCGATGAAGCCTGTCGGGCCCCGCTTGATCCACCCCGCCACATAGCTGCCAAGGACCGGGTTGCCGGTGGCCGGATCGATGACGCGGCCCTCGTCGTTGGGGACCACGCCGGCAGCATCGTCGAACGGCAGACCACGAATTGCCTTGCCGTGGTAGCCGATTGACGTCAGCACGAGGCCCGCGTCGAGCTGACGGACCTCGTCGGTCCCGGTCACCGTGAACTCGATACCGGTGACATTGTCCGAGCCGAGCACCCGTGTGGGGGTCAATTCGTAGGCCAACCGGATCCGCGGCTTCGAAATAGGCAGGCGCGTCGGCGGCGAGTCAACCGCCAGCTTGGCGAGGATCTCGAGCTTGTGCCGCGTCAGTGCTTCGGTCACCGTCTCCAGATCCCGACGGACGAGCTCGTGGTCGGCGGCGTCGAGCACCACGTCGCACGTCGCCGTCAGGCCGATCAACTCCGGCAGGGTGAAGGCCGAGTGGATCGGGCCACGCCGGGCCGCGATCACCACCTCGCGCACCTTCGAGTCGCGCAGCGCGGCCAGGGCGTGATCGGAAATGTCGGTGCGCGCCAGCGCATCCGGATCGGTGGTCAGAATGCGGGCCACGTCCAACGCGACGTTGCCGTTACCGATGATCACCACGCGCTCGTGGCTCAGGTCGACGGGCAGATGCGAGAACTCGGGGTGTCCGTTGTACCAGGCCACCACCTCGGTGGCGGTTCCGGTTCCCGGCAGCTCCATGCCCTCGATGTCGAGGCGCTTGTCGTTCGGCGCACCCACCGCGTACAGCACGGCGTGGTGGTGCTCTAGCAGCTCGGCGTGCGTGATGTCCCGACCCACCTCGACATTGAGGTAGAAGTCGAGCCCACGACGCCGGGTGATCTGGTCGAACAACCGGGTCACGCCCTTGGTGCTCTGGTGGTCGGGAGCGACCCCGGCCCGCACCAGCCCGTAGGGCGTCGGCAGCTTCTCGAAGACGTTGACCCGGACCCCGCGCTGGGTCAGCAACTCGTCAGCGGCGTACATGGCAGCCGGCCCCGAGCCGACGATGGCGACCCGCAGCGGACCGTACGGCCGCTGGTCGACCGCCGGGGCGTCGGGCACCGGCGCCAGCTTGGACGTCGGCGGCAGCTTGCCCTCGTACTTCGGGTAGAAGGACGCGTTGAGCTCGATGAACGGCAACTGCGCTTCGGTCAGCTTCGTATCGGGCTTGATCGCGCCGACCGGGCAGGCAGTGATGCAGGCACCACAGTCCACACAGGCGGCGGGGTCGATGAACAGCATTTCGGCGGTAGCGAACCCCGGCTCGTCCGGGGACGGGTGAATACAGTTCACCGGGCATGCGAAAACGCATGAACCATCGCTACAGCACGACTGGGTAATTACATGTGGCACTAATAAGCTCCGCGCGTCGTCCGAATGTCAGAATCAGGCGGCGACCACGACGTGCTGGCGCTGCGGCTCGCTGCGGTACCGGCTGGGCGGGCCGTCGATCTTGCAGATCTTCCACATGATCTTGGCCAGCGGGTTCATCAGACCGGTGTCGTACGCCAGCATCCGGACGTCGGAGAACATGTTGCGCAGGAACATGCGGGACTCGGGAGCGTCGAAGAAGAGCTCGCTGCGTACCGACTGCGGGATGTCGAACTTCTTCCAGAAAGCGCGCGGCGGCACCACGATCGCCGAGCACAGGATGCGCATGGTCACCGGGACGAACAGCGACAGCCAGAACTTCTTCCAGCGGCTCAGCTCCGGGACGCGCTTGTGCAGATATTCGTGCGCGAACGAGATGTGCCGGGCCTCCTCGGCCACGTGGATAGCCATGACCCGCTCCATGATCGGATGCAGTTCGGTGCCTTCACGCAGGATGTTCTTCTGGGTGTGGTCGATGGGCTCCTCGCCGGCGAGCACGCCGAAGAAGAACGGGATGGGTGCCGGGCCGGCGGCCAGCGGGATCAGCGGCTGGATCCACTTGAGCAGCTTGGGCATGCCCGGGACGTCAACCCCCATGTGATTGACCATCTCCTGGAACATCAGGGTGTGGTTGCCCTCTTCGATGGCCTCGTGGGTGCAGTAGCGGAACTCGGGCGAACCGTTCGGAACCCAGAACGCATACTCCATCAAGCCGCGGATCAGGATGTTCTCGAAGTGCAGACCAACCTTGGCGACGTTGGCCTGGCGCCACATGCCGATCTCGATCTGGCGTTCGTGGGACTGGGCCTGGTACCACGGGTGGCCACCGAGCGGGTCGGTGTCGGGGAGAATCCAGCGCGGGTCGTTCGGCACCACAGCGAATTCCGGGGAGTCCCACGCGATGTCCGTGTACGGGTTGAAGTTGCGCCGCACAGACCCCTCGGACAGCGTGGCGAGCTTCTCGACGTAGACCTGGTCATCCAGGACGTCCATGTTCCGACGCCAGCGACGGATCATGCGGGTACGTGCCATTTCGAGCCTCCCAAGGCTTCATTTGTGGGCTTTACATTCGGCTGCCTTGTGTCGAACGGTACCGCAGGTACCACCTAGAAACTAGTGCCCGCCATCACACATCTCCAACCATTTTGTGACGCCGATCACACCATCGCCCGTCACGGTGCAGCAAGCAGCCGGATCCCCGCGACAGCGGGCCGTCGACCTGCAACTACGCTGACACCCATGGCTGAGCTCACCATCCCCGCCGACATCAAGCCCGCCGACGGACGCTTCGGCTGCGGCCCGTCCAAGGTCCGCCCCGAGCAGCTGACCGCGCTGGCCGCCGCCGGCAACCTCTTCGGCACCTCACATCGCCAGGCTCCGATCAAGAACCTGGTCGGTCGCGTGCGCGACGGTGTCAAGCAACTGTTCTCCACCCCCGACGGCTACGAGGTCATCCTCGGCAACGGCGGCTCGACCGCGTTCTGGGATGCCGCCGCGTTCGGCCTCATCGACAAGCGCTCGCTGCACCTCACCTACGGCGAGTTCAGCAGCAAGTTCGCGTCGTGCGTCGCCAAGAACCCGTTCGTCGGCGATCCGATCATCATCAAGGCCGACGCCGGCAGCGCGCCCGCGGTGCAGTCGGACCCGGACGTCGACGTCGTGGCCTGGGCCCACAACGAGACCTCGACCGGTGTCGCGGTGCCTGTCCAGCGTCCCGCCGGTGACGCGCTGGTCGCCATCGACGCGACCTCGGCCGCCGGCGGACTGCCGGTCAACATCGCCGACACCGACGCCTACTATTTCGCGCCGCAGAAGAACTTCGCCTCCGACGGCGGCCTCTGGCTCGCCGTGATGAGCCCCGCCGCCTTGGCGCGGGTCGAGCAGATCGCCGCCACCGGCCGCTGGGTGCCCGACTTCCTGTCGCTGCCCATCGCGGTGGAGAACAGCCTCAAGAACCAGACCTACAACACCCCGGCGATCGCGACCCTGATCCTGCTCGCCGAGCAACTGGACTGGCTGAACGGCAACGGCGGCCTGGACTGGGCCGTCAAGCGCACCGCCGACTCGTCGCAGCGGCTGTACTCGTGGGCCGAGTCGCGTCCGTTCACCACTCCGTTCGTCGCCGATCCGGCGCTGCGGTCCCAGGTTGTTGGCACCATCGACTTCAACGACGACGTCGACGCCGCTGCCGTGGCAAAGGTGTTGCGCGCCAACGGAATCGTCGACACCGAGCCGTACCGCAAGCTGGGCCGCAACCAGCTGCGGGTCGCCATGTTCCCGGCCATCGACCCCGACGACATCAGCGCCCTGACGGCGTGCGTCGACTGGGTCGTGGAGAACCTCTGAGCAAGGCTGTCGACACAACTCCGCATCACACCGAGGCGCGCAGTTCAGCAAGAGCTGCGCGCCTCGGTGTGTCAGCACGGTTACGAGTCGATAACGCAGTAGGGTGAGCCGTTAAGCCGCGTCCTAGGAGGTCACCAATGAGGGAACTCAAGGTCGTCGGACTCGATGCCGACGGCAAGCGCATCATCTGCGAAACCGCCGACAGCGCAGAAAAATTCGTGGTGCGTGTCGACGATCGCCTGAAGGCCGCCGTCCGCGGCGACCGGGCCGTCAGCAACCAGACGCAGATCGAGGTCGAAGTGCCCAACTCCCTGCGCCCCCGTGACATCCAGTCCCGCATCCGCGCCGGCGCCTCCGTCGAGCAGCTCGCCGCAGCAGCGGGTGTCAGTCCCGAGCGCGTCATGCGCTTCGCCCACCCGGTGCTGCTGGAGCGGTCCCGCGCCGCCGAGCTGGCCACCGCGTCGCACCCGATCCTGCCGGACGGCCCGTCGGTGCTGACCCTGCTGGAAACCGTGACCGGCGCCCTGATCTCCCGCGGACTCGATCCCGAGACGACCAAGTGGGACGCCTGGCGTAACGAGGACAGCCGCTGGACCGTGCAGTTCGGCTGGAAGGCCGGACGCTCGGACAACGTCGCGCACTTCCGGTTCAGCCCGGGCGCCCACGGCGGCACCACCACCGCTTTCGACGACGCCGCCACCGAGCTGATCGATCCGAACTACACCCGCCCGGCCCTACGGTCGGTCGCGCCGCTCCCGCAGCTGCACTTCGAGGAATCGGTCGCCGAGATCCCGATGCCGGCCTTCGTTCCGAAGCCCGAGCCCAAGCCCGCGCCGGAACCCGCACCTGCCCCGGTGGTCGTCATGACGCCGGCACCCGCGGCACCCGCGGCGCCCGTCACTCCCCCGGCACCCGCGGCGCCTGTTGCCCCGCCGGCACCTGAGCCGATCTCCGTTCCCGAGCCCGCGGCCGTCGCCGAGACTCCCGAGCCGGCCGCGCCCGCGCCGCGTCCGCGCAAGAAGAAGCCCGAGATTCCCGCATGGGAAGACGTCCTGCTCGGCGTCCGAGCCAACGGCCAGCGCTGACCTGGTTCTTTACCCCTCGAGCGTACGAACGCCCACTTTGGGGTTGATCCTGAGTCCAGGGTCTTCGCCACTCACACTTATGCGCCGTAGCTACAGAATCAGCGGCAGCTGGGGCTAGCGGCCTAGCGCGATGGCCGCCGTCGCGATCCAGCCGAGCGCCACGCCCACCGCGGCGCCCCAGACGAACCAACGCCATACGGGGCGGACGCGCCAGCTCCACACTGTCGGCGCCAGGCCACCGACTGCCACCGCGTTCAAGCCCACGGCCAGCAGCGGATGCACCCGGAGCAGCCCGAGGGACAGGACGATGATGGCCGCCGCGGTCAGCGCGGCCACGAATGCCGACACCGTCAGTCCGGTGCCCCAGGGCGTCTGTGACGGCATAGTCATCTGAGCCAACTTAGCCCGCCGCCCTGGCACGTTCGTAGAACGCCAGCGCGGCGGCCGTGGCGACGTTCAGCGAGTCGGTGCCCCGCGACATCGGAATGCGTGCCCGCACCTCGCAGGCCCGCATGGTGTGTTCGGTCAGCCCCGGGCCTTCTGCGCCGACCAGCACCCCGACTTTCTGTCCCGCCAGCGGCCCGAGGGCGTCGGCCAACGGCACGGACCCTTCCCCGGGCGTCATCGCGATCAGGTGAAAGCCGTTGTCCTGCATCAACTTCAGATCGCCCGGCCACGACTGCGCGCGGGCATAGGGCACCAGGAGGGCGTGGCCCATCGATACCCGGACCGCGCGCCGATACAACGGGTCCGCGCAGCCGGCGCCGAACACCACCGCGTCGACGTCGAGCCCCGCGGCGTTGCGGAAGATCGAGCCCAGGTTCTCGTGGTCGTTGACACCCTCGAGTACCGCGACGGTCCGTGCACCCTGCAGTACCTCGGATACCGACAGTTCGCCAGGCCGTGGCGCCGCCGCCAGCACGCCCCGGTTGAGATGGAAGCCGACGACCTCGGCCATCACCTCGGCACTGGCGCGGTAGTACGGCACGCCGCAGCCGGCCAGGTCGTCTGACAGCTCGCGGAGCCGGCGGTCGGTGCCGAGGAACGCGCGCGGGCTGAACCGAGAGGCCAGCATGCGCTGCGCCACCAGCACGCCTTCGGCGATCACCAGGCCCTTGCCGGACGGCAGGTCGGGACGGCGGTCGACGCTGTTGAGGTCACGGAAATCGTCGAGCCGGGGATCGGCGGGGTCGGTGACGTCTTCGACGATCACCTCGCCCGCCACGTCGTCGACCTCCGTTACGGCGCTCACCGGGCTTCGTCGATGATCGCGAACATCAGGTCCGCTGCGGCGAGCAAGGTCGCGCGGTCCTGTGGCTGCAGCTTCTCGAGCCGGCCCTGCAGCCATTCCATGCCCGCCCGGCGCTCCGCTTCGAACAGCTCCTCGCCGGCCGGGGACACCGCGACCAGCACCTGGCGCCGGTCGTCAGGATGCGAACTGCGTTCCACCAGGCCCAGTTCGACCAGTGATGCGATGACGCGCGTCATCGACGGCGGCCGTACCCGCTCCCGGGTGGCCAGCGCGCCCGGCGTCATCGGGCCCTCCTTGGCGAGCGTGGCCAGTGCCGACAACTGCGTCAGGGACACCGGGGAATCAGGACGACGGAACCGCAACTGCCGGGCCAGCCGCACGACGGCCAGCGACAGGTCATTGGCCAAGCGGTCATCGGCGTCCGTCACGAGCAGATAGCGTACCGATCGATCGACTAGCGTTAGAGGAGATGGCCACGCCTACGCACGAACAACCGGCGGCCCCCGAGCCGCCGGCTCTCCCCGACCGCCTGCTCGACCCGGTTCCCGTGATCGTGGTCATCGCAATCGGCTGGCTGCTAGCGGTGTTGTTGGCCTTCACTGTCGCCGCTCTGCACACCTGGCGGCCGGTGACCGTCGCTGGCCTGGGTGTCGGAGTACTCGGCACATCTATATTTCTGTGGCAACGCAGCGCAGCCCGTCGCGGCGCTCGAGGTGCCCAACGCGGCCTGCGCTGACCTAGAACGTCTCACAAGGGAGAGTCCGATGGCTGGAGAAGCACCTCTGCTGCAGGCAGACATCACCATCAACGCGCCGGCGGCCAAGGTCTGGGCCTTGATCTCCGACCTCGACAGCATGCCCAAGTGGAGCCCGCAGTGCCGGGCGATGAAGGCGCTCGGTGCCGTCAAGGTCGGTACCAAGACCGTCAACCTCAACCGGCGCGGCGCGTTGTTCTGGCCGACGACCGCGACCATCACCGCCCTCGACCCGCAGAAGAAGCTGTCGTTCCGGGTCAACTCCAATAACACCGAGTGGACCTATGATCTGGAGCCTGCCGGCACCGGCACCAAGGTGACCATCAGCCGCCACGCGGAAAACGGCGTCAAGCCCATCTCGGGCGCACTTATCGACCGTTTCATGGGTGGTGTGCCCACGTTCGAGCAGGAGCTGGTCGACGGCATGAACACGTCGCTCAGCCGGATCAAGTCCGCGGCCGAGGGCGTTTAGCCGAGGTCGAGCACGCCGTCGTCGAAGGGTTCGAAGGCCGGTGAGCCGATGGGCTCCGCCGGCGGCGTGTCCGAGTGGGCGCCACAGCCGTACTCCGCCGACACCACGCGTCCGTCGGCGGACAGCTCGTTGGCGCAGACGCCGAACACCAGGCCGAGCGAGCCCGACAACGGTACGTAGAAACCACATCCGCGGCAGGTCCGACGGGTGGCGCGAGCCATGGCGGCGTTCGGGCCGAAGTCGCCGTCCTGCCAGCGCTGCGCGGCATCCGTCCGGCCCCAGTCGCTGAGCACCTGCTTGCGCCCGAAGCCGACCTCAGCAGCAACCTCGTCAAGCTCGGGATCGCCGGATGCCAGGTAACCAGGCACCAGGCGCGGATCGTTCGGAGGCGGAGCCAGCAGATCACCCGGGCTCAGGTCACCCGGCTGTACGCGCTCATTCCACGGCACCCACTCCGGGGCCAGCAGCGCGTCCGGGCCCGGCACCAGGACGACTTCACTGACGGTGGTGTGGTCGGCGCCCGGATAGGTCGCCAGCACCACTGCCCACTGCCAGCCGTGGTAGCCGGACATCGAGGCGAGGAACCGATGGGTCACCGAAGCCGGATCATCGAAGCTGGCGCCCAGGTAATCACCGACGACGCCCTCACCGCTGAATTCGATGATCGCGGCGCGGGCCTGGTCGACAGCGCCCATCAGGATCGGGGTCAGGTCGGGCAGGTCGGCCTGTTCGACAACCGCCTCAGCCTCGGGGGCTGCTTCGGTCGCCGGCGCTTCCTCGGTCTCCACAGCCGGAGCCTCGCGGGCCGGGGACTCGTCGGCGACGGCCTGTTGCGGCTCGTCGACGACGTCCGCGACCTCGGCGGATTCCGCGGCCTCAGCAGGGGGCGCGACGGCCTGCGCGGATTCCCCGCCGGCTTCAGGGGTCGGCACCTCGACCGGCGCCTCGGTCGGCGTCGACGCGTCCGGCGTCACGGCGGCCGATTCGGTGTCATTGGGCGTGTCCATCGCGATCAATACTGCCTGACCACCCAGGACAAGGCCACACCGCCTGCCTGCGCGCCGCTGTCGGCAGCATGGGGAACAATCGTGCCCATGAGTGGACCGCGGGATGCCGGGTGGTCGGGGGATCCCCGCTACTACCCGCCGCGCCCACCGCGCCGACCCGACGAAGAGCATCCCGGCATGGCAAACTACCCGAGCGATCCTGGCCATTCCCGCCGCCGGCCACCACCGCGGGGCTCGTCGTCGCACAGTGACAACCGGTGGCTGCCGCCGCTCGACGACGACCACCACGACGGCCACGACGACGGCCACGACCGGGATTACGACCGTGGCTTCGACGGCCGGCGTGACGACCGGCGCCGCGACCGTGACGACCGGCGGTCCCACGCCAACGGCGAGAAGATCACCGTCACCCGCGCCGCCGCGCAGCGCAGCCGTGAGATGGGCACCAAGGTCTACGGCTTCGTGCACCGCGCTGCCACCGCCGACGGCGCCGACAAATCCGGCCTGACGGCCCTGACCTGGCCCGTCGTCGCCAACAACGCGCTCGACGCAGCCATGGGCGTCGCGCTGGCCAACACCTTGTTCTTCGCGGCGGCCTCCGGCGAGTCCAAGAGCAAGGTGGCCTTGTACCTACTGATCACCATCGCGCCGTTCGCGGTGATCGCCCCCCTGATCGGGCCGGCGCTGGACCGCGTGCAGCACGGTCGCCGGGTCGCCCTGGCGGTGTCGTTCGCGCTGCGCGTCGTGCTCGCGCTCGTGCTGATCGGCAACTACGACGGCGCGACCGGGAGCTATCCGCCCTGGGTGCTGTACCCGTGCGCGCTGGGCATGATGGTGCTGTCCAAGTCGTTCAGCGTGCTGCGCAGTGCGGTGACGCCACGGGTGCTGCCGCCGACCATCGACCTGGTCCGGGTCAATTCCCGGCTCACCATGTTCGGATTGTTGGGCGGCACCGGTCTCGGTGGTGGCCTCGCCGCCGCTTTCGAGTACACCTTCGGGCTGATGCATCTGCCGGGCGCGCTCTACGTCGTCGCGGTCGTGGCCGTCGCGGGCGCTGTCCTGACCATGCGCATCCCCAAATGGGTCGAGGTCACCGAGGGCGAGGTGCCGGCGACACTGTCGTACCACGCGCCGACCGAGCAGCTCCGGCACCCGCATCACGACAAGTCCCCGCGACAGCCGTTGGGCCGCAACATCATCACGTCACTGTGGGGCAACTGCACCATCAAGGTCCTGGTCGGGTTCCTGTTCCTGTATCCGGCGTTCGTCGCCAAGTCGCACGACGCGAGTGGCTGGGAGCAGCTGAAGATTCTCGGGCTCATCGGCGCTGCCGCGGGCATCGGTAACTTCGCCGGCAACATCGCCAGTGCCCGGCTCAAGCTGGGGCAGCCCGCAAAGCTGGTCGTGCGCGCGACCATCATCGTCACCGCTGCCGCCATCGCCGCCGCCCTGGCCGGCAACCTGATAGTGGCCGCGGCGGCAGCGCTGATCACCTCGGCAGCCACGGCGATCTCCAAAGCGTCGCTGGACGCCTCGCTGCAGCACGACCTGCCCGAGGAGTCGCGGGCATCGGCCTTCGGCCGGTCCGAGTCCGTGCTTCAGCTGGCCTGGGTGATCGGCGGCGCCGTCGGTGTGCTGATCTATACCGACCTCTGGGTCGGGTTCACCGCGGTCAGTGCCCTGCTGATCCCCGGTCTGGCCCAGACCCTCGTGAGCTACAACGGAGGCTCACTGATCCCGGGCTTCGGCGGCAACCGGCCCGTACTAGCCGAGCAGGAGGGCCCCTTGCCTGAACGACAGACCGATCCCACAGTGCCCCACGGGATGCGCCAAGGATGGATATGAAACGAGTTCTCGCGCTGTTGGCAGTGGTTGCGGTGCTGTCGGCGACGGCCACCGGGATCCTGGTCTGGCGGCTGACGCGGCACCAGAGTCCCGGCTTCCCCGAAATCAGCGCCTTCACCGATGGCCAGCTCGCCCGGGTGGGGCCCTACCGGTACTGCGACGTGCACCTGAAGGCGTGTGACGTTCCCGCGACCACCGGCGAGCTGCATGTGACGGCGCGCCACCCCATTCAGCTGTCGGTGCCGCAGGCCATCGCACGAGCGCCGTGGGTGCTGCTGCTCGCCTACGAAGACGGCGGCTCCGCGGTCAGCGAGTTCCGGCCGGACAAGCGACTGGCCGTCACCATCCCGACCGTCGACCCGCATCACGGCAAGCTGCTCGGGCTCGCGGTCCAGCTGCCCACTCTGGCAAGGGATTCCGACGGCAACGAGTTCCCGCTACCGCACGCCGAGTGGTCGGTGCGGACCGTCTGGCCCTAGGTGTGCCCGCGAGCCGCTAGGCGCCGTGACCGGCCGGCACCCGCTCGCCATCGCGGACCGGACCGGGCGGCGTACCGTCACCGAAAGGCCTGCCGCCCAACACTTCCCGGCCGTGCGGAGTGAGCCAGCCGGCCAGTTCGGGACCCTTCGGCACGATCTTCGCCGGATTGATGTCCGCGTGCACGATGTAGTAGTGCTGCTTGATCTGCACGAAGTCGACGGTGTCGCCGAAGCCGGGCGTCTGGAACAGGTCCCGGGCGTACGCCCACAGCACCGGCATCTCGGAGAGCTTGGACCGGTTGCATTTGAAATGCCCGTGGTAGACGGGGTCGAACCGGACTAGTGTCGTGAACAGTCGGACGTCCGCCTCGGTGATGACGTCCCCCACGAGATACCTTTGGGCGCTGAGCCTTTCGGTCAACCAGTCCAGCGCGGTGAACAGCCGGTCATACGCGGCGTCGTACGCCTCTTGCGACCCCGCGAAACCGCAGCGGTACACGCCGTTGTTGACCTCGGTATAGACGCGCTGCGCAACCTCGTCGATCTCGGCACGCAGGTGCTCCGGATACAACTGCGGCGCACCGTCGCGATGGTAGGCCGTCCATTCGGTGGACAGGTCCAGCGTCAGCTGCGGGAAGTCGTTGGTCACGACCGCACCGGTGGGCACGTCGACGATCGCCGGCACCGTGATGCCCTTGGGGTAGTTCGGGTCACGCTTGAAGTACGCGTCCTGCAGCCGGGGAATCTTCAGCACCGGGTCGACGCCACCGGGGTCCAGATCGAACGTCCAGCTTCGTTGATCGTGTGTCGGACCGCAAAAGCCAATGGAGAGAACGTCTTCCAGCCCCAGGAGCCGACGGACGATGATGGCGCGATTGGCCCAGGGACAGGCCCTGGCGACGATCAACCGATACCGGCCGGGTTCGACGGGAAAGTCGCCGGCCGCCGCAGGATTCCCCGCTCCGGGCGGGCGCGACGTTATCCGGGTGCCGATGTAGTTCGTGTCGCGGGTGAATTCAGAACCTGAATTGACGTAGGCCACGACCCCAGTCTGCCCGCCCAATGTTGGCTTGCGCACGGGAAATCAGTTCGATTCTCGGACACAAGCCAACGTTCGGCGCAGCGATCAGGCGTCGAGCTCCCGCGCGACGGCCTTGACCACCTCGGACACCTTGCGGGCGGTCTTCTTGTCCGGGTAACGGCCCTTGCGCAGCTCGGACTGCACCACGTCCTCGAGGAGGGTGATCATGTCCGACACCATGCCGTGCAGTTCGTCGGGCGTGTGCTTGTGCTCAGGCGCCGACGCCTCGCGCCGGGTACGCGTCAGGCTCGGCGGCGGGTCGATCAGCTTGAGGCTCAGCGCCTGCGGACCGCGGCGTCCGGCTGCCACGCCGAACTCGACGCGCTGGCCGGCCTTGAGACCGTCAACGCCGGCCGGCAGCGCCGAAGACCGGACGTAGACGTCCTCGCCCTCTTCCTGGGAGAGGAAGCCGAAGCCCTTCTCCGTGTCGTACCACTTAACCCGGCCGCTTGGCACTGGTCTCACCTGCTCGTTCTCAACATACGGTTACATAACGAAAGCGCCCCGCCTACGCAGGACGCGTTGGCTGTTGATTCTACTCGGCCACCGCAGATCGCAGCATCCCCATTACTCGGTAGGCTGAAGGTTCTATTTATAGGAGGTGACATGCGCCTGATCCTGAACATCATCTGGCTGGTTTTCGGCGGCTTCTGGCTGGCGCTTGGGTACTTCCTCGCCGCCCTGATCTGCTTCATTCTCATCGTCACCATCCCGTTCGGCGTCGCCGCAGCCCGCATCGGCGTGTACGCGCTGTGGCCGTTCGGCCAGACGGTCGTCGACAAGCCCGGCCCGCGCCCGGGGGCGTTGGTCGGCAATGTGATCTGGCTGGTGTTGTGCGGCTGGTGGCTGGCGCTCGGCCATATCGCCACCGCCATCGCCCAGGCCATCACCATCGTGGGCATCCCGCTGGCCCTGGCCAACCTCAAGCTGATCCCGGTGTCACTGCTGCCGCTCGGTAAGCAGATCGTGCCGGTCGATCAAACGCACCCCGCTCCGGCCTGGCAGAGATAGCGATGACGCTCACGCCCCTCGGCCTGCCCAGCATCGCCCGGGCCGTCGGTCCGGCGCCCGCGTTCGGACCTCTGATCGACACGTACGGACGGGTGGCGGCCGACCTGCGCGTCTCCCTCACCGACCGCTGCAACCTGCGCTGCACCTACTGCATGCCGGCCGAGGGCCTGGACTGGCTGCCGGGCGCCGACCTCTTGACGCTCGACGAGCTCACCCGGCTGATCCGGGTGGCCGTGACCCGCCTGGGCATCACCGGCATCCGGTTCACCGGAGGTGAACCGCTGCTGTCGCCCCATCTGGAGGACGTCGTCGCCACCGCCGCCGAACTGCAACCGCGTCCGGCGATTGCCGTGACCACCAACGGCATCGGGCTGGCCAAACGCGCGGCGGCGCTGAAACGGGCCGGCCTGAATCGCGTGAACGTCTCGCTGGACACGTTGGATCCGGACCGGTTCGCGGCCATCACCCGGCGCCGCCGACTTCCCGAGGTCCTCGACGGCCTGGCGGCCGCGAAGGACGCCGGACTGAGCCCCGTCAAGGTCAATGCGGTGCTCGACCCGGAAACTGGCCTGGATGACGCCCCGGCGCTGTTGCGCTTCTGCCTCGAGCATGGCTATCAGCTGCGCATCATCGAGCAGATGCCGCTGGATGCGGGGCACCATTGGCAGCGCAGTTCGGTCCTGCAGGCCGACCAGATTCTGGCGGCCCTGCGCCGTGAATTCGCTTTGCTTCCGGATCCGGCACCGCGGGGTTCGGCGCCGGCCGAGCTCTGGCAAGTGCACGACGATGGGACGGTGCTGGGCACCGTCGGTGTCATCGCGTCGGTCTCCGCGGCGTTCTGCGGCACGTGCGACCGCACCCGGCTGACGGCCGACGGTCAGGTGCGCAGCTGTCTGTTCTCACAGCAGGAGACGGACCTGCGGGCTTTGCTGCGAAGTGGTGCCGACGACGACGCGCTGGAGGCCGCCTGGCGAGCCGCGATGTGGGCCAAGCCGGCGGGCCACGGAATAAACGATCCAGGTTTCGTCCAGCCGGCCCGTCCGATGAGTGCGATCGGCGGCTGAGGTTGACCGAATTGCTGGTGACGGTGCGCTATTTCGCCGCCGCGAAGGCCGCAACCGGGATCGAGACCGAAACGTTGCAGCTTCCTGAGGGTGCAACCGTCCACGATCTGGTGAACTCCATTGGTACCCGTGGGGCAGATGTGGCAAAAGTGCTCTCACGCTGCTCGTTTCTGCGCGACGGCGTGGCTGTGCGCGATCTGGACACCGCGATAACACCAGCTGCGACGGTTGACGTGTTACCCCCCTTCGCCGGCGGCTAATTGTGAAATACCTCACATAACGAATGCGTAACGACCTGGCTGCACGCCGCTTGACCGGCGTGAACACCTGGGAAAACGCCGAATCAGCCAGCGCCTTTAAAGTCCTCTCATAATTTGCTGGAGGCCGAAACGCCCAAAATCGGTCGAGGTGACGGGACCCACCTGACCCGATACCGTCATCTCTCAAGCCAGAGCGACCCTTTGGCACCCGCACCTGAAACGCCTAGCTCCATCCATCAGGTGCGGCCGACGACAAACCCGTGGATGGAGGCGGGGGACCCAATCGGTCCACCGAAGAAATACAGGACCAGGAGCCTCGGCTCCTTGGGGTGAAGCCTGCATTGCAGGCCGGGCAACCTCTCCAGCCCGAACCCGACAGCTGACCTCGTAGGCGTTGACGAGAGGACTGCTATACCTATGAGTGGACGCCACCGTAAACCGACCACGTCGAGCGTCAGCGTTGCGAAGATCGCCTTCACCGGCGCCGTTCTGGGTGGTGGCAGCATCGCCCTCGCAGCTCAGGCCTCCGCCGCGACCGACGGCGAATGGGACCAGGTAGCCCGCTGCGAATCCGGCGGCAACTGGGCCATCAACACCGGCAACGGCTACCAGGGCGGGCTGCAGTTCTCGCCCGGCACCTGGAGCGCCCACGGTGGTGGCGAGTACGCCCCGGCCGCGAACATGGCCAGCAAGGACCAGCAGATCGCCGTTGCGGAGCGCGTCCTGGCCAGCCAGGGCCGCGGTGCCTGGCCGGTGTGCGGACACGGCCTCTCTGGCTCCACCCCGCGCAACGCGGTGAGCGCCCCGGTCAAGGCCCCCGCCCCCACGATCGACAACGCCGAGCTCAACGCCCCGGCCGATCCGGCTCCGGTGCAAGACGCCGCCGCTCCGCTGGACGCACCGGCACCGGCTCCTGACGCTCCGACCATCGTCAACGTCGCCAACGACGTCCCCGCCCCCGAGGCGCCGGCCTTGGACGTGCCCGAAGCCCCCGCTCCCGCCCCCGAGGCTCCGGCCCCGGCTCCCGTTGTCGAAGCACCTGCCCCCGAAGCGCCCGCCCCGGCCCCGGCGCCCGTGATCCAGGCCGCCAACTGGGACACCAGCCAGGCCCCCGCCGAGAACGGCACCTGGGCGCTGCACGCCAAGCAGGACCTGCCGGCCGACCCGGCCCCGGTCGTCGACGCGCCGGCTCCGGCAGCTGACGCCCCGGCGCCGGCCCCCGCCCCGGCTGCCCCCGCCGCGCTGCAGACCCCGCCGAACGGCACGCCGCACCTCGCCAGCCCCACCAATCTGCCCCCGGGTTCGACCATGGAGCCGACCGACACGGGCGACAGCGCCAACATGAGCTACCTCAAGCAGCTGTGGCACGCAGTTCAGAACAACGACATCTCCGGCCGTGACGCCCTGCTCGCCGTCGCCTCGACGCGAACCGGCACGCCGGGCGGCGACATCCAGGCCCCGCCGAACGCTCCGGCGCCCGGCCCGGCGCCGGCTGCCGATATCGCACCGGCTCCGGCCAACTGATCCGCAGAAGATAAATCGCCCCGGTCATCGACCGGGGCGATTTTCTTTCCGTTGACCCTGCTTCAGGGGCGCAAAAGTTCGAGTGGGCAGCGCCACTACCGCAGACTCACCAAACCTCGGCGGACGTCAGGCAGAACCGACCCATTCGTCGGTGCCATCCCTGAAGAACTGGTGCTTCCACACAGGCAGCCGCTCTTTGACGGTGTCGACCAGCAGTGCGCAGGTCCGGAAGGCCGCGGCGCGGTGATCGGCCGATACCGCCGCGACGAGGGCGGCGTCCCCGATGTTGAGCACGCCGATCCGGTGGCTGACGGCGATGGCTCGCACACCGTCGGAGGCGGCCGCGACATCGGCGGCAACCTCCGCCAAGACCTCCGCGGCCGACGGGTGCGCCGAGTACTCCAGCCGAGTTACCCCACGGCCGCCGTCGTGATTGCGCACGACGCCGGCGAAGCTCACGACCGCTCCCGCGGCGCTGTGGTCGACCAGCGCCTCGTGGGAGGCGACATCGATCGGCGATTCACTGAGGTCGGCACGCAGCACGATCACCCGACATGGTCCTTTCCACTGAGCTGGTCCAGTGCATGGTCCAGCACCCCCGCCAGCACGCCAAGGCCGTCCTTCACTCCCCCGGATGACCCGGGCAGGTTGACGATCAAGGTCCGGCCGGCCACGCCACACACGCCGCGCGACAGCACCGAAGTCGGGACGTGGGGCAGGCCGGACCGGCGGATCGCGTCGGCCAGCCCCGGGATTTGGTAGTCCAAGACGTCGAGGGTGGCTTGCGGGGTGGCGTCGGTCGGCGAGATGCCGGTGCCCCCTGAAGTGAGGACGACGTCCACGTCGTCAGCGATGGCCCGGCGCAGTTCGGCCCCCACCGGCGTCCCATCGGTGACGACGACCGGCGCGGGCACGTCGAATCCGCGCTCGGCGAGCCAAGCGACAATCAATGGGCCGGTGCGGTCCTCGTAGACACCGGCGGCGGCGCGGGTGGAGGCGATCACGACGCGGGCGGTACGGCTCACGCCCGCTCCCAGAGGCCGGTCTTGCCGCCCTCCTTGCGCAGCACGCGGATGTCGTCGATGCGCGCGGCCGGGTCGACGGCCTTGATCATGTCGTACAGCGTCAGCGCGGCGACACTGACGGCGGTGAGCGCTTCCATCTCGACGCCGGTGCGGTCGGTGGTGCGCACGGTCGCGGTGATCGCGATATCGGCACCCCCGACGTCGAACGCCACCTCGACCTTGGTCAGCGCCAGCTGGTGGCACAGCGGGATCAGGTCACTGGTGCGCTTGGCGGCCATGATGCCCGCCACGCGAGCGGTCGCGAGAGCGTCACCTTTGGGGAGTCCGCCGCTGGTGATGAGGTCGACGACGTCGGCGCGGGTGCGCAGGACGCCCGCCGCGACGGCGGTGCGCCGGGTGGCGTCCTTGGCGGACACGTCCACCATGTGGGCCGCACCCGATTCGTCCAGGTGCGAGAGCTCCACAGCTACTTGTTGACGACGGTGACCGGGTGCGTGTACGGCAGCGTCTCGGCCGGCAGCGGGAATTCCAATTCGCCGAACGGCGACAGCGCGCCGGTACGGTCCGTTGCCAGCTCACTCACGGCGTGGTCGTCGCCAGACACCTCGGGCCAGCCGTTGTCGACGTACTGGTTCTTCTTCTTCTCAGCCACGGAGACATTGTGGCAGGCGCCGCGCCCGCTGGCGAGGCCGGGAGGCTGCTTTACGCTGGTCAGCAATGATCGACGATTCCCCGGGCGTGCCACTGGGCTCCTGGCTGGCCGACATGTCGGACGCGCAGCTGGTGCAGCTGCTGCGCACCCGCCCCGACCTCACCCAGCCGCCGCCGGCGACCCTGTCGGCGCTGGCGGCCCGGGCCCAGTCCCGCCAATCGGTCAAGGCCGCGACCGACGATCTCGACTTCTTGCAGCTGGCGGTGCTGGATGCCTTGCTGACGCTGCAGGCCACCTCCATCGCCGTGCCGACCGGCGCGCTGTTCAAACTGCTGGCCGGCCGCGCCACCAAAAAGATCGTCACCTCGGCACTCGACGAGCTGCGGACCCGCGGGCTGGTGTGGGGCGCCGACGGGGTGCGAGTGGTGTCGGAGGCGGCGTCGGTGTTGCCCTGGTATCCGGGGCAGGTCACGGTCGAAGACCCGGACGGCGCCGGCATCGCCGAGAAGCTGGCCGGCATCGACCCCGCGCAGCGGGAGCTGCTGGAGCGCCTGGCCGACGGATCACCGATCGGCCGGACCCGCGACGCGGCCCCGGGTACGCCGGCCGACCGTCCGGTGCCACAGCTGATCGCGGCCGGGTTGATACGCCGCATCGACGACGAGACGGTGATCCTGCCGCGGCTGGTCGGCCAGGTACTGCGGGGCCAACCGCCGGGGCCGACGACGTTGACGCCGCCGGCACCGTCGACTCCGGTACTGGCGGAGGCCGACGTCGACGCGGCGGCCGCCGGCTCGGCCATCGACTTGCTGCGGGAAGTTGAGTTGGTCCTCGAAACCCTTTCGGCCACACCGGTTCCCGAGTTGCGTAGCGGCGGTCTCGGCGTCCGTGACGCCAAGCGGCTGACCAAGGTCACCGGCATCGACGAGCAGCGGCTGTCGCTGATTCTGGAACTGTGCGCGTCGGCCACGCTGATCGCGTCGGGCATCCCGGACTCCGACGACTACGACGACGGCCCGTACTGGGCACCCACCGTGGCGGCGGACCGGTTCATCGAATCGAGTGCAGCCACTCGCTGGCATCTGCTGGCCACCACCTGGCTCGACCTGCCGTGCCGGCCCGGCCTGGTCGGCAAGCGCGGCCCTGACGGCAAACCCTATGCCGCCCTGACCAATGCGCTGTATTCGTCGGCCGCGCCGCTGGACCGCCGGCTCCTGCTGACGGTGCTCGCCGAGCTGCCGCCGGGTAGCACCATGGACACCGCCACCGCCTCGGCGGCGATGCTGTGGCGCCGGCCGCGCTGGACCGCCCGGCTGCAACCGGAGCCCACGGACGAATTACTCACCGAGGCACACGCTTTGGGCATGGTGGGCCGCGGCGCCATCGCCGGGCCCATCCGGCTGCTGCTGGCGGGCGCGCCCGAGGAAGACGTCACTGCCGCGATGGCCGCGGCGCTGCCCGACCCGATCGATCATTTCCTGCTGCAGGCCGACCTGACGGTCGTCGTCCCCGGGCCGCTGGAGCGCGACCTCGCCGACCAGCTGGCGACGGTGGCCAATATCGAATCTGCCGGCGCGGCAACGGTATACCGCATCAGCGAGCAGTCGATCCGGCGCGCCCTGGACACCGGCCGGACCGCCAGCGAGATCCACACGCTGTTCGCCCGGCATTCCAAAACGCCGGTGCCGCAGGGGCTCACCTACCTGATCGACGACGTGGCCCGCCGGCACGGGCAGTTGCGCGTCGGCATGGCGTCGTCGTTCATCCGGTGCGAGGACCCCGCTCTGCTGGCGCAGGCGCTGGCCTCCCCCACGCTCGAGCAGCTGAGCCTGCGGGCCCTCGCCCCCACCGTCGCGGTGTCCCCCGCCCCGATCGCCGACGTGCTCGCGGGCCTGCGCACCGCGGGCTTCGCCCCCGCCGCCGAGGACTGGTCGGGCACCATCGTCGACCTGCGCCCCCTCGGGGCGCGGGTGTCCACGCCCATTCACCGGCGTACCTTCCGGCACCCGCAGCCGCCCAACGAGAAGACGCTCGGCGCCATCGTCGCCGTCCTCCGCCAGACCGGCCGCGATGGCAACGGGGAGCGACTGGACCCCGCCGCGGCCATCTCGCTGCTGACCGACGCCGCGCTGACCCAGTCATCGGTGGTGATCGGCTACGTCGACGCCGCGGGCGTAGCTACCCAGCGGGTGGTGTCGCCCGTCAACGTCCGCGGCGGCCAGCTGACCGCCTACGACCCGGCCGCCGGGCGGGTCCGCGAATTCGCCATCCACCGCGTGACCTCAGTCGTCGCGCCGGAATAACGCGGGCGCGGTGGTGCTTGTTGTTCTCGGCGCCGAGTGTGCGCACCGACCGAAGGGCCGGATCCCAGGGACGATCACGCTGCACGCCCGGGACAGTCGGCCGAGTCTGGATAATGGACCGGATGGCCTGCGAGCAAGTGATGGAATGGATGGCGCATGACTGACGGACCCCTGATCGTCCAGTCGGACAAAACGGTGCTGCTCGAGGTCGACCACGAGCAGGCCGGGGCGGCGCGGGCCGCGATCGCGCCGTTCGCCGAGCTGGAGCGCGCGCCCGAGCACGTGCACACCTACCGGATCACGCCACTGGCGCTGTGGAACGCGCGCGCCGCGGGCCACGATGCCGAGCAGGTCGTCGACGCGCTGGTGTCGCACTCGCGCTACGCGGTGCCGCAGCCGCTGCTGGTCGACATCGTCGACACCATGGGCCGCTATGGCCGGCTGCAGCTGGTGAAGCACCCGGCGCACGGCCTGACCCTGGTCAGCCTCGACCGCGCGGTGCTCGCCGAGGTGCTGCGCAACAAGAAGATCACCCCGATGCTGGGCGCCCAGATCGACGACGACACCGTCATCGTCCACCCGTCCGAACGCGGCCGCGTCAAGCAGATGCTCCTCAAGATCGGTTGGCCCGCAGAGGATTTGGCGGGTTACGTCAACGGCGAGGCGCATCCGATCGCGTTGGAGCAGGACAGTTGGAAGCTACGCGACTACCAGGAACTGGCCGCTGATTCGTTCTGGGCGGGCGGGTCCGGTGTGGTGGTCCTGCCCTGCGGTGCGGGCAAGACGATGGTCGGTGCGGCCGCCATGGCCAAGGCCGGGGCAACGACGTTGATCCTGGTCACCAACACCGTCGCCGGCCGGCAGTGGAAGCGCGAGCTGATTGCCCGCACCTCGCTGACCGAGGAGGAGATCGGCGAGTACTCGGGCGAGCGCAAGGAGATTCGGCCCATCACCATCGCGACGTATCAGGTGATCACCCGGCGCACCAAGGGCGAATACAAGCACCTGGAGCTGTTCGACAGCCGCGACTGGGGCCTGATCATCTACGACGAGGTGCACCTGCTGCCCGCACCGGTGTTCCGGATGACGGCCGACCTGCAGTCCCGGCGTCGACTTGGCTTGACCGCCACCCTGATTCGCGAGGACGGCCGCGAGGGCGACGTGTTCTCGCTGATCGGGCCGAAGCGGTACGACGCGCCGTGGAAGGACATCGAGGCGCAGGGCTGGATCGCGCCGGCCGAGTGCGTCGAGGTCCGGGTCACCATGACCGAGAACGAGCGTATGACGTACGCGACCGCCGAGCCCGAGGAGCGCTACAAGCTCTGCTCAACGGCGCACACCAAGATCGCCGTGGTGAAGTCGATTCTGGCCCGTCACCCCAACGAACCGACGCTGGTGATCGGCGCGTACCTGGACCAGCTCGAGGAGCTCGGCCGGGAGTTGGACGCCCCGGTGATCCAGGGTTCGACCAAGAACGCCGAACGCGAAGCGCTGTTCGACCAGTTCCGGTCGGGCGAGATCCGCACCCTGGTGGTGTCGAAGGTCGCCAACTTCTCCATCGACCTGCCGGAAGCCTCTGTCGCCGTTCAGGTTTCGGGCACATTCGGGTCGCGCCAGGAGGAGGCCCAGCGCCTGGGCCGGCTGCTGCGTCCGAAAGCCGACGGCGGCGGCGCGGTGTTCTACTCCGTGGTCTCCCGCGACAGCCTCGACGCCGAGTACGCCGCGCACCGCCAGCGCTTCCTGGCCGAGCAGGGTTACGGCTACGTCATCAAAGACGCCGACGACCTGTTGGGACCCGCGATTTAGCGAGTCCCAGCCAGTCAGGTGCGGCCCCGAATCCGAGCCTGACCATCACCGCGCACGCCGAACGCGCGATGACGTTCGTTCCGGCTAACGCGCCGGCTGTTTGACGACGGTCAGCAGCACCACCGAATCGGCCAGCGCCTTCAGACTGTGCCGGGTGGACGGGATGATGATGTGGTCGCCGGCCATCCCGTCCCAGCTGGCCTGTTCGGCGACGAGCCGCACCCGGCCCTGCAGCACCTGAAGCGTGGCTTCGCCGGGGCTCTCGTGTTCGGCCAACTCATTGCCGTCGGCCAGCGCGATCAGCGTCTGCCGCAGGGCGTGCTCGTGGCCGCCGAAGACCGTGTGCGCGCTGCGCCCGCCGCTTCCGTTCCGCGCTGCATCCAGATGCTGGCGGGCCAGCGCGGTCAGCGAGATTTTCTCCATACTTTGACTATCCGCCTCAGCAATGGCCGCGGGAACCCATTGACGGTTTAAATCACGCGCAGCGAATCCCCGTCGCTGGGGAAGCGACGAGCCAGTGCGTCGAGCATCCGCTGCACCTCCAGGAGCCGCCGGCGCAGGGCGAGCAGTGCGTCCGACGGGAGCTCCGACCCCGATTCCCTGGTGCCCTGCCCTCGCCGCGATCGCCGCTCCAACACCGTCATCTGGTCTTCCAGATCGGCGATCTCGTCCAACAGCAGGGCCGCGAACAGGCGCGATTGCGCGAGGTCAGCACGGTGCGCAGGCCGGGGCCGGGTATCGACCCGCGGCCGGCCGCTCACGACGCCGGGGCGCACCGTGCGCCGGGTGGCAGTGGCATGTGAGGGGATCGGCACCGGAACGGCTCGGCGTCCGGATTCACGCATCGTCGGCGACATGGCGCAATGATCACCGAAGTTGCACCTTTGCGCTACCAACCGTTCATCTTCCCGACCGGAATCGGACACCTTCGAGTAAAGGCGCAACAGAGCACGACGGGCCCGTGCACGAGCCTCCGGTCACGCCAGAACTGCTCGACCCACTCGGGCGGCCGCAGCGGCGGCGCGTCGACCAGAAACCCGTCCACGCCGGCTAGTCACTGAGCGCGGGGATGACCTCGCGCTCGAACGCCTCGATGCTCGACCTGTCGTACGCGGCTTCCGGGAAGTACAGGATCGCGTACTCGCACCCCAGATCCTTGATCTTCTGCAGCTTCGAGATCACCTGTTCGGTTGTGCCACAGGCCGAATCGGGCGACGTCAGGTTCTTCACCATGGCGTCGACGGCAGCCTCGTGCGCGACCGTGACCTGACGTTCCCGAACGCGCGCGATCCGCGCGGCGACGTCGGCGTCGGACTCCCCGATCACCACGTTGAAGTTCGCCGAGCGGACAATACCGGCGTAGTCGGTGCCCACCTCGCGGCAATGCTGTTGCAGCACTTCCGATTTGTGCGCGAAACCGTCTGGCTCGGACGTGAAGTTCGTGTACTGCGCGTATTTGGCGGCGATCTTCAGCGTCACCTTCTCACCGCCACCCGCGATCCACAGCGGAATACCGTCTGCCTGCAACGGCTTGGGCTGCACGATGGCACCGTCAACCTGGTAGTGCTTGCCGTCGAAGCTCACCACTCCGTCGCGCCAGGCGGTGCGCATGATCTGCACGCCTTCATCGAGCCGGCCCAGCCGCACACCGGCCGACGGGAAGCCGTAACCGTATGCGCGCCATTCGTGTTCGTACCAGCCGCCGCCGATTCCCATCTGGACCCGGCCACCGGAGATGATGTCGGTGGTCGCTGCGACTTTCGCGAGATACGCCGGGTTGCGGTAGCTGATCGCGGTACACATCTGGCCCAGCTTGATCCGCGAGGTGGTCGCGGCGTAGGCCGCCATCAACGACCACGCCTCGTGCGTGGCCTCCGCGGTCGGCATCGGCACGGTGTGGAAGTGGTCGTAGACCCACAGCGAATCCCACGGGCCGCCGTCGGCATACGCGGCGAGGTCGCGCATCACCTGCCATTGGTCCTGTGGGGCGATCCCCACCAAATCGAGTCGCCAACCTTGCGGGATGAACAGTCCGAAGCGCATGCCCCGACTCTAGGACGGCTCGGCGCACGTGTGCTCGAACCTCGCCGTCAATCGGCGTCGGTGACCACCGGGTGCCGCACTTAGGCTGGAGAACATGGCACCCGAATTGCGCGTCGACCCGCAGAGCCTGACTGCCGCCGCGAGCACCATGACGTCGTGCGGGTCGGCCGTCGGCGATCTCAAGCCGGGAGACCCGCTGAATTCCGCCGCGGGCGGAATGTCCGGGCTGGCCACCGGAGCCGCCTGCCAGCGGGTCGGCCCGCTGCTGACCACCGACTGCCAGAACCTGGGCAAGGCCGTCACCGGGTTCGCCGCTTCCCTGCGTACCGCAGCGAACGCCTACCAGAACACCGACGGCACGGCCGGCGCGGCCATCGGCAAGACGATGCCGGGCCGCTGACCGGCTGTCACGAGCCAGGTGACGCCGCGGGTACCTCAATTGCAGGCGGGCCGGCCGGCGCCGGCGCCGGCGCCGTCGTCGTTGCGGCCGCGGGCTGTCCGTTCGGGGATTCGAGGATAGGGGCCGGCTGCCCTGGAACGGGAGGTACGGCCGTCGGTTGAGACGATTCGGCACCGGGCGCCGACTTCGGTGCGGCGCCGGCCGGGTCTTCCAGCGTCGGCGACTCCATTCCGGCCCCGACGTTTATTCCGGGATTGACGGTGGGCAGCGTCGGAGCAGGGCTCGAGCCTGCGCCGATCCGGTATCGCGTGCTACTCGACGTCAGCACGTTGGCCTTGTTGGGGCTCAACCCAAGGGCGCTGGCAGGCATCCCGTCCGCGGCCATCGCGGGATCGACCCCGACCGTCGCCCGGATACCGCGAGCGTCGAACGCCGCCGGCGGGGGCACCGGAATGATGTTGGCGGGCCAGGAGTAACTGCCCATGGTGCCGTTGACGGGCAGTGGTGGACCTGGCAGCCACGGCAGCACGGGCGGCGCCGGGGGTTGTGCCCCGGCTGGACTCGGAGCCAACACCGCCCCGAGCGCACCGGCGATTGCCAGCGCGACTGCCGTTATCTCTCGGCGTGACAAGATGCTTCACCTCTCAACGACACAGATCAGATCTTGCTCGGGTTGCGGTAGATGGCGAACTCGGGTGCGCCTTGGCAGGCCCGATCATTCCACGAGCCGCAGTTCTCGCAACCGCCGCCCCAGACGGTAAACCAGTGATCCAAATGTGAAAACCCTTGCAAGTAGCTGGCATTCACGAACAGGGCCCATGCGGCGCGGCTGTCCGTCGGCTGAGCACCGACGCGGCCACAGCGCACATCGCGAAGCCTGCAGCACCGACGGGGGCCTTTTACGCTTTCTTGATATCGCCGGTTCGGCCGCCGGGTTGACTTCCCCCTTGGTGGGGTTCATCATTGACCGCGGTCAGCACCTTGCTAGGTGAGGCTCCTACGTGAACACAGGCCACTGATCTGACGACGTCGAGAGACGCCCAAGATCAGGACAGGTCTTCCCGGATTAAGGGATGACCCAAAGTGGCTCCCCGCGAGAGCGGGGTACGTCGCGTAGTGCCGAAGCCCTGACGAGAGGGGTGCTCCGCCGACCTTGCGCGGCGGCCTTTCCCTCCCGTTGCGTGTGGTGCTGCCGTCGATCAGACGCCCCCGCGCGTCGCGGCCGCGAAGGAGGTGACGGACAACCCGATGAGTCCTAGCGATAGTCCTTATCCCCAGCTGAAATCAACGTTGTCCCCGACCCCGCCGCGGCGCGCCGGTCGCTGAATCTGTTTCGCTCGCAACGTATCTGGCCAGGGTCTGCCCAATCTGTGCGCACGGCCCAGTTACGTTGCACAGCAATGCGATTCGGCATGTCTACGTCGTGGCTCACGCTCGTGAGGAGTCCCACGATGACCATCGCCCTGCCCGCCTGCCGCCTCCTCGGCCCGCCCGCCGTGTTCACCGCTGCCCGCGGTGGGCACACCTTCGTGCCGTCAGGCCGGTGACTCCGGTGGCACCCAGCGGCCCGAACGGGGCGCCGTTCACCCCGAATTCGCCCGCTGTCCCTACGATCCGCCTGATCCCGGCGCCCCGGGCGGCGCGGCACACCGAACCCAAGGAGTCCTTGTGAACCAGAGCACCCACCACGACGGCCATGCCGGCACCGGCGGCGCACCGGTGATCCATTTCTCCGAGCTCTTGAAGGCGCCGGTGGTGTCTCGCTCGGGCGAGGCGGTCGGCAAGGTCGAGGACGTTATCGTCCGGCTCGGCGGCGGCGATGAGTACCCCGCGGTGACCGGCCTGGTGGTCGGCGTTGGCGGCCGGCAGGTGTTCGTGTCGGCGGACATCGTACGGTCATTGGCCGAACATCAAGTGGACCTGACCAAGAACAAGGTCGACCTGCGCACGTTCGGACGCCGCGACGGCGAATACCTGCTCAAAGCCGACGTGCTCGATCACCGGTTCATCGACGTGCCCAACGCAGAACTGGTGCGCGCCTACGACATTGAGCTCGAAGACACCGGGGCAGGCTGGGTGCTGGCCCGCCTGGACACGCGGCGGCCCGCGCGGTTCTTCGGGCTGATCAAATCCCCCGGCGGGCACGCCGGCCGGGACTGGAAAGCGTTCGAGCCAATGATCGGGCACGACCAGTCCATGCTGCTGCGCCGTGTTGGAGGCCGGGTGCAGACCCTCAAGCCGGCGCAGATCGCCGACCTGCTCGAAGACGCCACGAAGGCCGAGGGCGGCGAGATTCTGGACCGGGTGCGCTCCAACCCCGAGCTGGAGGCCGACGTGTTCGAGGAGCTCGATCCGGACAAGGCCAGCAAGCTGTTCGACGACATGCCCGACACCGAGGTCGCGGCGGTGCTGGGACGCATGCGCGCCGACGACGCCGCCGACGCCGTGTTCGATCTACGCCAGTCACGACGTCGCGCGGTGCTCGATCTGCTGCCGAGCGCCCAGCGCACCAAGGTGATCACCCTCATGGGGTTCAACCCCGATTCCGCCGGCGGGTTGATGAACATCGATATCGCCACGTGCGCGGCGGACAGCACTGCCGCACAGGCGCTGTCGGTGATCGCCCAGGCGCGGACCCTGCAGCCCGAAGCACTGTTGAAAATGCACGTGCTGGGCAGCGACGACCGGCTCGCGGGCGTGGTTTCGGTGATCGCGTTACTGCAGGCCGACCCCGCCAACAGCGTCACCGAACTGATGGACACCGACCCGGTCCGGGTCTCCCCCGATGCCGACCTCACCGACATCGCGCTGCTGATGTCCGACTTCAACCTGGCCACCGTGCCGGTGGTCGACGACGGCGACCGGGTGCTGGGCGTCGTGACCTACGACGACGTCCTCGAAGCACTCATCCCCGATGACTGGCGCCGCCGCGAACCCGCACCCCGGCCCATCCGCGACATCGGCACCACGGGCGACGGAGCAGAATGATGACCAACCAACAACCCATTCCCACCGGCCGGCGATCAGCGCCGGCCGGCCCAGCGACGCCGCAGCCGCCGAAGCGACAGGAGAGCGCGGTGCTGGACTCGGCGCACCTCGGCGACATCGAGGGCGCCTTCGGCAAGATCAGCGTCAGCGACCCCGACACCGCGTCCACCCTGAAGACGCGGCTGCTCACCCTGTTGGCGATCCTGGGTCCCGGCATCATCGTGATGGTCGGCGACAACGACGCCGGCGGCGTGGCCACCTATGCCCAAGCCGGCCAGACCTACGGCTACAGCCTGCTGTGGACCCTGCTTCTGCTGATCCCGGTGCTGATCGTCAACCAGGAGATGGTGGTCCGCCTCGGCGCGGTCACCGGTGTCGGCCATGCCCGGCTGATCAACGAACGCTTCGGCCGCGGTTGGGGCTGGTTCTCGGTCGGGGACCTGTTCCTGTTGAATTTCCTGACCCTGGTCACCGAGTTCATCGGCATCGCATTGGCGGCCGACTACTTCAACGTGTCGAAGTACATCGTCGTCCCTACCGCCGCCGTCGCGCTGATCGCCATCATGGCCAGCGGCAGCTTCCGCCGCTGGGAACGAGCCATGTTCGTATTCATCGCCATCACCCTGCTACAAATCCCGATGCTGCTGATGGCCCACCCGCAATGGGGCCACGCCGCGAAATCGTTTGTGGTGCCCAGCATTTCCGGCGGCATAACGTCGGATGCGGTGTTGCTGATCATCGCCATCGTGGGCACCACCGTGGCCCCATGGCAGCTGTTCTTCCAACAGTCCAACATCGTCGACAAGCGCATCACGCCGCGATTCATCGGCTACGAACGTGCCGACACGGTGATCGGCGCGCTCGTGGTCGTCATCGGCGCTGCGGCCCTGGTGATGGTCGGCGACTTCGCCGCGCACGTGTCGGGTAAAACCGACTTCGTCGATGCCGGCGATATCGCGCACCTGCTCGGCGCCCACAGCCACGCGCTTGGCTCCATTTTCGCCATCGTCTTGTTGGACGCTTCCATCGTCGGCGCCGCGGCGGTCACCCTGGCCAGCAGTTACGCGTTCGGTGATGTGTTCGGCATGAAGCACTCCCTGCACCGCGGTTTCAAGGACGCCAAAGCGTTCTATGTGTCCTACTGCACCATGATCGCCCTCGCCGCGGCGATCGTGCTCATCCCCGGGGCGCCACTTGGACTTATCACCACCGCGGTGCAGGCCCTGGCCGGACTACTGCTGCCCAGCGCCACAGTATTCCTGCTGCTGTTGTGCAACGACCGAGAAGTGTTGGGGCCCTGGGTCAACCGGCCATGGCTCAACGCCGTGGCCGGGGTCATCGTGGGTGTGCTGCTGCTGTTGTCCTCCATCTTGATGGCCACCACCATGTTCAAGGACCTCAACGTCGTCGCCGCGACCGAATATCTCGCCGGTGCCCTCGTCGTCGGAGCCGGCGTCGGCTTCGCCGCGTTGCGGTGGATGTCGCGCCGCCAACCCGCAACCGTCACCGAACCGATCGATAAGTTGGACCGCGACACCTGGCGGATGCCGCCGCTGGCCCTGCTCGAACCGGTCCGGTGGAACGCCGGCACCCGCCTGGGCATGATCGCCCTGCGCAGCTACCTGGTCCTCGGCGCAATCCTGCTGTTGGTCAAAGCAATACAGCTCAGCCACGGAGGCTGAGCAGCGCGGATTTCCGCCGCCAGCACGACTACACATTCGCTCAGCAGCACGCTGTCACACAACGAAAGCCACTGGAACGGAACATGATCGATACCTTGGACATCGCACTACGAATCGCCGCCGGGCTGGCCCTGGGTGCCGCCATCGGAATGGAACGGCAATGGCGTTCCCGTAATGCCGGGCTGCGCACCGCCGCGCTCGTCAGCCTCGGCTCCACCCTGTTCGTCGTGATGGGTGGCTACTCGTTCACCGGAGTTCATGCCGACCCGACCCGAGTCGCCGCCCAAGTCGCCTCCGGCATCGGCTTTCTCGGCGCCGGCGTCATCATGAAGCAGGGCGCCACCATCTCCGGCCTGAATACCGCGGCAACGCTATGGGCCGCGGCGGCGGTCGGCGCGCTCGCGGGCGGCGGCCTGCTCGTCCCTGCCGCGATCGGTGCGGGTGCCGTCATCGCCGCCAACATCATCTTGCGGCCCATAGGCCGGACCCTGGACCGCCACCACGGCCCCGGCACCGAAAAGACCTCAGCCGAATACCGATTCGAAGTCCGGTGCCCGACCAACGCCGAGACCCGCATCCGCGGACTGGTGTTCGACGCGATCTCCCGTCCCAACCTCACCGTGCAGTCCATCGCCGCCACCGACCTGCCCGACGGCGAAGGCGTCCGGATCGCCGCGACCGTCATCGCGGACGAACGCGACGACCACCAGATCGAGGCCGCCCTCGCCGACGTCATCAAGGCACCTGAGGTGACCTCGGTTCGGTGGAGCGCCGAGGAGATGTCGTTGGCCGACTAGCGCCGTTACCGCCGGCTACGGCGCCAGCAGCATCTTGTATTGCGCGGCCGTCTCCTGTCGTGCGCCGATGTCGCTCGCGTTGTGCACCGAGATCACGGAATTATTCAGCGCGGCAAAGCAATAGAAGACCGAACCGTTGGTCATCGTCGGATCGACCTCGGATTGCACGCAGCGGCTGCCCGGCAGGAAGTCGACCGCATTCACCGGATGCGCCGCCACCTCGACGCGCGCGGTGAGGTCAGCGAGATCGTTCACGAGTTTGGCGGCGGCCGCCGCATCGCGCACCCGGTAGACGACGGTGTGGTTGTACGTCATCAACTCCAGACCCGCTGCGGTGAAAAGCGGTTCGGTGTCGACGGGATCGTCCTGGAAGTGCAGCGCGGCCCGCGGCAGATAGGTACCGGCCTTGGCGCTGAGCGGACGAGTGCTCGGCGGGTCCGGGTATGTGGGCGGCGACATCGTGTGCGCCAGCAGGCCCGATGGGTCCAGGGCGAGGGTCGCGAACTGCGCCGGATCGGTCGGTACGAACTGATCGATCCGCGGCACCTGCGCGTCCAGCGTCGCGGCAATCGCCGCCACCGCACCGTCTTGCTGTGGCGCGTAGACGAGTTGGCCCAGCACGTACTGGCCGTGGGGGGTGAACGAGTACATCGTCACCGGCTGGTCGGGGCCGACGCTCGCGTTGTAGCTGTACGTCGTCGCCCGGGCCTCGGGATGCCCGGGGATCGGCACCGGGTGATCCACCGCCGGCGACAGTCCGGCGACCGCAGCGGCCAGGTCAGCGGCGGCCGCCGTGGCCGCAGCCGCGTCCGGGAAGCGCAGGACGGCGTTCATCAACCGCCACTGCTCGGGGTCCAGGCGATCGGATGCGAAGCCGTAGAGCAGGTGGTGCGCCTTGACGGTGTCGGCCACCCCGGCCGGCATGACGGTGCCGAGTGCCGCGGCGTCGGTGATGACCAGGGCCCGCGAGAGCCCCGGCACCACCATCTGCGGATCGACCTCCCAGGGACCAACGACGTTGTCCGCCATCCGGCGGGCATCGATCTGGGCACCGACCAGCGGTGCTCCCGCCGCACCCAGCGGCGCCGCGGGCGTCACCGGAAAGTTGCCGCTGCCGAGGAGATTTACCTCGACCGTGGCCGGTGCGTGAACGTCTTCGGCCTTCCCCGCCTCGGTGTTGGCGCACCCTGCCACCAGAAGCGTCGCCGCCGCCACCAATGCCAACCGCCGCGGCATGTGTCAGCCCGGCACGCGGTTGTTGAGCTTCAGCCCCGCGAACAGCGCCAGGACCAGCACGAAGAACCCCACCCGCGTCCAGCTGCCGCTGGCGTCGCCGCGGATGGTCTGGTATCCGATCTGTTCCTGCAGATTGGCGTAGACGCTGGTCAGCTGATCGAGGGTCTCGGCGCGGTACGACTCGCCACCGGTCGCCTTGGCGATCTTCTGCAGCGACAGGTCGTCGGTCGGGACCGGCACTTCCTGGCCCTCGTAGGTGATGACACCCGACGGGGTACCGAACGAGATGGTCGAGATCACGACGCCCTGGTCCTTGGCCGCCCGCGCCGCCGTCAGCGCGCCGCGGGGGTCGTTCGGGTCCGCCGGCACGGTCTCTTTACCGTCCGACATCAACACGATGTGGGCCGGCGGCGGACCGTCGCCGCCACCCATGACCGCGTCGAGGGTCGCGATGGCCTGCAACGCCGTGAAGATGCCCTCGCCGGTCGCGGTGCGTGGTGACGGCTCCAGCGTGTCGATGGTCCGTGCCACGGCGTCATGGTCGCTGGTCGGCGCCACCAGCATCGTTGCACTGGAGGAGAATTCGACCAGGCCGACGCTGATGCCGTTGGTCAGGCCGTTGACGAACGTCTTGCCGGCGCTCTTCGCCGCCTCGATACGGCTGGGTTTGACGTCGGTGGCGATCATCGATTCGGAGACGTCGATGACGAGCATGACGACGGCACGGTTCCGCGGAATGCGGATGTCGTGCGTCGGTCCGGCCATGGCGGTGGTGAGCAGCACCAGCGCGACCACGAGCAGGACTGCCGGCACGTGACGCCACCGGGACCGCGTCTTCGGACGGGCCGCGACGACCTGCTCCAGCAGCTCGGTGTTGGCGAACCGCAGTACGCGCTTGCGGCGGGCCTTGCGCAGCAGCAGGTAGATGGCGACGGCCCCGACGACTGCGATCAGATACAGGAAGAACCAGGCACTGGAGAACCCGGACAGCGTCAGTGGCCCGACAAAGGGGATCTCCAACAGGCACTCTCCATTGCATTCGGCGTCGATCGCTCAGACCGATATGCGGCAATCGTACCGATGCGAACCTGTGTGGTTCCGGATGATGCGGCGTGGACCCGTCAGTCCGGCAGGCCGAGCGCCGCCATGGCGCCGTCCACTGTCGCCCGTTTCAACTCGTCAACAGGAGCGTCCGGAAATTGCAGGCAGCAGTCCTGCAGACCGCCGAAGGCGATCACGGCGCGGGTGGACTGCTCCAGGGTGGGGCGACGCCCGAAAACGAGCTTGCCGAGCCGGTCGCGCCAGGCCAGCATGGCGTCGATCAGTCCCAGATCGGCGAGCGTGGTCAGATCGGTGACGATCAGGAGCAGATCGGCCCGGTGGCGGTAGTGGAAGTCGAAGTAGCCCTGCAGCAACTCGCGGGGCGTTGCCCGCGCCGATCCGCGCAGGCGTTCCTGGGCGGCCACGAATTCCTCGCCCTCGTCGACCAGTGGCTGCAGGATGCTGCGCACCAGGTCCTCCCGAGAGCTGAAGTGGTAGTACAGCGCGGGTTTACTGATACCCAGCCGATCGGCGATGTCCTGCAGGCTGGTCCGCTGCACGCCCTTCTGACTGAATAGCTCGCGCGCCACATCCTGGATGCGCAGCCGGGTTTCGGAGGGGGGTCTCGCCACGTAGCCACCCTAACTTACCTAACGGGCGGTAAGCTGGCCCGGCAATCACTTACCGACCGTTAAGTAAATGCGGAGGAACCCATGAAGGTGCTCATCTCCGGGGCCAGCATCGCCGGTCCCGTCCTGGCCTACTGGCTGTGCCGCAACGGATTCGACGTGACGGTGGTCGAACGCGCGCCGGCCTTGCGCAAGACGGGCGGCCACGCCGTCGACCTGTTCCGGCCGGCCATGGAAGTCTCCGAGCGCATGGGTGTGTTGGGGCGCATCGAATCTCGCGCCACCGGGACGACCGCTCTCACCCTCAACCGTCCACCCAATCCCCGGTGGACGCACATCAACTACGTCAAGCTCATGTCGGCCATGTCCGACCGGCACATCGAGATCATGCGTGACGACCTCAGCCAGGCGTACTACGACGCCGTCCGCGACGACGCCGAGTTCCGTTTCGGCGACCAGATCACCTCGATTACCGACGCCGGCGAAGTGACATTCGAGCACGGTGCGGCGGAGCGCTATGACCTCGTCGTCGGCGCTGACGGCCTGCACTCCGGGGTTCGCCGGCTGACCTTCGGCGAGCAGGCCCGGGAACGGTTTCTCGGCGGCTATCTGGCGGTGGTATCGGTGCCGAAAATGCTTGCGCCCAAAGGTGAGATGAGCGGGTATCTGGCGCCCCGGAGGATCGCCATGGTGTACAGCGCCGACCACTTGGAGGATGCCCGGGCGGTGTTCATGTTCCGGACCGACCGGCCGCTGGATTACCACCACCGCGATGTCGCCGGTCAGCAGCGGCACTTGCGGAGCGCGTTCGCCGGCCTGGTCCCCGAGGTCGACCACTGGCTGGGGGAACTGGACAACACCCCGGCGTTCTACTTCGACGCGATCACCCAGCTCGAGATGAGTACCTGGTCGCGCGGACGGGTCACGCTGGTCGGCGATGCCGGGTACTGCCCCGGCCCGGGCGTCGGCGGCAGCACCAGCCTGGCGGTGTACGGCGCGTACGTCCTGGCTCATGCCGTGGCGGCGGCCCGCGGCGATCACCCCGCGGCGTTCGCCGCCTACGAACGGATGATGGCCGCGCCGGTGGCCGGCAGCCGCACGATGGCGCGGGTGAACGCCAAGACCATCGTCCCCGGATCTGATTGGGGCGCAAGGGCACTGCTCGGCATCATGCGCACGGTGTCGGCGTTACCGCGCGGCCTCACGCAGCGGCTGGCCCGGCTCAACTCCAACGGCGTCAGGCTGTACGACACCATGCCGCTGCCGGATTGATCTCTTCGCGTGTGGCAGAAGCCGCTGCGATGTCACCCGTTTTCGCTACGTTGGGTTCATGGCCCTTTCCAAGGATGAACGCGAACAATTTCTGGCCGAACCACACATCGGGGCACTGTCGGTCAACGCCGGCGCGGACCGCGGGCCGTTGACGGTGCCGATCTGGTACTCGTACACGCCCGGCGGCACGCTGTGGCTGCTGACCGGGCTCGGCTCCCGTAAACACAAATTGATCGAGGCGGCGGGGCACCTGTCGCTGATGGCCGAGCGTCTGGAGCCGACGGTCCGCTACGTCGCCGTCGACGGTCCGGTGCTCAGTATCGAGACGGGCACCGATGAACAGCTGGTCGAGATGGCCGAACGGTACCTGGGCAAGGAGAAGGCCCCGGCATACCTCGAGATCGCCCGGCGCGAGCACGGCCCCAGCGTGACCGTCACCGTCGACCCGAAGCACTGGCTGTCGGCCGACCTCGGGGCGCTGTGATGCCATGTCGTCCCGACAGCGCTTGTTCCGGTTGTTCTACCGGCTCGGCTTCACTCCGTGGGACGGCCATCCACTAGCCACCAGCCTGCGTGAGCTGGTCGAGGGTGACGGAGCCCTGACACCGGGCACCGCACTCGACATCGGTTGCGGCACCGGCGACAACGCGCTGTATCTGGCTGGGCTCGGCTGGGACGTCACCGGCGTCGACTACGTCGCGACGGCGGTCCAGAAGGCGCGGGCCAAAGCCGCCAAGCGGGACGCTTCGGCGCCCGGCGCCGTGCGGTTCGACCAGGCCGACGCCACCCGGCTCACCGGCCAGGGCATCGGCGCGGACTTCGGGCTGATCATCGACAACGGCTGTCTGCACGGCATGAGCGCCAACGACCGCGACGCCTACGTGGGCGAGGTGACGGCGGTGGCCGCCCCGGACGCACGACTGCTGATCGTCGCGTTCGTCCCGGGCGCCTCGTTCGGGGTGCCCGGCATCGACCCGGCGGAGGTGGAGCGGCGGTTCGCGCTCGGGTGGACGCTGCTGTCCAGCGGCGACGAACCGGGCCTCGATCGGGGCGGCAAGAACCCGGCGCGGTATTACCTGTTCGCCCGGCGGCGTACCTGAGCCTTCGCGGTCGGTCGCCGGAGTCAAACGGTCGGTGCCCGGGCGTAGCGTGGCCACATGGCAGAACTTTCCGACGATGTGATCGCTTTCCTGTCCGCAGGCACGCGCACCGCGGTGCTCGGCTGGGTCGCGGCCGACGGCCGGCCGTTGGCCGCACCCGTCTGGTTCGTGGTGGATGACGGAGCACTCGTGTTCAACACCGGGAAGAACACCGCCAAGGGGCAGGCGTTGGCCCGCGACCCGCGGGTGGTGTTGTGCGTCGACGACACCACCCCGCCCTATGCGTTCGTCCAGGTTCAGGGCGTCGCGTCGATCAGTGAAGATCCCGACGAGCTGCTCGACATCGCCACCCGTACCGGCAGCCGCTATATGGGCGCCGACCGCGCCGAGGAATTCGGCCGGCGCAACGGCGTTCCCGGCGAACTCGTCGTCCGGGTCAAACCCACGAAAGTGATTGCCGCGTTTGACGTGGCGGATTGAGGAAATCATGACCGATCTTTCTGCTTTCGCCGAGCTGTCGGCACGTGATCACGGTCTCTGTGTGCTGAACACCCTCCGCGGTGACGGCAGCATCCAGTCCTCGGTCGTCAATGCCGGCGTGATGCCGCATCCGAAGACCGGTGCACCGGTCGTGGCACTCGTCGCGATCGGCGCTACGCGCAAGCTGCGGAACCTGCGCGCCGATCCGCGTACGTCTGTCGTCGCGCACGCCGGTTGGCAGTGGCTGACGGTGGAGGGCACCGCCGAGGTCGTGGGCCCCGGCGATATCGACCCCGAAACGCTGAGAGTGTTGTTACGCAACGTCTTCACCGCCGCCGGTGGGACACACGACGACTGGGACACCTACGACCGGGTCATGCGCGATGAAGGTCGCGCCGCCGTGTTGATCACACCGACGCGCATGTACTCGAACCCTGCGCGGTAGGCGGCGCCGTCGCGTCTACTGATCAATGGAGGCAACCACCAACATCGGGCTCACGACCGATACTGACGCTAGTTCCACCGAGCGACGAACCACTGGCATGTACCGAAAGATAGTCA
Organism: Mycolicibacterium aubagnense; assembly: GCF_010730955.1. NCBI lineage: Bacteria > Bacillati > Actinomycetota > Actinomycetes > Mycobacteriales > Mycobacteriaceae > Mycobacterium > Mycolicibacterium aubagnense. The sequence goes on along the minus strand of NZ_AP022577.1, from coordinate 4,126,696 downwards.
GCCGTGGTGCCCCAACTCCATATAGTCAGATTCTTAGACGTAGATTCGGCGCACCACGCCAAGCCGTCGAATGACACCCCGATCGGCAATCCTTTACGGACCGCGCGGACTGTCTCAGCGTACGACGACGGTACGACCCACTCCTCAAACCGATGCGGATCGTTCGTGCGCTCCTGCTTGGAACCGGCGGGTAACGTCAACGTGGGAATGATCTTTGACTGCGGCGCGGCCTGGTTGGCAACGGTTGTGGTGGGTGGCGTCGTAGTCGCAACCTTGTGCCACCACCAAGTTCCGCCCACCATCACTACAGTCAGCAAGACGGCGACCCCGCCCAACACCCACAACCACGGCGACCGCTTCTTCCCACCGGAAACCTGCGGCACGTCTCCAATCGGAGACCACGCTTGACCATCGAAATAGCGCAAGTTCGGCCCACCACCCGGATCGGGATACCAACCCCCTGGCATGTTGTTCACCTTTTCCTACTCCCCTCCCCGCATTGTGGTCAGTGAATCTTGACCAAGTTGCCGGCCATAGTCCATCAGCCGCCACCCCAGTATCTATCTCGCACAATCCGCGCAGTCTCTGCCGCTGCGTCCTCTGGCGTCGGCATATTCAATTTGCGCACCAGCGCGTCACGCATCGGGGCCGGGTCATACCCCATCTCGCGGACCCCTTCGACGACAAAGCCATGAAGTTCCGAGCAAGCCTGCTGACGGGACAATTCGGCAACTACTCGAATCTCTTCCGCAAGTTCGTGCTCCGAAAACGCAGTTACACCCGACCCCAACTCAATTCCGTGAACCCGACCATTCAGATGGGCGGTTACCCACACCGATCCCGAAGGATTCGATGCTGTGTACAGAAGTGGCTCGAGTTCGTCTTCACCTTCGTCGTCCACATCGCCCTCGCCGGCATGAGTGCCCGCTTCCTGACCATCTAACTCATCGTCATCGTCATCCCACGACCACCGATCATCCACGTCGATTTCCTTCTCTCACAACCAGCTTCAGCGGCCGAATTCAGCGCGGTGGCATTTGCTTGTCGAGGTTCGCTTTCCCCTCTGCGTCAGCCTGCTCGTATCGACCGGCGGCGTGCTGCAGTTTTCCACCCAACTCTTTGCATACGCCCGCCAAGTTCTTACCGGCCGTCGCACGTTCGGCTTCGGCTTCAGTGACGGCTTTGTGGGTGACCGCACAGATGAAGCCGTGGGTCCGGCCCACCTTGGCACTTGCCCCCGTCGTTGCAGCAGCCGATTCGGCTGCGTTCTTCTCCGCGATACCCTGTACGCCCGCCAACGCCCGAATCGCGGCAGGAACGATTACCCGCTGTTCAGCGGAACTCGACCGCGGATCGAAGTCATTCACGGAATCCGACTGTGTGGCGTTGGAAGCAGCAGTCTGATACAAATCGTGCGTCTTGCGCACGGCTGCGGCATTCGAATTCGCATTGTTGTGCATATCCCACATGATGTGCCCCGCGTCGGTCAGCACGAACGAAACGGCGAGCGTCTCAAGAACGTACTGAATCTCTTTACCGACCACCGGAATCACGCCAAATGATTGAGTAAATTTTCCATAGTCCGCGAGCCAATTATGCTGACCGTCCAACTTTCGTCGAACCTCATTGATCTCGTCCGCCTCTCGACTCAGTGTCGTGGCGACTTGATCGTCTGCGTCCATCAAGATGGCAGTACTTTTCTCTTGCGACTGTACTCGATTGTCGTATGCACGCGGTGCGGGCCCACCATCCCAGGATTCGCTTGGATGCGCTTTCGTCAGCGTGTCCTGCACCTTTTGAAATCCACGCCGCCCCTGCCTAAAGTCATCACCCACATCCGGATCCCCTTCACCAGAGCAGCGGCGCATCTGCTTGACGATTTCTTGGCCGCCCTTCAGCACCGGGGTGGGCGCGATAACCAACTTTCCTGCATATTTCCCAACTGATTTAGCAATTCCTGCAATCTTGGGAAGGCCCGCCTTCTCGGCGATCTTTTCAACCGCCTTGGCAGCGTTCTTAACCGTCTTCGCTGCGTCCTCGACAAACTCGATGGCACCGTGCACGACACTTTCAAAACTCATAACCCCACCCCGTTCTCCCTGCTCTGTATCGTAACCAAGCTGCACCGTCGATCTGGACGCCCACTTCGTCACTGCGTTCGAGGTCTGCTATGACACTGCACAGCAGACGCGAAAACCCCCAAACCCATAGGGATTTGGGGGTTTTCGCGACTGTTGGCGCTAGATGACTAGCTTTCCAGCGAAGCCGGCGGCAGGAAGCGGTCGCCGTACTTGGCGGCCAGTTCCTTGGCCCGGGCCACGAAGGCCTCCTTGCCGACGCCGAGCTCGCCCTGGTAGCCGACGATGAACTGCGCCGAGCCACCGGTGTACGGCGGGAAGCCGATACCCATGATCGAGCCGATGTTCGCGTCAGCGGTCGAGGTCAGCACGCCCTCGTCGATGCACTTCTGGGTCTCGATCGCCTCGGCGAACAGCATGCGGTCGATCATGTCCTGCAGCGGCAGTTCGGTCGAGCCCGAGTTGAAGGCGTCTTTCAGACCCGGCCACAGCTGCGTCCGCTTGCCGTCGACGTACTCGTAGAAGCCCGCACCCTTCAGGCGCGACGGGCGACCGAGCTCGATCATCTTCTCGACGACAGCCTCGGCCGGGTGCCCGACGTAGGTGCCACCCTCGGCCTCGACGCCCTCCTTGGAAGCCACGGCGATCTTGTGCATGAGCTCCAGGTTGAGCTCATCCGAAAGCTGCAGCGGCGCCGCCGGGTAACCGGCCTGTGAACCGGCCTGCTCGATGGACGCGGGCGCGACGCCCTCGCCCAGCATGGCCAGCGCCTCGTTGACGAAGGTGCCGATCACGCGCGAGGTGAAGAAGCCGCGGCTGTCGTTGACGACGATCGGGGTCTTCTTGATGGCCAGGGTGTAGTCGAACACCCGGGCCAGCGCCTCGTCAGAGGTCTTCTCGCCCTTGATGATCTCCACCAGCGGCATCTTGTCGACAGGCGAGAAGAAGTGGATACCGATGAAGTCCTCCTGGCGCTTCACGCCGGTCGCGAGACCGGTGATGGGCAGCGTGGAGGTGTTCGAGCCGAGCAGCGCGTTGGGCTCGACGATGTCCTCGATCTCCTGGAACACCTTGTGCTTGAGTTCCTGGTTCTCGAACACGGCCTCGATGACGAAGTCGACGCCCTTGAGATCCTGGGGATCAGCGGTCGGGGTGATCCGGGCCAGCAGCGCGTCGGACTTCTCCTGCGTGGTCTTGCCGCGCTCGAGTGCCTTGGCCTCGATCTTCTCGGAGTAGTTCTTGCCCTTGTCGGCAGCTTCCTGGGTGACGTCCTTGAGGACGACCTCGTAGCCGGCCTTGGCCGACACGTAGGCGATACCAGCGCCCATCATGCCCGCGCCGAGGACACCGATCTTCTTGATGTCCTGCTTGGCGATGCCATCGGGCCGCGAGGCGCCGCCGTTGATGGCCTGCAGATCCAGGAAGAACGCCTGGATCATGTTCTTCGCGGTCTGGCCGGTGACCAGGGTGGTGAAGTAGCGGCTCTCGATGCGGCTCGCGGTGTCGAAGTCGACCTGCGCACCCTCGACGGCGGCATCCAGGATGGCGCGCGGCGCGGGCATCGGGGCGCCCTTGAGCTGCTTCTTCAGCAGCGCCGGGAACGACGGCAGGATGCCGGCCAGGCCCGGGCTCGACGGGGTGCCGCCGGGCATCTTGTAGCCCTTGACGTCCCACGGCTGCACGCCGCCCTCGGGGTTGGCCTTGATCCATGCCTTGGCGGCGGGGATCAGGTCCTCGACGGTGTCGACGAGCTCGTCGACCAGGCCGGTGGCCTTGGCCTTGGCCGGGGTGAAGCGGGTGCCCTGGCTCAGGATCTCCATGAAGGCCTTCTGGATACCGAACATGCGCACGGTGCGGGCCACGCCGCCGCCGCCCGGGAGCAGGCCCAGGGTGACCTCGGGCAGACCGATCTGGCTGCCGCGCACGTCGGCCGCGATGCGGTGGTGGCACGCGAGCGCGATCTCCAGGCCACCACCGAGGGCGGCGCCGTTGATGGCGGCGACGACGGGCTTGCCCAGGGTCTCCAGGGCGCGCAGGTCGGCCTTGATGTCCTCGACCATGGCGAACGCCTCGCCGGCGTCGTCCGGGCCGATCTGCATCATGCCCTTGAGGTCACCGCCGGCGAAGAAGGTCTTCTTCGCGCTGGTGATGACGACACCGGTGATGGAGTCCTTCTCAGCAAGCAGGCTCTGCACCGCGTAGTGCATCGACTCCTTGTAGTGCTCGTTCATCACGTTGGCCGAACCGGTCGGGTCGTCCATGGTCAGGGTGACGATGCCGTCGGCATCCTTGTCCCACTGAATTGTCTTCTCAGCCATGTTCTTTCAATCTCCCTAGACGCGCTCGATGATGGTGGCCACGCCCATGCCGCCGCCGATACACAGCGTGACCAGGGCACGCTTGGCGCCGCGGCGCTCGAGCTCGTCGACCATGGTTCCGGTGATCATGGCGCCGGTGGCGCCCAGCGGGTGGCCCATCGCGATGGCGCCACCGTTGACGTTCAGCTTCTCGTCCGGGATGTTCAGGTCCTTCTGGAACTTGAGCACCACCGAGGCGAAGGCCTCGTTGATTTCGAAGAGGTCGATGTCGTCGACCGTCAGGCCGGCGCGGTCGAGGACCTTCTTGGTGGCCGGGGTCGGGCCGGTCAGCATGATGACCGGGTCGGCACCACTGGTGGCGGTCGCCACGATGCGGGCACGCGGGGTCAGGTTCTGCGACTTGCCGGCAGCCTCGCTACCGATCAGCACCAGCGCGGCGCCGTCGACGATGCCCGAGCTGTTGCCACCGTGGTGGACGTGGTTGATCTTCTCGACGTAGTGGTACTTCTGCAGTGCCACGTCGTCGAAGCCGCCCATGGCGCCCAGACCCGCGAACGCGGAGTTCAGCTTGCCCAGGCTCTCCACGGTGGTGCCGGGACGCATGTGCTCGTCGTGGTCCAGGATGACGAGGCCATTCTGGTCCTTGACCGGCACGACCGACTTGGCGAAGTAGCCGCCGGACCAGGCCGCGGCGGCCTTCTCCTGCGAGCGCACCGCGTAGGCGTCGACGTCTTCACGCGAGAAGCCCTCGATGGTGGCGATCAGGTCGGCGCCGATGCCCTGCGGGACGAAGCCGATGCGGTAGTTGGTCTCGGGGTCACCGGCCCACGCGCCGCCGTCCGAACCCATCGGGACGCGGCTCATGGACTCGACGCCACCGGCGTACACCAGGTCGTCCCAGCCGGAGCGGACCTTCTGTGCGGCCAGGTTCACGGCCTCCAGGCCGGAGGCGCAGAAACGGTTGAGCTGGAAGCCACCGGTGGTCTCGGGCAGCTTGGCCACGAGCGCGGCGGTGCGGGCGATGTCGCCACCCTGGTCGCCGACGGGCGAAACAACGCCCATGATGACGTCGCTGATCAGGTTCTCGTCCAGATCAGGATTGCGACGACGCATTTCGTCAATCAGGCCGACGATGAGGTTGACCGGCTTGACCTCGTTCAGTGCACCGTTGCGCTGCTTGCCACGGGGCGTGCGAATGGCCTCATAGATGAAGGCTTCTTCGGACATGTATTTGCTCCAGGTCCTATTGAGATGGGGTTGTGGGTGCGGCTACCGGCAGGTAGACGGTCCCCTGCCCGGAAGCGTAACAGGCCCGCCCAACCAGGTGGTTGGGAGAGTGCGGCCCATCACCCGCGAGCGTGCGTGTCTGCCCGGCGACACCCCGCCAGCGGCGTACGTAGCGCGCACGCTCGCGGCCCACGAACGTGCGTTCACCTGCCATTTCTTCCGATTCGGCTGGTGTCGACCGGTACGCCCGCGCCAGATCGGCGCCCGCCGACCCACACGCGTTGACCCTGAAGCTGTGGCGCAATTGTGCGACTAGACGGAGCCCCCACTACAGGCTCAACGCCACTTCTGGCCGGAAACCCGTTGACCCTGAATCCACGTCGCAATCGCGCGAGTGGACACCGCCCTCACCGCAGGCTCAACGCCTGTTCGACCTAGGCGACGTCTTTCACGAAGTCCGCGATCTCCCCAACCGCACGACGGGCGTCGGGGTTCGAAAAGGCGAAGGCCTGAAAGACGTGGACCGCACGGTCGAAGACCTGCAGCCGCACCGGCACGCCTGCCGCGGCGAGCCGCTCGGCCATCAGCTCCGAATCGGGCCGCAGCGCCTCTTCGGAACCCACCTGCAGCAGGAACGGGCCCAAGCCACGGAGGTCGGCGTCGACCGGAGACGGGATCGCGTCGCGCCCGCCGTTACGCAGCAGGAAGACCTCGCTGATCATCCGGAGAAAGTCGACCGGGAACATTGCATCCGGAACGCGTTGTGCGGCTTCATATTTCGGCGTCATGTCACTGTCCGTGGCAGCTGAGAGGAGCACACAGCCGGCGGGCGGCGCCATGCCCAGGTCGCGCACCGTCACGGCGGTCATGGCCGCGATAAACCCACCGGCGGAGTCACCGGCCAGCACGATGTTCTCGGGCTTCACGCCCTGCGCCAGCACATAGCGGTAGGCGTCGACACCGTCGTCGACCGCGTCTTCGACCAAGTTCCGCGGGCACAGCCGGTACCCCACAGACAAGGCGCGGGAGCGGCTGTCGCGGGCGATGTGGCTGACCAGCGGGCGGTGGCTGTTGATGCCGAGCGCGATGAACGCCGACCCGTGGAAATAGATGATGACGCGACCGTCGACCGGAGGACTGGCCCCGTTCCAGACCCATTCCGCCGGGCAGTTCGGCAGCTCGACTTTTTCGGTGCGCGACCCCCGCACGGCAGGCATCCAGTTGGTAACCCGCTCAGAACCGTCGTACGCGCGGTCCAGCAGGACCTGCGGAAACCGCTTGTTGATGGCCAGCATGACCTTGGTCAGCAGGAACAGCAACGGCTTCACGGCCCTGAGCAGGTACGCCTCGGCGACCGAATGCCAGTTGGCCTTGCCCATCCACTCCGGGCCCGCGTACGTGACGATCTCCGGAGCAGAGCGCTCAGCAGGATCATCGATCCGTTCGGCGCTGGTCATAGGGCCTCCTTTTGCGACATTGCTGTGCCGAGACTAGATCACCTCCCGAGCACCGGCTTGGGCTCGACGTGCTGAGATCGCGTCGGCACGGCACGATGGGCAGGTGTCGGACCCCCACCATCGCATCCCGGCGGATGCGCTCCATCGCATCGACACCCTGCTGTCGCGCGTCGACGCCGACCTCGCGGCGCGGTTTCCGGGGGACGGCGCTGCCACCCAGCCGATACATACCGTCTATGTCAGCGCGGCCGACGCGACGCCCGACACTCCTGCTCAGTGGGGTCAGGCCGCGCTCGAACTGCTGGACCGGCACACGGAGGTCTTCACTGAGCTCGGCGACCACACCACCGTGGCGCTGGTGCGCGACCAGCTCGCCGAAGCGCCGATTGCCGACTTGCGGCTGGATTTCGAGGATGGCTACGGCCACCGTGGCGATGACGTGGAAGATCGTGACGCGGCACGAGCGGCGATGACCCTCCCCGCACTCGGGTTGAGCCACAACGGGATTCGCATCAAGGGACTGACCACGATGGAGCGCCGTCGGGCCCTGCGCACCCTCGAGTTGGTGCTCGACGCGGGCGCCATCGAAGGATTCGTCTTCACCGTGCCGAAACTGCGTGCGGCCGAACAGGTCACCGCGGCAGTCTGGCTGTGCGAGGCATTGGAGACCGCGCACGGTCTGGCCGATCACACGCTGCGCTTCGAGCTGCAGATCGAGAGCCCACAGGCGGTACTCGGCCCCGACGGGACCGCGACCCTCGCCCGCGCAATCCAATTGGCCGATCGCCGGTGCAGCGGATTGCATTACGGCACATACGATTACAGCGCGGCCTGCGGAATCGCCCCACAACATCAGGCGCTCGATCACCCCGTGGCCGACCACGCCAAGGCGGTGATGCAAACCGCCGCCGCGCAGACGGGGGTCTGGATCGCCGACGGCTCGACGCAGGTGGCCCCGATCGGCACCGAAGAGCAAGTGGTACAGGCGATCCGGCGCCACCATCGGCTCGTCACCCGATCACTCGAACGCGGTTTCTACCAGGGTTGGGACATGCACCCCGGTCACCTGGTGACACGGTGGCTGGCCACCTTCACCTTCTTCCGGGCCGCCATGTCCGCCGCGGCGCCACGGCTGCAGGCCTACCTGAACCGTAGCGGCGGCCCGATCGTCGACGAACCCGCGACCGCAGAGGCGTTGGCCGCGGTGGTGTTGCGCGGGCTGGACTGCGGCGCGTTCGGCGCCGACGACGTACTCGCGGTCGCGCCCGGCGCCACCGTCGAAGTGCTACGAAACCTCAAGAGCCGGAAGCTGTCATGACTGAATCATTGCCGGACTTCACCTGGCTGCCGGATCTCGCGCTACGGAGCCTCGGCGGGGCGGTGATCTGGGCGAACGACGAAGTGTTCGCCGAGAAAGAGAACCTCATCTCCCCCGGTCCCTCGGCATATCGGCCGGCATCGTTCGGGCACAAGGGGCAGGTATACGACGGGTGGGAGACCCGGCGACGCCGCGACGCCGGCCACGACACGGCAATCGTGCGACTCGGTGTCCCGGGCGTCATCCGCGGCGTGGTCGTGGACACGGCATGGTTCAAGGGCAACTACCCGCCGGCCGTCTCCGTCGACGCCATCGAGGTCGACGGGTACCCGACGGCCGAACAGCTGGCCGTCGACCCGGGCTGGGTACCGCTCATCGAGCGCTCGCGCGTATACGGGGACACCCGCAACAACTTCGAGGTCTCCTCGGAACAGCGATGGACGCACGTGCGCCTCAACATCTACCCGGACGGCGGGGTGGCACGACTGCGGGTGCACGGAGAAGGCCGCCCGGACAAGCGATTCCTCGGCGTCGGCCCGGTGGACCTGGCGGCGCTGGAGAACGGCGGCCTGGTGCTGGACTGCTCGAATCGCTTCTACAGCTCGCCGCAGAATCTGATCTTCCCCGGCCAAGCACAAGTGATGGGCGATGGCTGGGAAACCGCTCGCCGCCGCGACGACGCCAACGACTGGGTGCGCATCCGGCTGGCCGGACCGGGCCGGGTGCGGCTCGCCGAGATCGACACGTCCTACTTCATCGGGAACAGCCCCGGGGCCGCGGCACTGACCGCATTGCGCGCCGACGGACAGTGGATCGAACTACTGCCCCGCACCGAGCTGCTGCCCGACACCCGGCACCGTTTCCTCATCGACGTCGGCGACGTGGTGTCCGAGGCACGACTGGACATCTATCCGGACGGAGGGTTGGCCCGATTGCGCCTGTTCGGGGAACTCGCGTGAGCTACCCACGCGACCTGGTGGGCTATGGCCGCACCCCGCCGGACCCGCAGTGGCCCGGGGATGCGGCCATTGCCGTGCAGTTCGTCCTCAACTATGAAGAGGGCGGCGAGAGGAACGTGCTCGACGGGGATCCGGCCTCGGAGACTTTCCTGTCTGAGATCACCCCGGCCGACGCGTTCCCCAACCGACATATGAGCATGGAGTCGCTCTACGAGTACGGCTCACGAGCCGGATTGTGGCGGATACTAAGGCTTTTCGAACGGCGGGATATCCCGCTGACCATCTTCGCGGTGGCGCGGGCCCTCCAGCGCAACCCGGAAGCATTGGCCGCGTTCGGCGAACTCGGACACGAGATCGCCTGTCACGGTCTGCGGTGGACGTCCTACCAGCTGACTGATCGCGACACCGAACGCCAGCACATGGCCGAGGCGGTACGGATCCTGACCGAACTCACCGGCGCCGCGCCACTGGGCTGGTACACCGGCCGGGACTCACCGCACACTCGGGAGCTGGTCGTCGAACACGGCGGGTTCGTGTACGACTCGGACTCCTACGCCGACGATCTGCCGTACTGGGTGCGGGTGGCGGACACCGACCATCTTGTGGTGCCGTACACCCTTGATACCAACGACATGCGCTTCGCTTCTCCCGCAGGCTTTTCCAACGGCGACGAGTTCTTCGCTCATCTCCGGGACGCGTTCGACGTGCTCTACGCCGAAGGTGTGGGCGGCAGCCCGAAGATGCTCTCGATCGGGTTGCACTGCCGCTTGGTCGGCCGACCGGCCCGCAGCGCCGCGCTGGAACGATTCCTCGACCACGTGCAGCGTCATGAACGGGTGTGGCTGGCCCGGCGCATCGACATCGCCGAGCACTGGCGTGCCGTGCACCCGGCCGGCTAGCCTTCGCGCCGGACGGTGTACTGCTTCGCCGGCGGCGTCGCGAACTCGCCACGCTTACCGGTGCGCAGACCCATCCGCACCAGCGCCTGCACCGTCAATGTCGCGGCGCTGACCCCGTCGACCACCGGCACCCCGAGTTCGGCGGTGATCGCCGCGCACATGTCGGCCATGCCCGCACACCCCAGCACGACGACATCGGAACCGTCGACCTCCAACGCCTCCCGGCAGGCCTCGGTGATGACCTTGCGGGCCGTCGGGTCGGTCTCCAGGTCGAGCACCGGAATGTCGCAGGCGTGGATACCCATGCAGAACCGTTGCATCCCATAGCGTTCCGCCAGATCGGCGGCGCGGCCCATGGTGCGCGACAGCGTCGTCACCACAGAGAAGCCCCGGCCGAGGTGGCTGGCCGTCTGCATGGCGGCCTCGGCGATGCCGATGACCGGCCCGGCCGCGACCTCCCGAGCCGCGTCCAGCCCCGGATCACCGAAGCACGCGATCACATACCCGTCGACCCCGGCATCCTCACCATGCCGGATCGCCTCGAGCAGACCCGGCACGCTCATCGCCTCGTCGTAGTGGCTTTCGATCGAAGGTGGACCGTATTCGGACGTCACGGCGACGACATCGACGCCGGGACCGGCCAACGCCTGTGCGCAGCGGCCGATCCCGGCAGTCATCGATTCTGTGGTGTTCGGGTTGATCACCCAAATCCGGGTCACGACACCGACTCGGCGACGAACCGGTCGCGGACAGCCAGTACCCGGTAGAGGCTGAGTGCGACGCCGCAGCCGATGAACCAGCTGTACTGAGCCGCGGTGTGCATGCCGTACACACTGCCCGCCAGTAGCACCGGAAGCGCCGCGAGAAGCGCGCCGGCAACGGTGGCGATGACCGCGACCTTGTTGTAGCCGCCTGCGTACCAGTACTTTCCGGACTCGGCCATGGTGAACAAGTCGTCGACGATCACCTTCTGCTTGCGCACCAGGTAGAAGTCGGCGAGCAGCACGCCGAACAGTGGGCCGATGAAGGCGCCCAGGGTCTCCAGCGTGTAGTGGATCACCTCCGGGTTGTTGTAGAGATTCCACGGGGTGATCAGGACCGAGCCGACCGCGGCGATCATGCCGCCGGCACGCCAGCTGATGCGCTGCGGGCTGACGTTGGAGAAGTCGAACGCCGGGCTGATGAAGTTGGCGACGATATTGATGCCGATGGTGGCGATGGTGAAGGTCAACGCGCCCAACACGATTGCGAAGGTGCTGTCGATGCGCGCCACGGTTTGCACGGGGTCGGTGAGCAGTTCGCCGAACACCGGCAGCGTCAGCGACGCGGTGACCACGACCAGCACCGAGAACACCAGGAAGTTGACCGGCAGCCCGAGGAGGTTGCCCTTTTTGACCGCGGCGAACGACTTGCCGTAGCGGGAGAAGTCGCCGAAGTTGAGCATCGGACCGGAGAAGTAGGACACCACCAACGCTATCGCGCCGAGCATCACCGGAATCGAATCGAGGCCGGTGTACGTGACCGCGCCGAGGTTGAGATCGATTGCGCCCCAGCCGGCTTTGTAGATGAGGTAGCCACACAGGATGAACATGACGACGTAGACGGCGGGCCCACAGAAGTCGATGAACCTGCGGATGGCCTCCATGCCACGCCAGAAGACACAGGCCTGCAACACCCACAGCAGCAGGAAGCTGGCCCAGCCCAGTAGCGGCAAACCGAGGAAGCCGTGGGTGCCGAGGTCTGCGTAAGGGGCCAGTCCCGGGAACAGCTTGAGCAGAACGACATCCAGGGCCGCCGACGCCAAGTAGGTCTGGATGCCGTACCAAGCCACCGCGATCAGACCACGGATGACGGCCGGGATGTTCGCCCCCAGCACGCCGAACGCGGTGCGACAGATCACCGGATACGGCACGCCGGCAGCCTGGCTCGGCTTGGCGACCAGGTTGCACAGGAAGTAGACGAGGGTGATGCCGATCAGCAGCGCCACCAGCACCTGCCAACTGGCCAGGCCCAGCGCGAACAAGCTGCCCGCGGTCACGTAGCCGCCGACGCTGTGCACGTCGGACATCCAGAACGCGAAGATGTTGTAGGAACCCCAGCTCTGCTTGCCCAGCGGGGCCAGGTCCTCGTTGGTCAATCGCGGGTCGTAGTCCGGTTTGATGACGCCGCCACCGATCGGGTGGCCGGCGGCCTCGACGATGTCACCTGCGCCGACCACCGCGCCTGGTGGGGTGACGTCCTTGGGAACGAGGGTGTCGGTCATGCTCGTAAACGCTAAGAATGCAACGTTTCCCTGCTGTTTCCCCGGGGATATGCGGCAATTGCGAAAAAGATATATCCCGTTGCTAGGCCAGCAGTCCCGTGTCGGTCGGCAGTGTGGCGATCACCGCGTTGAGCCGGACGGCATGGTTTTCCGAGACGGTGACCAGGCGCTCCGCATCACCAGTGACGAAGGCGTCGACCATCGCGCAATGATCAGCGTGCAGGTCCGCCCGATCGTCACGGCTGACATGCACCATGGACTGCACGGGTTCGGTGACATTCCACGCCGCCTCCAGCATGTGCAGCAGCCGATACATACGCGACGGTCGGGTGAGAGCGGCATGCAGCTCCCGGCTCTGCCGGTGGTAGGCGCCCGCGTCGTCGTCGTGGATCGCCTGCTGCAGCCTGACGTTGACCGCGACCGCCGCCGCGCGGTCGGCATCGGTGGCGTTGGCCACGGCGACAGCGAGCGACGCCGACTCCAAAGCCTCACGCACGATGTACATTTCGCGTAGTTCCTGCGGGGTCAACAGCGCCACGGTGTAGCCGAAATTGAGCCGGTGCGCCACCAGCCCCTCCCCGATGAGCGTCTTCAGCGCCTCCCGCACCGGAATCTGGCTGACGCCGAACACGTCCGCCACCTCAGCCAACGGGATCGGCGTACCGGGCGGCACCCCGCCGTCGAGGACCGCACGGCGCAGTTCGGTCAGCACCCCCTGCTGTGACGGTGCGGTCCGATCCGCCACCAGCTGTCCGAGCAGGACAGAACGCCGATGGGGCCGCATACCTGCAGAGTAGGTCGCCGTTGTTGCCGGTCCCGTTTCAGTGACGTTTCGACGCCGTTAGCGGAGTCACGTGTTCAGCACGGCGTGAGCGGCGTTGTAACCGGGGATGAAGTTGACGGCAGGGCCACCGTGACAGCCGGCGCCGCCCAGGTAGACGCCCTGTACCGGCAGCTCCTGGTCGAGGTAGCCCCGCGGACCGGGCCGGTTGGGCCCCATCTGTTCGGGGTGGATCAGGCCATGGCAGTAGTCGCCGCCGGGAGCGCCGAACATCCGGTCCATGTGTCGCGGCGTGAACGTCGTGTGCCGCAGGATCAGCTTCTCGAAGTTGGGCGCCACGCGGGTGATCTTGTCGATAACCCGTTGTCCCATCTCACGTTTCATCGCGCCGTAGTCGCCGCCACCCTCGATCGGGAACCAGAGCGCGAACGCCGACGACGCATGCTTGCCCGGTGGTGCCAGCTCGGGATCCAGGACCGACGGAATCTGCCAGGCGACGGACGGATCGGCCGGCACGACACCCCGGCGGCTGTCCTCCCACTGTTGCTGCAGCTCCTCGGGAGTACTGAAAAGTCCTATGGTGCCCTGCAATTCGGGGTTGTTCAGGATCTCGTAGGGTTCGGCGAACTCAGGGGTGCCGTCGAGCGCGAAGTGCATCTGCAGATAACTGCCACGATGGTCGACACGGGTGTACCGGGCCCGCACGTCGTCGGGCACGGCGCCGCCGAGCAGCCGGTCCACCGTCACCGACGGCGCGAGCGACGAAACCACCACGGGTGCAGTGATTTCGGTGCCGTCGTCCAACCGGACGCCGGTGACCCGGCCGTCGGCAACAGTGATGGCCGCGACCGCACTGCGTAACCGGACCTCACCGCCGTGGGCGACAAACGTGTCCTCGAGGTGCTTGGCCAGTGCGCCGATGCCGCCCTTGAGCTTTCGCATCAGCGACGCACCGTCGGTGGGGACGGCGAGCCCGAAGGCCAGCGCGGCCGCGCTGCCCGGGGTGGCCGGCCCGCGGTAGGTGGAGTTGCACGCCAGCACCGACAGCATGCCGCGGATGGCACCGTGCTTGTCCTTGTCCGGCAAGTAGCGGTCGAGGACGTCGGTCACCGAGCCGAACAGCATGTCGGTGATGGCTGACCGCTCGAATTCGTTTGTGGCGCAGGCATACATCTCGTCGTAGGTCTTGGGCGGGAGTCCGGCATCAAACCGGCCGAGGGCTCGCGCCGGCGCCATACTCCAGGCCATCAGCCCGGCCATGCCGTTGACGGCTTCGGCGCCGTGCACCTCGTTCATGTGAGTGAGCAGCTTCATGGGATCGGAGTAGAAGAGCAACGGTTCGTCGCCGATGCCGCGCACGTTCACCGACATGACTTCCTGCTCGACGCTCGGCACCTGGTCCAGGCCCAGCTCCTGGCTCACCTTGAGAGAGGTCGGGAACTGCTCAGACCCGGCGATCTCGAACTTGAAGCCGTCGAACAGCTCGACGGTCGAGGCCATGCCGCCGGAGTACAGCTTGGCTTCCAGACACAGTGTGCGTAGGCCGGCTTTCTGCAGCATCACCGCCGAAGCCAGCCCGTTGTGCCCCGCTCCCACCACGATTGCGTCGAATTGCGCCATGACCGCAGACTGGCACCGTCAGGTCAGTTATGTCAATAGTGACAAAACTTTGACGGGCAAGAGTTCAGACCGCCCCGGCGGCGAGCTGATCCAGCGCCTGGTGGCACATGCGCGCCAGATCAGCCAGCGACCGTTCCGCGCCCAGCATCCACACCTCCATCGCGCCGAACACCGCGGCGGCGATGGTCCGCGAGGTCACCGCGATGCGCAGCCGGTCATCCGATCCGCCGCACCGCGCCAGGTGCTCGGCGATGGCATCGGCGAAGTCCGCCTCAACCTGCCGGATGTGGCTGACGATCCGCTCGGCGTCGAGTTCCTGTTCCCGGAGCGCGGCGATCTTGGTGACGGCGCCAAAGTCATACGGGAAAGCAAAGATTGCGGCCTGCACCGCTACCAGCACCGGTTCGTCGGCAGGCCGTCCGGCCAGCGCGGTGCGGAACCAGTGCAGGCCCGCGTCGTAGTCGGCGAACAGCAGCTCGTGTTTGGACGTGAAATGCCGGTAGAACGTGCGCAGCGACACCCCCGCATCCGCGGCGATCTCCTCGGCCGTGGTGCCCTCCACGCCCTGCGCGAGAAAGCGGACCAACGCCGCCTGCTGCAACGCCTCACGCGTGCGCTCACTACGAACGGTCTGCGGGGGCCGAGGCATCCCAGTACCGTACCGCAGAATGTTTTGTCATGATTGACAAAACATTTCGCGGCGAGCAGACTCCGCTGGCATGGTCTCGCTCATCGTCCACGCCCTGCTCGGACTGATCACCATCGCGTTCATCGTCAAGCTCAATCCGGCCGTCTTCCGCAAGCCCGCCGGCGGGCCCGCGTTCTCGGCGCTCGAAGCGGCCTACTACGTGATCGGCATCGCCTCGATAGCGCTCGGCTACTACTTCAACACCAAGTTCGTCATGGCTTACCAACCGCCCGATGGCAATCCGATCACTGGGCCGGGCAGCTGGTCGGACTACATCCGCCTGATGTTCGTCAACCCCGCGGCGTCCTCGGCCGGCCAGGACTACACCATCATCAACGTCATCCTGCTGCCGTTGTTCAGCATTGCCGACGGCCTGCGGCGCGGCATCCGGCAGCCCTGGCTGTTCTTCGTCAGCAGCCTGTTCACCAGTTGCGCCTTCGCGCTGGCGTTCTACTTCGCCGTCATCGCGCGGCAGCAGCGGCATCAGGGCGCGGCCGACAACATCAGGAGTTCTGCGACAATCCCGGGGTGACACCACCGGGGATGGTCGCCCGCCTGCGGCCCTACGCCTCCACGATCTTCGCCGAGATGTCGGCGCTGGCCGCGCGCGTCGGCGCAGTCAATCTCGGCCAGGGTTTTCCCGACGAAGACGGCCCGGCGCCGATGCTCGCAGTGGCGCAACAGGCCATCGCGGATGGCGTCAACCAATACCCGCCCGGCCCGGGCATACCCGAGCTGCGCCAGGCCATCGCCGCCCAGCGCAAGCGGCACTACGGCATCGACTACGACCCGGACACCGAAGTGCTGGTCACGGTCGGCGGTACCGAAGCCATCGCCGCGGCGGTGATCGGGCTGGTCGAGCCGGGCAGCGAGGTACTGATCATCGCACCGTTCTACGACTCCTACTCCCCGGTGATCGCGATGGCCGGCTGCCACCGGGTCGTCGTCCCGCTCGCGCCGGACAACCACAGTTTCGCCATCGACATCGACCGGCTCCGCGCCGCGATCACGCCGCGGACCCGCGCCCTGATCCTCAACTCACCGCACAACCCGACAGGCATGGTCGCCAGCCACGACGAGCTGACGGCCATCGCGGCGCTCGCCATCGAGCATGACCTGGTGGTGATCACCGACGAGGTCTACGAGCAGCTGACGTTCGACGGCCATCAGCACCGGCCGCTCGCCGGCTATCCCGGCATGGCCGAGCGCACCGTCACCATCTCCAGCGCCGCGAAGATGTTCAACTGCACCGGGTGGAAAATCGGGTGGGCCTGCGGACCCGCCGACCTGATCGCCGGAGTCCGCGCCGCCAAGCAATACCTGACGTATGTCGGCGGCGCGCCGTTCCAGCCCGCCGTCGCGCACGCACTCGACCACGAGGACGCCTGGGTCGATGCACTGCGCACGGCGTACCGCGGCAAGCGGGACCGGCTGGCCGGTGCCCTGACCGAGATCGGCTTCGATGTGCACGACAGCTTCGGCACCTACTTCCTGTGCGCCGACCCCCGGCCCCTGGGGTACGACGACAGCACCGCGTTCTGCGCGGGGCTGCCCGAGCGGGTCGGCGTCGCGGCCATTCCCATGTCGGCGTTCCTGGACTTGAACGCCCCCGATGCCACAGCTTCCAACGGTTGGAATCACTTGGTGCGCTTCGCCTTCTGCAAACGCGACGACACCCTGGACGAGGCGATCAGCCGGCTCCGCACCCTGTGATTTGTGCACGAAAATCCGCGCCCACCGCGGAAATTCGTGCACAAATCACTACTGGCTAGCCGTAGAGACGAGTCACCCGGGCCCGCAGCCGGTCAACCGCAGCATCGAGCACCAGTTTGCGGGCCCGGCGCAAGAGGAACTCGGGAATGGGGGCAACCAGGTCCACTATGATGTCGAACCGCACCCGGGTCCGATCGCCCTCACGAGTCAATTTGTATTCGGCATGTTGGCCACGCTGTTGGAAGGTATCGGCCGCGTCCCACACCATCCAGTCATCACCCCAGTGGTACTCCAGGAGTTCCTTGTCGGTGATGCCCATGATCTTCACGGTGGCTTTGACGTGGTGTGGACGACCGTCGGGATATCGATCCAGTACCTGCAATTGCCGGTGCAAGCTGCGCCATTGCGACGCCTCGTCCATATCGGCCAGCGCATCCATGATGGCTTCGGGCGAGGCGTCGATCACCAGCTCTCGGGACGCCATAACTGCCATATGAGCAAATTTAGTCCTCTATACCGGCCACGGATAGAGAATGCGCCAGCTAACTTCCGAACTGTTACCAACCGACTTCCGCGATCGGTGTGGTCTGCTGCGGCGGGGCACCGACGGGACCCGACGGGGTCCGGGAAAACCGCGGCGCCGGGGCAGCCTGGTCGACACCGTCGACGGTGACGATCGTCGACCTGGCCCGCAGGTGGTCGCCGGCCGCCGCCTCGGTCCAGGTGAGCACGGGAGTGACGCAGGCGTCGCTCCCAGCAAACGTCGCGGTCCACTCGGCACGGGTCCGGCTCGCGAAGCGGGCAGCAAAGATGTCGCGCATCTCGTCGTACCGTGCGAGGTCGAATTGGTTGGGCACCTCGGCCGGATCCAGACCGAGGCCGACAAGTAGCTGAGCGAAGAATTGCGGCTCGATCGAGCCGACCGCCATGTAGCCGCCGTCGGAGGTCTCGTAGACGCGGTAGTACGGGGCGCCGCCGTCCAGGAGGAACGACTCGCGCTGGTCCTTCATCACGCCGGTGGACTTCATGGTCCACATCATCTGGGCCAGCATGCTGACGCCGTCGACCATCGCCGCGTCGACCACCTGGCCGCGGCCGGACTGTTCGCGTTCGTACAGCGCCGTCACGATGCCGATGAGCACCAGCATGGAACCGCCACCGAAGTCGGCGACCAGATTCAGGGGTGCCACCGGTGGCCGGTCGCGGTAGCCGATGGCCGACAGCGCGCCGGTCTGCGACAGGTAGTTGATGTCGTGGCCCGCCGTCTGGGCCAACGGCCCGTCCTGCCCCCAGCCGGTGATCCGGGCGAAGATCAGGCGGGGGTTGACGGCCTCACAGTCGGCCGGACCGATCCCGAGGCGCTCGCAGGTGCCGGGACGGAAACAGTCAAGCAGCACATCGGCTTTCGCGGCCAGTGCGAGCAGCGCGTCCGGGTCTGACTTGACGTCCAGGTCGACAATCCGCTTGCCGCGGTGCAGTAGGTCGACATTCTCGGCCGGCATGGTCAGCCCACCAGGACGACGGACCCGCACCACGTCGGCGCCGAGGTCGGCCAGCATCATGGCGGCGTGCGGCCCGGGGCCGATCCCGCCGAGCTCGATCACCTTGACTCCGGCCAGTGGCCCCGCATTCGTCATCCCGCGACGTTAGCCCATGGGTCGAAGCAGCTGAATCCCGGTGTGCGTCAGCCCTTCTTGTTCTTGGCCATGAACTTTTTCAGCCCCTCGGTGGCCGTCTCGGCGCCACCGCTGACGCTGCGCTTCAGCAGGAAGCCCGGGATCGGCACCACCGGGTCGACGGTGATCTCGAACTTCACCTTGGTCTTGTCGCCGGCCGGGGTCAGTGTGTAACGCGCTTCCTGCTTCTTGAGCGACGACGAGCGGATCAGCACCCAGCTGCCCGTCAGGTCGGTCCAGGTGTACTCGAGGATCTGATCGTCGGCCATGCCGGCCGCCTTGATGGTCATCTTGGCCTGCTTCGGCCGACCGTTTTCGTAGGTGTCGAGGACCTCGGCCTTGGTGTACTGCGGTGACCACACGGGTGTCTGCGCAAGGTCTGCGATGACGTCCATGATCTCTTCAGGGGTTGCCTCGATGGTCACTTCGTGCGACGCGCTGACTGCCATGGCGCGACCATAGACCACGAGGCCACGCGCCGTGACCGGGATGGTGCAACCAGCGGGACGATCCGGTTAGTGAACGCCGGCCTGGATCTTCGTGGCGATGTCAGCGGCCGCCGTCACCGGCGCCTTGGGGGTGCATGCCTCGACGTCGATGATCAGGTTCGAGACCAGCTGCAAAACATGTTGGCACCAACGGGTTTCGGGCCCGGTGCCCCGGGTGATCGGCATCGCCAGCTTGGTGTCGGTGCGCTCCAAGTCGCCGGACAGCCACTTCGGCAGCGGCTTGTCGTTGAGCCGGATGTTGACGTGATGGTTGGTGCACTTGGCCCACCGCTCAGCCGACCGGTTGAAGAGGTCGCGAGCCGACTGGGACGTCGGGAAGTAAACGACCGACTGTGCGGCCAGGTAGTCCCACTGATCGGTGTCGGGGACCCGCAGCGTCTGACGCCGCACGGCCGTCCAGTCTTGGCCGCTCTTGGCGTCCTTACCGTCCTTCGAGTAGATGGCGGACTCGGCGATCTGCCAGACACCGAGGCAGTTCAGGTTCGGCAGCAGGTTGTGGTTGTCGTCCATGCCGTCATTCGGCGGACGCCCCACCATGCCGGTGGTACCCATCGTCTTGTTCAGCTCGTCCGGGGTCAGCAGCAGGTTGTCGATGCTGGACTCGGCAACCACAGACGGGGTGGCGGGCTTCGGTGTGCCGTTATTGCCGCCGCAGGCGGCCAGCGTCAGGCACAGCACGGCGACGCCGAAAGCGTGTCGCTTCACGGGTTCCTTATTTAGGGGTGTGCGGTCAGGCGTGAGTGCCGGCCGCGGCGCAGCCGCGCTGGACCGCCTCGGCATTGGTGTTGACCTCGGTCGCTGTGCTGTCCAGGGTCGAGCCCGTCATCCCGATGCCCATCTTGACGAACAACTTGGCGGCACCGACTGACCACGACCGCATCGGGTCGGCAATCTCCGGCGACAGGCCCGGGGTGTTTGCGGCGTCCATGGCGACCTTCGCCGACGTCTGCAAGCTGGACCGGCCCGCCGCGTTGCTCTGACCGATGTACGGGTCGTTGTTCTCCAGGTCGTCGGCGAAGGCGCCATAGCCGTCGGCCGCGTTGTCGAGCGCAGACGCGAACTGCGAACACGCGGCGACGGCGGCCGGATCGGCGCCCGCCGAGGTGACACCGGTCGACTGCACCGAGGCACTGGCATCCACCGGGGCTGGGGCATCGGGGTCGGCCTCGGCCGAGGGCTGCCCAAATACCCCGGCGCCCAAGACGATTGCGCCCGCTGCCGCGAACCTCATCCAGGCGTGTGAAGACTTCACCGTTTCCTCCAAGTCATTCGCGCCGCGTCCACCAGAGACATTGTGCCCGCCTGGTTATGACGGACGCTTGGCGTTCGACGTTCCCACGGTCGGGCGTGTAGATGGCCAATTGGTTAACAGAAACCAAACTGACGATTTCCAGTCACAGTCGGTTACATGGCATGCCAAGATGAATGACCCAGATCACACTGCCTGATCAGGGCGTTCAGTAGTCACCGACCACGACAAATACCTCCACCAATACACGCGTATTTGCCAGTCGCCCACTGGTTGATAACGGAGGGGCAAGTTTTTGCGGTCCGTTAACCGTCCGGCAACCCGTCCATTAGATGCTCCGCAGCGACACAAATTCAGCAACTACAGCGATCACAGGAACGCTGTAACTCCCAAATAACGAGAGGCGCGCACATCACCATGTCGAACCGTATTGCCATGTTGGCAGCCCTTTGCGTGGTGCTACCGGTCGGCACCGCGCCGTTGGCCTTGGCCGACCCGCCGGCCGAACCCGTCGTGCAGACCGCCGGTGACCCCGGCCCGCCGCCCCCCGGGGTGGGCGCCGTTCCGTCCGGTCCGGCCGGTGTCCTGGACACCCCCGACGGCTGGCACCTGCAGGTCATCGGCACCAACGAGACCCAGCTTCCGGTCGCCCCGCTGACCACCGCCATCACCTCGCGTGAGTACTGGGTGGCGGGCACCTTCACCGGCTCCATCACCGGCGGCGGCAAGACCAAGCTCACCGGCGGCACGTTGGAAGCCGGCGAGCAGATCGGCTGCGGCATCATCAACGATGAAGAAGAGATCAACCCCGGTGCGTCCTTCACCCCGGGTATCGGTCTGACCGGCCCGACGTGGCAGGCCGGTCTGAGCTTGCAGGGCAAGATTTACCTCAAGCCCGGCACCGTGACGACCGTGGCGATCGACAAGAAGTCCTTCAAGGGCACCTCGACCCGCATCAGCATCACCGGTGTGCGGATCAAGACCGACCAGTGCGCCGGCCAGTCCTTCATCCGCTCGTACGCCACGCTGACGAGCTCCACGGACAACACCGACGACGTGATCACCTACCTGGGCGTCACCAAGTCCGTCTAAGCAGCGATCCAGTTCGTTGCAGTCCAAACACCTCCAACCAAACCTGAACTGATGAAGGGCTTGCCACCACCATGTTGAAACGTTCCGCTGTAATGGCCGCAGCGTGCATGCTGCTGCCGGCAATCGCTGCGCCGGCCGCCATGGCCGACCCCGACGGCCCGCCGGTGGACACCGGCGTCGTCGCCTCCGACGATCCGGCCACCGTCACCTCGCCCGACGGCTGGGTCCTGACCGTCAAGGCCGACAATGAGACCGAACTGCCGATCGCGCCGCTCACCACCGCCGTGTCCTCCCGCGAATACCTCGTCGGCGGCACCTTCTCCGGCACCGTCACCGGTGGCGGCAAGACCAAGCTCACCGGCGGCACGCTGGAGGCCGGCTACCAGATCGGCTGCGGCATCGAGCTCGGCCAGATCCGTCTGATCGGCCAGGCCGGTGTCACCACCGGTAGCGCCAACCTGTTCACCGGCGCCATCCCGACCAGCGTCACCTTCCCGCTGTCGGGCACCCTGGAAATCCACCCGAAGCCGGGCACGGTGACCCAGGTGCCGGTCGACAAGAAGACCTTCAAGTCGGCGCCGGTGCGCGTCACCCTGAAGGACACCCACATCAAGGTTGACGGCTGTGTCGGCCAGTCGTTCCTGCGGTCCTACGCGGTGCTCACCAGCTCCACCACCGACACCGACGACATCGTGGCGTACTACGGCATCACCAAGTCGGTCTAATGATCGGCAGCAAATTGATGGGCAAAGCCGCGGCGGTGGGCGTGATCGCCACCGCGGCGTCCATCGCCTTCGCCGGCGCGGCTTCCGCGGACTGGAATGACCCGATTCCGACGCCAGGTCACGATGACAAGACGGATGGGATCGCGGCACAGGCGGCCGCGGTCCTGGGTCCGGCACCCATGGCAGATGCCCAGGTGCCGGTCCTCGGCGCTCCGCTGGGTCCCGAGGGTCTGAACCTCCTCGGGCAACGCACCAGCAACACCGATCCGACGATCAATCCGAACGCCGGCCTGCTGGGTGTCCCGACCAGTACGTCAGGTCTGACGGCCAACACCGTGCTGGGCCAGAACGCGGCGCCGTCGAAGCCGGGCGCCGACCCCGGCGCGGTGCCGAACCTCAACCCGTTCAACAACGCCTACGGCGTGCAGCAATGCATCAAGCCGTCGGCACCCGGTAAGTGCGAGGAATTCGGCGTCGACCCCGGCCAGGAGAACGCCGACAGCAGCCCGCACCAGTGGCTCAACCGGTTCGTCGACATGTACCACGACGGCCGCCTGCGGGGTGGGTCGCTGAGCCAGTGGAATCAGCAACAGCTGGGCGAAGCGCTCCCGGGCACTGCGCCCCCACCGGGGACCAACATCCCGCCGGGGCTGGCGCAGTACTACGAGCCGCCAGACCCCCCGGTTGCACCGGGAGCACCGGTGCCGCCGCCTGCACCGGCACCGGCTAACTGAACAAACGATTTGGGCCCGTCAACTCCGGTTGACGGGCCCAAATCGTCTGTGCCACCTGACTGACGTCGACCCAGGCGCGAACCGCTCCCGCCGGCCCACGCGATCTGACAATCACACAGCCACGTCATTTCGGCCACAACGCACGCAGCCGTCCCGTATACAGAACCCATGACGGTAAGCGCCGGTCTGTGCGGCGTCGGCGGATTGGCAGGGGCCCTCGGCATCTGGGCAGCGCTGACCAGCGGGACCGCGGTCGCATACGCCGACAACGGTTCCGGCCACGATGCGGCCGGCAGCCCGAAGGGCTCGACTGCCAGTTCCACACCGCACGCCGCGAGCGACAGCTCGACCAAGCGCGCCGACCGGCCGGCCAACCCGACCGCCAAAACCGAGTCCGCCCAGGGCACGGCAGCGGATCACTCGAGCCATCACACGCCGAATCCCGTTGCCGCGAAACCCAAACCAGCCACGACTTCGGCAGCCACCCCGAGCGCGCCGAAGACGAGCCACGCCAGCCCCGTCGCCGCGCAAACCACCGCCACCAGCACGACCGTTGCCGCCGCGGCACTTCCCTCGACCGTGACCCCGGCGGCACCGACAGCCGTACCGGCCCCGCCGAACAATCCGGCCGCGTGGTTCCAGGCGCTGATCTACAACCCGCTGCGCACCGGCCTCGAAGGCTGGATCAACAGTCCACTCGGGCAGGGCGTGGACGGTGTCATCAACCGACTGGCCGGCACCTACGTGATCGGCAACGGCCGCACCGGCACCGTCGGCGCGCCGAACGGCACTGCCGGCGGCTGGCTGGTCGGTGACGGCGGAGCGGGCTGGGACAGCACCCAGGCCGGGATTTCAGGAGGCAACGGCGGCGCGGCGGGACTGCTCGGCAATGGCGGACGGGGCGGAGCGGGCGGCGCAGGCTCCTCTGGCGGAAACGGTGGCGCGGGCGGCCTTCTGATGGGTATCGGCGGACGAGGGGGCGATGGCGGTGCGCAGGCCGGCGGGACGGGCGGGTTCGGCGGCAAGGGCGGAAACGGTGCCGGTCTGCTGTTCGGCGCCGGCGGCGGCGGTGGCCAAGGGGGCGACGGCGCCGACGGTGGCCGCGGCGGGAACGGCGGCAACGGCACCTTCGTTCTGGGCATCGGCGGTACCGGCGGAGACGCCGGAAACAGCGGCGTCGGTGGCGGTTCCACCGGCCTGCCGGCGCTCGGTGGCGCGGGCGGCACCGCGGGCCTGCTGGGCAACCACGGTGCGGTCGGCACGTCCGGTACGGGTGCGGTGCTCATCCAGGCCGGCGCGAACAGCTCCATGCTGTCGGTCACGCCGACCGGCGTCTGGCTGACCAACAGCGACGGGCAGGTCGTGCTGTTGCACGGCTTCAACGAGGTGTACAAGCTGGCGCCGTACGAACCGTCGGCCAGCGGATTCAGCGCGGACGACGCCGCATTCCTGGCAGCCAACGGCTTCAACGTGGTGCGGCTGGGTGTCATCTGGGCCGGCGTCGAGCCCGAGCCCGGCGTGTACGACGCCGCGTACGTCACGTCGATCCAGCAGACCGTCCAGATGCTCGCCGCACACGGCATCTACACGATCATCGACATGCACCAGGACCTGTACAGCGCATCACTTGGCGGCGAGGGCGCCCCGGAGTGGGCCACGCAGACCGGTGGACGGCCCAACCAGGGCTTCGGTTTCCCCGGCAGTTACTACCTGAACCCCGCCGAAACCACGGCGTGGGACAGTTTCTGGAACAACTCGAACGCCGCCAACGGAAACGGGCTCGAGGACAACTACGCGAAGGCCTGGGAAACAGTCGCCGCCGCGGTCGCCGGCAACAACAGCGTCATCGGCTACGACATCATGAACGAGCCCTTCCCGGGCACCTCGTGGTTGCCGACGCTGCTGGGCAGCCCGTTCTACGCGGACCAACAGCTGACGCCGATGTACAACCAGGTGGCCGCGGCCATCCGGGCCGTGGATCCGAACACCGCACTGTTTGTCGAACCGGCCAACCCCGCGGTTTCCGAAATACCCGCGATCCTCGGCGCGCCAGTCCAGCTGGGCACCATCAACGACGCGAATGTGGTTCTGGCATTTCATGATTACTGCGCCGGGTCGGCCACCAGCAGCATCTGCGGCTGGCTGGCGAATCAGCAGGCCAGCACCGCGAACGCCTATGGCAAGGCCAACAACATGCCGGTGTTCATGGACGAGTTCGGCGCCTCCAACGCGCCATCGGACCTACAGGCCGAAATGAGCGCTGCCGCAGGGTATTTGATGAGCTGGTCGGAGTGGGCCTACTCCGGGGTCGGTGACATCACCACCAGCGGCAGCACCAACGGTGAGTCGGTGGTCTACAACCCGGCCCTGCCACCGACGGGCAGCAACGTCAACACCACCAGCCTGCAGACCCTGGCCGCACCGTATCCGCAGGCGGTCTCCGGCACCCCGCTCGGCTTCTCAAATACCAACGGGGCCTTCACCTTCAGCTACTCGACGGCCAAGGCGGACACGTCGGGCAACTTCGCGGTCGGCGCACAGAGCACCATTTCGGTGCCGGCCGTCGCATACCCGAACGGGTACACGGTGGCCGTCACCGGCGGCCACGTGGTCTCACCCGCCAACGCACCGACACTGGTGATCGCATCGGACACCGACACGGGCGTCATTCAGGTCGTGGTGACCGCCGCGCCCTAGCGCTTCGGCCGCCTGTCAGCGGCAGCGAACGTTCAGGTTCTGGCAGATCATGCCGATGCCGCCCCATCGGGACACGGTCCCGCCCTCATCGCGCGGGTCCACCGACAGCGCTGGAGTCGAGGTCACCAACTGATCGATGATCGACGGCACGATGGGCAACGACGGGTCGGGCTGCGCCTGGGCCAGGCCGCCCGTGGCCGTCACGCCGAGAACGCCGAACGCACAGGCCGCCAACCGGGGCACCCACTTGCGCTTCATGGTTCTTCCTCGCGCCGAACTGACTGATCCCTCCCACGGTATGCCCCTTTACCCTGGCGCGTCGATGTCGCGTGTCGATCACAAATACGGAACAACTCGAATTTCGGTGGAACGCGTTGGCCCTCAAGTAAATCGTCAGCCGCTTACCGTTGCGGCCGTGAACCCGATTCGGGCACTTTTCCGCCGTGTTGCGGTAGTCGCTGTCTGCGTTGTGGTCACCGCGCCGCTGACCCCGCCGGCAAGCGCCAGTCCCGACGCCGACCCGGCTGCCGCCCCCGACGCCACCCCACCGGGAGACGGGAAGGTCGCCTCGGGCGCTCCAGCCACCGTCAACACGCCCGACGGCTGGACCTTGACGCTCGGCGCCAGGGACGAGTCCCAGGTGCCGGTGGCGCCGCTGACGTCAGCGGTATCGTCACGCGAATATCTCGCCAGCGGCATCTTCGCCGCATCGCTGGTCGGGCCCGAGGAGCCGCACGGACTGCTCGAAGTCGGTTATGAGATCGGTTGCGGCATCGACATGAGCACCTCGAACGGCGTAACGATGGCCGGTAGTACCGGCGTGACGACGTCGGTCGGGCTGTCCGGGCCGCTTGGTGCCGTGCCGGCCGCGATCCTGCCGGTGATCTCCACGCCGGTCAACGGCGTGATCACCGTCGGGCTCAAACCCGGCTTCGTGATCGTGGTCCCGGTCAACAAGAAGGAATTCAAAGGCGCCAACCCCTGGGTGATGATCAGCGACTTTCACGTCAAGATCGATGGGTGCGTGGGCCAGTCCTTCATCCGCTCGTATGCGACGCTGACGCGGCAGACCGATCAATCTGACGTGGTGCTGTCCTACGTGGGCCCAACGACCACCGTCTAGCCATTCGAGATCGCCGGCGCGCGTAGCGTGACCGTTGTGTCCACCGAGCCGAACAACCACTATCACCACCTGGCATTCGGCCCCGATGCCCTGGAGCGTCAGCAGCGCAACGGCAGCTATCAAGCGTATGGACGGCACACCGAGCGCACGGACGACGGCCCACAGCATCTCGATGACCGCGAGCTGCTGATGATCCGGCGCGCGGATCAGTTCTGCCTGGCCACGGTCACCCCCAACGGTTGGCCGTACCTCCAATACCGCAGTGGCCCAGCCGGATTCGTCCGGTACCTGCCCGAGAGCGGCCGGCTGCGGTTCATCGACCTACCGGGCAACAACCAGTTCGTCACTCTGGGCAATCTGGCTGCCGACGACCGGCTGGCGATGTTCTTCGTCGACTACCCGCGACGCACCCGGCTCAAGGTATTCGGCCGCGGGACGGTGATCGAGGACGGGCTGCAGCGCGAGATCGAGATTGCCGTCGAGGCCTTCGACTGGAACTGCTCGCGCTCCATCATCCCGCGCTTCGATCGCGAGTACCTGCGCGAGCTGGGTGCGGCCTATCAAGCCAAGTTCGACGGGCGCGAAGCCGAGCTGCGGGCCGAGATCGACGCGCTCAAGGCACGGGTGGCGGAGTTGGAGGCTCAGCCTCCCGCCAAGGCCTCCCGGAACCGTTCCGAGACGTAGAACGGAATGAGGCGACGCCGCAACACCGACTCCAGGTAGCCCCGCTCGTCGAGCAAGGCGATCACCGGGGGGCCGAAACGCAGGGCTTCCTCGATCATGTCCTCACGCCCCACGCCGAGATCGAGCAGCAGGTCGTAAAGGCTGACATCGCCGTACTTTTCGAAGACGTGGTCAATGCCCTCATCGAGGAGCGCCCGGAAGTAGCCGGTGTCCCGAAATGTGCGCCAGAACTCATAAATCGGTACGACCGCGTCCTCGACGTCAGCGGCGGTAATCATCGAAACTGCCGACGACAGTGGGCTGTTGAGGTTGCTGCGCCACAGCTCGTTGACCGCATCGGCAAGTACGTCTTCGTCCGCATGAGTGTGAGCGAGGAGAAAGCGGGCACCACGGCGCGCCAGATCCTCGGCACGAAGCTCCAACCGTTCGACCGGCCCCTGTGGCATTCGCGCGCCGAGTACGCCGAAGATGCGGCCCAGCCGGCCGCGGGCCAGCGATCTGCCACCCTGCGTGACAGATTCCGCGAGCGCGTGCTGAACCAGCGTCACACAGAATTCAGCGAACGCCTCACTGCTCAGAATGCGCTCCAGTACCCGCTGGGTGACTCCCATCTCGACCACCATCGCGCTGAGCTCACTGAAACGCCGCCCGTCAATGACATCGCCGAAGCTGGTGTCCGTGGTCGCGGTGAGCCGATACAACCGCGCGGCGATCTCACTGACCAGTTCCGCGATGCCGCCTTCCACCGGCACCTGGACGGCGTACTTCGCGGCGACGTTTTTGATCATGGTGGGCGTCACGGCATCTGCCAGCGTGATCTCCGATGCCTCTGCCAAGGCGTGCTCAATCTCGTCGAGCACCAGGCTGTGGTAGTTCTCGCCTCGCAACTGCTGCATGGCGAATGCCACCTGCGCATCGAGCAGGCGGGCGGCGACCGGTTCGAGCTGCGGCTCAAGGCTGTCGGCCGGCTCCGAGAAATTGGTCATTGCCAGCACCTTACCCAGCTGGACTCATCGGCCGCGGGTTGTGAGTTCGGGCAGTCCGACGCTCAGCGACGCACCGTCGGACTGTGCCCCACACCCGACTGCGGCACCGACGTGGGCGGACCGTTCTGCCTCATGCTCAGGCAAGCACCCAGGCCGCCGCCGACACATGGCACACCGTTGATGGTCGGTACCGGTCCACCCGATCGGTTCCCGGTTGGATCGAACGCCGCGGGGTCGGCCGCCACTGACGTCGAAAGGCCAATTGCCAGCGCCCCGCATGCCGCCAGGTACGTGCCCAATTGAAGGAGACCGGCCATCATCGCCACGCTTTCACCCGTTCAATGGCCAACATAGCCCTGCGGGGTCGTTTGCGACTAGGAGCCGGTCATAGCCCTGAAAACAAAGAAAACCGCCCATTGCGGGGCGGTTTTTGAAGTGGCCAGGGCCGGGATCGAACCGGCGACCTTCCGCTTTTCAGGCGGACGCTCGTACCAACTGAGCTACCTGGCCGGAAGGCACGAATGCCTCGCCGCAATAGCGACTACTCGGCTTCGCCGAGATGGCGACCCTGACGGGACTCGAACCCGCGACCTCCGCCGTGACAGGGCGGCGCGCTAACCAACTGCGCCACAGGGCCTTACATACTGCTTGCTTCGCTTTCGCGCTGCGTACCCCCAACGGGATTCGAACCCGTGCTACCGCCGTGAAAGGGCGGCGTCCTAGGCCACTAAACGATGGGGGCCAGTCCGAATCTCTTCGGGGGCACTCTCAACGTTTCCGTTGGGAGCTTCGATAGCTTAGGGCACGACTGGCCCACGGCCCAAATCGGCACTACAGACCACCAACCGCCGCTCAACCACCTACCCGGCGAGGCGGCCGCACGGGACGCAGTATCCTGTGTCCCACGCCCCTATAGCTCAGTCGGTAGAGCTACGGACTTTTAATCCGCAGGTCCCAGGTTCGAGCCCTGGTGGGGGCACCACTTCCGTCGCGGTAGATAGTCTTGCGGCGTGACGAACACCGACGACGCAGCCCAGCGCGAGTTCATGAACTCGATGTTCGCGACCACCATCCCGTCCGCCCACGGCCTGGGCGTCAGAATCGTCGAGGTGCGCCGCGGGTTCGCCGCCACCACGGCTCCAATCGCGGGTAACGGCAACCACTTTGGCGTGATGTACGCCGGTGTGCTGTTCACCGTCGCCGAAGTGCTCGGCGGGATCCTGGCCCTCATCGCATTCGATCAGAGCCAGTTCTATCCACTGGTCAAGGACATGTCGATCCAGTACAAGGCACCGGCGAAATCCGATGTGCGGGCCCAGGCCGAGTTGAGCGACGACGACATCACTCGGATCGAGTCCGAGGCCGCACAGCACGGCAAGTCGGAGTACGTCGTCGAGGCGACCGTGACCGACGCCGAAGGAACCGTCGTCGCCACCACCAGGGCAACCTGCCAACTCCGCCGAAAGTAGCCGCCGGGCTTATTTAGCCGGCATCTCCAGTTCCGCGACCCGTTCCTGCACCGCCTGATTGATCGCGGCGGTGAACCGGTCGGCCATCATCTGCGCCGCCAGCGGCCGCAGGTTCGGCACCACCTTGGCGATGCGCCCGAGGTACACGTTGGGGTCATCGGCCTCGCGAATCCGGCTGAAGACGACGTCCGCCACCTCGTTGGCGAGGGCGTCGATGTGTTTGTCGACAACGCCGGCCAGGCGGCGGACGTCCTCGGCCGGAACGCTGGTGTCGCGCAGGTTCATGGCCGCGCCCAGGACCGACGGCCGGACGCTGAAGGTGCCGTCATCGAGGCGCCGGATGGCTCCGAGCGCTTCGAGGGTCTCGAGTGCCCGGGCGTCCAACGACAGACCCGCGCGTTGTTCGAGTGCGCGCAGATCGACGGTCTCGTCGTCCGCCGGACTCCACGGTGTGAGAAGTGCTGCACGCACGGCGAGGTCATGGGCGGTGGCGCCCTCCGGTAGCCGAGCCAGCACCTTGGTGATGGCCGCCAGGGTATAGCCGTGTTGCTGCAACTGCTGCACCAACTCCAGCCGAATGCGGTGCGGCGCACCGTAATACGCGAGGCGGCCACGCCGCTCGGCAGGCGGCAGCAGGCCGCTCTCGTTGTAGAAGCGGATGGTTCGCACCGTCGTGCCGGTACGCGCGGCCAGTTCGTCGATGGTGAATTCCTCGACTGTGACATCTGCCATTCCACGAAGTATAGACACCAACATTCGCACTGTGCCAGTGTTACTGGCACAGTCACACGTCGACATGAAATGAGAGCCACATGACCCTGCCGAAGCCCTCAGGCACCACCGAGGTCGTCATCACTGGTGCCTCGTCCGGAATCGGAACCGAACTGGCCCGGGTGCTCGCCGCCCGCGGCTACGACGTCTTCCTCGTCGCCCGCCGTCAGGACCGGCTCGACGCCCTGGCCGACGAACTGCGCGCCGAGCACGGCATCGGCGTCACGGTGCGGCCCTGCGATCTCGCCGACGCCACCCAGCGCCAGACCCTGATCGAGGAACTGCGCAGCCGGCCAGTCGCGGGCCTGTGCAACTCCGCCGGCTTCGGTACCAGCGGTGCCTTCCATACCCTGCCGATGGGCCGCGAGCGCGAGCAGGTCGAGGTCAATATTGTTGCGCTGCAGGAACTTACCCACGCCGTCCTGCCCGGCATGGTGGAGCGCGGCGCGGGCGCCGTCCTGAACGTGGCATCCGTCGTCGCCTTCCAGCCCATGCCCTCGATGGCGACCTATGGCGCGTCCAAGGCGTTCGTCAACTCGTTCTCCGAAGCCGTCCACGAAGAGCTGCGCGGCACCGGCGTCTCCTGCACCTCGTTGTGCCCCGGACCGGTCCCGACCGAATGGGCAGAGGTCGCCTCGGCGCACGAATTCAGCCTGCGACCGGCCCAGGTCTCCCCCGTCGACGTCGCGACCCAGGCCGCCGACGGCATGCAGGCCGGCGCCCGGCAGATCGTGCCCGGTGTCGTTGTGAAGCTCATGGCCATCACTGGCTCCATCACTCCCCACGCCCTGCTGCTGCCGGCCCTGCGCCTGGCCCGCCGGGCTCTGGGCTGAAAACCGACCTCACTCGAGAAGGGACCTCTGCCGTGAACCTCTCCGACCTCACCGCCCTGGCGACCAAGCCGGTCGCCGCCGTCACCGCCAAGCCTCTCGCTGCCTTCGCCAGCGTCATGAACACGCCCATCAAGACCCGCCCGATCTACCTGCAGACCGTGGTCGACGCCATCACCGGCTACACCCTCGATGATGCTGTCGCGGGCAAGATCGTCGTGATCACCGGCGCCTCGGCGGGTATCGGTGAGACCACCGCGCGCCGCATCGGTGCTGCCGGCGGCGAGGTCGTGCTGGTGGCCCGCACCCGGGAGAACCTGGAACGTGTTGCCGACGACATCCGCGCCGACGGCGGCACCGCGCACGTGTACCCCTGCGATCTGAGCGACCTCGACGCCATCGGCGACATGGCAGACCAGGTGCTGGCCGACCTCGGCCGCGTCGACATCCTCATCAACAACGCCGGCCGCTCCATCCGCCGCTCGCTGGAGCTGTCGCACGACCGGATGCACGACTACCAGCGGACCATGCAGCTGAACTACTTTGCCCCGGTCCAGCTGATCCTGAAGTTCACGCCGGGCATGCGCGAGCGCGGCTTCGGCCACATCATCAATGTGTCCTCGATCGGCGTGCAGACCAAGCTGCCGCGCTTCGGCGCCTACATCGCCAGCAAGTCGGCACTGGACGGACTGTGCGACACGTTGCAAGGTGAGACGGTGTCGAACAACGTCACCTTCACCACGGTGCACATGCCGCTGGTGCGGACCGCGATGATCGCCCCGACCAAGATGTACGACCGCTTCCCCACGCTCACCCCCGAGCAGGCCGCGAGCACGCTGTGCGACGCGATCATGCACCGCCCGCGCCGGCTGAGCCCGCCGTCGGGCCAGTTGACCGCCCTCACCGACGCGCTCAGCCCGCGGCCCTTCGACCTGGTGCGGAACAAGGTCTACTCGATGTTCGGCGATTCGATGGCTGCGCACGCAACGGCCGAAGAAGCAGCCGAACCCGTTGCGGCCGAATAGATGAGGAAGATGATGGACCTGAACTCACTGGTTGCCGAGCCGGCCCGGCGGGCCGGCCTCGAGGTCCGCGCCCTCGTGGCGCTGGTGCGGGCCGGCGCCATCGGCGTCGATCTGCCGCACCGGTTGGTGCAGGTCGTGCGGGCACTTGCCACGTACGGTCCGTTCGGCGCCGCGCCGCGCATCGCCGCGATCCGCCATGGTGGGTATCCGGCGATCGCCGACGAACGCGGCGAACTGACCTACGCCGAATTCGATGAGGCAGTCGACCGGATTGCCAACGCCTTCCGGCAACGGCTGGCCCCGGGCGACACCGTCGGCATCCTCTGCCGCAACCACCGCGGACCGCTGATCGTGGCGTTCGCCGCGTCCCGCGCCGGCGTCAACGCGGTGTGGCTCAACACGGCGTTCTCGGCCCGCCAGGCAGCGGAAGTCGCGAATCGCGAAGGGGTCGACCTGCTGGTGCACGACGTCGAATTCACCGATCTGGTCGCCGATATCGAGGCGCGGCTCGGCAGGTTCGTCGCCGATATCGACAGCGCCACCGACGATCTCGACGCCCTCGCGGCCGACGCGTCACCGAAGGCACCGCCGGCGCCGGCCAAGCCGGGAAAGATCATCCTGCTGACGAGTGGGACGACGGGCACGCCCAAGGGCGCACCGCGCGCGGAGCCGCGCAGCTTCATCCTGCCGGGCGGCCTGCTGGAGCGGCTTCCGATGCGCGCTCGCGAAGCCACCATCATGGGGCCGCCGCTGTTTCATGGCACCGGCCTGCTGATCGCCATCATGACGATCGCCCTGGGCTCGAAGTTGGTGCTGCGCCGCAAGTTTGACGCAGAGCAACTGGTGGCGGACATCGAGAAGCACCAGGCCACCACCGTGTGCGTCGTGCCGGTCATGCTGCAGCGCGTACTGGGCCTCGGCGACCACACGGTCCGCAGCTACGACACCTCGAGCCTGCGCGCCATCTTCTGCGCCGGCTCCCAGTTGCCGGCCGCCGTCGCCACCGCGGCGCAGGACCTGCTCGGTGAGGTGGTCTACAACCTCTACGGCTCAACCGAAGTCGCCCTGGCGACCATGGCCACGCCGGCCGATATCCGCGAGGCCCCGACCTCGGTCGGCACGCCGATGCTCGGCTGCCGGATCAAGATCTTCGACGACCACGGCCGCGAGGTGCCGTCGCCTGGCACGGGCCGGATATTCGTGGGCGCGGCAACACAATTCGAGGGCTACACCGGTGGCGGCACCAAGGAGTTCATCGACGGGTTGATGGCCAGCGGCGACGTCGGGCACTTCGACGAGAAGGGCCGGCTGTACATCGACGGCCGGGATGACGACATGATCGTCTCCGGCGGGGAGAACGTGTTCCCGGTCGAGGTCGAGGAACTGCTGGCCACCCACCCGGCCATCGTGGAAGCCTCTGCCATCGGCGTCGACGACGAGGAATTCGGAAAACGCCTGCGCGCCTTCGTGGTTACCGCGGCGGGCACCAGCGTGTCGGAGGCGGAGATCAAGGAGTTCGTCAAGGACAACCTGGCCCGCTACAAGGTGCCGCGCGAGGTGGTGTTCCTCGACGAGCTACCGCGCAACCCCACCGGCAAGGTGCTCAAGCGGGACCTGGCCGCCCGGACGGACTGAGGTGCTGGACCGTCAGTCGCAGCAGCCACCCTCGTCACGCTCAGGGACAACGGGCGCACAACAGGCGTCACCGCGCCACGCATCGATGCCTTCCTTCGCCGCGACGCCGGCGATCACCAGTGCGGCGATCGGGTCGGCCCACGCCCAGCCGAGCACGGAGTTCACCACCAGGCCGACCAACAGCACGCCCGACAGGTAGGTGCACAGCAGCGTCTGTTTGGAATCGGCGACCGCCGACCGCGATCCGAGCTCACGGCCGGCGCGACGCTGTGCGTACGACAACACCGGCATGACGACCAGGCTCACCGCGGCGAGCACGATGCCGATGGTCGAGTGCCGCGCCTCGCCGAATCCGGCAAGGGCGCGAACAGCGTCGACCGCGACGTAAGCGGCGAGGGCGAAGAACGAGAACGCGATGATGCGCAGCGCGGTCTTCTCGCGCGCTTCGGGGTCGGTACCCGCGAACTGCCATGCGACCGCAGCGGCCGACGACACCTCGATCACCGAGTCCAGACCGAAGCCGATCAACGCCGCCGACGACACGCGGGCACCTTCGGAGAGCGCCACGACCGCCTCGATGACGTTGTAGGAGATCGTCGCCGCCACCAGCCACCTGATGCGCCGGGCGAGCCGGCCGCGACGCGCATCGGTCAGCGTCATTGAGCGCACCCGCAGGGCTCGCCATCGGCGCCCACGCACACACAGTCGGGATCCACTGCCAGGACAAGGCTCATGAGGTCGTCCAGCGCGCGCCCGATGCGGCCGTCGGCCAGTTCGTATCGCATGCGGCGACCTTCGGGAACCGCCACCACCAGACCGCAGCCCCGCAGGCAGGTCAGGTGGTTCGAGAGAATCTGGCGGGAGACCCCCAGCTGATCGGCCAGGTCCGACGGATAGCCGGGAGTTCGGTTCAGGCTCAACAAGATTCGCGTGCGCGTCGGGTCGGACAAGGCATGACCGAAACGCGACAACGCATCAGTGTGCTGCAGGGTCGCCATGCGCCAACCATACATCATTTTCTGTATTCAGAAAATTATGTATTAAGGACTGATCACCGGGCGCCCTACCGAGTCGGACACCACAGCCGGCGGCCGGTGGCGCCGCCCTCAGGCGCTCTTGGCAGTGGCGATGTCACCGGCCAGCGGCGCGATCGCCGCCATGATCCGCTGCACCGTTCGGGCCGGAACGCCCACCGCGGCCAGGCTTTCACTCAGATACCCCGCGACCAAAGTGAAGTGCCGCACGGTGATTCCGCGCCCGCGGTGGATGTCGCGCATGGACGCGCCGGTATAAGGCTGCGGCCCGCCCAGGGCAGCGGCGAAGAATTCCACCTGCCGGCCTTTGAGCCGCGACATGTTGGCGCCGGCGAAGAAGCCGGCGAGTTCGGCATCGGCCAGCACCCGCTCGTAGAAGTCCGCCACCACCTGTTCGAGCGCTTCGGCCCCTCCGATCTGCTCATAGATGCTCGTCATGCCCCGAGGAAACACCGGGCGTGTTGCCTGCCCATTGCTCGACCGTGACCCAGCCGCTAATTCGATCTCACAGACCCCTCGAATTGCTGCGAGTACCGCAAAACGCCTGGCTCAGTCGACCTTTGGGCAATAGAACTGCGGCTGGCCCCGATATTCGAGGGGCGGCAGGTTGCGCGCCGGAGTCTCCACCAACGGCGAATCCACCGGGAGCCGGCCGGACGCGCGGTCCATCGCCGATCGCTTGCGCGGATGCATCAGCCTGCGCTTCGGGCCGTACTTCGAGACCAACGTGATCACGTCACACAGCCGGTCATGCACCCACTGCTGACGGGCAGACCACGAGTAGCCCATCAGTTCCCGCACCGGCGGGTCATAGAGGGCCACCGTCATGAAGGTGAGGAAGCGCTGCATCACCTTGAGGTTCTGGGCCCACAGCCAATCCGGAATCCATTGCAGAGAAGGATGTTTGGGCATGGTCGACAAATCCATGACCTCGCGTGCCGCGTAGTTGTTCTCCAGCACGTTGCGGCACATGTGATCCCAGTAGACCTGGAAGCCCTCCCACGTTTCCGGCACCGGCCGCATGCTCATGCCGTACATGCGGTACCAGGTGACATGCTCGTCGAACAGCTGTCGCTTGTCCGCTTCAGAGATCCCGCCGCCGAACTTCTCGGCCGCCAACAGCGTGGATTTGAAGAACGTCGCGTGCGCCCAGTAGAAGACGTCGGGGTTGAGCGCGCTGTAGCGGCGTCCCTGCTTGTCGACGCCCTTGATCCCGACGTGATAGTCACGCACCTCGGCGCCGGTCTTGGGAGCGCGGTCACCGTCGAACACCACGCCGCCGATCGGATAGATCGACCGGAGCAGCCGCGGAATCCGCTCCATGAAGAAGATCGAGCGCTCCTCCACCGCAGCGCCGAGCTGAGGATGCATGTTCTGCATCGAGCCGGCCCAGGTGCCCTGGAACAGCCCGGTCCATTGGCCGAAGTACTTCCAGGTCAGCGAGTCCGGCCCCAGCGGCACCGTGTCATAGCCACCGGGTGAAGCCGGGCAGCCGGCCGTCACGGGCGCAGAGTCGCTGGTCATGGGGCATGCGTCGGAAGTATTTTGAGTCACCGGCATTCTTTCCTGGATGTCAGCGGGTATTCTGACTACACACGTTGTCAGCCATAGCCTAGGAGTCACGTGCCTTCCGGTCAACGACAGGGCCGCTGGTCCACCGTCCCCCTGGCGGACCGCCCGACGCGGCGCCGCGAGGCGCTCATCGACGCCGGCATCGCCGCGCTCGGCCATTCCGGCGGCCCGGCGGCGACCGTCCGCGCGGTGTGCCGCACCGCCGGCCTGACCGAGCGCTACTTCTACGAAAGCTTCACCGACCGTGACGATTTCGTCCGCGCCGTGTACGACGAGGTGTGCACCACCGCCATGGCGGCGCTGACGTCGTCACAGAGCCCGCGCGACGCCGTCGAGCGGTTCGTCACGATGATGGTCGACGATCCGACCCGCGGTCGCGTCCTGCTGATCGCCCCGGCCCAGGAGCCGGTTCTCACCCGCTCGGGCGCCGACTGGATGCCGAGTTTCATCGAGCTGCTGCAACACAAGATGTTCCCGGACGGCGATCCCGCCCGGCGCGCTTTGGAAGCCACCAGCCTGATCGGCGCTCTTACCGCGCTGTTCACCGGATACTTGAACGGCAAGCTGCCGGCCACGCGCGAACAGTTCGTCGATTATTGCGTCGACATGTTGACAAGCCGGGTGCCGTCGCACCGGTAACACGTAACAAACCCCGACATCACAGTTCAGAATCACCAAACGGACATGCGTCACAGCAACTTGATGTCACTACGGGACACAGATACTCTGACTGCTACCAACGGGTACAGATATCTAAACGGGAGGCGCCATGACAGCCGACTACACCGACCTGCAGCTCCTGCACGAGCTCGAGCCGGTCGTCGAGCAGCTCGTCGACCGCCACATGAGCATGCGGAAAGACTGGAACCCGCATGACTACATCCCCTGGAAAGAGGGCAAGAACTACTACGCCCTCGGCGGCCAGGATTGGGATCCGGACCAGGCCAAGCTCTCCGAGGTCGCCCAGACCGCAATGGTCCAGAACCTGCTGACCGAGGACAACCTGCCGTCCTACCACCGCGAGATCGCGATGAACATGGGCATGGACGGCGCCTGGGGCTACTGGGTGAACCGGTGGACCGCCGAGGAGAACCGCCACGGCATCGCCCTGCGCGACTACCTCGTCGTCACCCGTAACTGCGATCCGGTCGAGCTCGAGGAACTGCGCGTCGAGCAGGTCACCCGTGGCTTCTCGCCCGGCCAGAACCTGCAGGGCGACCTGTTCGCCGAGAGCCTGTTCGACTCGGTCATGTACGTCTCGTTCCAGGAGCTGGCCACCCGCGTCTCGCACCGCAACACCGGCAAGGCCTGCAACGAGCCCGTCGCCGACCAGCTGCTGCAGCGCATTTCCGGCGACGAGAACCTGCACATGATCTTCTACCGCGATGTCTCGGCCGCCGGCCTGGACATCAACCCGAACCAGGCGATGGCCTCGCTGCACCGAATCGTGGAGAACTTCAAGATGCCCGGGTACACCGTGCCCGACTTCCGCCGCAAGGCCGTCATCATCGCCGTCGGTGGCGTCTACGACCCGCGCATTCACCTCGACGACGTCCTCATGCCTGTACTCAAGAAATGGCGCATCTTCGAGCGTGAGGACTTCACCGGCGAAGGCGCGCGACTGCGCGACGACCTGGGCCGGATCATCAACGAGCTCGAGGACACCTGCGCGAAGTTCGAGGTGGCCAAGCAGCGTCGCCTGGAGCGCGAGCGCAAGGTCGCCGAGAAGAAGGCGATGAAGAACCTTCTGGTGTCGACATCAGCGTCCTGAGCCCCCACCGAGACGAGGCGGCGACGCCTTCGGCCCGATCCCTACGGATCGGGCCGATCTCGTTGCGCTCCCCGGTCGTCCTCGCGCCCATGGCGGGTGTGACGAACGTCGCTTTCCGCACCTTGTGTCGCGAGCAGGAGCTGGCCCGGGTGGGCACGGTGAGCGGCCTGTACGTCTGTGAGATGGTCACCGCGCGGGCGCTGGTCGAGCGGAACGCCGCGACCATGCACATGACGACGTTCGCGCCCGAGGAATCGCCCCGCTCCCTGCAGCTCTATACCGTCGACCCCGCCACCACGTACGCTGCGGCCAAGATGATCGTCGACGAGAACATGGCCGACCACATCGACATGAACTTCGGCTGCCCGGTGCCCAAGGTCACCCGCCGCGGTGGCGGCTCGGCGCTGCCCTACAAGCGCAAGTTGTTCGGCCAGATCGTCGCCGCCGCCGTGCGCGCCACCGAAAACACTGATATTCCGGTCACCGTGAAGTTCCGGGTCGGGATCGACGACGCCCACCACACCCACCTCGATGCCGGCCGCATCGCCGCCGAGGAGGGTGCGGCAGCCGTCGCACTGCATGCCCGTACCGCTGCGCAGCGCTACTCCGGCTCGGCCGACTGGGACCAGATCGCCGCGCTGAAGGCCCATGTCACCAGCGTTCCGGTGCTCGGCAACGGCGATATCTTCGACGCCGACGACGCACTGCGGATGATGGCCGAGACAGGATGCGACGGCGTCGTCATCGGCCGTGGCTGCCTGGGCCGGCCGTGGCTGTTCGCCGAACTGTCGGCGGCCTTCAACGGGCAGCCTCGTCCCACCCCGCCTACCCTCGGCGAGATCGCGAACATCATCCGCCGTCACGGTCAGTTGCTCGCCGATCACTTCGGCGAGGACAAAGGCATGCGCGACATCCGCAAGCACGTCGCCTGGTACCTGCACGGCCTGCCCGCCGGCGCCGACCTGCGCCGCGCGCTGGCCCTGGTGAAAACCCTGGCCGAGCTGGACGAACTCCTCAAGCAACTGGATTCGGACGTACCGTTCCCGGATTGCGCAGAGGGCCCGCGGGGCCGGCAGGGGTCGCCGGGTTCCGTAGTACTGCCCGAAGGTTGGCTCGACGATCCCGACGACTGCACGGTGCCGTTCGGCGCCGACATGGTCAACTCCGGCGGGTAAGCGTGAGCGACCGCGACCGGACCACCCCCGGCGAGGGTGACGGCGATGCTGCCGGCGACAACCCCCGGGTAACGCGCACGACGCGAGCCTCGGGCTCGGTTCGGGCGCCGTGGGAACGGGCCGGTCTGCAGGGACAAGCCGAGGACGAGGTCACCGGCAGCCACGGTGGTGGTGGCGTCACGGTCGCTGAACTCATCGCCCGCCTCTCGGGCGGCTCGGTGCCGCCGGCCCGGGCCATCGAGGCATCCGCGCTACCGAAGGCCGCTTCGCAACCCAAGGCCCCGGAGTCGCAGCGACCCACACCGCCGCCGCCGGTACGCCCGCCGCGCCCCGAGCCGACGCCCGAGCCCGTCAGCCCACCGACTGCCCCGACTTCCGGAGAACGGGCGCGGACCACCCGGCGTTGGCCCGAATCCGAGCCCGTCACAGAGGTTTTCGGCACGCCGCTGGTGCCGCTGGACGAGCCGGCGTCGCCACCCGAGCGGCCGCGCGCCGTCGTGCGCACCGACGTGCGGAATTACATCGACAACCCTGAGCGCCCGACGCATGCCGATGCGCCGCCACCCGTCGATCACCACACCCGCCATCGGTTCGCGATAGCGGGTCGCATCGTCGTCGCGCTGGCCGCCGTCATCGCGCTGTCGGCAACCGGCGCCGCCTGGCAGTGGCAGAACGTCAAGAACAACAACATGAACAAGGTGTCGGCGCTCGATCTCAACTCCCGCGACATCATCGACCCCAACGCGCAGTTCGGCGACGAGAACTTCCTGATCGTCGGCGTGGACAGCCGCTACGGCCAGAACGCGGACATGGGCGCCGGTACCAGCGCAGACGCGGGCGGCACGCGCTCGGACACCATCATGCTGGTGAACATCCCGGCCAGCCGCAAACGCGTGGTGGCCGTGTCTTTTCCCCGCGACCTTGCCATCAAGCCGACGCAGTGCGAAGCCTGGGACCCGAAGACCGGCAGCTACGGCCCCCTCTATGACGAAGACACGAAAAGCTATGGCCCCGACCAGGTTTACACCGAGACCAAACTGAACTCGGCGTACGCCTTCGGCGGCCCCAAGTGCCTGGTCAAGGTGATTCAGAAGCTTTCCGGCCTGTCGATAAACCGGTTCATGGCAGTCGATTTCGCCGGTTTCTCGAAACTCGTCGACGCCGTCGGCGGCGTCGAGGTCTGCAGCACCACGCCGCTCGAGGACTACGAGCTGGGCACCGTGCTGGAACATTCCGGCCGGCAGATCATCGATGGTCACACCGCATTGCAGTACGTCCGGGCCCGCCAGGTCACCACCGAGGTCAACGGCGACTACGGCCGGATCAAGCGCCAGCAGATGTTCCTGTCCTCATTGCTGCGGTCGATGATCTCCAAGGACACGTTCTTCGACCTCGGCAAGCTCAACAACGTCGTCAACCTCTTCATCGACGACTCGACTGTCGACAACATCACCACGAAGGACCTGGTGCAACTGGGCCAGTCCATCCAGGGCGTCAGCGCCGGCCGCGTCACGTTCGTCACGGTGCCCACCGGGGTCACCGACTCCGAAGGCAACGAACCGCCCCGCGTCCAGGACATGCGCGCGCTGTTCGACGCGATCATCAACGATGACCCGCTGCCCGAGGAGCACAACGCCGACAACACCCCGGTTCCCGCTACCTCGGCCACGCCGAGCCCGGCCCTGTCGGACGGTGAACAGGTGAACACCACGACGACCGACCCGAGCCAGGTAACGGTCCGGGTGTCCAACTCGACCGGCCAGGACGGCCTGGCCGCGACCGCGACCAAGGAGCTCGAGCAGCACGGCTTCACCGTCACCTCCCCGGACGATTACCAGGGCCAGGTGACGGGAACGACGGTGTTCTTCTCCGCGGGACAGGAACAAGCCGCCGCGACGGTCGCGTCATCATTGCCGAACGCCCACGTCGAGAGGGTTTCCGGCCTGGGGGACGTGGTGCGGGTGGTGCTCGGGACCGATTTCACCACGGTCGGAACCCCGGCATCCAGTGGCTCAGCAGCACAGATGCGAGTGACCCACGGCAGCCTGTCTGGCGAGCCCACCAAGCTGCCCGAGGACCTCAGCGTCACCAATGCGGCCGACACCACCTGCAAATAGCACCTGACCTATCCCATTCACCGGCCGTTCATTGCCAGATCACGGCATGGCCAGGGGCCAGAAAGTAGTCTGGAGCGCATGCGTACCGCGTACCACGAGCAACTTGAGGGCCTGACCAACCGCCTTGGCGAAATGTGCGGACTGGCAGGTGTTGCCATGGAGCGCGCGACCCAGGCCCTGCTGCAGGCTGACCTGGTGCTGGCCGAGCAGGTCATTTCGGACCACGAGCAGATCGCCAGCCTGAGCGCACAGGCGGAAGAGCAGGCCTTCGTCCTGCTGGCGCTGCAGTCGCCCGTCGCCGGCGACCTGCGGTCCGTCGTCGGCTCCATCCAGATCGTCGCCGATGTCGACCGCATGGGCGCGCTGGCGCTGCACGTCGCCAAGATCGCCCGCCGTCGGCACCCGCAGCACGCGCTGCCCGAAGAGGTCAACGGTTACTTCGCCGAAATGGGCCGCCTGGCAGTCGAATTGGGCAACACCGCACAGGAGGTGCTGCTCACCCAGGACCCCGAGCGTGCCGCCCGGATCCAGGAAGAAGACGACGCGATGGATGACCTGCACCGTCATCTGTTCAGCGTGATGATGGACCGGGAGTGGAAGCACGGCGTGACCGCCGCGGTCGACGTGACGCTGCTCAGCCGCTTCTACGAGCGCTTCGCCGACCACGCCGTCGAGGTCGCCCGCCGGGTGATCTTCCAGGTCACAGGCCGCTACTCCGACGACGACGACCTGCCGACCATCCACTAGGGCCGCTCGGCAGGCACCAGGCGCACGCCGTCCCGGCCGGCAGCCAGCAGGTCCTGCAGCATCTTCGCCAACACCGACAGTTCCGCGGCGGTATAGCGCGACAGGAAGTCGTGCCTGCCGGCATCCATCTCGTCGTGCATGCGTTGGTGCACGGCGATCAGGAAGTCCCCGTCCGCGGTGGGGCTCAGCTGCAGCTCTTTGCGGTTGCCGGGCACGGGTGACCTGGTGACCAGACCGGCGTCGACGAGGCGCTGCACGTGCTTGGACACCGTGCCCTTGAGCTGGCCGGCGCGGGCGGCCAGGCCCACGACGCTGATCGGTCCGTCGGCGAGCACCGCCAACAGATGCAGGCTGAGCGTGGGCAGCTCACGCAGGGTGCGTTCCAGCCGCGGTGGGCAGTGTTCGGCAAGGTAGTCACGCTCGGCATCGCTCTCGTCGCTGTCGAACTTGTCCCCTATCGCACCGACCAGTGCACCGATCTCGGTGATCAGCGCCGACTTGGTTTTCATGGAAACCATCTTGCCATTCGGCGGCAGTGCGCCATATAGTTTCCGACGAAACTATTATCCATCCGAGGAGCGCAGATGAAGGCAGCGGTCGTGCACGAGTGGGGCCAGCAGCCCCGGTACCTGGATTTCCCCGAGCCCCAGCCGCGCGACGGCGCCGTCATCGCCGCCGTGGAGGCGTCCGCCCTGACCAACCTCAGTCGCATGGTGATCATGGGAAAGCACTACAGCAGCAAAGAGATTCAGCTGCCCGCCATCGCCGGCGTGGACGGCATCGCCCGCCTCGACGACGGCACCCGGATGTACACCGGATCGCTGGCCCCGTACGGGCTGATGGCCGAGCGCACCCTCGTCGTCCCGAGCAGCGCCGTCCCGGTGCCCGAGCACGTCGACTCGGTGACCGCCGCCGCCGTGCCCAATCCCGGCATGTCCGCATGGATGACGCTGGACTACGCCGCCCAGACCAAACCCGGCGACCACGTACTGATCCTCGGTGCCACCGGCGTCACGGGGTCACTGGCAGTGCAGTTGGCCAAGTTCGTCTTCGGCGCAGGCCGCGTCGTGGTCGCGGGCCGCAACCCCGAGCGGCTGGAGTGGCTGCGCACCGTCGGAGCCGATGACGTGATCCGGCTCGGGACGGACGATCTCACCGAAAGCGTTGTTGCGGGGCACTCTGCGCGGCCGTTCGACGCCGTCATCGACTACCTGTGGGGCACGTCCGCACAGCAGACGCTGGCCGCCCTGGCCGCCGCGCATTCCTCGACCCACTTCCATGCCACGCGGTTCATCCAGGTCGGATCGATGACCGGCGAGAGCATCAGCATCGACGCGGCGACGTTGCGCAGCACGGGAATTA
Organism: Mycolicibacterium aubagnense; assembly: GCF_010730955.1. Classification (NCBI taxonomy): domain Bacteria; kingdom Bacillati; phylum Actinomycetota; class Actinomycetes; order Mycobacteriales; family Mycobacteriaceae; genus Mycobacterium; species Mycolicibacterium aubagnense. The sequence goes on along the minus strand of NZ_AP022577.1, from coordinate 4,082,392 downwards.
CGCTCCAGGGCGTGGGGATTGGCAGCGTGCCACCCGAGGCCATGCGGCGAGCGCGCACCGAAGGTCTGCCCCGGTTGTTCGCCATGCTCGATGCCGGTGAACTGCAGCTGACGACCGTCGCCCGCCCGCTCGCCGACATCGAAAACGCCTGGGCGGCAAAGGAACCCTCGGGCACCCGCGTCGTCATCACGCCGTAACGGGGCGGCGACGTCCTCACCCGCAGATCGACGGCGCGAGCCGGTAACCAGCCCCCCGGATCGTACGAATGAACTCGCCGTGTTCGGGGTCGCTTCCCAGCTTGCGGCGTAGCCGCTTGACATGCACCGCAACGGTATTGGTGTCCGAAGGATGGCCCCATACCGCGTGACTGATCTCCTCGCTGCTGGCGACTCTGCCACGCTGCTCGATGAGATATGCCAACAGCTCGAGTTCCCGGTGGGTGAGCTGCACGTCACGGCCCCGGACCTGGGTCTCGTAGCCGTGCCGGTCGACGCGGATCGGCCCGGCGATCAGCATCGCCGCCTCAGGTCCCGCGGTCAACGCGAAACGTGCGATGGCGGCGATGTCGTAGGGGCGTGCGACGACGGCCGAGGCGCCCGCAGCCAGAATCGGGCGGGTCACGTCGTCTTCACCGGGTGCGGCACCCACCAGAATGGGCAGTTCAGAAGCCGTGCGGATCGCGGAGGTGATGCTGGTGGCGTCGACAGTCGCGGTGCGGCTGGCGATCACCAACACATCGGGAACGCCGGCACCAACCGCCAACAGCGTCTCGGCGCCGTCGCGGCACCACAGGGTGGCGATCCCTGCCCGAGCGGCGTCATCCATGAGACCGCCCGCGATCGCCGAGTCGCCTTCGCACAGCACAAGGCTGCCGCGCGGCGCGCCCAGTGCCGCACGGTGTGTGCCCGGTGCCATCGGCGCGTTCCTTCGCCGCACCTCGATGGTCAACGCGTGCCGCCCACCCTTCCTATGGTGCCGGCGCTGCTCGCCCCCGGCCGTTGAGCAGCCCCGTGGGAGCTAGCCGAACCGCCCGGAAATGTAATCCTCGGTCGCTTTCTGACCCGGATTGGAGAACATCTTCTCGGTGTCGTCGATCTCGACCAGCCGACCCGGCTTGCCGGTGGCTTCCAAGTTGAAGAATGCCGTCTGGTCACTGACCCGGGCAGCCTGCTGCATGTTGTGGGTCACGATCACGATGGTGTAGTCCTGCTTGAGCTCAGCCACCAGGTCCTCGATGGCCAGCGTCGAGATGGGGTCCAGCGCCGAGCACGGCTCGTCCATCAACAGCACGTCGGGCTGGACCGCGATCGCCCGCGCGATGCACAACCGCTGTTGCTGACCACCGGACAAGCCCATTCCTGGCTTGTCGAGACGGTCTTTGACCTCGTTCCACAGGTTGGCACCTTTGAGCGAGCGTTCCACGACCTCGTCGAGGGTCTTCTTGTTACGCACGCCCTGCAGCTTCAGTCCCGCCACCACATTGTCGCGAATTGACATGGTGGGGAACGGGTTCGGCCGCTGGAACACCATGCCGATGGTGCGGCGCACGCCCACCGGGTCGACACCGGCGGCGTAGATGTCCTCGCCGTCGAGGAGCACCGAGCCCTGCACACGGGCCCCCGGGGTGACTTCGTGCATGCGATTCAGCGATCGCAGCACCGTGGATTTTCCACATCCCGAAGGACCGATGAACGCGGTCACGCTACGGGGCGGCACCGACAGCGAGACGTCGGCGACGGCGTGAAAAGCACCGTAGTAGATGTTGACGTCTTTGAGGTCGATACGTTTGGCCATGACGAAAGTTCCTGTCGATTCAGCGTTTGCGAGTGAGCAGCCGGGTCGCGGCCGCGGCGGCCAGGATCAGAATGGCGACCACGATGATCAGGGTGAGGGCGGCGCCCCACACCCGCAGCTGCCCGGCAGGCTGCGGGTTGACCAGCTCGGTGTAGATCAACAACGGCAGCGACGCCATGTTGCCGTCGAACACATCGAAGTTGATCGAGCGGGCGTAGCCGACAAGCACCAGCACCGGTGCCGTCTCGCCGATGATGCGGGCGATCGAGAGCAACACGCCGGTGATGATGCCGGGAAGGGCCGTCGGCACCACGATGCGAACGATGGTCTTCCACTTCGGAATTCCCAAGGCGTAGCTGGCTTCCCGGAGGTCGTTGGGCACCAGCTTGAGCATCTCCTCGGTGGATCGGACCACCACCGGCAGCATCAACAGCACCAGGGCCAAGGAGACCGCGAACGCGCTCTGGGTGAAGCCCAGCGTGGTGATCCACAAGCTGAAGATGAACAGCGCGGCCACGATCGACGGCACGCCGGCGAGCACATCCACCATGAAGGTCGCGGTGCGGGCCAGCCGGCCACCTCCGTACTCGACGAGGAAGACCGCGGCCATCACCCCGAGCGGGATCGCCAGTACCGCAGCGATACTCGCCTGGACGACGGTGCCGTACAGCGCGTGGTACACGCCGCCGGCGAACTCTTCGGGAAGCACGCCCTGCAATGACCGGGTCCACCAGGTGGAGCTGATGATCGCGCGCCAGCCGCGTTCGATGACGATGTACAGGACCCAGGCCAGCGGAATCAGCGCGATCCCGAACGCCGTGACCACCAGCGTCGTGGCCAGCGTGTTCTTGATGCGCCGGCTCAGCGCGGTCGGGTGGAACGCGGGGCTTTTGATCGGCTCGTCCAATGTGGCGACATTCATCTCAGTTCACCTTCGATCCGGCGATGGCACGTGCCGTCGCGTTGACCGCGAAGGTCAGCGCGAACAGGACGAAGCCTGCGGCAATGTAGGCGCCGGTGGGCAGCGGGGAGCTGAATTCGGCTGCGGCCGAGGCAATTTTGGAGGCGAAGGTGTATCCGCCGTCGAACAGCGACCAGTGCCCTGCCTTGGCCGCCGAGCGAAGGATGATCAGTACTGCGACAGTTTCGCCGAGCGCACGCCCAAGGCCCAGCATGGACGCGGCGATCACGCCGCTACGGCCGAACGGCAGCACGGTCATGCGCACCACTTCCCACTTCGTCGCGCCGAGCGCTTGAGCGGCTTCGATGTGCGGAATCGGCGTCTGGCGGAACACTTCCCGGCTGACCGAGGTGATGATCGGCAGAATCATCACCGCCAGCACGATGCCGGCGGTGAAGATCGTGCCGCCACCGACCAGCGACACATTGCCCTCTTTGAACAGGAACAACCAGCCCAGGTGCTGGTTGAGGAACTCAGCCAAAGGAGAGATCTGAGGCGCCAGCACAAAGATGCCCCACAAACCGAAGACGATCGAAGGGACCGCGGCCAGTAGGTCCACCGCGATGCCGAACGCCCGGGCCAGCCGGCCCGGGGCGTACTGCGTCAGAAACAACGCGATACCGATGGCCACCGGTACCGCCAATGTGAGCGCAAACCCGGCGCTGAGCACGGTGACCATGAACAAGTCGGCGATACCGAACGCGAGGTGGTCGCCGTCAGATGTGAGGAACCGACTGCTCGTGAAGAAATTGTCGTGGTTTGCCATCAGGGATGGCACGGCCTGCACGAGCAGGAACACCGCGATCAGCGCGATCGCGATGACGATCGTCGCCCCCGCGGCGAACGCGATCGCCTTGAAAATCCGGTCGCCGAGCGCGCCGTTGCTGGTCCGTTTCAGGGTGACCGTCGGAGGGGACGAAGTCGGATCAGACATCCTTGGATTGTCCCCCTGTGCGGGTGCCGCCGTCGACGACGGCACCCGCGGGGTTCCCGAGATATCGGGTTGTAAGGCCATGTGAACTCAAATCAGGAGATCGCGTTGACGGCGGTCGTCAACTTCGACTGGAAGTCGGCCGGGATCGGGATGTATCCGTTGCTGTCCAGCCCCTTCTGACCACCGGTGATGGTGGACTGCAGGAACGCCTTGACGGCCTTGCCCGTATCGGCGTCGGCGTACTTCGAGCACACGATCTCGTAGGTGGCCAACACGATCGGGTAGGAACCGGCCTGCGTCGGCTTGTAGAACGTGGCGGTGTCGAGCACCAGGTCGTTGCCCTGGCCCTTCACCTTGGCGCCCGCGATGGTCTTTCCGACCGAGTCGGTGGTGATGTCGACGGGCTCCGGGCCTGCCGAGGTGACGATCTTGGCGGTGGTCAGGCCCTGGGCCTTGGCGAAGGACCACTCGTTGTAGGTGATCGAACCGGGCGTGCTCTTGATGGCGGCGGAGGTGCCCTCGTTGCCCTTGGCGCCTTCACCGACGCCGCCGGCAAACGACTTGCCCGCGCCCTTGCCCCAGGCGCCGTCAGAGGCCGCGTCCAGGTACTTCTGGAAGTTGTCGGTGGTGCCCGACTCGTCGCTGCGGAAGACCACGTGGATCGGGTCGGCGGGCAGGTTGACGCCGTTGTTCAGGGCGGCGATGGCCGGGTCGTTCCAGGTCTTGACGGTGCCGTTGAAGATCTTGGCCGCGGTCGGGCCATCGAGAGCCAGCGAGGTCACGCCGGGCACGTTGTAGGTGACGGCGATCGGGCCGAACACGACCGGCAGGTTCCAGGCATCTGAGCCGCAACGCGCCTTGGCCTTGTCGACCTCACCCTTCTTGGCGTTCAGCGGGGAGTCCGAACCACCGAAATCGGTCTGGTTGCCGACGAATTCGCTGACGCCGGCACCCGAACCGTTGGAGGTGTAGTTCAGGGTGTAGCCCGGGCAGGCCTGCTCGTAAGCGTTGACGAACCGCGTCATGGCGTTGGCCTGCGCAGACGAACCGCTGGCCTTGAGCGACTTCTTGCCACCGCAGGCAATGTTGGACGAACCGCCGTTGGCGCTCGAGCTGCCCGACGACGCGTTGTTGTCGCTGCCACAGGCAGACAGCGCCAGGGCGCCGGCGGCCACCAAGCTCACGGAGACACCAAATCGGTTGAGCTTCACAGAACTCCCTCACAGAGTCAGGGTGGCGACCGCATCGTTTGCGCCACCACGGTCAAAGAGCACGGAAGCAACGTTCCGTCGGCCGGATCAGTCACCGTCCGGGACCAAAACCTAAGCGCAGACCGTGAACGTCCGGCCCCGCCACTATGAACGGAAGATGAACCATCCTGGGAGCGCCGCCCGTCTCGGTATGGCACTCATCGTGACGAAACGAGTTAATCGAAAAGCGTTCGAGCCCATGCCACTCCCCGAATGCGAGCGGTGGCCGTCAGGCCTGTGCGTACGCGACGTCGGCGCTGTGCAGCTCGAACCCGAGACGTCGGTATGTCTTCACCGCCGCGGTGTTGTCTGCCTCGACATACAGCAGTACGGACCCGTCGGATCCCAGCCGCTCGGCCAGGTAGTGCAGACCGGCCAGCGTCAGCAACGCACCGAGCCCGCGGCCCTGTGCGTCGGGCCCCACGCCGACGACGTACACCTCGCCCAGCCCCGAGCCCGGGTGAATCTTCGTCCAGTGGAAGCCGAGCAACCGGTCCCCGTCCGCAGAGTCATATGCCAAGAAGAGCCCCGCCGGGTCGAACCACGACTCACCCCGGCGCTCGTCCACGTCCGCCTGAGTCCAGCCACCCTGCTCGGGGTGCCAATGGAACGCGGCGCTGTTGACGCGAAGCAGTTCGGCATCGACCTCGGGCCCTGGATAGGTCGTCAAGCGCACACCGGGCGCCGCGGACAACGGCGGCAGCGCGGACAACGAACGGCGCATCTGCCACAGCTCGCGCACCGCGGTCAGACCCAGCGCCGCAGCCGTGGCACGGGCGCCGTCGAGGTTGCCATGCGCCCAGATTCGGGTGTCCGGACCGCCGGCGGCCAGGCCGGTGCGGATCAGTTCGCTGCCGATCCCGCGGCGCCGCGCCGGGGCGGCGACGACAGCCTCGGCCATGTCCGGCGCGAGGTTCAGATATCCGGCCAACTCCCCGGAGTCATGGGCCAGCAGATGCCGGGTGCGGTCCAGCGGCAGTTCGCGCAACACCTGGTCGCCGACCGGGGCCACCCCGTCAGCGGCAGCCGCCGCCGATACGAGTTCGCGGATGGCCGTCTGATCGGCAGCACTCAGCGCGGTGTGCCAGGTCAGTTCCGTCACCGGGCGGGCTGGGTCTGGCGCGTGCCGTGCTCGACGTCACCGGAGTCGCCATCGTCCTCGTCGTCGATGTCGTCGACCGCCTCGGCGGCACCGTTGGTGCGGCCGCGTGCCGGCCGGACGGCCTTGTAACCGACGTTGCGCACAGTGCCGATCAGCGACTCGTAGTCGGGGCCCAACTTGGCGCGCAGGCGCCGGACGTGCACGTCGACGGTCCGCGTGCCGCCGAAGAAGTCGTAGCCCCACACTTCCTGGAGCAGCTGAGCACGGGTGAACACCCGGCCGGCATGCTGTGCCAGGTACTTCAGCAGCTCGAATTCCTTATAGGTCAGATCAAGTGGCTTGCCACGCAGTCGGGCGGTGTAGGTGCCCTCGTCGATGATGAGCTCACCCAGCGTGATCTTCCCGGCGCTCTGCTGGTCGGCGACGCCGTTGCGGCGTCCCACCAACAGTCGCAGCCGGGCGTCGATCTCAGCGGGCCCGGTGCCGGGCAGCAGGATTTCGTCGATGCCCCATTCGACGCTGACGGCCACCAGACCGCCTTCGTTGACCACAGCCACGACGGGCACGGACGCGCCAGTGCTGCCCAGCAGACGACAGAGTCCGCGGGCGGCCGCGAGATCGGTGCGCGCGTCGACGATCGCCACATCGGCGTTGCCGGCTTCCAGCAACGACGACACCTCAGTGGGTGCCGGCCGCACGCTGTGCGGTAGCAGCGCCAGCGCCGGGAGCACGGACTCCGGGTGCGGGTCGACGGTCAATAGCAGAAGATCCAACGGGTCCTCCAGTGCGTCCAGAGCCGTACCGGACGCTCCCCCGGCGACGACGCTGTCGCGGTTCGGTCCGATTCAACTCCGGAGAATCATGGCTGACACGTGGCCGTAACCGGCCAACGATCACCTAACGATAGCTTGCCACCTGCGATTTAGCGGCGTGGAACGGCCTGTCTCGGCGCTGCGCGGCGGGGCGTACGCCAGAATGTCCGGATGCGTAAGGTGCTGACACGGCTGCTGATCCCCGCAGCCGTACTGATCCTCGTGGTCGTCGGCACCGATTTCGGCTTCGCGATCTTCGCCGAATACCGGATGGCCCGCAGCGTCCGCACGGCCGCCCACCTGCACTTCGATCCGTGGGTCGCGATCCTCGGATTCCCGTTCGGAACCCAGGCCGCGCGTGGCCGCTACCAGCAGGTCGAGGTGAAGGCCGGAGGCGTGGCGCACCCGGTCGTGGGTAAGGCCTCGCTCGAAGCCACGTTGTACGACATGGTCGCGTCGCCCAAGTCCTGGCTGATCGGCCCCGACGCCAAGCTGACGTCGGCCAGGCTGGAGAGCCGCATCATCATCGACTCCACCCACGTCGGCCGCTTCATGAACATCAAGGACCTGCTCGTCGAGGCCCCGCCGAACGAGAGCGACAATGCGACCGGCGGCACCACCGAATCCGGCATCTCCGACAATCACGGCCTCGTGTTCACCGGGACCCCGACCGCCGCCGGCCTCGACAAGCGCGTCAGCGTCTCGGTGGACCTGTCCATCACCGGAGCAGACCACACCAATCTGGTGTTCACCGCCACCGAGGTGCTGACCGGTCCGGGCACCGCCGAAGAGCCGGTGCCCGACGACAAGAAGGCCGCGGTGTTTCGCGCTTTCTCCACCACGATGCCGGGCATGAAGCTGCCGTTCGGGCTGGCCCCGACCAGCGAGGGCGCCCGCGGCTCCGATGTCATCATCGAAGGCATCGCCTCGGGAGTAACCGTGCCCCTGGATGGGTTCAGACAGTCATGAACTCCACAGTTCTGGTGCTGACGGTCCTGGTCGCCGCCCTCGGGATCGCGTACATCATCGGCCGGCTGCTGACGCTGCGCGCCGGCTTGATGAAGGAAGTCCCGCCGGCCGAGCCGTCTACCGAAGCCGACAACTCCGATCTCGGTCTGTCCACCACCGGCCCGACCGTCGTACATTTCAGCGCAACGTGGTGCGGACCGTGCGCGGCCGTGCGCCGCGTGGTCGACCAGGTGTGTGACGACCTCGGCGTCGCGCACGTCGAACTCGACCTGGACGCCAATCCCGTTGCGGCCCGACGACTGTCGGTGCTCTCGCTGCCGACGACGTTCATCTTCGACGCTTCCGGGCAGCAGCGGTACCGCACCGCGGGCGTCCCGAAATCCGCTGATCTGCGCGAGGCCCTGCTACCGCTGTTGGCTTGACCACCCTGTTGTTGGGTAAGCTGTCGGCCGTGCTATCCCGCCTCGAGCTCCTGCTCACCAAGCGTCGCGCAGTTGATCTGTGCCGCGTTGCGGGTTGTTGCTGTTGTTGTTGTAGCTGCTGAGTAGCCGCGCCTTCGTTTCGTGTTGCGCTCCGAGCAGCTTTCCGCGGCGGGCCGCGAATCAGACTGTGCGGCCGCCTCCCCGTTACCAACAACAGGAGCTTTCCCATGTCAGACAATTCCATCGAAACCCCGCAGGTCGACGTGCGTGGACCCCGCTTCGCGGCCTGGGTCACCACCGGCGTGCTGATCGCTGCGCTGCTGGCATCGGCCGCGAGCCCACTCGTGGCCGCCGCGATTCTTGCCGCGCAGGCCGTGGTATTCGCAATCGGTGCGGTCGGCGGACCGCGCAAGCATCCGTACGGTCGCATCTTCGCCACCTTCGTCGCGCCGCGACTGGCGCCCGTGACCGAGAAGGAGCCGGTCGCACCGCTGAAGTTCGCGCAGCTCGTCGGACTACTGTTCGCGATCGCCGGGACCGTCGGCTTCGCCTCGGGCCTCACCGCGCTGGGCCTCGGCGCGACGGCCTTCGCGCTGATCGCCGCCTTCCTCAACGCCGCCTTCGGCATCTGCCTGGGCTGCCAGATCTACCCCCTGGTGTCGCGACTGCGCCGCACGGGTATCCCCGCCACCACGTGACCTGCTAGAGCTCAAAGCAACCGAAAGGAATTCGTACATGGCACGTTCCGACGTCCTGGTCTCGACCGAATGGGCCGAGAACAACCTCGACACCGCCGGCGTGGTGTTCGTCGAGGTCGACGAGAACACCAGCGCCTACGACGACGAGGGGCACATCCCCGGCGCCGTCAAGCTGGACTGGCGCGATGATCTGCAGGACTCGGTCAAGCGTGACTTCGTCGACCAGCAGCAGTTCTCGAAGCTGTTGTCCGACAAGGGCATCAGCAACGACGACACCGTCATCCTGTACGGCGGCAACAACAACTGGTTCGCGGCCTATGCCTACTGGTACTTCAAGCTGTACGGCCACGACGACGTCAAGCTGCTCGACGGCGGCCGCAAGCGCTGGGAGCTCGACGACCGCCCACTGGTGAAGGACGCCACCGTCCGCCCGGCCACGTCGTACGAGGCCAAGCCGATCGACAACACCATCCGTGCGTTCCGCGACGAGGTGATCGCCGCGATCAACACCAAGAACCTGGTCGACGTACGTTCGCCCGACGAGTTCTCCGGCAAGATTCTGGCTCCCGCGCACCTGCCGCAGGAGCAGAGCCAGCGTCCCGGCCACGTGCCGAGCGCCATCAACGTGCCGTGGAGCCGGGCCGCCAACGACGACGGCACCTTCAAGTCCGACGAGGAGCTGGCCAAGATCTACGCCGACGCCGGCCTCGACGGTGAGAAGGAGACCATCGCCTACTGCCGCATCGGTGAGCGCTCGTCGCACACCTGGTTCGTGCTGCAGGAATTGCTCGGCCACCGGAATGTAAAGAACTACGACGGCAGTTGGACCGAATACGGCTCCCTGGTGGGTGCCCCGATCGAGTTGGGAAACTGATATGTGCTCTGCACCCAAGCAAGGCCTGACGCTGCCGGCCAGCGTTGATCTGGAGAAGGAAACCGTCATCACCGGCCGCGTCGTCGACGGCTCGGGCCAGCCGGTCGGTGGCGCGTTCGTGCGGCTGCTGGACAACACCGACGAATTCACCGCCGAGGTCGTCGCGTCGGCCACCGGTGACTTCCGGTTCTTCGCCGCCCCCGGGACCTGGACGCTGCGGGCGCTGTCCAAGGTCGGCAACGGCGACGCAGTGGTCGCGCCGACCGGTGCCGGCATCCACGAGGTCGACGTCAAGGTCGCCTGATTCCATTTGCCGCGAGCGGCCGTGTTCGTACCCAGACACTCCATGTCCGGACGTACGAATGCGGCCGTTCGTCGCATCTGAGGGGCCGGTGCGGCGCACGTCACACCCGCAGCCCGAGTAATCTGTCTCTCCGTGGTTCTTTTCTTCGAGATCATGCTGGTCGCGGCCTCGCTGGCCATCACCTGGTTCGCGCTTTACGCGCTGTACCGGCTGATCACCGACGAGTCGTGACGTCCGCTCAGGACCCTCAGGGCCTCAGCGACGACAGCGCTGAGCTCGGCCTGCTGGCCGGTTCCGGTGACCGCGCCATCGCCGCGGCGGCCGATCGCGCCAAGGCCACCGCCGCCCGCAACGTGCCCGAGTTCGACGACCTGCCGCTGCCCGCGGATACCGCCAACCTGCGCGAAGGCGCGCATTTCAACGACGCCCTGCTGGCCCTGCTGCCGCTGGTCGGGGTCTGGCGCGGTGCGGGCGAAGGCCGCGACTCCGCCGGCGACTACCGGTTCGGACAGCAGATCATCGTGTCGCACAACGGCGGCGACTATCTCAACTGGGACGCCCGCTCGTGGCGGCTCGACGAGAACGGCGACTACGCCGGTCCGGGGCTGCGGGAGACCGGCTACTGGCGGTTCGTGAACGACCCCGACGATCCGCACGGACAGGACGAGTCACAGGCCATCGAGCTGCTGCTCGCACATTCGGCCGGCTACGTCGAGCTGTTCTACGGTTCCCCGCTGAACCAGGCCTCCTGGGAGCTGGCGACCGACGCCCTGGCCCGCAGCAAGTCCGGCGTCCTCGTCGGCGGCGCGAAGCGGCTGTACGGGATCATCGAGAACGGCGACCTGGCCTACGTCGAGGAGCGCGTCGACGCCGACGGCGGCCTGACTCCGCACCTCTCCGCGCGCCTGTCACGCTTCGTCGGCTGACGGGTCCCTTCCTTTCGTCGAGATGGACGACAAGGCTGCGATACCCCTCGGACCGCGACCGGTCATCGATCTCTGCGCCAGGTACTCACATTCGACGGCCGCTCCCAGACATGGAGCGGCCCCCGAGCCAAGGTTCCTGGTTGGACAGACCGGAAGGCTCGGGGGCCGGGTGACTGCGGGAATTCGCGAGTGCGCTCGGACGAATTACCCGGCGCTACTAGCGGGCAGCCACCTCACATGTCCACAAAGCAATCAATTTGTCGGACCACCTCCTTCCCTGTGTACGTGCGACCGTACTCCCGGGCGGGAGCCCCGACAATCGATTTTTCTCGGGCTCAGAACTGCCTGCCGATCAGGTCGGCCATCAACGTCTCGAAGGGCGAGGCCGCCAACGCCCACCCATCCAGGGTGTGCACCCGCGCCGCCAGGGTGATCGCCGACACCAGCCAAACCCCTTGCGCGGCAAGCAAATCGGAAACACTCACCGGGCGGTACACGCACTCGACACCCCGTGCCTCGGCGGCCGCGAACAGTGCGTGCTGGGTGGTCGACGGCAGGATCGACGACGCGTCCGGCGTCACCAGAACCGGGTTGCCATCGGTTCCCGAGACCGCCAGGACCACAGCGGACCGCGGTCCTTCGAGCACGGCGCCGGCCGCATCGACGAACACGGCGTCGCCGGCGCCGGCCCGTTCGGCGTGCCGCAGCGCCGCCACGTTCGCCGCGTACGACAGCGATTTGGCGGCGGCCATCAGCCAGTGCGGGCGCACCAGCGTCACGGCCGCGACGCCTTCCCGACGGGCGGCGGCGACGCGGTCCGGTACCGCCGAGACCATCGCGAAGGCCACGACGCCGTCGACCCCGCGGCCGAGCAGGAGACGCAGCACGGCCTCACCCTCAGGCCACTGGCCGACCGCGGCTGCTGCGGCTGCCCGCCACCGACCGGAATCGGGGCACGGTAGCCCGGCCAGGGCAGCCGAACCCACCAGGCGCGTCAGGTGCGCATCGAGCAGGACGACCACACCGCCCCGCACCAGCGCGGTCTCGAAGACGCCGTCACCCCGGGAGAACACGGGATCGTCCGCGCGAATAGACGCCCGGCAGCCGTCGACGGCGACGACGATCGGCGGCGGGGCGGTCATGGGCAGAAGGCTAGTCGGGGCACCACTGCCCGAGCGCGAACTAGGCTCGAAGGATGAGCGCCGTTCCCGCCCCTGAATCCGGACCCGACGCCGGCGCCGTCTGGCACTACGGCGACCCGCTCGGGGAGCAGCGGAGCGCAGCCGTCGACGCCATCGTTGTGGACCGCGGCCACCGCGCGACCATCGAGCTCACGGGCGATGACCGCCAAAGCTGGCTCCACACCATCTCCAGTCAGCACGTCAGCTCGCTGCCCGAGGGGTCCGTCGCGGCGAACCTGAGCCTGGACGGACAGGGCCGCGTCGAGGACCACTGGCTACAGACCGAACTCGGCGGCGTCACCACCCTGGACACCGAGTCGTGGCGCGGGCAGCCGCTCACCGACTTCCTGCGCAAGATGGTGTTCTGGTCCAAGGTCGAGGTGAACCCCGCCGACCTCACGGTGCTGTCGTTGCTCGGCCCTGCCGTCAACCAGCTGGACCTCCCGATCCCCGACGTCGAGTGGACGGCCGCGCCGCTGCCCGAAGGCGGTTTCGTGCGACGGGTCGGCCCACAGGAGGTCGATCTGGTGGTGCCGCGGGCCGACGCCCCGACGTGGCGCCGGCGGCTGCTGAACGCCGGCGTCCGGCCCGCCGGCCTCTGGGCCTACGAAGCCCTTCGGGTGGCGGCACTGCGGCCACGCCTCGGCCTCGACACCGACGAACGGACCATCCCGCATGAGGTGGGCTGGATCGGCGGTCCGGGCGTCGGCGCGGTGCATCTGGACAAGGGCTGCTACCGCGGCCAGGAGACCGTCGCGCGCGTCCACAATCTGGGCAAGCCGCCGCGCATGCTGGCCCTGGTGCATCTGGACGGCGGGGACGACCGTCCCGCGACGGGTGATCCGCTGCTGGCGGGCGGCCGGGCCATCGGCCGGGTGGGTACCGTCGCCGATCATGTAGACCTGGGCCCGATCGCGCTGGCGCTCCTCAAGCGCGGCGTACCCGCGGACACCGAGCTGACCACCGGTGGTGAATCCCAGGTGCCCGCCGCGATCGACGCCGACTCGCTGCCGGAAGCCGACAGGTCAGCAGGTGCGGGCCGAGCTGCGGTGGATCGGCTGCGCGGCGGCGCCCGGTAGGCACCCCGACGGTGTGTCATTTGTCATCGGTTTTCCCGCGCCACGCCTGAACCGCTGGCCCGATTCGCGCTCCGGACTCCCGGGAAGGGTGGCCTGCCAGCATGAGGCCGCCGGGCACGGTAAGCTAACGGCAGGACAATAAACACACTCAGATCGGAGCCGCCTGCACATCGGGCCGCTCCGTTATTGCGCGAGGGGGTCCCCCATGGGCCGCGGCCGGGCAAAGGCAAAGCAGACCAAGGTTGCTCGAGACCTTAAGTACAGCTCACCGCAGACCGATTTCGGTCGGTTGCAGCGAGAGCTCTCGAACGACTCCGTTGGTTACAGCACCAGTGCCATCGATAACGACCTGGACGACGACGACGCGGACAGCGGGCCCGCCGGTCGCTGGGTAGTACCCGAAGACGACTGGCGTCACTAAAGCCCAAAGGTGGCCCTGATACCTAACCCGTATCGATTGGCTGCTGGCCCAGCCCCGCGCGCGACCTGAAGGTCAGAAGCGCGGGTGCTGGCCCACCAACTCGGCGCGAACGCTGCTCTTGCCACCCTTGTTCACGGTGCCCAGGGTCCAGCAGTCCAAGTGCCGGGCGGTCAGAATCGCCAGTGCGCGGTCGGTGTCCTCCGGCGCGACGACGGCGACCATGCCGACACCCATGTTGAACGTCTTCTCCATTTCGGCACGCTCCACACGGCCGCGCTGAGCGATCATCTGGAACACCGGCGCCGGCGTCCAGGTACCGCGATCCATCTCGGCGGTCAGGCCGTGCGGGATGACGCGTTCCAGGTTCCCGGCCAGACCTCCGCCGGTGACGTGGCAGAAGGTGCGCACCTGGGTCTCCGCGGCCAGCGCCAGGCAGTCCTTGGCGTAGATCCGGGTCGGCTCCAGCAGCTCCTCACCGAGCGTGCGGCCGAACTCCTCGACGTGCCCGGACAGGCTCATGCGGTCGATCTCGAGTAGCACCCTGCGGGCCAGCGAGTAGCCGTTGGAGTGCAGACCGGTGGCGGCCATGGCGATGATCACGTCGCCGGGGCGAACGTTCTCGGGGCCCAGCAGATCGTCGGCTTCGACGACGCCGACGCCGGTGGCGGAGATGTCGTAGTGATCGGGTTCCATCAGGCCCGGGTGCTCTGCGGTCTCACCGCCCAGCAGCGCGCAGCCGGCCTGCACACAGCCTTCGGCGATGCCGGAGACGATCTCGGCCACCCGCTCGGGCACGGTGCGGCCCACGGCGATGTAGTCCTGCAGGAACAGCGGCTCGGCGCCGCAGACCACGAGGTCGTCGACGACCATCGCGACGAGGTCGATGCCGACGGTGTCGTGCTTGTCCATGGCCTGCGCCACAGCGAGCTTGGTGCCCACACCATCGGTCGACGAGGCCAGCAGTGGCTCGCGGTACCCGGCTTTCAGGCCGAACAGCCCGGCAAAACCTCCGAGGCCGCCCCGGACCTCGGGGCGGGTGGCCCGCTTCGCGTGGGGTTTGAACAATTCGACGGCGCGATCGCCTGCCTCGATGTCAACCCCCGCCGAAGCGTACGAGGCGCCAACCGATTCAGCTCGCTCATCCTGGCTAGTCATCGGCCCCAAGGCTACCGGTCGCACCCTCGCCGATGCACGTCGCGCCCACGATGGCGGTGCCATCAAGGGCTGACGGCGACCGTCCGGTCAGGGACGACGCAGGGCTGAGGCGTTGTCGTTGTCGGCGGTCAGCGGCAGGCCGGTGCGGGCCGCGGACGCCAGCATGTGCTCCACGACGTTCTTGCCGAGGGCGGCCTCGCCGGGAAGTTCGATCGGGTAGTCACCGTCGAAGCAGGCCGAGCACAGCCGGGTGGCGGGCTGCTCGGTGGCGGCGATCATGCCCTGCCGGCTGATGTAGCCCAGGGAGTCTGCGCCGATGGCGTGCCGGACCGCCTCGAGCATCTCGTCTTCGCTCGCCTCGGTGCTCTTGGCATTGGCGATCAACTCGGCCGGGGTGGCGAAGTCGATGCCGTAGAAGCACGGCCACTTCACCGGCGGCGAGGCGATGCGCACGTGCACCTCTACGGCGCCGGCCTCACGCAGCATGCGGACCAGGGCACGCTGGGTGTTGCCGCGGACGATCGAGTCGTCGACGACGATCAGCCGCTTGCCGCGGATGACTTCCTTCAGCGGGTTGAGCTTGAGCCGGATACCGAGCTGACGGATGGTCTGCGACGGCTGGATGAAGGTGCGCCCGACGTAGGCGTTCTTCATCAGGCCCTGCCCGAACGGGATGCCGGAGCCCTGCGCGTAGCCGACGGCGGCGGGCACACCCGATTCGGGCACCCCGATGACCAGGTCGGCGTCGACGGGCTTCTCCTGCGCCAGGCGGCGGCCGATCTCGACGCGGGCAGCGTGCACGGAGCGGCCGGCGATGGTGCTGTCCGGGCGGGCCAGGTAGACGTACTCGAAGACACAGCTCTTCGGCTCGGGGTTGGCGAACCGGGTGGAGCGCACGCCGTCGGCGTCGATGGCCAGCAGCTCACCGGGCTCGATGTCGCGGACGAACGAGGCGCCGACGATGTCGAGGGCGGCGGTCTCCGAGGCGACGACCCAGCCGCGGTCCAGCCGGCCGAGGGACAGCGGACGCACGCCGTGCGGGTCGCGCGCGGCGTACAGGGTGTTCTCGTCCATGAAGGTCAGGCAGAACGCCCCACGGACCTGCGGTAGCAGTTCCAGAGCGGATTGCTCCAAGGACGAGTCGGCGGCGCCGTGCGCGAGCAGCGCGCCCAGGATGTCCGAGTCGGTGGTGGCGGCGACGTGGCCACGCGCGTTGATCAGGCCGGCTTCGCGGGCCCGGGCCGCCAACTCGGCGGTGTTGACCAGGTTGCCGTTGTGGCCCAGCGCGACGCCGGTGCCGGCGGCGGTGTTGCGGAACACCGGCTGCGCGTTCTCCCACGTGGTGGAGCCGGTGGTGGAGTAGCGGCAGTGGCCGACGGCGACGTGGCCGTGCATGGCGGCCAGGGTCTGCTCGTCGAATACCTGGCTGACCAGACCGAGATCCTTGAAAACCAGAATCTGGGAGCCGTCAGCGACGGCGATGCCTGCCGCTTCCTGCCCTCTGTGCTGCAGCGCATAGAGGCCGTAATAAGTGAGTTTTGCGACATCCTCGCCAGGGGCCCAGACCCCGAATACGCCGCATTCCTCGCGTGGCTCGTTCTCGGTCTGTTCGGTCACGATAGGGCTGCTCCCGGGGAGGCGGTTGGTGACACGGACGAGTCTACGGTCCAGGTGGGTGCGAAACGGAATCGAATGGCGTGTCCGGTAGCGCGTTGCGCGCTCCGGTGTGCTCGGTGCGCACTTCTTCAGCCCCACCCCGGCGGGGCGGCGCGGAGGCCCAGCTCGCTCGGGAGGGCCACCAGCCCACGGCAATCCAGCTGTTTAACTGGTCTTCATGGGGAGTCAACTTTCAGAGCAGGCCGGCACCGACGTCGTGGATTCGGTCGCCGACACTCCGCCGCGGCCCTGGCTCACCGTGACGAAGATCGCATTCCGATTCTGCTTTCTGTACTTCGGCCTGTTCTGTTTGTCGTTCGCTCAGATCACCTTTGCGTTCTTGGGGATCATCGGCCAGTTGCTGCCCAAGCTGGCGGTGATGTGGCAGATGACCGTGCTGGGCCCGGCAATCACATGGATCGGCCGCGAGGTCTTCGGCGTCGAGGCGGTGCTGCACCAGGATTCCGGCAGCGGGGATCAGACCGCCATCTGGGTACTGGTGTTCTGTGTGCTGGTCGTCGCTGTCGCGGGGACCGCGGTGTGGACGCTGATGGACCGGCGGCGGCCCGACTACGCCCGGCTGTCGGCCTGGTTCCTGACGTTCCTGCGGTTGTGCGTCGCGGGACAGATGCTGTTCTACGGGTTCGCCAAGCTCGTGCCCACCCAGATGCCGACGCCGCCGCCGACCGCCCTGCTGCGGTCTTACGGCGACTTCAGCCCGGCCTCGGTGCTGTGGCTACAGGTGGGCAGCTCCCAGCCCTACGAGATGACTCTCGGCGCCGTCGAAGTGCTGGCCGGCTTGTTGATGTTCCTGCCGCGCACCGCGACCCTGGGGACGCTGCTCGGCCTGGCCAGCATGGCTCAGGTGTTCCTGCTGAACATGACCTTCGATGTGCCGGTCAAGATCCTGTCCGGGCACCTGCTGTTGATGAGCCTGGTGCTGCTCGCCCCGCAGCTGCGCCGGCTGACGGACCTGTTCGTCCTGCAGCGCCCGTCGGAGCCGGTCAGCCAACCCGCACTGTTCAGCACGGCGCGAGCCAATCGGCGAGCCGCCACCGTGCAGGCCGCGCTGGGACTGTGGATCGTCATCGGCTGCGTCTGGGGCAGCTGGCAGGCGTGGCACGCCTACGGTGGCGGCAGTGCCAAGCCCGAGCTGTACGGGATCTGGGCGGTCCGGGAGTTCAGCGTGGACGGCAAGCCGCTGCCGCCGCTGACCACCGACCCGACCCGTTGGCAACGCGTGGTTTTCGAGACGCCGGGCGCGCTGACGTACCAGCGGATGAACGGCGAACTGGTCGACACACCCGCGACCATCAGCTCCGACACCATCAAGGCGACCGAACCCGGCGGCGCGACGCTGGCCGATCTGAGGGTGTCGCACCCGTCAGCTCAGCAGCTGCAGCTGACCGGCACCCTGCAGGGCCGCCCCGTGCAGATCGCACTCGACCAGGTCGACCTCAACCAATTCACCCTGCGTAACAGGGGCTTTCACTGGGTGCAGGAGTTTCCGTTCTTCAAGTGAGCGCTACAGGTCGACCAGTGGCAGCCACGCGCCGATCTCCCGGGCCCGCGACCCCGACAGCTGGACCGCTCCTGCGGCGTCGTCGAGCGACAGCAGCCCGGTGGCCAGCCGCAGCCAGGTGCGGGGGTCGGTCTCGACAACGTTGGGCGGGTTGCCGCGGGTGTGACTGAGGCCCGAAATGCATTGCACCGCAACGAAAGGCGGCACCCGCACCTCGACGCTCGCGCCGGGGGCGACGGCCGCGAGGGTGCGCGCCGTCAGCCGGACGGCGTCCGCGATCGCGGCGCGCGGCGGCGGTTCGGTCTCGTCGTCACGCAGCCAGTCGGCGACCAGCAACACCGCCGCCCGCGTCGCCGCCGGGTCGGGCGCCTTACGCGTCACCATCTCAGTGATTTGTGCACGATTTTCCGCGGTGGGCGCGGATTTTCGTGCACAAGTCACTCATGGGAGAACAGGGCGGGCAGCACGCTCTCGGAGGTGCGGCGCAACTCGTCCAGTGTGACGCTGAAGTGCCCCTGCACCTCGACCGAGTCGCTGCCCGGGTCCACCACACCGATGCGGACGGCCGGCAGCTCGCGGGCCTCGCACATCGCCATGAAACGGCTCTCCTCGGTGCGCGGCACCGCGACGAGGACCCGGCCCGCCGACTCGGAGAACAGCTGCACGAAGGCGTCGGAATCCTCGGAAAGCAGGACCCGGCAACCGGTTTCGCCGGCCAGGGCGGCCTCGACGACGGCCTGGATCAGCCCGCCTTCGGAGAGGTCGTGCGCGGCCGAGATCAGGCCGTCGCGTGAACCGGCGGTCAGCACCTCGGACAGCAGCTGCTCGCGCGCCAGGTCGACCTTGGGCGGCACGCCGCCGAGGTGGTCGCCGGTGACCTGCGCCCAGACGGAGCCGTCGAACTCGTCGTGGGTGTCGCCCAGCAGGATCAGGGTCTCCCCCGGCTCCAGGCCGATACCCGTCGGGATGCGACGGTGCACGTCATCGATGACGCCGAGCACCCCGACCACCGGGGTCGGCAGGATCGCGGTCGAGCCCGTCTGGTTGTAGAAGCTGACGTTGCCGCCGGTGACCGGAATACCAAGGGCCGCACAGCCATCCGCGAGGCCGCGCACGGCCTGCGAGAACTGCCACATGACGCCCGGGTCCTCTGGCGAGCCGAAGTTCAAGCAGTTGGTGACGGCGACCGGGGTCGCGCCGGTGACAGCGACGTTGCGGTAGGCCTCGGCCAGCGCCAGCTGTGCGCCGGTGTACGGGTCCAGCTGGGTGTAGCGGCCTGAGGCGTCGGTCGACACCGCGATGCCACGCCCGGTGGTCTCGTCGATGCGGAGGACGCCGCCGTCGGCGTGCTCGGCCAGGACGGTGTTGCCGCGGACGTAGCGGTCGTACTGCTCGGTGATGAACGCCCGGCTGCACAGGTGCGGGCTGCCGAGCAGCTGCAGCAGGGTGGCGCGCAGCTCGTCGCCGGTCTTCGGCCGGGGCAGCTTGGCCGAGGTGTCGGCGATCAGCGCGTCCTGGGTGTCGGGGCGCGCCACGGGCCGGTTGTACACCGGGCCCTCGTGCGCGACGGTGCGCGGCGGCACGTCGACGACGGTCTCGCCGTGCCAGCTGATCTTCAACCGGTCGCCGTCGGTGACCTCACCGATGACGGTGGCCAGTACGTCCCACTTGCGGCAGACGGCCATGAACGCGTCGACGTTCTCCGGTGTCACGACCGCGCACATGCGCTCCTGCGACTCGCTGGAGAGCACCTCGGCGGGCGTCATACCGGTCGCGCGCAGCGGCACCCGATCCAGGTCGATGTGCATGCCGCCGTCACCGGCCGATGCCAATTCCGAAGTGGCACAGGACAATCCGGCGCCACCCAGGTCCTGGATGCCGACCACGAGGTGCGCCGCGTACAGCTCGAGGCAGCACTCGATGAGCACCTTCTCGGTGAACGGGTCGCCCACCTGAACGCTCGGCAGCTTCTTGCGCCCGGCGCCCGACTCGTCGCCGGAGAAGGTATCCGAGGCCAGCACCGAGACGCCGCCGATGCCGTCCAGACCGGTGCGGGCACCGAACAGGATGATCTTGTTGCCGGTACCGGACGCGAAGGCCAGGTGCAGGTCCTCGACGCGGAGCGCGCCGACGCACAGCGCGTTCACCAGCGGGTTGCCGGCGTACGACGGGTCGAAGATGGTCTCGCCGCCGATGTTCGGCAGGCCGAGCGAGTTGCCGTAGCCACCGACACCGCGCACCACACCGTCGAGCACCCGGCGGGTGTCGGGAGCGTCGGCCGCGCCGAAGCGCAGCTGGTCCATGACCGCGACCGGGCGGGCACCCATGGCCATGATGTCGCGGACGATGCCGCCGACGCCGGTGGCCGCGCCCTGGTAGGGCTCGACGTACGACGGGTGGTTGTGCGATTCGACCTTGAAGGTGACGGCCCAGCCGTCACCGATGTCGACGACGCCGGCGTTCTCGCCGATGCCGGCCAGCATGCCGGCGCGCATCTCGTCGGTGGTGGTCTCGCCGAAGTAGCGCAGATGCACCTTGGAGGACTTGTACGAGCAGTGCTCGCTCCACATCACCGAGTACATGGCGAGCTCGGCATCGGTGGGCCGACGGCCGAGGATCTCGCGGATGCGCTGGTACTCGTCATCCTTGAGACCGAGCTCGCGATACGGCTGCGGCTGATCAGGCGTGGTAGTCGCGTTATTGACGGTATCGACCGGTGACGTCACGACACAGAGTCTATCGTTGCTGATCTTGCCGGCCCGCCCCGCCGAATGCGGACTACTCGCTCCCGCCGATCAGTACCTTGAGCAGCGCGGGACGCCGCAGAATGAGAGCCGCCCAGATCAACAGGCCGAAGGCCACGGCGAAGACCACCGGGAACCACGCCTCCTGGTGCATATCGATGGTCACTGCGCCGCCGAGATAGGCCGTCAGCCCGACCGCGCCCAGCACTGCTGTGCGGGGCACAACCCAGGCGATGATGCAGGCGAGCAGCACCCATCCGATGACGTAGGTCTGGTACCGCGGAAAGCCGATCGCCTCGGTCGCCGTGCGGGCGAACTGCGCGCCGAAAATCTTCGGGATGGCATCGGCCAGCAGGAACAACACGAGCACCGCGCTCAGCGCCAGGCCGATCTTTTCCGGTTTGGCACGGCCGGCGATTGCGGCCCGCGCGTTCGAAGCACCCTTTGCGTCAACCATTGTGGACTCCGTTCTCGATCGAGGTTTCAACACCTTGTAGACCGACGTGACCACAGAGAATCATCGCGACTGAGTTCACAGCCGGCGGCTAAGTAGCGCCAACGTGGGCCTTATCCAGCGGATTTAGCGTAGCCAGATGAGACTCCAACTGGGCGTCAACCGGGGCGCGCTCGCGATGATCGCGGTGATCGCAACCCTGGTGTGTATCTGTGCCGGCGCGATTGTGGTCGCGTCCAAGGCGTGGCATGCCGCGTCTGAACCGTTTGTGTCGACCAGCGTCCAACTGGTCGATGACAGCGAAGACCAGACCCAACAACAGCTGAACGACGAGCAGGCGATGATCGCCTCCCAGCAGCAGGCCGAACAGCAGAACGAGCTGGCCCAGCAGGAAGCCCAACAAGCCGAGCAGCAGGGTCAGATGGTCGAGCAGCAGGTGCAGGCCGGTCAGTAGTCCGGGTCGTCAGGCCGCGCCGGCGATACAGAACGCATTGCCCTCAGGGTCGGCCAGCACCACCCAGCGGGCCACCTCGCCGAAGGCGTGCCGCTCGGTCTCGGTCGCGCCGGCGGCCTTGAGCCGCTCGAGCTCGGGCTCGATGTCGCCTTCCAGATGGAAGTCCAGGTGCAGCCGGTTCTTGCCGGGCGTCGGATCGTCGACCTGCTGGAAGCCCAGGTTCGGACCGTCGGCCAGGCTGACGACGAAGAACTCCCCCGGCATCAGGGTCTGCACCGTGCCGCCGAACTGCGCAGCCCACCAGTGGGCGAGCGCCTGCGCGTCGGCGCAGTCGAAGGTGACCATCTCCACTTTGAGTGCCATGGCCCGACTGTAGGTCAGGCCGGTGACAAGAAGGCGTGCAGCGCCGCGGCATAGGCCGGCACGTCGAGCGCGCCCATCACCTCCCGCGCCGAGTGCATCGCCAGTTGCGCGGCACCGACGTCGACGGTCGGGATCCCGGTGCGCGCGGCCGTCATCGGGCCGATCGTGGAGCCGCACGGCAGGTCGGCGCGGTGTTCGTAGCGCTGCAGCGGCACCCCGGCCTGGGCACAGGCCAGTGCGAATGCCGCGGCGGTCCGGCCGTCGGTGGCGTACCGCAGGTTCGGCTGCACCTTGAGGACCGGGCCGCCGTTCACTTCGATGAGGTGGCCCGGCTCGTGCCGCTCCGGGTAGTTCGGGTGGGTGGCGTGCGCCATGTCGCCGGAGGCCACCAGCGACCCGGCCAGCCGGCGCAGCAGGTCTTCCCGCGTGCCACCGGCGACCAGGACAATGCGTTCCAGCACCGTCGGCAGCAGGTCGGACTGCGCACCATGATCGGACGTCGACCCGACTTCTTCGTGGTCGAACAGCGCGAGCACCGGTATGTGCCGCGCGGGGTCGGCGGCCAGGAATGCCTCCAGCCCGGCGTAGCAGGTGCCCTGGTTGTCGAGCCGGGGGGCGCTGATGAGCTCGCTGTCGGCGCCGATCAGCCGGGACGGCGTCAGGTCATGGGTCATCAGGTCGGCGCCCAGGACGTCGGCGCCGTCCACGCCCGCGTGCTCGGCAACGTAGCTCACGAAGTCGCGGGTTCCGGTCCCGACCCCCCACACCGCGTTGACGTGCCGCTGCGGGTCGAGGCTGACGCCCTTGCGGTCGTCGGACAAGTGGATGGCCAGCTGCGGCACCCGCAGGATCGGGTCGTCGATCCGGACCAGGACGTCCGCCACGGCATTGCCGCGCCGCACCGACAGCCGGCCGCTGATGCCGAGGTCGCGGTCCAGCCAGGAGTTCAGCCAGGCGCCGCCGTACGGCTCCAGCGCCACCACCTGCCAGCCGCTGACGAACCGGTCCGGGTGCTGCTTGACCCGCAGGTTCGGGCTGTCGGTGTGGCCGCCGACGATGCGGAAGGGCAACGGCGCGTCGGTCGCTTTCCACGCCACCAAGGAGCCGGCCCGCACCGTGAAGTACTTGCCCGCGCCCGTGCTCGACCCGCCGCCCGCCGCGGAAGGCCACGCGTCCGTCTCGGCCAGTTCCGTGAAGCCGGCGGCCGTCAGACGCGCGGCCACCGTCGCGCACACGTGGAACGGCGAGGGCGACGCGTCGATGAATCCGCAGAGGCCCGCGGCAGTAGCTCCGGTCATGAGGCCATCATCACCCGGAAATCCGGAGCCGTTGCCGCTAGGGTCGGATTCGTGTGTCCCGCACGGCCTCAGCCCGTACTCACCCCGTTGACGTCCGCCGCGATCTTCCTCATCGCCACCATCGATGAGGGCGCCGAGCCAGAAGTGCACGAAGCGCTCGCCGGGCTGTCCGGACTCGTTCGGGCAGTTGGATTCCGCACGCCCGCAAGCCGTCTGAGCCTGGTGGCCGGGATCGGCTCGGAGGCGTGGGATCGCTTGTTCAGCGGTCCGCGCCCGGCCGGCCTCCACCGGTTTCCCGAATTGCACGGCACCCGTCACCACGCCCCGTCGACGCCGGGCGATCTGCTGTTCCACATCCGGGCCAACGCCATGGACGTCTGTTTCGAACTGGCGAGCCAGATTCTGAAATCGCTCGACGGCGCGGTGACGGTGATCGACGAGGTACACGGCTTCAAGTTCTTCGAGAATCGCGACCTGTTGGGTTTCGTCGACGGCACCGAGAACCCGGACGGTCCGGATGCCGTGGTCGCGGCCCAGGTCGGTGACGAGGACCCCGAATTCGCCGGTGGCAGTTACGTTCACGTGCAGAAGTACCTGCACGACATGGCGTCGTGGGAGTCGCTCAGCGTCACCGAGCAGGAACGGGTGATCGGCCGCAGCAAGCTCGAGGACATCGAGATGGCCGACAACGTCAAGCCGCCCAACTCGCACGTCGCACTCAACGTGATCGAAGACGCCGACGGCAACCAGCTGCAGATCGTCCGGGCCAACATGCCGTTCGGCCGCGTCGGCTCAGGCGAATTCGGCACGTACTACATCGCCTATTCGGCTGACCCGGGAGTCACCGAGCGCATGCTGCGAAACATGTTCATCGGCGATCCGCCGGGCAACACCGATCGCATCCTGGATTTCTCCACCGCGGTCACCGGCGTGTTGTTCTTCACTCCCACAGTGGATTTCCTCGACGACCCGCCGCCCCTGCCCGCGGCGCCACCGGCCGAACCCGAACCCAAGTCCCCCGGCATACTGTCCATCGGCAGTCTGAAAGGTAAAGCGCAATGAACAACCTGTACCGCGAGCTGGCTCCCATCACCTCGGTCGCATGGGCACAGATCGAGGAGGAAGCGGCCCGCACCTTCAAGCGGCACATCGCCGGTCGCCGGGTGGTCGACGTGAGCGAGCCGAACGGTCCGACGACCGCCGCGGTCAGCACGGGACACCTCGTCGACGTCGCCTCGCCCGGTGACGGTGTGCAGGCGCAGCTGCGCCAGTCACGGCCGCTGGTGCGGCTGCGGGTGCCGTTCACGGTGTCGCGCACGGCCATCGACGACGTGGAGCGCGGCGCACAGGACTCCGACTGGGACCCGGTCAAGGACGCCGCCAAGAAGCTCGCGTTCTCCGAGGACCGCGCCATCTTCGAGGGCTACCCGGCCGCTCAGATCGAGGGCATCCGGGCCGCCAGTTCCAACCCCGCGCTGGCGCTGCCGAGCGACCCGCGCGGCTACCCGGACGTGATCTCCCAGGCACTGTCGGAGCTGCGACTGGCCGGCGTGGACGGCCCGTATTCGGTGCTGCTGTCGGCGGACGCCTACACCAAGGTCAGTGAGACCACCGAGCACGGCTACCCGCTGCTCGAGCACCTCAACCGGCTGGTGGACGGCGACATCATCTGGGCGCCGGCGATCGACGGCGCGTTCGTATTGTCCACGCGCGGAGGCGATTTCGATCTGCAGCTGGGCACCGATGTGACCATCGGCTATCTGTCCCACGACGCCGATACGGTGCAGCTGTACCTGCAGGAGACGCTGACGTTCCTCTGCTACACCGCCGAGGCGTCGGTCGCGCTCGACAGCTGACGCGTCGGTTGGTGCCCGTGCGCGTTGATCCTGTACCTAGGGCGCAATTGTTCGAGTGACATGCGCCCTCAGGTCAGGGTCAACAGCTCGGGATGAGCAGGATCGAGCCGAGCCTGAATCCTGGGCGCGAGGGCGCGCCTGGCGCGTCTCAGGAACGCGTCGAACGTGGCGCCGCTCAGGCGCTCAGGACCGCGTCGAGCGCCGAGAAGAAGATGCCGAGACCGTCGTCCGACGGGCCGGTGAGAGCTTCGGTGGCGTGCTCGGGGTGCGGCATCAGGCCGACGACGCGGCCGTTGGCCGAGCTGACCCCGGCGATCGAGCGCATCGAGCCGTTCATGTTGTCGCGGTAGCGGAAGACCACGCGGCCTTCGCCCTCGAGTTCGTCGAGCACGGTCTCGGAAGCGACGTACCGGCCTTCACCCGACTTCAGCGGGATCAGGATGTCGGCGCCGGACTCGTAGCGGCTGCTCCAGGCAGTCGACGTCGCGGTCACCTCAAGCCACACGTCGCGGCAGATGAAGTGCAGACCCTCGTTGCGGGTGAGCGCACCCGGCAGCAGCCCGGCCTCGCACAGGACCTGGAAGCCGTTGCAGATACCGAGGACGGGCATGCCTTTGCCGGCCGCTTCCACGACCGACGTCATGACGGGCGCGAATTTGGCGATGGCGCCACAGCGCAGGTAGTCACCGTAGGAGAAGCCGCCGGGCACGATGACGGCGTCGACGCCCTTGAGGTCGGGATCGGCGTGCCAGAGGCTGACCGCCTCGCCGCCGACAGCCCGGACCGCACGAGCCGCATCGACGTCGTCGAGCGTGCCGGGGAAGGTGATGACACCAACCTTCGTGGTCATGCGTTCTCCCGGTGCACCGAGAAGTCCTCGATGACGGTGTTGGCCAGGAGCGTCTCGGCGACGTGCTCCAGCGTCTCGTCGGACACGCTGTCGTCAACCTCGAGCTCGAACCGCTTGCCCTGCCGGACGTCGGACACTCCGGTGATCCCGAGGCGCCCCAGCGCTCCCACGATCGCCTGGCCTTGCGGGTCCAGAATCTCGGCCTTGGGCATCACGTGCACAACGACGCGGGCCACGCGCGCTCCTTTGTTCGGGTCGGATTGCTCGGGCTTACTCTACCGGCGCCCTTGTTCGCCGCGATGCCCGCACAATGGACTGATGGAGCTGACGCACTTCGGACATTCCTGCCTGTTGGCCCGCTTCGTGGCCGACGGTGCCGCCGACGGCCAAGCGGCGACGGTCCTGTTCGACCCCGGCACCTTCTCGCACGGGTTCGAGGGCATCACCGGACTGGACGCCATCCTGATCACCCATCAGCACCCCGACCACGCCGACCCAGTGCGCCTCCCGGCTCTGGTCGAGGCAAACCCACAGGCCAAGCTGTATGCCGACCCGATGACCGCGGCGCAGTTGGGCGGCTCGTGGCAGGCGGTACACGTGGGCGACACCCTGTCGATCGGGCACCTGACGGTGCGCGGCGCCGGCGGTAAGCACGCCGTGATCCACCCGGACATCCCGATCATCGACAACATCTCGTACCTGGTCGGTGATGCTGGTCACGCCGCCCGTCTGATGCACCCCGGCGACGCGTTGTTCGTGCCCGACGAGCCGGTCGAGGTGCTGGCCGCGCCGGCCGCCGCGCCGTGGATGAAGATCGCCGAGGCCGTCGACTTTCTGCGCGCGGTCGCGCCCCAGCATGCGGTGCCGATCCATCAGGGCGTCGTCGCCGAGCAGGCCAAGGGCATCTACTACGGCCGGCTCGACGAGATGACATCCACTGACTTCCGGGTACTGACGCCCGAGCAGGAGACGCGGTTCTGAACACCCGGCGCTTCCTGCTGTGGTGGCCCCTGGTGGGGTTCACCGCGACGATCGCCCTTGGCCTGGCTGTCAGGTCGGGGGACTCCGCCGTGGATCGCTGGTTCATGGAGACGTCGCAAGAACTGCTCGGCCCGCACCCGCACTGGATGCTGCTGCTGAATCGGGTGCGCGTGCTGGTGCCGCTCTACCTGCTGGCGATCGCCATCCCGCTGTGGCGGCGCGAGCGGCGGCTGGCCACCGTGGCCGCGCTGTGCCCCGTCATCTCGATCATCGGCGCGAAGGTGCTCAAGGTGCTGTTCGGCCGACCCTGGTACGGCGAGAATCTCGCGTATCCCAGCGGCCACACCACGGTGGCGATCACCGTCGCAGCCATGCTGGTGCTCGCGATCGGGATTCACCCGTGGAGTGTCACCCTCGCCGTGATCGGTGCCGCCATCCCCTCCATCGGGATGGCCAGCAACGGCCTCCATTACTTCACCGACATCATTGGCGGCACGCTCTATGCGACGTCGATGGTGTGCCTGGCCATTCTGGCGGCTGGGCCACAGGCGTTGCACCATTCACGAATCAGGGGCGCCTCGCACTGGGAAAATGGAAGTGTTCGGCGGTAAACCTCAGCCCACGGCAGCCGCCGCGGCACGTCCGGCAGCCCGGCCCGAGAAGATGCAGCCACCCAGGAAGGTGCCTTCCAGCGCCCGGTAGCCGTGCACCCCGCCGCCACCGAAACCGGCTGCCTCACCAGCGGCGTACAGGCCGTCGAGCACTCCGCCCGCCGGCGTCAGCACCCGGGAGTCCAGGTCGGTGTGCAAGCCGCCCAATGACTTTCGGGTCAGGATGTGCAGCTTGACGGCGATCATCGGGCCGGCCTTGGGATCGGTCAGCCGATGCGGGCCGGCGATCCGGGCCAGCCGGTCCGGCAGGTAGGAACGCGCGGCCCGGTAGGCGACGGTCTGGCCGTCGCTGGTGAGCTTGCTGGTCATCTCTTTGTCGCGGGCGGCGACCTCGGCTTCGACGGTCGCGTAGTCCAGCGGCACGACGTCGGGCACGTTGTTCATGGCCGTCACCAAGTCCCGCAACGTGTTCGCCGACACGAAGTCCACACCCTTGTCCACAAACGCACGGACCGGAGCGGGCCCGCCATTTCGGCTGCGCGCCAGCACTTCCCGCAGGTTCTTGCCGGTGAGGTCGGGATTCTGCTCCTGGCCGGACAGCCCGAACTCCTTGGCGATGATGCTCTGGTCGAGCACGAACCACGTGTAGTCGTAGCCGGTTTGGCAGATGTACTCCAGCGTGCCGAGGGTGTCGTAGCCGGGGTACAACGGGTCGGGCAACTTCTTGCCGGTGGCGTCCAGCCACAGCGACGACGGGCCCGGCAGGATGCGGATGCCGTGCAGCGGCCACACCGGGTCGTAGTTGGTGATGCCCTCGGTGTAGTGCCACATCCGGTCGTTGTTGATGACGCTGGCGCCGGCGGCTTCGCTGATGCCGAGCATGCGGCCGTCGACGTGCGCAGGCACGCCCGACAGCAGCTGCCCGGGCACGCGGCCCATGCGCTTGGGCCAGTTCTGGCGCACCAGGTCGTGGTTGCCGCCGATGCCGCCGCTGGCGACGATAACCGCCTGCGCCCGGAATTCGAACTCCCCCACGGCGTTACGTGACGACGCTTCACCGCGGGCAGTGGCCGACGGTTCCAGCACCGCGCCCCGCACACCGGTGACGGCGCTGCCGCTCCCACCACTGACGGCATCGCCGTCGACGATGAGCTCGTCGACCCGATGCCGATGAGCGAACTTCACTTTGGGATGGCCGACGACGCGTCGGGCGAAGACGTCGACCAAGGCCGGGCCCGTGCCCCAGGTGATGTGGAAGCGCGGCACCGAGTTGCCCGGCCCTTTGCCGTCCCAGCCGCCGCGTTCGGCCCAGCCGACCAACGCGAACGTCTGCAGGCCACGTTCCCGCAGCCAGCTGCGCTTCTCGCCTGCGGCGAAGTCGACGTAGGCCCGCGCCCACTGCTCGGGCCAGTGATCCTCGTCGCGGTCGAATCCCGCCGTGCGCAGCCAATCCTGCAGCGCCCGCTCGTAGCTGTCTCGGATACCGACGCGGCGCTGTTCGGCGCTGTCGACGAAGAACAGTCCGCCGAACGACCAGAACGCCTGGCCGCCGATGTTGGCCTCGTTCTCCTGGTCGACGATCAGAACCGACCGACCACGCTCCAGCAGTTCAGCGGCGGCAACCAGCCCGGCGAGCCCCGCCCCCACGACGATGACATCAGCATCCATGGCGCCACGCTAGCGCCCCCTCGCGGTCAGCGAGTCAGATGGCTCAGGTTCAGGCTGCCTCGTTCAATGCCGGGCGCGCCGTCCACTCGTAGGCTGCGGGGGCGCAGCCGTGCATGAGCGACAGATCGATGGCGTCGAGCATCGCCTGCCGCGGCCCGATCCGGCGCAGCTGGCCGGCGGCCACCGCCAGCCGGACGGTGCCGCCACGGCGCGCCGTCCGCTCGGCAGCCAGTACCAGCGTCCGACACCACCAGGGTTCGATGAGAAAGCCCTCGCCGATGCCGAGAACCCGGGCCCGCAGCGTTGTCGACCGCACCAGATCGGTGATCCCGCTGTCCCCGGCCAGCATCCGGAAACCGTTGCGCGGCAATGCCGTCACGGTGCCCTGTGACGCCGTCCAGCCGGGTGCGGCGAACAGCCGGGTGCGCAGACCGAGGTGTTCGAGCACTCGGTCGGCGCCCATGAGCCGCAGGTTGGCCTCGTGGGCGGGCAGGGCGGCGAATTCGCCGCGACGTTTCTTGCTGGCCGCTTCGTCGAATCCGTGCAGGACTACCGCGGCGCCGCCGGCGCGGCGAGTGGTCAGCCAGTCGACCGTGGCGGCGTCGCGGTCCAGGCGGTAACCACCCTTGAGCCGCGGGGCCACCAGCAGCGACGCGGGGATCCGGCGCGCATCGAGCTCGGTACAGAAGTCGGCGACGTCGCCCAGCGTGCGGTCCCGGATGCCCGAGATCGAGACGATCAATTGGCCAGCCATGCAAGCAGTGTGACAACTTGAGGTGTCCCATTGGTTGCCTCAGCCTGTGTGGCAGCTGAACTCTGGCACCCTTTCCCCCTCCCCGCCAGCGCGCTCCCCCCTCCCCGCGAGCGTGCGTGTCTGCGCGCGACACGCCGCTACCGGCGTGCAAAAACGTCACGCTCGTCGGCCGTGAGCGCGACGTTCTCGTATGAAATCCACGGTGTGTCGCCCGCAGACACGCACGCTCGCGAGAGATGGTCAGGCGGAGAACAGGATTCGGGCGAGGCGCTCGGCAGTGTCGACAGGGTCGTCAGCGGTGACCGCGCCGTTGAGCGTCAGCAGCGCGAAGCCGTGCACGAGGGACCAGGCAGCCAGGGCCGCGCCGGCGGGGTCGCGCTGGGCGTTGGGATCGGCCAGGGTCGCGACGCCGCCCGTGAGCTCGGCCGCGGCCTCGGCTTCGGCGGCACGCAGGGCCGGGTCGGCGGCGTCGTAGAGCATCTTGTCGAACATCACCGCGTAGTAACCGGGCTGGTCGAGGGCGAACTGCACGTAAGCCCTTGCGGCGTCGGCGAAGTCGGGCTTGGCCTCATTGAGCGCTGCGGCCAGCAGCGCGAAGCCTTCGGTCGCCAGTGCGGTGAACAACCCACGCCGGTCCGTGAAGTGGTGCGCGGGTGCCGCATGCGACACCCCGGCGGCGCGGGCCAGTTCGCGCAGCGACATGCCGTCGGCACCGCGCTCGGCGACCAGCGCCGCCGCCTGCGCCAGGATGACGGACTTCAGATCGCCGTGGTGGTAGCTCTGCCGGGCCATGACCGCATCCTATCTTGACAGTGACAAGTTTCGGGCTATCCTTCGATCTAGGCGTTGACCAGATTACGGAGGCGCAGCTCATGGCCGTTCTTCTCGCTCTCGTGCTGGGCAGTTTGGCCGCCCGCGGCGCCGGCTGGCTCGGCGTCAGCTACGTCGACAGCTGGCCCGGTGCCATCGCGGTCGGCCTGGCGCTGATGTTCACGATGACCGGCGTCGCCCACTTCGTACCGCGCATGCGTCGGGACATGATCGCGATCGTCCCGCCCCGGCTCCCGTCGCCCGAGCTGTTGGTGACGATCACGGGCGCGCTGGAACTCCTCGGCGCGGTCGGGCTGCTGTACCCACCTACTCGCATCGCCGCGGCGACCTGTCTGTTCCTGTTGATGCTCGCCATGTTTCCGGCCAACATCTACGCCTCACAGATGCCCGACACCCCGCCGTCCATGACGGCGAATCTATGCGTGCGCTCCGTCGAGGAGGTCGTCTACCTGGCCGCTGCCGTATTTGTCGCGGTCCGCGGTGGCTAACACCCAGGCGTACTGGAACGCGGCTTCCTTCCACCGTTCGTAGCGCCCACTGGTGCCACCGTGGCCCGCGACCATCTCGGTCTTGAGCAGGACAGGATGGTCGTCGGTCTTGGTGGCACGCAGGGCCGCAACCCATTTCGCCGGCTCGACGTAGTACACCCGGGTGTCGTTCAGCGAGGTCATCGCCAGGATGCTCGGGTAGTCCTGGGCCGTTACGTTCTCGTACGGCGTGTAGGACTTCATGTAGTCGTAGACAGCCTTGTCCGCCAACGGATTACCCCACTCGTCCCATTCGGTGACGGTGAGCGGCAGCGACGGATCGAGGATCGTGGTCAGCGCGTCGACGAACGGCACCTGCGCCAGAATCCCCGCGAACAGCTGAGGCGCCATATTGGCCACCGCACCCATCAGCAGCCCGCCGGCACTGCCACCGAGGGCCACCAGATTCTCCGGCCGGGTAACCCCGGTGGCGATCAGATGCTCCGCGGCACTGATGAAATCAGTGAAGGTGTTCTTCTTCTCCAGCAGCTTGCCGTGCTCGTACCAGCCACGCCCCAGCTCACCACCGCCACGCACATGGGCGATGACGAACACCACGCCGCGGTCCAGCAGCGACAGCCGGGCGATGGAGAAGCGTGGGTCCTCGCAGGACTCGTAGGCGCCGTAGCCGTACAGCAGCGCCGGCGCGGGATTCGGCGCGCCGACCCGCTGGATGATCGACAGCGGCACCTTCGTGCCGTCGGCGGCGACGGCCCAGTCGCGGCGCTCGAGGTAGTCCTCCGGCCGGTAGTCGCCGAGAACCGGCTGCTCACGCAACAGGATTCGCTCACCGGTGGCCAGAACCAGGTCGTAGATCCGCACCGGGATGACAAACGACGTCGCCCCCAGCCGCAGCCGCGGTGACCACCAGTTCGGGTTACCCGACAGACCGACCGACATCAACTCCGATTCGAAGGTGATTTCCTGGGGCTCGCCGTAGTTGCCGTCGGCACCCAAAGGCCACAACTGGATTCGGGGCAATGCCTCGCGCCGGTAGCTGATCACCAACTGGTCCGCGAACGCATCGACACCATCGAGGCGGACATCGTCGCGGTGCGCGATCAGCGTGCGGGTGTTGTCCAGGCCGGCCAGCGGGGCGTCGGACACCGGCGTCTCCACCAGAGTGAAGTTCTCGGCGCCGTCATTGTGCAAGATCAGGAACCGGTCTTCGCCGCCGAGCACCGCATGCTCGACCGAGTACTCCACAGAGTCCTTGCGCGGCAACACCACAGTGAACTGGGCTTTGGCGTCGCCGGCGTCGGCGTAGCGCACCTCGGAGGTGACGGCACTGCCGGCGGCGATGAAGATGTACTTGTCACTACGCGTGCGCCCGACACCGACCCAGAACCGCTCGTCGGATTCGTGGTGCACCTTCTCGCCAGGCAGCCCGGAACCCAGCCGGTGCCGCCACACGGTGTCCGGCCGCCAGGCCTCGTCGACGGTGACGTAGTAGAGCGTGCGATTGTCGGCCGCCCAGGTACCGCCGGCGCCGATGCCGGTGATCCGGTCGTCGTACAGCTCGCCCGTGCGTAAGTCCTTGAACTTCAACGTGTATCGCTCGTCACCGACGGTGTCGACGGAGTAGGCGAGGATGTTGGCGTCGACGCTGACGGTGGCCGCGCCGAGCGAGAAGAAATCGTGACCCTCGGCCTCGACGTTCTCGTCCAGCAGCACCTGCTCGCCGGGGACCTCGGTGTGCTCGTCGAGTTGTGGCGGCGTCCAGTCATCGGGATCACTGATGGGGCACCGGCAGTGCACGCTGTACTGCTTGCCCTCGAAGCTCCGGGCGTAGTACCACCAGTCGCCCCGCCGGGTCGGCACCGAGAGGTCGGTCTCCTTGGTGCGGGCCTTGATCTCGTCGAAGATCTTCTGCCGCAATGGTTCCAGCGGCTCGGTGATCTCCTCGGTGTAGGCGTTCTCCGCATTCAGCAGCGCGATCACGTCGGGATCGTTCTTGTCCCGCATCCACTCATACGGGTCGATGAACACGTCACCGTGGTGCTCACGGCGGTGCTCAACCTTCTTGGCGACCGGAGGCGTGCGCATGCTCATGCCCCGATCCAGTCGGCGAAGCGGCGTCCCGAAATCCGTTCGTACGCTTCGATGTACCGCGCCCGGGTGGCCTCGATGATGTCGTCGGGCAACGCCGGTGGTGGGGTGTCGCCGGCGCGGTCCCAGCCGGAGTCCGGGCCGGTCAGCCAGTTCCGGACGAACTGCTTGTCGAAGCTCGGCTGCACCACGCCCTCGGTGTAGCCGTCCACCGGCCAGTACCGCGACGAGTCCGGTGTCAGCACCTCGTCGGCCAGCACCAGCCCACCGTCGGCGTCCACCCCGAACTCGAACTTGGTGTCCGCCAAGATGATTCCCTTGGTCAGCGCGTGCGCGGCGGCCGCGCTGTAGACCTTCAGGGTTTCGTCGCGCAGCTGCGCGGCCCGGTCGGTACCGACCAGCTTCTCGACGGCGTCGAACGCGATGTTCTCGTCGTGCGCACCGAACTCGGCCTTGGTCGCCGGAGTGAACAGCGGCTCGCTGAACCGGCTGGCCTCGGTCAGCCCGGCAGGCAGGTCGATGCCGCACACCTGACCCGTCTTGCGGTAGTCGATCAGCCCCGAACCGGTCAGGTACCCACGTGCCACACATTCGACCGGCATCATCTCGAGGCTTCGCACCACCAGTGCGCGGCCCAACACCTCGGCGGGGATGCGCTCGTCGTCGGCGGGGCCGGCGAGGTGGTTGGCGGTACCCAACTGCTCGGCCAGGTAGTCGAAGAAGAAGACGCTCATGGCAGTGAGCACCCGGCCCTTATCCGGGATCTCGCTGTCCAGGACATAGTCGAAAGCCGAGATCCGGTCGGACGCGACGAACAGCAGGTGGTTGTCGTCGATTCGATACAGATCGCGAACCTTGCCGCTGGTCAGATGCCGGTAGTCGGACAAAGCTGGGCGCATCGGACCACCCTATCTGCTGGGATAGCTGGCATGAGTTCGCGCTACGTGCCCTACGCCCGGACGCCGGGCCGGTTGCTCGGCCAGCTGACCAGCGACATCGTCGCGTTGGTCTGGTTCGCCATCTGGATCTCGGTCGGCGTCGCGGTGCACAACGCCATCGCCACCATCGCCGACGTCGGACGTCAGGTGCACGACGGCGCCGACGGTGTCGCCAACAGCCTGGCGTCTGCCGGTCACAACGCCGATGGGATTCCCCTGATCGGAAAGGCCTTCGGGGCTCCGCTGCGGTCGGCCGGCAGCGCCGCGACCGATATCGCGGGCGCCGGTGACAGCCTGAACAGCACCGCAGGCTGGCTTGCCTGGGTACTCGCGCTGGCGGTCGCGCTGCCGCCGATCCTGGCCGTGGCGATGCCCTGGCTGGTCCTGCGGATCCGGTTCTTCCGGCGCAAATGGACGGCGGTGACGCTGGCGTCGACAGATGCCGGTGAACAACTGCTGGCGCTGCGGGCGCTGGCCAACCGGCCGCTGGCCAAGCTCACCGAGGTCTCCGACGACCCGGTGACCGCCTGGCGTACCCACGACACCATCGCGATCCGCAAGCTCGCGGCGCTGGAGTTGCGATCGGCCGGCCTGCGTCCGGCCCGGCGCACCCCGTCCTGACAGTCGGCGCCGGTCGTTCGGGCGTTTGCTCTTGCATTGCCGCTGAGTCGTTGCTTCACTGGTAAGCCGTCGGCAATACATTTCAGGACTTCTCTGGCTGATCGCTCCAGAAGCGCGGGCGCCGCCAGACCGTGAATTCCTGCGCTATTGATCGCTGCACTACCGATCGCTCCGCAGTCCTGTATCCAGCAATTTCGCCGTCCGACCCATCCAACTGAAATCTGGTAACGAAGACCGGTTGTCGTGCTCGTGAACCGTGCGGGCATTACACACGTGTACCGAGCATCCGGCACCAGCGTCCGGGCCGTCGCCGTCGCCGGCCCCGAACAGCGCGCACGATCAGCAGCCCCGGCCGTCGGCCAGGAGAGGAAGCCATGGCAGAACAACTCAAACCGCATTTCGCGGATGTCCAAGCGCACTACGACCTCTCGGACGATTTCTTCCGGCTGTTCCTGGATCCCAGCCAGACCTACAGCTGTGCATATTTCGAGCGCAACGACATGACCCTGGAACAAGCCCAGATGGCGAAGATCGACCTAGCGCTGGGCAAGCTGGGCCTGACCCCGGGGATGACGCTGCTCGATATCGGCTGCGGCTGGGGCGCCACGATGCGGCGCGCGATCGAGAAGTACGACGTCGACGTCGTCGGGCTGACGCTGTCCAGAAACCAGGCCACCCACGTCGAGCAACTGCTGGACGGGATGGAGACGACACGCTCACGCCGCGTGCTGCTAGAGGGCTGGGAACAGTTCCGCGAACCGGTGGACCGGATCGTGTCCATCGGCGCGTTCGAGCATTTCGGCCACGACCGCTATCCGGCGTTCTTCCAGATGGCCTACAACGCACTTCCGGCCGACGGGGTCATGCTGTTGCACACCATCTGCGGCTTCGACCCGCGGTATGCCAAAGAACTCGGCATACCTCTGACCTTCGAGCTGGCCCGCTTCATCAAATTCATCACGACCGAGATCTTCCCGGGCGGCCGGCTGCCGACGACCGCGATGGTCGAACAGCGCGCCGCCGAAGCCGGATTCCGGGTGACCCGCGTGCAATCCCTGCAGCCCCACTACGCGAGGACGCTGGACCTGTGGGCCGAAGCGCTGGAAGCGCACCGCGATGAGGCGATAGAGCTGCAATCCGTGGAGGTCTACGACCGGTACATGAAGTACCTGACGGGCTGTGCAAAGGGTTTCCGGCTCGGCCAGGTCGACATCAACCAGTTCACGCTCGAAAAGTAGTGATCTGTGCACGAAAAAGTACGCTGACCGACCCTTTTCGCGCACAAATCACGAGAAGGCGACCATCAGGTGCCGAAGCCCGGTGTGGCGGTTGCTCCGCGTCCATTCCGGTGGCTCGACAATCCGGATGTCCGGGAACCGGGTCAACAGTTCCTCGAACAGCACCCGCAGCTCCAGTCGGGCCAGGTTGGCGCCCAGACAGTAGTGCAGCCCCTGCCCGAAACCCAAGTGCGGATTGGGTTTCCGGGCCACGTCGAAGGTCATGGGATCGGTGAACACCCGCTCGTCGCGGTTGGCCGAGCCTTCCCAGACGACCACCTTCTGCCCCGCCTCGATGGTGCACCCACCCAACTCGACGGTGCGCGTGGCGGTGCGCCGCTTCGACGGCGACGGCGACGTCCACCGCACCATCTCCTCGATCGCCGAGGGCAGCAACGACGGGTCCGAGCGCAGCAATGCCAGCTGAGATGGGTTCTCGCACAACGCCAACAGCCCGCCGGCGACCGAATTGCGGGTCGTTTCCGCGCCGGCACTGAACAGCAGGTTGAAGAACAGATACACCTCGATGTCCGACACATCAGGTGCGTTGGCCACCACCGAAAGCATGTCGTCGGCGGGCTCGGCCCGCTTGGCGGCGATCAGCTCCATGCCGAAGTTGTACATCCGGGAGCCGGCTTCCGCCACGGACAACCGGGTGATGGCGGCCTTGCGCGACCCGCCGAAATCGAAGCTCGGTTCGATGGCCTCGAACAGCCAATGTCGTTGCGACTCAGGGATACCCATCAGGATGCAGATCATCTGCATCGGCAGCTCGGCAGCCACCTGGACCAGGAAATCCAGGGGCTGCGACGGTACGATCCCGTCCAGCAGCGCCTGGCTGCGCACCCGCAGGTCGTCCTCGACCCGCGCGATCATCCGCGGTGTCAGCCCCGACGACACCAGCCGCCGGATCTCCGCGTGCCGCGGGTCGTCCATCATATTCAGCACCTGGCCGGCGATGGACAGGTCCTGGATCAGGGTCCCGCCGAACGGCCGCGAACCGCCCGTCACCGACGAGTACGTCACCGGATCACGGAGCACCGCAAGGGTTTCCGCGTACGTGGCAACCGACCAGAAGCCCTCGCCGTCCGGGGTGTTCTCCGTCGGCTCATGCCAGTACACCGGAGCTTCCGCGCGGTGCCGCGCGAACAGCTCGTGCGGGAAGCCGGACGCGAAGTTGTCGAGGTCGGTCAGGTCGACCCCGGACAAGCTCGCCGCCAACGTCACAGGATGGCGCCCGAGGTGTACTTCGCCGCCTCCGGGTACTGCCCGACCAACCGGTCCACCGCAGCCACCACACCGTCGACCTGATCGCCGGCCGCACCGCTGAACGCCTGCTTGTCGGCCAGCGCCGCGTCGAGCTCGACACGGTCCAGCGGCAGCCGCGGATCAGCGGCCAACCGGTCCAGAAGGTCTGGCTCCAAACCCTTTTCGCGCATCGCCAGCGCCACGGCGACAGCGTGCTCCTTGATGACCTCGTGCGCGGTCTCGCGGCCGACGCCGGCGCGCACCGCGGCCATCAGGATGCGCGTGGTCGCCAGGAACGGCAGGTAGCGGTCCAGCTCCCGCTGGATAACTGCCGGGTAGGCGCCGAACTCGTCGAGCACCGTCAGGAACGTCTCGGTCTGGCCGTCGATCGCGAAGAACGCGTCCGGCAGCGCGACACGGCGCACCACCGAACAGAACACATCGCCCTCATTCCATTGCGCCCCAGCGAGTTCCGCGGCCATGGAGCCGTAGCCGCGCAGGACGACCTGCAGGCCGTTGACGCGTTCACACGACCGGGTGTTCATCTTGTGCGGCATGGCCGACGAGCCGACCTGCCCCGGCGCGAAGCCCTCGGTGGCCAGTTCGTGGCCGGCCATCAGCCGGATGGTGTGCGCGAACGACGACGGTCCGGCACCCAGCTGCACCAGCGCGGACAGCACGTCGTGGTCCAGCGACCGGGGGTACACCTGGCCGACGGAGGTGAAAACCTCGGTGAATCCAAGAAACTCGGCGATTCGGCTTTCCAACTTGCCCAGCCGCGAGGCGTCGCCACCGAACAGGTCCAGCATGTCCTGCGCCGTCCCCATCGGGCCCTTGATGCCGCGCAGCGGGTAGCGGTCGATCAGCTCGCGCAGCCGGGTCAGCGCGATCAGCGTCTCCTCGGCGGCCGAGGCGAACCGCTTGCCCAGTGTGGTGGCCTGGGCCGCCACGTTGTGCGAGCGGCCGGCCATCACCAGGTCGCGGTACAGCGCGGCACGCTCGGCCAGCCGCGCCACCACCGCGACCCCGTGCGAGAACACCAGTTCCAGCGACTGCCGGATCTGCAGCTGCTCGACGTTCTCGGTGAGGTCGCGGCTCGTCATGCCCTTGTGGACGTGCTCATGGCCGGCGAGCGCGTTGAACTCCTCGATGCGCGCCTTGACGTCGTGCCGGGTCACGCGCTCGCGCGCGGCGATGGACGCCAGGTCCACCTGCTCCAGTACGCGCTCGTAGTCCGCCAGCACCCCATCGGGCACCGACACGCCCAGCTCGGACTGCGCGCGCAGCACGGCCAGCCACAGCCGGCGTTCGGCGACGATCTTGTTCTCCGGCGACCAGATGGCCACCATCTCGTCGCTGGCGTATCGATTGGCCAGCACGTTGGGGATGCTCACGGAGCTACAGCCTACTAAGCCCGCTTATAGGGCGACCCGGCGTTCTTGGTCGAAGGGGGCCAAGACGTCGATGACGTCCACGAGGGTGGCCCGGGCCGTCGCCCGAGGGCCGTCACCATCGCTCACTATCGAGGCCACCACTGCCCCGTCCACCGCGCAGACCAGGGCCGTGAGCAGTTCGGCCCGCACCGAGCGCCCGGACCGCTCCACCACCTCGACGACGGCGTCGGACCGCTGCTTGAGGATGCGGCGCTGCACGTCGCGCAGCCCGGGCTGGCGGGCACAGGCGATGTACCGCTCGTAGCGGGAAATCAACTGGTCGGATGCCCGGTTGCCGTCGCCGACCAGCAGATCGACCAGCAGGTCCGCCGTCGCGTCCGCCCCGCGGCGGCGCCGTGACAGCGCCGAGACCCGCATTCGCAGCTGCTGAGATTCGAATTCTCCGACGTGCGCGACCGCCTTCTCGATGAGGTCGTCGAGCGACGAGAAGTAGTAGGTGGTGGAGGCCAACGGCAGCCCGGCTCGCTGCGCCACGGCGCGGTGCCGGACGGCGTCGAAGCCGCCCTCACACAGCAGCTCGGCGGCGGCGCTGACCAGCGCATACCGTCGCCGTTCCCCCTTCGGGGTCACCGCTGTCATCACTCGGTAAATGCTGCCAGGAATGGTCACGCGGCGATCACGATTTCACGTAATCCATTAGGCATTACTCAGGAATCAGGGCCGCCGGCCGATGGCATGATGGCGGCCATGGCAAAGCTGAGCCGACGCGCCGTCCTCCGTCTCGGAGCGGGCGCCGCCACCGGGGCCGCCGGCGCGTTCGCGTTGGGGTCGATCTTCAACCGCCCGACCGTCACCGCAACCCCGGTGACCATGACGAGCGTCGGGGCACCGATGGTGCCACCGCCACTGGCCCCGCAGGCTCAGGAGCCCGCCTCCACCTACGTGACCGGTTCGTTCGTCTCGCAGGCGCGTGGCGGCATCTCGACCAACTGGGCCATCGCCCGGCCGCCGGGCCAGACCACACCGCTTCGCCCCGTGATCGCGCTGCACGGCAAAGGCAGCGACGCCGCGACGGTGATGGCCGGTGGTGTCGAACAGGGGCTCGCGCAGGCCGTGGCGGCGGGATTGCCGCCGTTCGCGGTGGTGGCCGTCGACGGCGGGGGCGGCTACTGGCACAAGCGGGATTCCGGCGAGGACGCCGGCGCGATGGTGCTCGACGAACTGATCCCGATGCTGGCCGGTCAAGGCCTCGACACTTCGCGGGTGGGCTTCCTGGGCTGGTCGATGGGCGGCTACGGCGCGCTGCTGCTCGGCGCCCGGCTGGGCGCGGCCCGGACTGCGGCGATCTGCGCCGTCAGCCCCGCGCTGTGGACGTCGTCAGGTGCGACGGCTCCGGGCGCGTTCGACGGCGCGGCCGACTACGCGGCCAATTCGGTGTGGGGTCTGCCCGGGCTGGCCGGCATCCCGATCCGGGTCGACTGCGGCGACAGCGACCCGTTCTACTCGGCGACCAAGCAGTTCATCGCCCAGCTGCCGAACGGCGCCGCCGGTGGGTTCTCCCCCGGCGGACACGACGGGTCGTTCTGGAGTTCGCAGCTGCCGGCCGAAATCTCCTGGCTGGCCCCGCTACTCATCCAGTGATTTGTGCACGATAATCCGCGCGCACCGCGGAAAATCGTGCACAAATCGCTAGAGGGAGATGCGGCCTTCCGCCGCGGCGAGGCCGATGTCGGTCCGGAAGTGGCTGCCCGGCAACCGAATTGACTCGATGATCCGGTAGGCCTCGGCCCGCGCGGCGGCCAGGTCGGCCCCGGTGCCGACCACCGACAGCACGCGGCCGCCGGAGGAGACGACGCTGCCGTCGTCGCGGCGGGTGGTGCCCGCGTGCAGCACGCCGGCGGTCTCCGATCCGGTGATCACGTCGCCGACGCGGGGGCGCCCCGGGTAGTTCTCGGCGGCCACCACGACCGTCACCGCCGACCCGTCTTTCCACTGCAGCGGACCGAACGAATCCAGCGTGCCGGTCGCGGCCGCGTTCAGCAGCGCACCCAGCGGGGACGCCAGCAGCGCCAGCACGGCCTGGGTCTCGGGATCGCCGAAGCGGCAGTTGAACTCGACGACGGCCGGGCCCTTCGAGGTGATGGCCAGGCCGGCGTACAGCAGCCCGGAGAACGAACTGCCGCGCCGAACCAGTTCGGCGGCAACGGGTTTGACGACCTCGTCGACGATCTGGTCGACCACCGCAGCGGGCAGCCATGGCAGCGGCGTGTAGGCGCCCATACCGCCGGTGTTGGGTCCGCTGTCGTTGTCGCCGACGCGCTTGAAGTCCTGGGCGGGCAGCAACGGCACCACGGTCTCGCCGTCGACGACGCAGAACAGCGACACCTCGGGTCCGTCGAGGAACGACTCGAGCAGCACCGGGTGGCCGGACTCGAGCAGCTCGGCGGCGTGCGCGCGAGCGGCCTCACGGTCGGCGGAGACGACGACACCCTTGCCGGCCGCCAGACCGTCGTCCTTCACGACCCACGCCTGCTGGCCGGCGGGCGGTCCGAAGCGGTTCAGTGCGGCGTCGAGGTGCGCGGGGTTGTCGACGATCTCGCTGGTCGCAGTGCGGACCCCAGCGGCGGCCATCACGTCCTTGGCGAACGCCTTCGAGCCTTCGATGCGGGCGGCGTCCTTACTCGGTCCGAAGCAGGCGATGCCGGCCGCGCGCAGGGCGGCGGCCACGCCGAGCACCAGCGGCACCTCGGGGCCGATCACCACGAGGTCGGCGGCCAGCTTCTTGGCCAGCGCCACGACCTCGTCGGCGGCGGTGATGTCGACGTCGTACTGCTCGGCGACGGCGGAGGTGCCGGCATTGCCGGGAGCGACGGCCAGATAGTCCACCTGGGGGTCGCGGCTCAGGGCGAGCAGCAGGGCATGTTCACGGGCACCGGAGCCGATCACGAGGACGCGCACAGCCACACCCTAATCTCCGGGCGGGCCCGGCTTAAACTGGA
Source organism: Mycolicibacterium aubagnense (assembly GCF_010730955.1). Classification (NCBI taxonomy): domain Bacteria; kingdom Bacillati; phylum Actinomycetota; class Actinomycetes; order Mycobacteriales; family Mycobacteriaceae; genus Mycobacterium; species Mycolicibacterium aubagnense. The sequence goes on along the minus strand of NZ_AP022577.1, from coordinate 4,040,415 downwards.
CGGGCTCGAAGCACGCGAGGAGGTCTGCACCGGTGGAGCCGCTGGATGCCTTCTTGCTGATGTGGGAACGGGCGCGCGCCACTTTCGGCGAAGGCGTGCCACATGACCGCACCGAGTTCGACAAGAGTGCCCAGTTGCGCGGGTTGCAGGACCAGGTGAAGGCGGCAGGTCCGGGATCGCACTGGAGCGGTGCCGCAGCCGACCGCTACGCCGACGCCAACGACAGGCACGCCCAGGCCCTCGGCCGGCTCGCCGACCTCGACAAGCGCTTGGGCGACGAGCTCGAGCGGTCCGCCGATGTGGTCAACGGCGGGCGCCGCGAACTGGACGCGCTCAAGCACTGGGTGACCGACCTCGCCGACGAAGCCAAGAAAACCCCGACCGCCGCCGCCGACCACGCGCTGTGGGCGGCGATCGGCAAGGCCAGCGGCGACGTCGCCGACATCATCGCGCGCTCTCACACCGACCTGTCGGGGGTCGCCGGGCGGATCCAGAGTCTCGACGGCGAGTTCGACGACTTCTGAGCGGCCCAGGCCGTGCCCGCACGGACGCTGACCCTGCATCCACGCACACATCTACTCGCGGTCTTTCGAGACGTCACCGCAAGGTCAACGCAGGAGTCACCCCGTACCCCAATGCCTTTGATCCAGAGCTGTCACAAATCGGGACATTGTCATCATGCGCTGACAACGTCAGCCGATGCTGACAGCTCCGGCCGACAAGTGTCCCAGGAAGAGAGACGATCTCACCGGCTCGCGCTAGACGACCGTCAACGGCAGGGACTTACGCTCCTCGAAGACCCACGCCGCTCCGCTGCTCACCTTGCACACCGAGACCTCGCCGAGTTCCTTTGCCGGGGTGTCGGTTTCGATGAACCGTACGGTCCAGTCGCGGGCGTCGCCGGAGACTTCTGCGCGCAGCAGTGGGTTGACCGCCGTGGCGATCGCCTGCAGCGGCAGGTCGGCTTCAGGAGACACCAGCGCGATCCAGGCGTCGTCCTCGTGCGCCGGCGACGGCCGCACGTGTGCCTCCTCGCCCGAAACATCAACGGAGACATACGCGGCCGGGTTGAGGAGCGGATGCAGCTCCAGCACCCGCAGGGCACTGGCGGCATCGTTCGGCAACCCCAGCACCCGCTGGATGCGCTCGGCTGCCACGCCCGAGATGCCGATCAGCGCCTTGGTGCGGATCGACCGTTCCTTCTGGAGGTCGCCGTTACAGCGGGCCCGGACCGCCAGTGCGAAAGACAGCACCAGTAGGTGCATCTGGAGACACACCTCATCGGCGATGCGCACCAGCGCCGAGTGCGAGAAGGCCGAGAAGTCGACGTCACTCACCAGCGGGCCGGAGTAGTCGGCCTGCCCCTCGTCCGCGGGGTCGATGTCATCGAGCTCGCACCGGTACGCATTGGTCGCGCCGATGATGTCGAGCTGCGGGATGAACCCGACCTCGGGATACGACTCGTCGATGATGACGGTCCACGCGCAGGCCGGCGTCCGGTCCGCCGGCACGCGCGGCGGCCGGTGGATGGGCCGCACCTGGCAGCGCCGGTTGGTGGCCAGCGCCGTCGCGTCGAACGTCGGATCCTCGATGTCGTGGCACATGCCGCGCACGTAGTCGGGGCCCATGGGCTCGACGTCCATGAGCGCGCCGCAGTGGTCGAGGTGGAACTCGCCGCGCCAGCGATCGTGCACGGTGTACCGGAAATCCATGAACTGCGGTGGCGCGCCGATGTCCAGCTGCAGGCCCTTGAAGATCGTGATGATATCCACGCCTTCGTATTTCAGCGCCTTCTGCATCCGCTTGGTGTAGAGCGGACTGGACCCGGCCCACTCCTCGATGGCGATCTGCAGCATCTCTTCACGACCGAATTCGACGATGCACCAGGCCATTCCCGAACGGTCGATGAGCTGCCCGATCAGCAGCAGCTCGGGCACCAGCGCCGCGAGCTGCGCGCGCGACAACGATGCGTATCTACTTGTCATCGAGCTCGCTCCCGGTGTTCATCTTGACCGCGGCGTTGACGTTCGCCTTGCGGTCCTCGGCGAGGCCCTTCTCGGCTGCCTTGCGCCGCCTGGCGACGACCTTGGACACGGTGCCGTTGAACGCTGAACCGAGTGGGAAGCCGAGGTACTGCGTGAGGAAGATGCCGATGTCCTTGAGCTCGGCCTCGGTGAACTCCTCGTTGAGCAACGCGGCGTTGACCTGAATCTCGGCGAGGTCCTGTGAGCCGACGGCAGTGACGCACGTCAACGTCATCAGCCGCTTCTCCCGCATGCTCAACCCGGGCTTGCTCCAGATGGTGCCGAACAAGTGGTCCACGGTGAGGTCGAAGTACGGGTCGCCCTCGATGTTGGGCATCTCCCAGCCGTACACCTCGTTCATCTTCGCCAGGCCTTTGGCGCGCAACTCGTCCATCACGACTCCTTCGAATGCGGTACGCCGAGGCCCTCGGCGAGATTGGCCAATGCCAGCTCGGCAAGCGGAAGATCCACTCCCACAGCAGAACCCAGTCCGAGGGCCAGCGTGAGGTCCTTCTCCGCCAGGCCCCGGGTGTGGACGAACATGGGGTAGAGGAAGTGGTCGGGGGCCAGCGGTTTGGTGTCGTCGCGCGCCATGATCGCGCCCGGGCCGCCGGACTGCGCATCACTGTGCCGCACGACGCGGCCCAGCTTCTGCAGGTCGATGCCCGCTGCCTCGGCCAGCTTCTGCGCCTCGCACGCGGCGGCAAACCCGATGAAGGTCAGCATGTTCCGGGCCAGCTTCATCTTGGTGCCCGCACCCGGTTCGCCGGCGCGCACCACCAACGACGCCCACTGCTTGAAGACGGGCTTCACCTTGTCGTAGGCCTCGTCGTCGGCCCCGACCATGACGGCCAGTTCGCCCTTGCTCGCCGCCCCGGCGCCACCGCTCACCGGTGCGTCGACGAGGTGAATCCCCTTGGGCCGCAGCTGTTCGGCCAGCTCGACGGCCGTCGTCGGCTCGATCGTGGAATGGATGGCGATCACCGTACCGGGCTCGGCGTGCTCGGCAAGCTGCGCGACGACGTCGCGAACCTGCTCGTCGTTGAGCACGGTCACGCTGATCACGTCGGCCTTGGCGACGTCCGCGACGCGGTCGGCCAGGGTGGCGCCCAGTTCCGCGAACGGCGCCATGGCCTCGGCACGCATGTCGAAAACGATGAGCCCGCCGGGCCATTCGGCCAGGCGCTTGGCCATCGGCGTACCCTGATTGCCGAGACCGATATACCCGAGTCGTGCTGCGCCGGTCTGCTCTTCGCGCAAGCGCTCATCGTCGCTCATGACCGGATGATCTGTCCGCCGTCGACGTTGAAGATCTGCCCGGTGATCCAGCTGGCCTCGTCGGACAGCAGGAACAGGCACATACCGACGAGGTCTTCCGGGGTGCCCATCCGCGCCAGCGGCAGAGTCTGGACGATCTGCTTCACGATGGCCTGCGGGGTGGTGCTGCGGTTGGCCTCGGTGTCGATGGGTCCCGGCGCGATCGCGTTGATGCGGATGTTGCGCCACCCCAACTCACGGGACAACTGCTGCGTCAGACCGTTGACCCCGACCTTCGCCAAACCGTAGAAGTTGGCGTAAACCCAGGCCGCCGTGGAGGACTGGTTGACGATCGACCCGCCACCGCGCTTCTCCATATGCGGGAAAACCGCACGGGTACACACCAGCGCGCCGTCGAGGTTGACGCTCATGAACTTGCGGTAGTAGTCCCAGTCCACGGTCAGCAGGCCGTCGAGCTTCATGCCGCCGAAGATCGCGGCGTTGTTCACCAGGTAGTCGATGCCGCCGAACTCGGCCACGGCTTGCGCTGCCATGTCATTGGCCGAATCGATGTCGGAGACGTCGACGCGTACGGCCAGGGCCTTGCCGCCGTCGGCCTTGATGCCGGCGGCAACCTTCTCCGCACCCTCGACATTGATGTCGGCGACGACTACGGCGGCGCCTTCGGCGGCCAGCGCCTCGGCGTAGACCTGACCGATGCCGCCGCCTGCCCCGGTCACGATGCCGACCTTGTTCTCGAACCTGCCCATGATTTCCTCTCGTCTAATTCTTGTGAGCCAACGGTTTTGGGGCGCCCGGAGCTAGGTGGCCAGCGTGGCGATGCACTTGGTCTCCAGGTATTCCTCGAACCCGGCGACGCCCATCTCCCGGCCATTGCCGGACTGCTTGTAGCCGCCGAACGGCGCGTCGGCGGAGTACCAGACGCCGCCGTTGACGTTGACGGTGCCGACGCGCAGCCGGGCTGCCACGCCCGCCGCGCGCTGCGGGTCGGCCGAGAACACCGTGCCGGACAGGCCGTACGGCGAGTCGTTGGCGATGCGGACGGCGTCGTCGTCGCCGTCGTGGGCGATGACGGTGAGCACCGGCCCGAAGATCTCCTCGCGGGCGACACGCGCCGAATTATCCAGTCCAGCAATGACGGTCGGTTCGATGAAGAAGCCGGTGTCACGGTCCGCAGGGCGGCCGCCACCGCAGGCGAACGTGCCACCCTCCTCGATCGCGAGGTCGAGGTAGCTCTGCACCCGGTCGCGCTGGCGCGCCGAGATCACGGGACCACAGACGGTCCGCGGGCTGGACGGATCGCCGGGCTTGATGCCGCCCATCGTCCCCGCCGCAGCCGCGACCGCTTCGTCGTAGCGGGCCCGCGGCACCACCAGCCGGGTGGTGATCGCGCAGCCCTGGCCGGCGTGCATCGATGCCGTGAACGCGGCCATCGCACAGGCGCCGGCCAGGTCGGCGTCGTCCAGCACCAGGAACGCCGACTTCCCACCGAGCTCCAGGAACACCTTTTTGATGGTGGCCGCGGCGTCGGTCATCACGGCACGGCCGGTGACGGTCGAGCCGGTGAACGAAACCATGTCCACGTCAGGGTGTTTCGACAGCATGGCGCCGACGCCGTGGTCACGGGACGTGACGATGTTGACGACGCCCGCAGGGAAGTCCGTGTGCTCGGTGATCAGTTGGCCCAGCACCGCCGCAGCCCACGGGGTGTCGGGTGCGGGCTTGAGGATCAGGGTGTTGCCCGCCGCCAGCGCCGGCCCGACCTTGGCCAGGTTGATCTGGTGCGGGAAGTTCCACGGCGTGATCGCGCCGACGACACCGACGGCCTCGCGCGCAATGGTCCGGTTGGTCGGAATCCCCTGCGGGGTGGCGTGTCCCAGGTCGGTGGTCCACTGGTAGCCCTCCGCGGTGTCGGCAGCGAAGGTCAGGTCTTCGATCGGCCCGTCCAAATGCGCTCCGGCAGTGAGCATCCGGGGTGCGCCAACCTCCGAGATGGTCAGCTCGCGCAGCTCGTCGGCGTGGTCGCGCATGGCCTGCTGCAACTGGCGCAGGCAGCGCACGCGCAGTTCGACATTGGTGGACCAGTCGGTCTCGTCGAAGGCCCGCCGCGCGCCGTCGATGGCGTCGGCCATGTCCCCCACCGTGGCGTCGGCCGCCACGCCGAGGACTTCCTCGGTCGCGGGATTGACGGTCGGGAACGTACCGCGTGACCCCGGCACCAATTTTCCGTCGATGAGAAGGCGGCTTTCGCGATCACCCAACAAGGCCATCTGCACTCCTGCGAATTCTGGACAACTGTCCGACAACGTTCAGTCGAACCATAACCTCACGCGCCGCCGAGTAGCAAGGGTCCCGCGAGATCAGTACCGCGGATATCGAAGTAAACGCCGATTTAACTGGCTTTTCAAGCCACCACCTTGCTTCCATGGCGCGCCATCGGCTAACTTGGACATGTGTCCAGCGATGCAGTGGCCGCAGTCACACGTACCGGCCAAGAAGCGGACGACCAGCCGCGTAACCGCCGCCAGGAGGAGACCTTCCAGAAGGTTCTCGCCGCGGGCCGCGAGATGCTCCGGGAGTCGTCCTATGCCGACCTGACGGTGCGCGCCGTGGCCGCGCGCGCCAAGGTCGCACCGGCGACCGCCTACACCTACTTCTCGTCCAAGAACCACCTCATCGCCGAGGTGTACCTGGACATGGTTCGGCAGGTGCCGTACTTCACCGACGTCAACCAGTCGATGGCCAGCCGCGTCGAACAGGCACTGCGCAGCCTCGCGCTGGTCGTGGCCGACGAGCCCGGGGTCGCAGCTGCCTGCACGACGGCCCTGCTGTCGGGCGACGACGAAACCGTCCGCAAGGTGCGTGACCGCATCGGCGGTGAGATCCATCGCCGGATCCGCTCGGCCGTCGGCCCCGCTGCCGATCCGCGCCTGCTGTCGGCCCTGGAGATGACGTACTTCGGCGCGCTCGTCAACGCAGGCAGCGGCGTCTACACCTATCACCAGATCGCCGACCGGCTGTCCTATGTCGTCGGATTAATCGTGGGAGACAACGCATGACGACAAACACATCCCCGTCGCTTCGCTCGCCCCGGGAAGTCGAGCTATTGATCGATCCGTACAGCTACGACTTCCACGAGGATCCGTATCCGTACTACCGGCGGCTGCGGGACGAGGCGCCGATCTACCGGAACGACAAGCTCAACTTCTGGGCCCTGTCCCGGCATGAGGACGTGCTGCGCGGCTTCCGGAACAGCACCGCTCTGTCCAACAAGCACGGCGTCTCACTGGACCCGATCTCGCGCAACGACGAAGCCCACCGCGTGATGTCCTTTCTGGCCCTTGACGATCCAGCGCACCTGCGACTGCGAACCCTGGTCTCCAAGGGCTTCACGCCGCGGCGCATCCGCGAGCTGGAAGGGCGGGTCACCGAGATCGCCGTCCAGCATCTCGATGAGGCGTTGAAAGACAATGACTTCGGCACATTTGATTTCGTAGACTCCTTCGCGGGCAAGCTGCCCATGGACGTCATCAGCGAGCTGATGGGTGTCCCCGACGTGGACCGCGTGCGTATCCGCGCGCTGGCAGACGGAGTGATGCACCGTGATGACGGGGCGGCCGACGTGCCGGCATCCGCCATCGCCGCCTCGGGTGAGCTGTTGATGTACTACGCCGACATGGTCAAGCAGCGCCGCAAGAGTCTGAGCGACGACCTCACCTCGGCGCTGGTGGAGGCCGAGATCGACGGCGACAAGCTCACCGACGACGAGATCATGGCGTTCCTGTTCCTGATGGTGATCGCCGGCAACGAGACCACCACGAAACTGCTTGCCAATGCGGCTTATTGGGGACACAAGAACCCCGACCAGCTGGCGCCGGTCTTCGACGACCATGAGCTGATCGCGCCGTGGATCGAGGAGACGCTGCGCTACGACACGTCCAGCCAGCTGCTGGCCCGCGCGGTGGTCGAAGACCTCGAGTTCCACGGCACCACCGTCCCGGCGGGTGAGGTGCTGCTGCTGTTGGCCGGTTCGGCCAACCGCGACGAGCGGGTGTTCGACCAGCCCGACGAGTACCGCATCGGCCGCGACATCGGTTCGAAGCTCGTGAGTTTCGGCAGCGGCGCCCACTTCTGCCTCGGTGCCCACCTGGCCCGGATGGAAGCCCGGGTGGCGCTGACCGAATTGTTCAAACGCATCAACGGCTACGAGGTGGACGAGGACAACTGCGTCCGCGTGCATTCGAGTTCAGTACGAGGATTCGCGCATCTTCCCATCGCGGTGTCCCACCGCTGAAACCCATCACAGATTGAGGCACGCCAAATGGCCCGTTTTGAACCACATCCCGCCCGCAGGCCCGCCATTGTGGCCGGCGCCTCGTCCGGCATCGGCGCCGCGACGGCGACCGCACTCGCCGCCCGCGGCTTCCCGGTCGCGCTGGGGGCCCGCCGGGTGGAGAAGTGTCAGGAACTCGTCGATCAGATCAAAGCCGAAGGCGGAGAAGCGATTGCGCTGCCGCTCGACGTCACCGACACCGCGTCGGTCGAGAACTTCGTCGCCAAGGCAACCGCGGCTCTCGGCGACATCGAGGTCCTGGTCACCGGCGCCGGCGACACGAACTTCGGCCGGCTGCACGAGATGAGCACCGACGACTTCGCCCAGCAGCTGCAGATCCACCTGGTCGGCGCCAACCGCATGGCCCGCGCCGTCCTCGACGGCATGGTCGAGCGCCGACGCGGCGACCTGATCTTCGTCGGGTCCGACGTGGCGCTGCGCCAGCGCCCGCACATGGGCGCGTACGGCGCCGCGAAGGCCGGCCTGGTCGCGATGGTGACCAACTTCCAGATGGAGCTGGAAGGCACCGGCGTGCGCGCCTCGGTGGTGCATCCCGGCCCGACCATGACCTCGATGGGATGGAGCCTGCCGGCCGAGAAAATCGGTCCGGCCCTGGAGGATTGGGCCAAGTGGGGCCAGGCCCGGCACAGCTACTTCCTGCGCGCGGCCGACCTGGCGCGCGCCATCACGTTCGTCGCCGAGACCCCGCGCGGCGGATTCATCGCCAACATGGAACTTCAGCCCGAAGCGCCGCTGGCCGAAGCCAAGGAACGTCAATCGCTCGCGCTCGGCGAAGAAGGGATGCCTGGTCGATGACCATTACCAAAGACGTACAACGAGTTTCCGGTGGCGCCGAGGAGCACGGTCACCTGGAGGAATTCCGCACCGACCCCATCGGCCTGATGCAGCGCGTCCGCGACGAGTGCGGCGATGTCGGCTGGTTCCAACTCGCGGACAAGCAGGTGGTGCTGCTGACCGGTGCCGAAGCCAACGAGTTCTTCTTTCGTTCCAGTGACAGCGAACTCAACCAGGCCGAGGCCTATCCGTTCATGACCCCGATCTTCGGTGAGGGCGTGGTGTTCGATGCCGACCCCGAGCGGCGCGCCGAGATGCTGCACAACACCGCGCTCCGCGGTGAACAGATGAAGGGCCATGCCGCCACCATCGAGCGCGAAGTCCGGCGGATGACCGAAAACTGGGGCGACTCTGGCGAAATCGACCTGCTGGAGTTCTTCTCCGAGCTCACCATCTACACCTCGACGGCCTGCCTGATCGGCCCCAAGTTCCGCAACCAGCTCGACTCGCGGTTCGCGAACTACTACCACCTGCTCGAGCGCGGCACCGATCCGCTGTGCTACGTCGACCCCTACCTGCCCATCGAGAGCTTCCGCATCCGCGACGAGGCCCGGGCCAACCTGGTCGAGTTGGTGCAGGAAGTCATGAATGGGCGAATCGCCAACCCGCCCACCGACAAGAGCGACCGGGATCTGCTCGACGTGCTGGTCTCGATCAAGGACGAAGAAGGCAATCCGCGCTTCAGCGCCAACGAGGTCACCGGCATGTTCATCTCGCTGATGTTCGCCGGGCACCACACCAGCTCGGGCACGTCGAGCTGGACGCTCATCGAGCTGCTGCGCCACCCCGACTTCTACACCAAGGTCCAGCAAGAGCTCGACGACCTGTACGCCGACGGGCAGGAGGTGAGTTTCCATGCGCTGCGCCAGATTCCGAATCTGGACAATGCGCTCAAGGAGACGCTGCGCCTGCACCCGCCGCTGATCATCCTGATGCGCGTGGCGCAGGACGAGTTCGAGGTCGAGGGGCACCCCATCCACAAGGGCCAGATGGTGGCCACCTCTCCGGCGATCTCGAACCGCATTCCCGACGACTTCCCGGACCCGGACGCCTTCAACCCCGACCGCTACGAGAAGCCGCGACAGGAAGACCTGCTCAACCGGTGGACCTGGATTCCGTTCGGCGCCGGCAAGCACCGCTGCGTGGGTGCGGCGTTCGCCCAGATGCAGATCAAGGCGATCTTCTCGGTTCTGTTGCGCGAGTACGAGTTCGAGATGGCTCAGCCCCCGGGGAGTTACCGCAACGACCACTCGAAGATGGTCGTGCAGTTGGCCCGGCCCGCGACCGTGCGCTATCGGAAGCGCGCCTGATGGCTGGTTACCGCGTTGAAGTCGACCGCGACCTGTGCCAGGGCCACGCCATGTGTGCCCTGGAGGCGCCGGACTACTTCAACGTCCCCAAGCGCGGCACCGTCGAAATCCTCGACGAAACCCCGCCCGACGAAGCGCGCGACGAGATCGAGCGCGCCGTTGCCGAGTGCCCTACCCAAGCCCTGTTCATTCGCGAAACCAGCTGAAGACAAAGGACAAGACAATGACGTCATTCCCCCGCGAACAACTCGAAGAGTGGGTCGAGCGGTGGCTGCAGGTCAACCGTGATGCCGAGGCGGCCGGCGACTGGAAGCCCATGGCCGACTTCTACACCGACGACGCCACGTACGGCTGGAACATCGGCCCCAAGGAGGACGTGATGTGCCTCGGTAAGGCCGAAATCCGCGACATCGCACTGGGTTTGGAGATGGAAGGCCTCGAGGGCTGGAAGTACCCGTACCAGCGGGTCGTGATCGACGACAAGCAGGGCGAGGTCGTCGGCTTTTGGAAGCAGATCGTCGGCGGAGCCGACAATTCAGCCGGAGCCACCGATTCCGCATGTTTCGAGGTCTACGGCATCGGCGGCAGCTGGTTCCGGCTGGAGAACGTCGACGGGGAACCCAAGATCGCCTGGCAGCGCGACTTCTTCGACTTCGGCCACGTGCAGAAGCTCTATCTGGACCTGATGACCGCGGGCAAGTTGTCCAAGGGCATGCAGCAACGCATCCAGCGCAGCCTGGCCGGCGAGCAGCTGCCGGGCTACTACCCGCTGGGCGAGGCCCCGGTCCCGATCTGGTGAGAAACCGGCCAAGCAGTTGGTTGAGGGGTGGGGTGTGACGAACGTAACTATTCCCTCTAGTCTGACTGGAACAGGTTCTAGTGGAAGGCACGCGCAATGAAGACAAAAGGTGCTCTCATCTGGGAGTTCAACCAGCCGTGGTCGATCGAGGAGATCGAGATCGGCGACCCCGTCAAGGACGAGGTCAAGATCCAGATGGAAGCCTCGGGCATGTGCCACTCCGACCACCACCTGGTGACCGGTGACATCCCGATGGCCGGCTTCCCGGTCCTCGGAGGCCATGAGGGCGCCGGCATCGTGGTCGAGGTCGGCCCGGGTGTGGACCACCTCGCCGTCGGCGACCACGTCGTGCTCTCGTTCATCCCGTCGTGCGGTGAGTGTCCGTCGTGCCAGGCCGGCATGCGCAACCTGTGCGACCTGGGCATGTACCTGTTGACCGGTACCGCGGTCTCCGACGGCACCAACCGCGTGCACGCCGCCGACGGCACACCGGTCATCCCGATGACACTGCTGGGCACATTCAGCCCGTACATGGTGGTGCACAAGAGTTCTGTGGTGAAAATCGACCCGACCATTCCGTTCGAGGTCGCCTGCCTGGTCGGTTGCGGCGTCACCACGGGCTACGGCTCGGCGGTCCGCAGCGGCGACGTGCGCCCCGGTGATGATGTCTGCATCGTCGGCGTCGGCGGTGTCGGCACCGGCGCGCTGCAGGGCGCGCTCAACGCCGGCGCCCGCAACGTCTTCGTCGTGGATCCTGTTGAGTTCAAGCGTGACAATGCCCTGAAGTTCGGCGCCACGCACGCCTACCCGGACATCTTCAGCGCCATGGCCGGCGTCGCGGAGGTCACCGAAGGCCGCATGGCCACGAAGACCATCGTCACCGTCGGTGAGCTGCACGGCGAGGACATCGACAACTACCTCAACATCACCAGCAAGGGCGGCACGTGCGTCGTGACGGCGGTCGCGAACATGGCCAGCCTGGACGTCAAGCTGAACCTGGCGATGCTCACGCTGATGCAGAAGCGCCTGCAGGGCACCATCTTTGGCGGCGGCAACCCCCACCACGACATCCCGTCGCTGCTGGCGATGTACAAGGCCGGCCGCCTCAACCTCGATGACATGGTCACCCGGCAGTACAAGCTGGAGCAGATCAACGAGGGCTACAAGGACATGCTGGAGGGCCGCAACATCCGCGGTGTCATCCGGTACACCGACGCCGACCGCTGAGCGAGACGCACCACGCCGAAACGGCATTCCAGCAGGAAAAGTCCGAGTAAAAACCTGCTGGAATGCCGTTTCGGCACAAAGGAGAAACATGAACCCCGTAGTCACCGCGTCACAGTCGTCGTGGCGCTGCGTCCAGAGCCACGACCGGGAGGGCTGGCTGGCCCTGATGGCCGACGACATCGTCGTCGAAGACCCGATCGGCGAGTCCGTCACCAACCCGGACGGCACCGGCGTGAAGGGCAAGGAGGCACTGGCCGCCTTCTACGACACCAATATCGGGCCCAATCAGTTGACGATCACCTGCGAGGAGACGTTCCCGTCCAGCTCGCCCAACGAGATCGCCTACATTCTGGTGCTGCGCACCGAATTCCCCAACGGCTTCGTGGCCACCGTCCGCGGTCCGTTCACCTACAAGGTCAACGATGCCGGGCTGATCACCAACCTGCGCGGTTACTGGAACCTCGAGGCCATGAAATTCGAGCAGCCGGCCGAGTAACCGAATAGCCACTCATGGCACGCATTTCGCAAAAATACTTGCGGTAGCGGGCCATTCGCGTCCACGGGTCACGGCACTATGCTCGTCACCATGCCGTCCGTGTTCACCATGATCATCAACCGCGACCTGCCGGGCCGATTCGTCTACGAGGACGACGACGTCGTTGCGTTCCTGACCATCGAGCCCATGACGCAGGGCCACACGCTCGTCGTGCCTCGAGCCGAGGTGGACAACTGGCAGGACCTGGACCCCGAGCTGTGGGGCAAGGTCATGTCGGTGTCGCAGAAGATCGGCCGCGCGGTGTGCAAGGCCTTCGACGCCGAGCGGGCCGGCGTGATCATCGCCGGGCTCGAGGTGCCGCACCTGCACGTGCACGTGTTCCCGGCCCGCAACCTGTCCGACTTCGGGTTCGCCAACGTCGACCGCAACCCGTCGCCGGAATCACTCGACGAGGCTCAGGCCAAGATCATCGCCGCCCTCGGCACCGCCGGCTGAGCCGGCTGATTCGGCAGAGTCCGCTGCGACGCGGATGCGCGGCAGGCGCACCGTGAACCGGCAGCCCTGCCCCGGCGCGGTGGTCACCGTGACGACGCCGCCGTGCGCGCGTACCAGCGAGTCGACAATCGACAGCCCGAGGCCCGTGCCGCCGCTGGACCGGGTGCGGGACGAGTCCGTGCGATAGAAGCGCTCGAAGATGCGCTGCGCGTCCTCGGCCGACAGGCCCGGACCCTGATCGCAGACCTCCAGCACCGCGTCGCTGCCCGCGGTGCCGACGCGCACCGTGATGCCACCGGACTCCGGGGTGTGCTGCACCGCGTTCATCACCAGGTTGCCCAGCACCTGGCGCAGCCGGGCTTCATCACCCATGACTTCCGGGGTGCCGGGACCGTCCAGCAATTCCAGTGACACCGACCGCCGCGGCGCGATTGATCGCGCGTCATGCACCGCGTCGGTGGCCAGGATCAGCAGGTCGACAGGACGCTGCTCCAGCGGCCGCTGCTGGTCCAGCCGGGCCAGCAGCAGCAGGTCCTCGACCAGCAGGCCCATGCGGCGAGCCTCGCTCTCGATCCGGCTCATCAGCATCTCGACATCATTGGCGGCGCCCTGTCGATACAACTCTGCGAATCCGCGAATGGTGGTCAGCGGGGTCCGCAGCTCATGGCTCGCGTCGGTGATGAACCGCCGCATCCGTTCCTCGGAGGTGCGCGCCGTCTCCGCCGACTGTTCCGACGACGCGACCGCATTCTGAATCTGCGCGAGCATTCCGTTGAGCGCCAACGACAACCGGCCCACTTCGGTGCGTGAGTCCCGCTCCGGAATACGAAGGTCGAGCTGGCCGGCGGCAATGTCGGCGGCTGTGCGCTCGACCTCATCGAGGGGCCGCAGGCTGCGGTGGACAGCGACATAGCCGGCGATACCCAAGATCAGCAGGACCGCGGCCCCGATACCGACCTGCGACCACGCCAGCGCGCGCACCGTCGATGCCACGTCGGAAAGGTCGATCGCCACCGTCGTCAGTTCCCCGGCCGGGCCGCGCACCGTCATGGCGCGCCATTTGACGTCGGAGTGCTGGGTCGAGCCGACCGTTGTCGGTACGGGGCCGACGTCATTGCTGTCCGGCAGTGCGGGCTGGGCGTCGTTGTCGTTGACGGCGATCCACACCCGGCCGTCGGGGTCGATGCCGCGGACGTAGAAGTTCGACGGCGGCCGCGCCGGGTTCGGTCCTTCGATGGGCAGGGCCGGGATGCGCCGCGGCTCCTGCGCCCAGCTACGGGACGCGTCCAGCAGCGTCTCGTCGACGCGGTTGACCAGGCTGTGCTGCATGATCGACGTGACGGCGACGCCGGAGGCCAGCAGACCGCAGGCCGCCAGCAGCACGGTCGCGGCGACCAGCCCCACTCGCAGAGGAATGCCGCGGATACCGTGACCTATCCCGTCGCTTCGCTCGCCCTGAGGCCCTGTCCCGTCGCTTCGCTCGCCCAGCCGACGTGTCATCACTCCATTGTTGGCGATGTCTCGCCAGGAATGGCGGATAGTGCTCAGAGCGGTCTGTTCTTTGCGCGAGCGCTCATCACCGCGGTTCGCGCAGGACGTAGCCGACGCCGCGCAAGGTGTGCAGCAGACGCTTCTCGCCGGTGTCGATCTTGCGGCGCAGGTACGACACGTACGACTCGACGACATTGACGTCACCGCCGAAGTCGTAGCGCCACACGTGGTCGAGGATCTTCGGCTTCGACAGCACGGTGCCGGCGTTGATGATGAAGTAGCGCAGCAGAGTGAACTCGGTGGGCGACAGCGAGACCGGCTCCCCCGCCTTCCACACCTCGTGGGTGTCCTCGTCGAGTTCGATGTCGGCGAACGTCAGGCGGGCGCTGCGCGGTTCTTCGACGCCACGGCCCGTGCGGCGCAGGATCACCCGCAGCCGCGCCACGACCTCTTCGAGGCTGAACGGCTTGGTGACGTAGTCGTCACCGCCGAGCGTGAGGCCGGCGACCTTGTCCTGCAGGCTGTCGCGGGCGGTGAGGAAGAGCGCGGGCGCATCGATGCCGTCGGCGCGCATCCGGCGCAGGACGCCGAAGCCGTCCATACCGGGCATCATCACGTCGAGGATCACCGCGTCGGGCTTCACCTCGCGCGCCTTGTCGAGCGCGGCGGGACCGTTGGAGGCGGAGTGCACCTCGAATCCCTGGAACTTCAGGCTGACGGAAAGTAGCTCGACGATGTTGGTCTCGTCGTCGACTACGAGGATCCGTGCTTCGGGCGTTGCCTCAGGAACTGCAGCCATGGCCATGAAGCCCATGGTCCTCGCAGCCCTTAAATCCTCCCTGCCCAATAGCTGTGAAGATACTGTGAGTCACACAGGCGTTTGCCAGGCCCCTCGCACCTCCACACCGCCAGATGTGATCGCCGCCATACACTTGGCCGATGGATCTGGGTAAAGCCCTGTCAGACCTGGCCGTCACGCCGCTCCGGATCGCCAACGCCGGTCTCGAGATCGCCGGCGGCGCGCTGTCGAGCGTCCAGCATGCACTCGGCGACACCACCGTAGGGTCGCCCGTCATGTCCATGCTCGGCCTTGACGACACGCTGAGCCGGGCCGGCCGCCTCACCCGACTGGTCGACGACGACGCGCCGCTGGGCCGGGCGCTGGCACCGGGCGGCGTGCTCGATCGGTTGCTCCGCCCGGGTGGCCTGGTCGATCAGATCAGCCAGGACGGAGGCCTCCTCGATCGCCTGACCGCCGAGGGCGGCGCCGTGACACGGGCACTGGCACCAGGCGGCGTCATCGACCAGCTGACCCTCGACGGTGGGCTGCTGGACCAATTGACATCCGACGACGGCGCATTGTCCCGAGTCCTCGCCCCAGGCGGATTCGCCGAACAGGTGCTCGCCCCCGACGGTGTCGTGGACCGGGTACTCAGCGAGGACGGCATCGCCGCCCGCCTGATCGCCAAGGACGGACCTGCCGACCGCGTCCTCGCCGACGGTGGCGTGGTCGACCGGCTGCTGAGTTCGGGCGGCATCGTCGACCGACTGCTCGAACCGGGCGGACCGGCCGACCGCGTCCTCGCCGACGGCGGTGTCGTCGACCGCCTGCTGTCCGCCGACGGCATCCTTGACCGGGTGCTCGAACCGGGCGGGGTGGCCGACCGTGGGCTCGCCGAAGGCGGTGTCGTCGACCAGGTGCTCGCTGACGGCGGCATTGTGGACCGGGTCCTTCGACCGGAAGGCATCGCCGATCGGTTGATCGGCGAAGGCGGCATCGCCGACAGACTGCTGGCCGACAACGGCGTGGTCGATCGGGTGCTGCGCGCGGACGGCATCGCCGACCGCCTGCTCGGCGATGGCGGGTCGGTCGACAAGATGCTCGCCGACGGCGGCCTGGTGGACCGACTGCTCAGCGAGGGCGGTATCGCCGAACGACTGCTCGACGAGGGCGGCGCCATCGACGTCCTCACCGCACCCGACGGCGCCCTCATGAAGTTGAACGACGTCGTCGACAACCTCAACCAACTGGCGCCCGTGCTCGCTGGGCTCGCCCCGACCGTCGACAAGCTGTACGACGCAGTGCTCGTCCTCAACGACGCGGTGAATCCGCTGAGCAACATCGCCGGGCGGATTCCGGGGAGCCGTCAGCGCGGCAGGCGGGCGGCGGCTCGGGCCGCGGCCACGCAGCGGGTTGTCGACGAGAACGGCCAAGACCAGCCGGGATCGAACCAGGCACCCTGACGGGTTAGGATTCGGGGCGGTTCGAGCCTCTCGAACCGCATGCCTCCTTAGCTCAGTGGTAGAGCACTCGCCTTGTAAGCGAAAGGTCGTCAGTTCAATCCTGACAGGGGGCTCCATCACGCCGTGCCCACTTGTCGGTGGCCCGTCGTAACGTCCGCTCATGAGGTCATGTCTCGCTTGCGGTAATCCACTCTCGAAGCGCAGTCAGAAGGTCTACTGCAGTAACGCATGCCAGGCATCGGCTCGCCGCGACGCGAAGACGAAACGGTGGCTCGAGACCGGAGAGGTGTTCCTCGCCACCCGTCAGGATCATTACGTCCGGCAATACCTCGCCGACGCTCAATCCGGCTGCTGCGCGATCTGCGGCGGAGACACATCCTGGCAAGACCTGCCGCTGACGCTGGTACTGGATCACATCGACGGCAACCCGACGAACAACCGTCGGGAGAACCTGCGGCTGATCTGTCCGAACTGTGACTCACAGCTGCCGACGTACAAGAGTCGCAACCGCGGCAACGGCCGCCACTTCCGTCGCGAGCGATACGCCAATGGGCAGTCGTACTAGCGCAGGATGACGATGCGGCCCGCGGCTCCCTACTGTCGGGTGAAGCGGCCGACCCAGAGCACCACGAAGCTGACGATGAGCAGCATCGGGGCGCCGACTTGCACGACCTCCAGCTGCCGGGGGCTGACGGTCGTGAGCGTCCCCAGGACCACCGCGACAACGACAATCACCAGCCGCACCGCCAGCAGTGGCCGGCTTTTCAGGGCCGAAGCCAAGGTCCGGCGCCCGACGGTGACCACCAGCTTTCCCAGCGCGGCTCCGAGGCCGACAGTCGCCACACCGATCCCGACCCGCGGTCCCACACCCAGTGTGTTGCCCGGAGCTGCCGTGACGAGCAGCAGCCACAGCAGGAACAGCACTCCGGCAGTGCACCACCGCAGCCACCGGGCCACCGCGAGCGCGATGTTGCGGCGTGCCAGACCGCCGAGGGCGGGGTCGAGCGTGCCGGCGCCGAGAAAGCCCCGCAACGCACCCAACAGCCGTCCCCGCGCCATCCGGTTGACCGCCAGGTTGTGCGTCGCTATCGCATGATCGGGTTGCAGCCGGAGCGCTGCGGTGTATTCGGCATCCGATTCGACGGTTCTGGACAACTTCCGAAAGATGTTCCCGCGCAAGACAAACAGGTCAGGATCCGAGGGTTCCAGACGGATCGCTTCGGTGACCTCGGTCAGCGCGGCATCCAGCCAGCCTTCATCCGACAGGATCTGGGCATACACCAAGTGGGTTCGGTACTCGTTCGGGTTGCCACAGACCGCTCGCCAGGCCATCCACTTCGCCTCGTGCAGCCGCCCCTGTCCACGAAGTGCCAAGGCGTACAAGCGAATCGCGTGCTCATTGTCAGGGGCCGATTTCAACGCCGCATAGAGCCGGCGCTCGGCGCCGATGTAGTCTTCGAGCCCGATGGCGGCCTGGGCATCGAAGATGAGCAACGCCGGATCGTCCGGCGCCATCGACAGCGCGTGGGCCAGCACCTCGCGGGCACGCTGGTGGTTGTCGACGTCGAGGTATACCCGCGCCTGTTGCAGCGCGGCGTCGACAGCGTCGGCTGTCACCGAATCTTGTTGCGGCGCAGATACTTCGCCAGGTCGTCGTAGGTACCGTCCCGATTACCGAATTCGACGACGTTGCGGGCGGTATCGAACCACGGACCGGTCGACGGGCGAACCTGACGCAGCGCGGCCTCCACGTCGGACATTCGCACCGGCCGTACCTGCCCGGTGTGCAACGAGTCGGCCATCGCCAATTGCGTTGCGGTGTCACAGACATGAGCCAGATCCGCGCCGGAGAACCCCGCCGTGCGTGCCGCCAGCGCCGACAGGTCGATCCCCTCAATCGGGCGATCCTGCAGATGTAGCCGCGCGATGCCGGCCCGGGCCTCGGTGTCAGGCAATCCGACGAAAACCATCCGGTCGAACCGTCCCGGTCGGCGCAGCGCCGCATCGACATCCCATGGCGCGTTGGTGGCGCCCAGGATGTAGACGCCGTCGTTGCTGGCCGAGGCCGAATCCAGTTCCTCCAGCAGGGTATTGACGATGGTCCGGATGCCGGACGTACCACTCAACGCGGATCGGCGGTGGCCCAGTGCATCGACCTCATCGAAGAACAGCACGCACGGCGCGTTCCGCCGCGCGGTGTCGAAGACCGAGCGGATGCTGCGTTCGCTCTCACCGAACCAGCGGTGCAACACATCTGCGATGCCGACCTGATAGAAGTTCGCGCCCAGCTCGCCCGATACGGCCTTGGCGATGAACGACTTCCCACAGCCTGGCGGCCCGTAGAGCAGCAGACCGCCGCGAGCCGACATTTTGTAGGCCTTCATCAGCTCGGGGTTGCGAAGTGGCCCGAGCAGCGAGAGTTCCAGCTGTTTCTTGACGGCTTCCATGCCACCGACGTCGGCGAGCCGCACCCCACTGCGCGTAACCGCCTCGAAATCGTCCTCTCCTACTGCCTGCGCGGGTTCATCGACAAAGGCAGGCTTGACGATGTCGGATACCTGGTCTTCGGCCGCATCCCAGTCGAACGATGACTTCGATTGCGGGACTTCAGGTTCCGGTACCGAGACCGGGGCGGCAAGTGCCGCAGTGCATTGCTGCAACAACCCCTGCGCCCTGGCGTCGGTCGGGTCGGCCGCCAGTACCGCACCACAGTGCGCCAATGCCTCGGCGTGCCGCCCCCGCTCGGCCAGCAGCTCTGCCAGGTGCAGGCGCAGGGCCAGTGCGTCCGGACTCTGCTCGACCGCCAGCACCAACTGCGCGATCACCGGATCATCCGTCATTTCCATCCCCCTCGCCCCCAAAGCTGACCTCAATCCTAGGTCGGCAGTTCCGTCAAACGCTCGGTCACCGAGGCGCTTGGGCAGGTACGACACGCTGAGGGGCCGGATTGCGATCCGTCGCACCGTAAGCGAATTGCCGCGCCAGCGCTGCCGCAGGCTCACTCAACGGATTTGACCGGCCAGAACTGGCAAACCAATGCTGCCCGCCGATCGCGAGCGCGATCGTGACCAGCAACGCCACGACCACCGGCCACCAGCGGGCCGCACGCCGCCACAGCCGGTCGCCCGGCTCACCGTCCCCCACGCACGACTCCCTCTGAATACGTTCCGCAAGGTGTAGTCGGCGGACCGGTGGCCAACCGAACGCCACCCGGCAGTGATCTGGCACACGGCGCAGGCCAGGCGCCCAGGGGACCTACGATTTTGTGGTGACACTGCGTGACCGCGTTGCCGCTGCTCGACGCCGCGTACTCGGTGACCGGCCGTCCACCGCCGATACCGCGGGCCTGCCCGTCATCACGCCATTGCAGCCCATCGACCAGAGCGACGAACGCGCCGTCACCGAGGTGGTCGAGCTGGCGATGAACGTCGGCGAGGTGCTGCTGGATTCGGGCACCGGCGCCATCGACACCAGTAAGCAGATCGCCTTCGTCGCCGCCACGTACGGCCTGACCGACTGCGCCGTCGACGTGACCTACAACGCCATCCACGTCTCCGCCCGGCGGGGTCCGGGCCTGCCACCCACCAACTACATGCGCACCGTGAAGTACCGGTCGCTGGACTACACCCGCCTCGAGCAGGTGGACGTCCTGATCCGCCGGATCGGCCGCGGGCACCTGGGCCTCAAGCCCGCCCGCGCGGCATTGGACTACATCGTCGCCGCCGATCATCCGTATTCGCGCAAAGTGGCGCTGTCCGGGTGGGCGCTGATGGCCGCCGCGGTGACACTGATGCTCGGCGGCAGCCCCACGCTCGCCGTCGTCTCATTCGTCACGACCGCCGCCATCTACGGAACCAACGTCGCGCTCGGCAAGCTGGGTCTGCCGTACTTCTTCCAGCAGGTAATGGGCGGGTTCATGGCGACGGTGCCGGCGGCATTTGTCTACAAGCTGGCCATCGAGCACAGCGCGGTCGTCGCGCCGTACCGCATGATCGTGTCGGGCATCATCGTGCTCATGGCGGGGCTGTCGCTCGTCGGTTCGGTGCAGGACGCCATCACGGGCGCGCCCGTCACGGCCGCTGGGCGATTCATCGAAGTCATGGTCTACACCGCGGGCCTGGTCGGTGGTGTCGGCATCGCGCTGCGGCTCACCTCCGCCCTCGGCGCGAGCCTGCCGCCGATGCAGCAGGAGGTGTTGCCCTACGCGCCACTGCCAGTGATGGTGCTCACCGGCGGGCTCGCGTCCGCAGCGTTCGCCCTCGCCAGCTACGCCTCGCTCAAAGCGCTGGCCACCTCCTTCGCGTCGGGTGCTGTCGGGGCGGGACTGGTCGGGACGATCCTGAACGCCGGGCTCGGGCCGATCGTCGCCTCGGCCACCGCCGCGACGGTCGTCGGCCTCGCCGGCGGCATGTTGGCCCGGCGCGCGGTGGTTCCGCCGATCATCGTGGCCGTCGCCGGCATCACCCCGCTGGTGCCGGGTCTCGCGGTCTATCGCGGGCTGTCGGAGATCATGGCTGGCCAGACGGTCGCGGCCATCTCCAATCTGTTCACCGCCGTCATGGTCGGGTGCACGCTGGCCGCCGGGGTGACGCTCGGCGAATGGGTGGCGCGCACCCTGCGACGCCCGCGCCTTCCCCGCCGACTGCTCGGGTCGCGCGTAGCGTAGAGCGCCATGTCCGAGACCGGAATCTGGATCGCCTGGGGCCTGCCCACCCAGGGCCGCGAACTCCAAGCCCTCGCCGCCCTGCGCAATGCTCGCGGCTACCTGCAGGCACTCGTCGACGACGGCCGGATCGAGGAGTTCGACATCACGATCCTGCGACCGCAGACCACGGAGTTGGGCGGCTTCGTCCACATCAAGGGCACGCGCGTGCAGATCGACATCCTGCGTCGCACCGGGGATTTCGAACGCTGGGCCACTGGCATCCAGCTGGTCGCGGGCCGGGTGGCGTTCGTCGACAGCTGGGTCGATCGGGGCATCGACCACGCCATCGAGTTGTACGAGGATGCGCTGCGCGAGGCCGGCCTGACCAACTGACGGTATCGGAACAACAACAACCTGCCGAAACGCTTCCGCGGCGCGCGCCGATGTTGTTCCATAGGTTAGTTAGCTGGAGTAACAGGGGAGGCACCATGGGCGCCACCAGATATGTCGGCCGGGCCGGTCGGCTCGCCTTCGCACTCAGTATCGGAACCGCGATCGTATCCGGGCAGGGCGTCGCGTGGGCCGACCAGACCGACACCGGAACACCCGCCGGCCCAGCGGCGACCTCCTCGACAGGCGAAAAAGCCGGTGCATCCGGTACTTCGGGGACACCCACCAAACCTCGCCGCGACAAGTCGAAGCCCAAGAAGGACGACGACAAGACCGCGGCGCCGTCTACCGACAGCGCGGCCGAGCCCAAGACCGACCCCACATCGGAAACCACGGCCGAGACCACGACGGACAAGCTGCCGACCACGAACCGCGACCGCGCGAACCGGCCGAAGAACGCCAATACCAAAACCGCCGCACCGACCGCCACGGCCCCGAACACGCCGCAAACACCACGGCTGAGCCCACCCAGCACGCCGCTCGCCACCCAACAGACCACGACACCCACCCCGATCAGCGTGGCCGCCGTCGCACCGACTGCCTTGAAGATCACCACCAGCGCGGTCACCACCTCGCCGACGCCTGTCGCCGCGACGACGAACGTGATCACCCCGACCGTCACCGCTCCGACCGTCACGGCACTGAACCCGGTGGCCGCCGTCGTGAATGCCGTTGCCGGCGTGCTGAATTGGGCCTTCAATCCGAACGGCAGCCCGGCCCAGCCGACCCTGGCCTGGACCGTGCTGGCCTTCGCCCGTCGAGAATTCGACAACCTACTGTCAGCGATCAAGCCGCAGAACGCCGCGGCCGCTTTGGTCACCACGAGCCAGCCACTGACCGCCACCGCGGTCGTGGCTGCCGCGACCGTGAGCAACCCACAACCAGCCTTCCCGACCCCTGGTCAGCAGATCAGCGCGTCGACGAGCTTCGTCAACTGGGTCACCGGAAACTTCGCTCCCAACAACACCTATTCCCGCTTCGGTGTCTGGGGTACCGACGTCGGCACCATGTGGGACAACGGAATCCCCGATAATCCGAGCACACCGATCGACGAGCATCAGGTGTTGATGGCATTCGGTGACACCTTCAGCGGCCCCAACATGACCGGCAACTGGCTGAACAACATCCTGTTCCGCACCTCGAACACCGACCTCTCCAAAGGCATCTCGATCCCGGACGGCCAGTGGTTCAACGGCAACATGTTCGGCGGAACTCCGCTGTCCTCACCGACAACGGCACGCCAGATCATCCTGCCCGCCAACTTGCCGCCCGGACTGCCCTCTGGCGTGACGCTGATCCCGACGTCAGGCATCTCGGTGCCGACACCGGGCACCCAATTCGGCGCCACGCAGTACCTGAGCTTCATGTCAGTCAAGCAGTGGGGCGCCCCGGGTCAATGGACGACCAATTACTCGGCGATGGCGTACTCGACCGACAACGGGGAGAACTGGACCATCGCGCCGCAGAGCGTGCGGCAGAACTGGGGCGGTAACGCCAATTTCCAGCAGGCAGCGCTGCTGCGTCCCGGTGATGGCTACGTCTACTCATACGGCACGCCGAACGGTCGCGGCGGCGCGGCTTACGTGTCACGCGTGACGGAAGCCAACATCCTGGACGCATCGAAGTACCAGTACTACAACAAGGGCAACCCCGGCTGGTTCTTCGGCCTCGGTGCCGTCAGTGCCGGCTGGTACAACGACCCGTCGATGGCCACCCCCGTCTTCGGCCAGAGCACCGGTGCGTGCGGAATCGCCCAGGCGGGCAACAACGTCGGCGAGATGTCCGTCCAGTACAACAAGACCCTGAACAAATACGTGACCCTCTACGCCGACCAGTTCAACAACGTCGTGATGAGCACGTCGGATACTCCGCAGGGCACGTGGTCTCAGGCCAAAGTGCTGATGCCACAACAGAACGGCGGCATCTACGCCCCCATGATGGACCCGTGGTCGCCGTCGACCCTGGGCACTGGCACCGATCTGTACTGGAACCTGTCATTGTGGAGTGAATACAACGTCATGCTGATGAAGACCGATCTCACCAAGGTGTAGCCGTGATTCGCACGACCGTCCTGACTGCCGCCGCAGTGGCGTTGGCGACCGTGGTGGCGCCGCTGTCTTCGGCTGATCCCGTTGCACCACAACAGGATCAGCTGTGCCCGCCGACGGCCGACGAGGCCACCACTATGCCGACGACGCCGGCCCCCGCGTCGGGAGCCAACACTCCGCTGCAGTGCCACGAAGGGCACTGGCAGGCGGTCGCACTACCCGCCGAACCCAGCGACCGGTGGTGGAGCACCGGCCCCGCCATCGCGTTGCACGGTCAGGGCATGCGCAATCCGAACCTGTTGTCCGGCACGTGGAGTGGAACCCCGCTGGCCCCAGGCAACCGGTGCCGCGTCGAGCAGCGCGCGGTGATCAGTGCCGGCGTGGTCGGCGCGCCCGTGGTGACCGACGGTGCGCCGGACCAGACACTGCACTTCGACGTCGCCCCCACGGCGTCCTCCGTCGAGTTCTCCGGGTACTGCCTCTGGACCCGGCTCGACTGAGTCGTCAGGCTACGGCGTCATCTCGTAGCGGCCGGCCAGGTCCCGCACCGTACGCACCATGCGCTCGAAGCGGTTCGCGTGCGTGCGTACTTCGACCAGATGCGCCCGCATCTGGCGGTCAGCGAGGCCGCTCGCCACATGATGGACCACCTGCTCAACGCCAAGGTGGTACTCCCCCCGGCGCCGCTGCCGTTGCGACCGACGGTAGAAGTCGTCAACTGGTTCCTGCGCGCCGGAGCAATTGCGACCATGCCCCGATGGATGCGCAAGCTCAGCGGCTTCGACCAGCCGCGAGCCGTCGACATCGCGGTGCGTCCAGTACTCAAGCTCGCCTACGGCATCGCTGATCGGAGCCCGCGACTGAAACTGGCTGTGGCGCAACTGATCGCACCGTCGCTGGCCCCGGTGGCCGCGCCGTACATCTTGGGCGTGGCGCCGATCTCCGACGAGGTCCTCACCCCCGAGCAGGCACGCAGCCGCTACGGCTATGCCAAACCCGCTGACGCACACCATGATCTGCGCGCCAGGCAACAACGGCGCGTGTTCGGCGAAGGCCGCGCGCCCAGCGACGAAGGGCTGATCGAGTCGCAGGCGCATCTCGGGAGCCTGGTCTAGGACTATCTGCCCGGTCGGCGAATCGTCGGCGATCAAACTTGTCGTACCCTTCTGCTTTGATGGTGTCATGTCCAGCACCGCAACGGCTTCCGATGTTGACGGGTCGCCGTGCGAGCGTCTCGATGCGTTCTTCGCCGAGATCGGGGAGTTGACCGGTCAGCGCAACGCGATCGACGGACGCCTGGTGGAGATCGTCGCCGAGATCGACCGCGACGGGCTCTGGGGCGCCACCGGCGCGAAGTCGATCACGTCGCTGGTGGCGTGGAAAACCGGGGTGTCGCCGCGTAATGCGGAAGTCATGGTCGCGGTCGCGCACCGGGTCGAGGAGTTCCCGCGGTGCGCCGAGGCGATGTGTGAGGGCCGGTTGTCGCTGGATCAGGTCGGCGTGGTGGCCGAGCATGCGGCCGAGGGGGCTGATGAGCATTACGCGCAGTTCGCGGCCAGCGCCACCGTCACCCAACTGCGTAAAGCCGTGAGCCTGGAACCGCGCCCGGACCCCGAACCCAAGCCCGAACCGCCGCGATCGATCACCAAAACCACGCACGACGACGGGTCCACCACCTACAAGATCCGGCTGCCGAAGCTGGAAGCCGCGAAAGTCGACGCGGCTCTGGCCTCGCACCAGGATGCGTTGGTCGCGGACTACCAACGCGACCACGAAGAGTCCGGCGATTCGGTGCCGGAAGGGGTGCCCCCGTTCCCGAACCAGGTCGATGCGTTCATGAGCCTGGTCGAGGCCGGCTGGGACGCCGACGTGGAACGTCGTCCACACGGTCACCACACCACCGTGGTGGTGCACCTCGACATCGAACAGCACACAGCCGCACAGCATGTGGGACCGGCACTGACCGATGATGAACGCAGATTGCTGTTGTGCGACGCAACCTGTGAGGTGTGGTTGCAGCGGCACGGTCAGCCGATCGGCGCCGGGCGCACGACCCGCACCATCAGTCGCCGGCTGCGCCGGGCGTTGGAACATCGCGACCGCTGCTGCGTGGTGCCCGGTTGTGGCGCCACCCGGGGCCTGCACGCCCACCACGTCATCCATTGGGAGGACGGCGGGGTCACCGAACTGCACAACCTGGTACTGGTCTGCCCGTTCCATCACCGCCTGCACCACAAGGGCGGCATCACCATCACCGGGCCCGCCGACCAGCTCGTCGTCACCGACCCAGCGGGACAACCCCTGACCAACCGATCCCTGGCCCGACCACCCACCACACCGACACCGGATGTCCCACCCTGCCCCGGACCCACCGGCGAACGCGCCCAATGGTGGTGGTACCAACCCTTTGAACCGCCGCCGACACCGTCGACCAACTGAGTCGGCTACCCGCCGGGCATCAGTTCGGCGACGAGCTCTCTCACCCGTTCGGCGATCGCGTCTCGGATGGCGCGCACAGCCTCGATCGGCTGCCCTGCGGGGTCATCGAGTTTCCAGTCGCGGTAGGACACCCCGGGGAAATACGGACAGGTGTCGCCGCAGCCCATGGTGATCACCACGTCACTGGACTGCACCGTGTCCGCGCTGAGCACCTTGGGCACCGCGGCCATGATGTCGATGCCGAGTTCGGCCATGGCCGCGACGGCAACGGGGTTGAGCGCGTCAGCGGGAGCCGTTCCGGCAGAACGCACTTCGACGCGACCACCGGACAGCTCGGTCAGCAGCGCAGCCGCCATCTGCGATCGGCCGGCATTGTGTACGCAGACGAACAGGACGCTCGGCTGGGCGCTCATGCGGGAGTGCTCCTCAACCGTGGTCGCAGTGCGAGCGACAGATAGACCAGCGCGACCAGCACGGGCACTTCGATGAGCGGTCCGACGACACCGGCCAGCGCTTGCCCCGAGGTTGCACCCCACGTAGCGATGGCGACGGCGATGGCAAGTTCGAAGTTGTTGCCGGCCGCGGTGAATGCCAGCGTGGTGGTGCGTTCATAGCCCAAGCCGAGAACGGCGCCCAGCGCGTAGCCGCCGCCCCACATGATCGCGAAGTAGGCCAGCAGCGGCAGCGCGATCCGCGCCACGTCCCAGGGCCGAGTGGCAATCTGATGTCCCTGCAGCGCAAAGAGAATCACGATGGTGAACAGCAGTCCGTAGAGCGCCCATGGACCGATCCGGGGCAGGAACGACGACTCGTACCAGTTGCGCCCCTTGACGTTTTCGCCGAGTCGGCGCGACAGGTAGCCGGCCAGCAAGGGAATGCCCAGGAAGATCAGAACCGATTTGGCGATCTGCCACGGCGAGGTCGCGATCGTGGTCTGCGGCAGGTGCAGCCAGCCCGGCAGCACCGAAAGGTAGAACCATCCCAGTACCGCGAACATCAGCACCTGGAACACCGAGTTGAGCGCCACCAGGACGGCCGCGGCTTCGCGGTCACCGCAGGCAAGGTCGTTCCAGATGATCACCATGGCGATGCACCGGGCCAGGCCCACCACGATCAGTCCAGTCCGATACTCGGGGAGATCGGCCAAGAACAGCCAGGCCAGTGCGAACATCAACGCCGGCCCCAGCACCCAGTTCAGCACGAGCGAAGACAGCAGCAGCTTGCGGTCGGAGGTCACGGTGTCGAGCCGGTCATAGCGAACTTTGGCCAGCACCGGGTACATCATGACCAGCAGCCCAAGTGCGATCGGCAGTGAAATCCCAGCTATCTGAACCTTTTCCAGCGCGGTGTCCAGTCCGGATATCCAGCGGCCCAGCAACAGGCCGGCAGCCATCGCCAGCCCGATCCAGGCGGGCAGGTACCGGTCGAGGGTCGACAGTCGGGAGGCCGCCGGCGGGTGGCCGGCGTTTGAGGTCTGCGTCACGACGCCGTTCCGCAGCACACGCCGCCACCCTGCTGGTCGGCCCCGGGGCCGTCACCGAAGTACTCAGAGTCGGCCAGCACGGTGTAAACCTCCCAGCGCTCCCCGCCCGGACCGGTCACCCACACTTTGTCCTGCGTCGCGAAGCAGCAGGTGGTGCCGATCTCCTCTTCGGTGAACATCCCCGCCTCGGTGAGTCGGGCGATCTCCGAGTGCACGGCGTCGCTGGAATCCACCTCGACGCCAAGGTGATTGATCGAACCACCGTGCCCCGGATTCTCGATCAAGACCAGCTTGAGCGGCGGGTCCGCGATCGCGAAGTTGGCATAACCGGGCTTGACTTTCGTCGGCTCGGCACCAAAGAGCTTGCGGTAGAACGTGATCGACTCGTCGAGGTCGTCGACATTGAGGGCGAGCTGAGTTCGGGACATGACCTACCCCTAGGGCTTGAGACGTATATCGAAAATGTAGATGCACTCGTTCTACGCACCTTTTCGATATATGTCAACAAAGGGCGTAGCATCAGGGTCATGCCCAAGGCACTGCCCGTCATCGATATGTCCGAGCCGCTGTGCTGCGCACCGGTGGCCGCCACCCCGACCGACGACGACGCCGCGCTCGATGTGGCCATGCGACTCAAGGCACTTGCCGACCCGGCGCGCGTGAAGTTGATGTCACTGCTGTTCACCGACGCCGGGCCGAGCACCACCGGGTCTCTCGCAGCCGCGGTGGGCCTGGCCGAATCGACGGTCAGTCACCACCTTGGACAATTGCGTGCGGCGGGTTTCGTCACCTCCGAACGGCAGGGCATGAACGTGCACCACACCGCCCGGCGGGACGCGCTCGCCGCGCTGTGCCGGGTACTCGATCCGAATTGCTGCTGACGGCGCTCAGCTGGGTAGCGGTAAGCCGAATGCGGTGGCCACAACGCCGGCCACCGCGGCCAGCAGCAACGTGACGACGACGTTCAGCCGGCTGAATACCGCGATCGCTGCAACGGCCAGCACCACGTATTGCCAGGGCCGGCTGATCGACATGGCCAACGGCACCGCCGAACCCAGGATCGCCCCGATGGCGGCCGGACCCGCACCGTCGAGGAACGCCCGCACATAGCCGTTGCCGCGAATCCGGTCGAAGTGCTTGGCACCCACCAGAATGAACAGGAACGAAGGACTGAACGCCACCACCGACGCCAGCACCCCGCCGACCAGTCCCGCAGCCGCATAGCCGACGACGGCGACGGTCTGCACCACCGGCCCGGGCGTGATCTGGCCCAGCGCAACGGCATTGAGGAACTGCGGCCCGGTCATCCAGTGGTACTGGTCGACGGCGTCACCCTGCATGAGCGGAATGATGACGAAGCCGCCGCCGTACGACAGGGCCCCGACTTTCAATGCCACCCAGCACAGCGAACCCAATGTGCCCAGCGTCAGCGAGTGGAACGCCAGCAGCGGCATGCTGCGCGCACCGGATCGGGGCAGCGTCGTCGTCCGCACCAATTCCATTACGCCACAGGCCAACAGCACCACCACCAGCCATGGACCCAGCACCGCCGCGGCGACCGCTCCCAGCACCAGGTACACCGACCAGCGGATGGCGCTGGTGCGACGCTGCCAGCTCGCGGGGATCAGCGCGGCCCCCGCATGCACCGCGATAGCAGCCACGGCGGCACCCGCACCGGCGCCGGCCGCCAGGACCCACCGCGGCGGCGCACCGGACAGGAACAGCGCCGCCAGGCCGAGGATGACTATCAGCCCCGGAATGATGAATGCGGCGCCACCGACCAGCGCACCCAGCCGGCCACGTACCCGCCAGGCGCAGTAGATCGACAGCTGCGTCGACGCCGGCCCCGGCAACAGGTTGCAGGTCGCGATGGCGTCCTCGAACTCAGTGGCACCGATCCAGCGGCGCCGCTCCACACACAGGCTGCGCAGCAGCTTGATGTGCGTGGGCGGCCCGCCGAAACCGATGCACCCGATGGTGCCCCACTCTCGCAGGACAGTGCCCAAACTGGGCGGCGGCGCGGTCATGGTCAATCACCTTGGCATGCCACGGTGAACTGCGGACGACAGGTCCCCTCGATCAGTAGCGGGATCCAGCTGGGGTTACGGGCACGTGACGTCCATCTCGAAGGACTTGCTGATCTCTTGTGGCGCCTGCGGATTGCTGAGGTCACTGCCGGTCGCAGTGCCCTTGATGGTGTAGGAGTTGCCGCGCGCCGCGGCGCCCGCTCTGCTGGCCTGCCCGGGGTCCGCATCTGAATAGCCCAGTGTCACACCGCTGACAGTGCCGAGGCCGACGGTATGAACCAGAGGTGGGTTGTCGGTACTGACTACCGCACCAACCCCGTTGGACGCGTCGCCGATGCCGATCGTGACGTTATTACCTGACTTGTTGCAGGTGACTCCACCGGTGACCGGCTGAGGCTGGCCATCGACGACAACCTGCGGCGCGAGCGCTGTCACGCTGTTCGACGACGCTGATGAACCGGGAGCGCCCGGGGTGGTCGGCGAACCCGCGTTCGTACCAGATGCCCCGGTCGAGCACCCGGTCAGCCCAGCGGCGATTGCCGCTGCGGTCAACGAAGCAACCGCGAGATCCCGCTGGATCTGCTTGTGGACCACTGCTCTCCTCCTTCTCAGCCGCTGATGCCTGATTTGCAGGCCGGGTCGTCGATGAGTTACCCAGGGCGAGAAGGTTCAACCGTCTCCTGGCCAAACGCTTCGGATGTTCAGCTGTCAAGCAGGAGACGTTCAGAAATAGTGCGCTGCAACGTAATTAGCAAACACAAGCGTCGATGCCCGGGCCGCCAACCGGCCCGGGTACGAACACTTCGCTAGGACACCGCCGTCGCTATGCGCACACGGTGACGTAACCGAGCGGGCCGGTCACGCACGGCGGGGCGATGTACACGCTCGGACCATCCCACGACGGACCGCCGCCCCAGCCGCGGCCACGCCAGTCGTGGTGGTCATTCCAGTCGCCGCCACCCCAACCATGCCCGTGATCCATCGGGATCATGCCTGGATCGAGCGCCGGCGCGGCGCCGGCGACACCTGAACCGATACCCAAAAGCGCGGCTCCGAGGCTTGCCGCAAGTGCAGTAGTGGACGCAATCCTCTTCAACGTGGCCATGGCCAACCTCCGAAAAAACAAAAATGCAATAAGTAATAAACCGACCTAAGTATAAGACGCCGTCGTCCGCGGTTCCATTCCCCGGTCCCCGAAATCGGCTGACTGCCAGCGCAGATCGCGCCGCGGCAACATCCGGCACCGCCGGTACCGGCGGTCGACACGCCATACCGCAAACTTTCCGATCGATTCGATCCGGCATCCGGCGGCGTCCGTTCGCGTAGCCTGTCAGCAAACACACATTGATGGGGGATCCGGATGAAGCGCTCACGCACCGCAGCTCTGCTCGCGGCGGTCTCGTCGGCGGTCACCATAGTGCTGGCCGTGCCCGCCCACGCCGACGATCAGGTCGACCCCATGTTCCTGCAAGCCCTGCACGACAAGGGCTTCATCATGCCGAACAACACCGCCCTCAAGCTCGCGCACGGCACCTGCACCGCCATGCGAAGCGGGGGCGTCAACTCGGCGCTGACCTATCTCAAGAAGAACGCCGGCAACATGTCCAACGATGACGCCGTCAAGTTCGGCGGGCTGGCCATCTACGCCTACTGCCGGGATCTGGCGCCCAAGTAGCCGTCAGCGCTCGGTCAATGCGAAGGCCGCTTCCATCAGCATCCAGCCGGCCACCTGCACCGAGAGGTCCCGTTCCGCGATATCAGATGAATTTACCGCGCCGTCAACGGATTTCGCCTGCTCGCCGGTGTCCTTCGGCACCTCGGCGGCACGGTTCCAGAACGCGCCGAACAGCGGGATGCCGTTGACCGACTGCCGGTAGTCCCACGCCGATTCTGCCGATTTCAGCACCAGCTCGCGGGCAGTCGCCCTGGCGGCTTCGTCGTCCTCGGAATCCCCGGGCAGCGCGGTGGCCACCAACGTCAGGTAGCGGGCCAGGATGGCACCGAAAAGACCACCGTCGCCGCCGCCGGCGCCCCGGATGACGCCGTCGTCGAGCATGTGTTCCTTGACCGCGGCCACCAGCCGGTGCACCCGCTCGGCATGCCGCGAATCCCCGGTGCGCACAGCCAATTCCACCTCCAGCCCCAACACCACGCCCTGGCAGTAGGAGTACTGGGCGCGCACCATCGAGCCGGCCTTGATGCCGTCGAACACCAGGTGCGTATCGGGGTCGATCAGCGTGTCGTCGATCCAGTCGGACATCTGCTGCGCTCGCCGCAGCCGGTCGTGGCGGGCCAGGAAGATGCCGGCCGGGCCGTTGGCGGGGGCGTTGAAGAACTGATCCTGTTTGCGCCACGGGATACCGCCGCCGTCCTCGGGCACCCAGGCGTTCAGGAACTGGTCGGCAAACGTCTTGAGCGCCTTGGGCCGCGCCACGCCGACCAGCCGGCCCGAGCGCTCCAGTGCCAGCGCCATCCACGCCATGTCGTCGTAGTAGTTGTTGGTCCACGAACCGTTGTTGCGCAGTCGGTGTCCGCGGATCTGACGGCTGATGCGGGCCACGCGGTACTCCTGCGGGTCGCGCAGCTGCGCATCGATCATGCAGTCGAGCAGGTGCGCCTGCCACCAGTAATCCCAGCTCTTGAACAGCCGGTCGGCCCGGGTCGACGGCCAGGCCACCACGCCCAGCTGGGTTCCGGGTATGCCCCAGAGCCGCCGGATATGCCGATTGAACACAGCCGTTTCGGCGCTGGCCGCACGGTTCGCCCAAACTGCATCCCCGTCGCTCCGCTCCACCGGACGCTGATCCATGCGGTCTATCCTGCCCTACCAGGCCCGATCCAGTCGTGCATGTTGCGTGATCCAGGTGTGCATGACGATCCCGGCGGCCACCCCGGCGTTGATGCTCCGGGTGGAGCCGAACTGTGCGATGGACACCGTCATCATCGATCCCGTCTTGGCGTCGTCGGTGATACCGGGCCCCTCCTGCCCGAAGATCAACAGACACTCGCGGGGCAGCGTCGTCTCTTCCAGCCGCACGGAGCCGGGCACGTTGTCCACGGCCACGGGGGTCAGCCCGGCGCCGTCGGCGAAGGCCAGCAGCTCGGCGGTAGTGGCGTGGTGCATGAGTCGCTGGTAGCGGTCGGTCACCATGGCGCCGCGCCGATTCCACCGCCGCCGGCCGACGATGTGCACGGTGTCCACGGCAAACGCGTTCGCGGTGCGGACCACCGCGCCGATGTTGGCGTCGTTGCCGAAGTTCTCGATCGCGATGTGCAGCGGGTGCCGGCGCTGATCGATGTCGGCGATGATCGCCTCCCGCGTCCAGTACCGGTAGGCGTCGACGACGTTGCGAGTGTCGCCCTCGCGCAACAACTCCGGGTCGTAGCGCGGATCGTCGGGCAGCTCGCCCGGCCATGGGCCGACGCCGGGCCCGGCGCCCCACTCGGTGGGGCCTGGCACATCGACATGCTCGGCGACGTGATCACTCACGCGAAATCCACACCGCCGCATGGGTTCCCACCACGGTAACGGTGGCGTACAGCAACGCCTGGTTGATATCGCCCTGCGTACACAAGGAGGCCCGGGTCGAGATCGCGCCCAGCTTGGAATCCGGCAGCACCAGCAGCGTGGCACCGTAGAGGTCACACATATGCGACAGGCCGGGCGGCGGCAGCGTCGGCGCCACCGCGATCATCAGCGGGCCGCCCCGCTTGACGGAGTCCGCTTTGTATCGGCTTGCCAGACCGCCGATTTCGAGGCCCAACAGCATGTAGCCCTTGCCGGTGAACGCCGTCGGGTCCCCCAGCGCCGCGGGGATCAACTGCCCGCCGTCGGCCCGGAACCCATCGACGCTGGTGGCCTTCAGGGTCAGTCCGGTGTCGGACTCGTTGGTCGGTGTCAGGCCCACCGGGTACGCCGCACCATAGGCCACGGTGGTGTCCTTGATCCGGTCGGCCGGCGAGTACAGGTAGACGCCCCGCACCTGCGACTGGTCACGCATCGGACCCAAACAGACTGTGCCGGTTACCTTGTCCGGGTTCTGGACCACCGCCGGGTTGATCTTCAGGTTGGGAACGCCGTCGCAACCACCGATCACGTTGGACTCGAGGGGGTGTGCCAGCGCGCCGTACAGGCCGAAGCGCAGCGTCTCGGGCTTGGCGTGTTCACCGCCGGCTTTCGCGGCAGCCAGGTCGACATCGACCAACACCTGGTCGTCTTGGAAGCGCAGGTTGGAGACCGACACGTTCCAGCCCAGCAGCGACTGCGATTCACCGATTTTCGCACTGGGCGCACCGTAGATGCTGTTGTCGGCGGAACCGCCACCCGAACAAGCGACCAGCACGCCGGCCAGCAGCATTGTCAGCAGCCGCGAGGCCAACGTGCGAACAGACATGCGGCTCAGGTTAGCCGGACGACCTCAGCGCTGATAATTGGGCGCGGGACGGCCGTTGCGGGCCGGAGCGAACTGCGTGTAGCGACCGATATCGGCGCGGCCGGGGGCCTGGTTGCTGCGGCCGGCGGGCAGCTCGTTCTGGCGCATCGGGCCGGCGCTGAGCGGACGGCTCGGCGAACCGCTGCGACGGGCGACGGCCTGGCCGGCGACGCTGTTCTGGCCGGACGGCACCGGCGGCAGCACCCGAAGCAGGTCGTTGAACTGACGGACGGTACGCAGACCCTCATCCCACTGCGCGCGGGTGCTGGTGATCGGCATGGACACCAGGGTCCAGTTCTGCTCGTTCCACATGATCTCGGCGCAATCCGGGGCGGTGTGCGAGAACGTCACCATGCGGCGGTCGCAGGCGCGACGAGCGGCATCGAGGTTGGTGGAGTAGACCATGCGGGGCCCGATGGCACCGAGGAGCCAGATGTCGTTTTCCCGAGGTTCCGGGATGTCCTTCAGCCGGACGTCCACGGCGACGTTGGTGCCGACCTTGCGGTGCAGGGCGATAACGGTGGCCACATCGTCGAGGTCGAAGATGAACACGGCCTCGCCGCGGATCTGACCGAGCACGACGTTGCGGGCGTGCACGTTCTCGCCGACGGTCGACATGATGCCGCGGCTCCACCGCTTGACCAGGTCGGGAGTCTCGTGTTCGTAGTCGAACCCGTGCGACTTCGCCCATGACTTGCGGCGCCTGCCGAGGCCACGTCGACGGTCGATGTCGACGTACAGCAGCACTGCCGCACCCACGAAGCAGAGCGCGGAAAGCGTGAACCAGAGCGGAACCATCGCACCAAGCTTACTGGCTGGTACCCGAAATGCCCGAACTCGAATTGGTCACAAGCTGGTCACATGCTATTTCAGGTACGCGACGATCGCGTTCGTCAGCCCCCGTCGGGCCAGGTCGAGATCGGTATACGTGCCGAGCTGACGCTCCGACGCGATGCCACGCATCGCGCCGGGGATGAAGGCGGCCACCTCGCGCACCCGCTCGGGGTCCACGTCCAGGTCAGCGAAGGCCTGTTGGCAGGTCTGCAGCCAACTTTGCCCCCAGGACGACAGCTCCGCGGCCGTCTTCGGATAGAGCCGTTCCAGTTCGGCATGGTCCCGCGGGAGCGCCGCGCGCAGATTCTCGATGGCCCGGGAATCGCCGATGGTCAGGCCGTCATACAGCAGGTCGATGATGGTCGCGACGCGTTGCCGCAGCGTAGCGCCGCTGTCGTGCTGGCTCAGCATGCCCGCGCGACGCTCGGCGGTGCGGCGCAGAACCGCGGCCCAGAAGCCGTCGATGTCGCCGAACTGGTACTTCACCGCACCCCAGGTGGCGCCGATCTCCTTGGCGATCCGGTTGGCCGATACCGCGCCCGGATCTCCGGTGGCCAGCGCCTTGCGCGCGGCCTCCAACATGCTTTCCCGGGTGGCGTCGCCGCGCTTGTTGGTCCGGCGCACGCTCACCTCGGTCATCTTCAGCAGGCTAGCCGCTCGCACGCAGTTTCGCAGAACCCTCTACTAAACCCTTCACAAGTTTCACAGAACCCCCTACGATTCCCGTCATGGCCAAACCGCAGTTGCCCACGAAGCCGACGGGATGGTTCCAGGTCGCCTGGTCGGACCAGGTCGACATCGGCGCGGTGCACGCCATGAAGTACTTCGGCGAGGAGATGGTCGCCTGGCGCTCGGAATCCGGCGCCGTCACCGTCATGAACGCCTACTGCGAGCACCTCGGTGCGCACCTCGGCTTCGGCGGCCACGTCGTCGGCGACACGATCCAGTGCCCGTTTCACGGCTGGCAGTGGAACGCCGCCGGCCACAACGTCTGCATCCCGTACCAGGACCGGCCCAACCGCGGCCGCCGGATTCGCACCTACCCCGTGACCGAACTCAACGAGGCCATCTATATCTGGCACGACGTCGAGGGGCGCGAACCGTTCTTCGAGGCGCCCGACGTGTTCGCCTCGTTCAGCGACGGCAGCAGCGCCGCCGACTACTACCCGCAGCAGCGGCTCTTCCGTGACGCACTCGAATTGCATCCGCAGTACGTGCTGGAGAACGGCGTCGATTTCGCACACTTCAAGTTCGTGCACCAGACCCCGATCGTGCCGGTCTTCACCCGCCACGACTTCGCCGCGCCGGTCTCGTACGTCGACTTCACCATCACCTTTGAGGGCGGCGACCAGCAGTCGATCGACGACGTGCGCAGCGGAGTCGAGGCCATCAACGGTGGCTTGGGCATCGCCGTCACCAAGAGCTGGGGAATGATCGACAACCGCACCATCTCGGCCGTCACTCCCGTCGACGAGTCCACCTCCGACGTGCGGTTCATGGTCTACATCGGGCGGACGCCCGGCAAGGACAGTCCGCGAGCCGCCGAACGTGCCGCCGCGTTCGGCGACGAGGTGATCCGGCAGTTCACCCAGGACATCCACATCTGGTCGCACCAGCGGTACTCCGATCCGCCGGCGCTGGCCACCGCCGAATACGAAGGCTTCACCGCAATCCGCAAATGGGCCATGCAGTTTTATCCCGAAACGCCGAAGGGCTGAACACCATGAGTGCCAAAATCCGCGTCTTCCAGGTCGCCACCGGCAACGTCGGCACCGAGATGATCAAGCGCATCGGCAAGCGCCCCGACCTCGAGTTGGTCGGATTGCATTGCTACACAACGGAAAAGATCGGGCGTGACGCCGGTGAGATCGCCGGCATCGGGCCCATCGGAGTCATCGCCACCGGATCGGTCGACGAGATCATCGCCGCCAAACCCGACGTACTGACGTTCCACGGCGTCTTCCCCGACGAAGACCTCTACGTGAAAGTCCTTGAAGCCGGGATCAATATCGTCACGACGGCCGACTGGATCACGGGCTGGCACCGCGACACCAACCACCCGCACCCCTCCGGGAGACCGGTCACCCAGGTCCTGGCGGAAGCGGCCGCACGTGGTGGTTCCACGTTCTACGGCACCGGCATGAACCCGGGCGTGAACCAGATCCTGGGCGTGGTGTGTTCGGCCGACGTCGCCGAGATCGAGAACGTCACGACCATCGAATCCGTCGACGTGTCCTGCCACCACAGCAAGGACACCTGGATCGAGGTGGGATACGGCCTGCCCGTTGATGATCCGTCGATCCCGGCGAAGCTGGAAAAGTACACCCGGGTGTTCGCCGACAGCGTGCTGATGATGGCCGACTGCTTCGGACTCGAGCTCGACGAGGTGAAGTTCAGCTACGAGCTCGGCGCCTGCACAAAAGATGTCGACCTGGG
Organism: Mycolicibacterium aubagnense; assembly: GCF_010730955.1. Classification (NCBI taxonomy): domain Bacteria; kingdom Bacillati; phylum Actinomycetota; class Actinomycetes; order Mycobacteriales; family Mycobacteriaceae; genus Mycobacterium; species Mycolicibacterium aubagnense. The sequence goes on along the minus strand of NZ_AP022577.1, from coordinate 4,003,068 downwards.
CTGGTACACGCTGCCCAAGGGCTCGCTGGGCGGCAACTACATCAAGTACCAGGGCATGGTCGACGGGGTGCCGCGCATCGAGACACACCTCGAGTGGCAGATGACGCCGCACACCGACCCAAGCTGGAACATCAAGGGCTGCTACATCACCCAGATCAAGGGTGATCCGTGCGTCTACAACAAGCACATGATCTACCCGAAACCCGGTGTGGACCTGTCGAATCCGGACAACTTCGCCTCGATCGGCATGACCGTCACCGGGCTGCCCGCGCTCAACGCCATCGCCTCGGTGGTCGCAGCGCCACCCGGACTACTGACGAGCGCCGACGTCCCGCTGCGCGGATTCGCCGGCCGCTTCAACATCTAGAAAAGCCCCGCCACACCGAAGTGTGGCGGGGCTTTCCCGTAACCAACCCGGACTCAGCCGAGCACCAGGCTCTCGCCGTCGGCGCTGAGGTTGACCGGCACGACGTCGCCGTCGTGCACCTCGCCGGCCAGCAGCTTCTTGGCCAACTGGTCGCCGATGGCCTGCTGCACCAGGCGGCGCAGCGGACGGGCACCGTACAGCGGGTCGAAACCGCGCTCCCCCAGCCACTTCTTGGCCTCCAGCGACACCTCGAGCGTCAACCGCCGCTGCGCCAGCCGCTTCTGCAGCTGAGCCAGCTGGATGTCGACGATCCGCACCAGCTCCTCGGGCTTGAGCGCCTCGAAGACGATGACGTCGTCCAGGCGGTTGATGAACTCCGGCTTGAACCGCGAGCGCACCGCCGCCATCACCTGCTCCTCGGTGCCGCCCGCGCCCAGGTTGGACGTGAGGATGAGGATGGTGTTGCGGAAGTCGACGGTACGACCCTGACCGTCGGTCAACCGGCCGTCGTCGAGCACCTGCAGCAGGATGTCGAACACATCAGGGTGCGCCTTCTCGATCTCATCGAACAGCACCACCGAATACGGCCGCCGTCGTACCGCCTCGGTCAGCTGGCCACCGGCGTCGTACCCGACGTACCCGGGAGGGGCCCCCACGAGACGAGCCACTGCGTGCTTCTCGCTGTACTCGCTCATGTCGATGCGGATCATGGCGCGCTCGTCGTCGAACAGGAACTCCGCCAGCGCCTTGGCCAGTTCGGTCTTACCGACACCGGTCGGGCCCAGGAACATGAACGAACCCGTCGGCCGGTTGGGATCGGCCACCCCTGCCCGGCTGCGACGCACCGCGTCGGCAACAGCCTGGACGGCGAGCTCCTGACCGATCACCCGGTGCCCCAGCTCGGCCTCCATGCGCAGCAGCTTGGCGGTCTCACCTTCCATCATTCGGCCGGCCGGGATGCCGGTCCACGCCGACACCACATCCGCGATGTCGTCGGGGCTGACCTCTTCCTTCAGCATGACGTTCTCGCGGGCCTCGGCGACCGGCAGCGCGGCGTCGAGTTGCTTCTCGACCGCCGGAATCCGGCCGTACCGCAGCTCGGCGGCCTTGGCCAGGTCACCGTCGCGCTCGGCCCGGTCGGCCTCACCGCGCAACGTCTCCAGCTGTTCCTTGAACTCGCGGACGATGTCGATGGCGTTCTTCTCGTTCTGCCACCGGGTGGTCAGCTCGCTGAGCTTCTCCTTGTAGTCGGCAAGCTCGGAACGCAGCTTCTCCAGCCGGTCCTTGGACGCCGCATCTTCCTCTTTCTCCAGCGCCATCTCTTCGATCTCGAGGCGACGGACCAGCCGCTCGACCTCGTCGATCTCGACAGGTCGGGAGTCGATCTCCATGCGCAACCGCGACGCCGCCTCGTCGACGAGGTCGATGGCCTTGTCCGGCAGGAACCGGCTGGTGATGTAGCGGTCCGACAGCGTGGCCGCCGCGACCAGCGCGGAGTCGGTGATGCGCACACCGTGGTGCACCTCGTAGCGCTCCTTGAGGCCACGCAGGATGCCGACGGTGTCGTCGACCGACGGCTCGCCGACCAGCACCTGCTGGAACCGGCGCTCCAGGGCGGCGTCCTTTTCGATGTACTTGCGGTATTCGTCGAGCGTGGTCGCGCCGACCAGGCGCAGCTCGCCGCGGGCCAGCATCGGCTTGATCATGTTCCCGGCGTCCATGGCGGACTCGCCGGTGGCGCCGGCGCCCACGATGGTGTGCAACTCGTCGATGAAGGTGATGACCTGCCCGGCCGAGTTCTTGATGTCGTCGAGGACGGCCTTGAGCCGCTCCTCGAATTCACCGCGGTACTTGGCGCCGGCCACCATGGACCCGAGGTCCAGGCTGACGACGGTCTTGTCGCGCAGGCTCTCGGGCACGTCACCGGCGATGATGCGCTGGGCCAGACCCTCGACGATGGCGGTCTTGCCGACGCCGGGCTCGCCGATCAGCACCGGGTTGTTCTTGGTGCGCCGGCTCAGAACCTGGACCACGCGACGAATCTCGTTGTCGCGACCGATGACCGGGTCGAGCTTGCCTTCCCGGGCGCGAGCGGTCAGGTCGGTGGAGTACTTCTCCAACGCCTGGTAGGTGCCCTCGGGGTCGGCGCTGGTGACGCGGGCACTGCCGCGGACCTTCACGAAGGCGTCGCGCAGCGTCTGCGGCGCGGCGCCGTGGTTGACCAGGATCTTGGCGACGTCGGAGTCGCCGCTGGCCAGGCCGTACAACAGATGCTCGGTGGAGACGTACTCGTCGTCCATCTCGGTGGCCAGGTGCTGGGCAGCCGTCAGGGCCGCGACCGACTCACGAGACAGCTGCGGCGTCGAGTTGGCGCCGCTGACACTGGGCAGCCGGTCGATCAGCCGCTGGGCTTCGGCCCGGATGGTCGCGGGCTCGACGCCGACGGCCTCCAACAGCGGTGCGGCGATGCCGTCATTCTGGGTCAGCAGAGCCATCAACAGGTGCGCCGGACGGATCTCCGGATTTCCGGCGGCGGTCGCCGCTTGCAACGCTGAGGTCAGCGCCGCCTGAGTCTTCGTGGTCGGGTTGAACGAGTCCACGACACCTCCCTTTCGTTTGGAGAAAATGCTTGTCGGTCAGTTCAACGCAGTCAAGGTTGAGTCTGTTCCGCTCAAGTCTAGAAAATTTGCCCGATTTTCAACACCGCCACAAGTCCTTTTCCAGGACGCCCGAATGCCCTTTCCGGCACAGGCATACTTGTCGCGACCGCGAAGGGGTGCAGCGAATGACCGATTGGACTTCGGTACTGACGGAATTGATTCCTCTGGCATTGGTGATCGCCCTCTCCCCGCTGTCGATCATCCCCGCAGTGCTCGTGCTGCAATCTCCCCACGCCCGGCTTACCGGTCTGACTTTTCTCGCCGGATGGCTGGTGGCCATCGCCGTGCTCACCGGGGTGTTCGTCCAGCTGTCCGGTCTGATGCCCGAGGCAGGCCAGCCGTCGACCACGGCGTCGTGGGTACGCATCGTGATCGGCGTCCTGCTGGTCGCCTTCGGTATCTACCGCTGGGCCAACCGCAAGCACGACACGCACGAGCCGGCCTGGATGCGGAAGCTGACCAGCGTCACCCCGGCCCGGGGCTTCGTGACCGCGGCGGTGCTCGCGGTGGTGAACCCCAAGGTGCTGTTCATGTGCGTCGCTGCCGGCCTGGCCATCAGCACCGATGAACTCCCCCGCGCGGCGACCTGGGCGTCGGTGCTGTATTTCGCGGTGGTGGCAGGCAGTTCGGTCGCCATCCCCGTCCTGACCTACGCCGCCGCGGGCGAGCGGCTGGACCCGGCCATGGCCCGTCTCGGCGCCTGGTTGCACCGACAGCATGCGGTGCTGGTCGCCGGAATTCTGATCGTCATCGGACTCCTGGTCGCATACAAGGGCCTTAGCCACCTGTAGCTGGTCAGGCGGGTTACCGTTAACCATGTCCGAATCCGAATCCGACTTCGGCGATTTCGAGTTCGAGCGAAAGTTCCTCGTCCACGACCTGCCCGCCGTCACCGCGTCCGACCCCAGTCCGGCCCTGATCGTGCAGGCGTATCTGTTCGCGTCCGACGGGTATGCCGTCCGGGTGCGGGTCCAGGGTCCCGCGCCGGCCGATCTGAGCGATCCGTCGATCGACCTCATCGACGCCATCGGCAGCGACTCGCTCGGCACCATGACAGCCAAGGGACCGGCGGCCGGCGGCACCCGCTACGAGGCCGAGCGTGAACTCGATCCGCTGGTGGCCGGCGAAATCGTCCGTCGCGCCGAACATGTCGTCACCAAGGTGCGGTATTCGGTGTGGCTCGGCGAGGACGGCTGGATCGTCGACCGATTCCTGGGCGGCAACGCCCCACTGTTGCTGGCCGAGGTGGAACGCGGCGGGCCGGTGGTCGATCTGGCGATCCCGACGTTCTGCGTCACCGAGGTGTCCGAGGACGACCGCTTCCGGAACGAGTACCTGGCCCACTACCCGTATGGCGCCTGGGCCGACGCGCACCGGCGCGAACTCGATCTGTTGGGCCCCACCTTCGTCAGCACGTTGGGGCAGAACCATTTCGACACCACGTCACCGACGCCCGATGGGACTTGACGACCGCGAAGCCCTGATGACGGTGCGCGCCGCGGTCGACCCTGCCCGCGGCGGGGACGGCGTGATCGGTCGCTTCTACGCCCGCTGGTTCGCCACCGACCTGTCGGCGCGCGATCTCTTTCCACCCGACCTGGCCGCCCAGCGCACCGCATTCGGTCAGGCGCTGTTCTGGGTACTCGGCGAATTCATCGACCAGCGGGCCGAAGAACCCGTGGCGTTCCTGGCTCAGCTCGGCCGCGACCACCGCAAATACGGTGTGGCACCTCAGCATTACGTGGCCCTGCACGACGCGTTGCTGGCGACCCTGCGTGTCGAGCTCGGTGACCGCTGGGATGCCCGCGTCGCCGAAGCCACCACGCACGCCGTCGACCTCATCGTCGGTGTCATGCGCGGCGCCGCCGACTCCGAGCAGACCCCGCCCTATGTCGACGGCACCGTCGTCGAGCACCTGCGGGTGACGCGCGACGTTTCGATCGTGCGGTTGCAACTGGACCAGGCGCTCTCGTACCACGCCGGCCAGTACGTCGCGGTACAGGTGCCGCAATGGCCGCGGCGCTGGCGGCACCTGAGTCCCTCGATGCCATCCGATGCCAGCGGCGCCATCGAGTTTCACATCCGCTCGGTCAGCGGCGGCATGGTGAGCACCGCGATCGTCAACCAGACCACGCCCGGCGACCGCTGGCGACTGTCGAATCCCCATGGCGGAATGAACGTTTCCCGCTCTGACGGAGACGTGCTCATGGTCGCCGGCAGCACCGGGCTGGCGCCGCTGCGCGCGCTGCTGATGAACTTGTGCCGCGAGGCCGAGAACCCGCGCGTGCACCTGTTCTTCGGCGGCCGCTATCCCTGCGACCTCTACGACCTGCGCACGCTGTGGGAGATCGCGGCCACCAACCCGTGGCTGTCGGTGACGCCGGTGTCCGAATACTCCACCGACCCGCCGTGGGCCGCCGACTATCCCGATGTCCAGCCGCCCCGCGGGCTGCATGTCCGGCAGACCGGGTTGCTCCCCGACGTGGTGACGAGCTACGGCAGCTGGAGCGACCGGCAGATCCTGGTGTGCGGCGGGCCCAAGATGGTCGCCGCAACCAAAGCCGCCCTGATTGCCAAAGGCTCTCCGCCAGAACGCATTCAGCACGACCCGTTGGCCCACTGACACTGGAGGACCCCGATGGCCGAACTCGATACCGTCGTACTGCGCGACCCCGAGTCGACGATGACCGCGACATTCGTGCCCGCCGCCGGGATGATCGGGACGTCGTTTTCCGATGGGCAGGTGGAGTTCCTGGGCCAGCGGCGCGGGCTCGACGCCTATCTGACCAACGCCAAGACCATGGGCATCCCCCTGCTCTATCCGTGGGCGAATCGGTTGAGCGCCAACACCTACGACGTCGACGGTGGTGCCGTCACCTTGACGCCCGGAACCGGTGGCGTCCGCACCGACGAGCACGGCTCACCCATGCACGGTGTACTCGCGGCCTACCCAGGCTGGCTGGTCACGGAGCAGTCGGCGAATTCCGTCACCGCGGCAGTCGATTTCAGCCGGCCGGGCCTGCTGGCGTCGTTTCCCTTCCCACACGTGCTGACGGAGCGCGTCACGCTGACCGGGCGGGTGTTGACGATCGAGACCAGCGTTCGGCCGTCCGCGTCTGCGGCAGTACCGCTGTGTTTCGGCTACCACCCGTATCTGACCATTCCTGTTGTGCCGCGGGAGAATTGGGTTCTTCAGACGCCTGCGCTACGACACCTACCGACGGACGATCGCGGGTTGCCCACCGGCGCTACGGAGAATTGGGCGGCCCGATCCGGGCCGCTGGGCGACACCGCGTACGACGACGGTTTCGACCAGGTACCCGACGGCGCGCAGTTCACCCTCAGCGGCGGGAGTCACCGAATCACGGTGACGTTCGAAACCGGCTACCCCGCCGCGCAACTGTTCGCACCGCCGGGCGACGCGCTGGTGGCCATCGAGCCCATGGCCGCGCCCACCGACGCCCTGCGCCACGGCGGATATCGCCTCGCTTCCCCGGGCCGGCCGGTGACAATGCGGTTCTCGATCGGAGTTTCCGAAGTACCCGCTGGTGCCGCACACTTCTGACGTGACTACGCAAGACCGCCTCGACAGGTGGGAACATCGCGCGGAATGGCCGCTGGCCGCCGTCGCCGCCCTGTTCCTTGCCGCGTACAGCATCGACGTCCTCGTCCAGCCGAAGGGCCTTGTCGCACATCTCCTGAGCCTGGTGACCATGTTGGCGTGGGCGGTGTTCACCGCCGACTATGCGGCGCGGCTGTACCTGGCCCCCGACCGCAAGCAGTGGTTCCTTCGGCATCTGGTCGACCTGGCCGTGGTGCTGCTCCCCCTGCTGCGACCGCTCCGTCTGATCCGGCTGGTCGTATTGGTCAGCGCCATGCAGAAGGCCATCGGCAACGCCATCCGCGGCAAGGTGATCATCTACACCATTTCTGGTGCCGTGCTGTTGGTGTACGTCGGGGCGCTGGCGGTGTACGACGCCGAGCGCGCGGCTCCGGACGCCCACATCACGAGCTTCGGCCTGGCCGTGTGGTGGGCGATGACCACGATCACCACGGTCGGCTACGGCGACATGTATCCCGTCACCACCACGGGACGAGTCATGGCCAGTCTCATGATGATTGGTGGGATCAGCCTGGTCGGTTCCATCACGGCGACCATCGCGTCGTGGATCGTGCAGACGGTGTCGGATGACGATCAGAAGCAAGGCGCCGCCACCGCGGCGCACATCGACCAGCTACGGGGTGAGATTGCGGAGTTACGGGAGTTGTTGCGCGCCAAGGTAAGTAGTGATGCAACCCCGGTCAACTGAGTCTCACTCCTGACCTGCGCCGCTTCCTTGAACGCAGTCTGCACGCAGGGTGCCTTTGGCTGGGTCGAAGATCAGCACCAGGGAATCACCGAGTCCAGCACCCGCTGCGCTGGCGAGTTGTCGAACCGAGCCCATGTTGGGTGCAGCGGGCTCATCTAGATCCCACGTAACAGGCACAACCCCGAAGTCCGTTTCAAAGTCGCGACTGTGCCCCGGAGCCACGCCAATCGCTTGTGCAACAGGCGAATCGATGGACAGTCCAGAACCACGCAGAACGTGTGTCGTTACCGGGACTGCGATTCCGATGCAGCCGTCTGACCGACGAAACGCCGTGGGCACAGCTTCCACCCCCGGAATAGACGGCCACGGGTCGCCTCGGCGCCGAAGGCGCACCATGCCACCTTCCGTCACGAATGCGAGGGTCGCGAGATACGTACGGATCGAGCTTTCCTTGACGTCAGGGAGCGCCGCACGCATGTCGTCGAGCAACTCGCTGACAAGCACGCGCCCTCCGGCCGCCTCGATGCGCGTGGTCAGTTCTTGCGCAATGCCGCCGTACTCGCGATGGTTCCATCCAGCCAAGGCCCATCTGGTTCGGCTCGTTCGCGTGAATCTGTCGTTTCCGTGCAACGCTTTCAGTACAGATTTGGCGCCCACCGAATCCCCCACCACGCCGCTGATTTCTTCAGCAGTCATCGGCCGACCGACAGCGTCCAATACCGCTGCGATCTTGGCCCTGAGCCCAGAGCGTGACGGCAGGTACGCCCCGCCAATCCTGCTCAGCGCCAGCGTGTCCAGATATGCAGGAACCGCATCTCGCCGCATTCCCTCGGCTGCCAGCTCCCGAGTCAGCGTTTCCAGGGTCTGACCGGGCTCGGCACGAAGGAGCCTGCGGACAGAAGCATCGACCCGTCGACGTCCGCCCTGTGAAACGTTTTCGAACCAACCGTCGTGTTCTCTGTACTGCCCGGCAACGTGAAGCAACAGCCACGCCGCCTCAGTCGTCGGCTCCATGCCCAACTGACGAATCTCAGATTCGACTGTTGAGCGCGGAACGTAGACACCCAATCGGCGGCGCAGTTCAGCCGCCGACTGCCGGACATCTCTGTGGGCGGGCTCGCTGAGCAATTCGGCGAACCGTGATCGAATGCGACTCTCGTTTCGCCAGAGCCAGGTCGGATGCACGCCGAGCTCGGCCGCAAGGCGCTCCTGCGTGACCTTGGCCGGCGCCCATTCACGCGCCCACAGGACCTTGCGGTCACGCGTGCTGAGACGATCCAGCAGCCGATTGGCCGCATCGGTAGCGGTTGTCTGAGTTGGGTCGGCTGTCTCCTGCTGCGGAGCCACTGCCGCGCGAGCAGCCATCACCATCGACTCGACAGTTCGCACACCAGCCGATCGGGGTCCCAGAAGGTCCGCGACCGTCGCATCAGCGATGTCGGACCACGTCACGTAGCTACATTCGTACGCATTTCGTGCCCGAGCAGGCAACTTTCCGTACGGGATTGGCTGAGTCCCAATGGCATCCAACCCAGCGACCAGTTCGCCCAACCGAACGTCAACGGCGGGCCACAATCGGGAGGCGGCATTAGTCGAGGTCACTTGTGCGAATCGTTCTTGACGTGGTTGGGACGAGACCGCGAGTGCAAGGCGGTACGAGGCTGAACTTAGACCGTCGGCAGCGAGCAGATCCTATCGGCGCCGCGATGCGCCAGCTAAAAGCCGATGGAACCGTCGCGCCTGCACCTTGGCCTTCCAGACAATTTCGTGCAGGTACCCCCTACATCCGCCGACTATCCTTGGTTGGGACGACTGATACGCCCCCGGGCGTAAAATCGGTCCCGGGGTTGTCGTGCGAAGGGGGGCGGCGTGGACGCAGTCAAGGTCGATACGCAGATGCTGCGGCATCAGGTCGCGAAACTCGAGGAGACGATCGGCCACCTCGACTCGCATCAGACGCAGGTACAGCGGGCCATCGATGACTTCGCGAAGGCGCTGAAGGGCGACACCGGTAAGGCCGTCGAAGCTGCTCTGAACAGCTACAAAAAGGCGATGGCGGCGTTGAGCACCGAGCAACGCGGGATCACCGAGAAGCTTCAGTCTGCGGTAGCCGCCTACGACTCGACCGACGCCAATGCGGCTACAGGCCTGACCCAAGCAATGCATCTGTAGGGGGACGTCAATGGCAGAGCAAGAATGGCATTTTGCGGAGATCGAGCAGACGATCGGCGACCTCAAGGATGAACACAAACGGTTGAACGACATCCTGGTCGAGGAGCGCGCGCGAATCCAATTGGTGAGCAGCGACATCTGGCACGGCACCGCGCGCGAGGGCTGGCAAGCTGCCGAGCACTCATGGGGCGAGAAGGCCGATGCTGCGCTGGAAGCGTTGAACAAGCTGATCGGCGCCATCCAGAGCGGTCATGATTCGATGGAATCTGCCGAGGGGAAGCTCAAGGGCAAGTTCGGCTGACCGACGCAGGGAGGGGAATTCGGTGTCGAGTAGTCACCGTTCACTAGGGGCGGCACACCGCGAGGCGGGCGTCAAGTGACGCCCACGTTGAAGGTTGATACGGCCCAACTTGCCGCTGCCGGTCAGGCGTTTCAAGCAGCGTCGGACGCCGTGCCGGCTGCTCCGGCGTTCTACATTCCGACCGGTTCGGATGCGCTGTCGACTGCCGCGGCGACGAATGCCCCGAAGTTCGCGGATCCGATAACGACGGGCTTACCCAAGCTGAAAACCGAGACTGCTGCCTACGCAGCGAACATCAAGGACGCGGCGTCCACGTACGCGACGACTGACCAACAAGCTGCGGCAGACGTGCTGAAACAAAAGCTCGACGATCCAGCAGGCCAAGGATCTGGCGGCGGCAGTGGTGGTGCGCCAGGGGGAGGCAGCGGAGGTGGATCGGCCGCCGGTGCCGCCAATCCAGCCAAAGCCGGTGCGACGTCTACGGCAGCGGCAGGTGCGCCTGGCGCTGGCGGCGACCCGATGAGCCAGCTGAGCCAACTCGGCCAGATGGGTGGCCAAATGCTCCAGATGCCGATGCAGATGGCCCAGATGGCGGGCGCGATCCCTCAAGCAGCGATGCAGATGGCTCAGCAAGTGGGTCAGCAAATCGGCCAGATGGCCGGCAAGAAGGGCGAGTCCGAGAAGGACAAGCCGCAAGATGCTGAGCAGAAGGCTGCTGAAGACAAGAAGGCCGACGACGAAAAGAAGTCGGCAGACGACAAAGACAAGTCTCAGGCGCACTCCGAGAAAGCGCAGCCCAAGGCCCCCGTCGAGGGCAAGCATGCAGCCGCGCCGATCCACGGTTCAGGCGCCGTCCCGGTACCCCCCTCTTCTGCACCGCGCCATGCGGCTCCGACCCGACCCAATGTGGAGGAACAACTGTGACCCAGCCACCGCCGTCCGGCCCGTGGGGTGCTCAACCCCCGCAGCAGCCCGGTAATTGGCAGGGGTACCCCGGTGGACGGCAGGGGCCGGGACCGCAGGGCCAATGGAACTCACAACCGCAGTGGCCGAATCCCACGCCCGCCCCTCAGAAGAAGGGTCCGCTCAAGTGGATCCTCGGTGCGATCGCCCTAGTTGCTGTCATCGCGGTGACTGCCGTTGTGGCGGTGTCGTGCGCGGGCGGCAAGGGTTCGAACAATGGGAACGGCGGTGGTACACCGACGTCGGGTTCGAAATCCGATATCGCCAGCGCTAACGACACCGGCCCTGTCTCCGTGATCACCGAAGATCCTTCGTGCGCGCCGTGGGGGCCGATTAATGACACCTTGGCGAACAGCACCAAAAACGCCGGATGGGAACGACGAGACCCCTCCATCTCTGCAAGTGCATGGACTCCGGATATGCGAACTGTATTCGAGACGTCAGCCGAAGCATTCGGAAAATCCGCCGATCAAGCAACGTCACTCATAAAGATAACCACGCATCGGGTCATGCGTGAGCTTTATCAGCAGTATGTGGCGTATATGCACGCATTCGTCAGCAAGGTACCGAATTACGCACCGGAAGATTTCAATTTAGTGACCACCGGCGTGACACTAGGCATGACAATCACAGGGATATGTCAGGCAATCACGTTTGGTTCTGCAGCTGCCCGCGGGCCGCTAGTCACACCGGTAGCGCCTCCCGAAAAAATTGCGCCGCTAGACGATGTTGAAAAGCCAGTTCAATTCTTGACATCGCCCGATCCTGGCTGCGCCGATTGGAACACTGCCGTCAAGCAGCTAGATGCCAATCCAATTTACACGGCATGGAAGAACGAAGATCTAAATATTCCTGCGAGCGACTGGTCACCGCAGTACAAGTCCGAAAACGACGCCGTCGAGCCGCTACTTGCCACAGCGTCCGATACCTTCGAGAGACTGGGGAGAGGCAGCGCAAATCCTGTTATCCAGGATTTCGGAGTTCTCGCGGCGCAGTATGGGCGTGCATTTATTCAAGGAATGCCAACCTATACAAGTGCAGATACCTACCTGTACAACGTATTCCGGCGCGCTTCGGCAGGCATTAGTGCTGCATGCACCGCCGCTGGGGTAGCTTAATGGGAGATCGACCGAAACCCACCGGAGCCGACGACATGTTGAATCCGGGCGGTTGGCCTGATAGCAGCGAGACTCGCTTCTATCAAGTCGCTCAGGATTGCGTCCGCGCACTTCAGAACCTGGTGAATAGCGGATCCACGCCGTGGAGTCACAAGCATCGAGATACGTTCCACAACGGTGGCGACAGCTGGTCCGGGGGGGCTGCGGGTGCCGCCGACAGCAAAGGCGGACAGATACTAACTAACTTCGCCGCGCTTCAGAATCAGTTGACGCTTGCCGCAAACTGGAACAACGATATGGCCCAAGCCATCGCTGGCGCCAAAGACAAGATTATAAACAACGTCAACGCTGCGAAGTCCTATATCAACAAACTGTCGCAGGATGACCCCGACTACGACACAAAGGTTCACAATAGGAAAATCCAGTGCCATAGCGACAATATCAAGGCCATTTCCGATGCAGCTGGTCATGTCGCGAACCCATCGGCTTACAAACCTCCGATAAATGAGCAACAGCTCCTTAGTAGCGGCCTGCCAAATGAACTGCAGCCGCCACCGGGGTCTCTGCCGGGGGGCACTTCAGCACCGCCCGCCACTCCTCGCGGTGAAGGAGATCCAGCCTCTGCCGATCCAAAGTCTGAGAAGCGCCCTCCCGCGCCGCCCCCTTCCTCAAAGACCGATACGCTTCCTGCCCCAGTGACGCGCGGCGAGGGGCCCTCAATAGCCGCTGATCCACAGGCGGAAGTTACCCCGCCCGCCCCGGCACCGGCTGCCCCCGCGACACCCAGGGCTCCGGACGCCGCAGCATCCGCAAACCCTCAGCCGTCAAACCCCGCAGGAACACCGGTCGTCACGCAAACGGCGAACCCACAGACCCCCGGCGGTGCCCCAGCTAATGTCGTCGCAGCACCATCACAGCCGGCGACCAGAACCGTAGCCAGTGGAGGCGGAGGGACACCGACGACGAGCACAAGCACCGGAGGTGGCGGTTCTCCGAGTGGTCTCGGTGGCACCCCCGGTGCGCAGCAGTCGGGCAACCCCAGCAGCCAGCCAACCGGAGCGCAGACACCCGGCGGTCAACCGACTAATCCACTGCAGCAGGGGTTGCAGCAGTTCGGCCAGGGTTTACAGAGCGGAGCGGGGAACGCTTCACAGCCGCTGGCCTCGGCTCAACCGGCGACGCAACAACCGACCACGCCTCCTCCGGCAACACCAACTGGCGCGGCCGGCGGCACGTCCGGGACAAGCTCTGCTCCCGTCGGCGCCGCGTCGGCAGCTGGTGGCGGCGGTTCCGTCGGGGGCCCAGCTGCTGCTACGCCGGCTGCGCCCGCGGCTCCGTTGGGCCCTGCTCCAACGCCGTCTCCGGCGGCACCGGTCGCACAACCCGGACAGGGCGGTCCCGTCGGACCTGCGGGTCCCAGTGTCGCAGCCGCCGGCACGAACAACCAGCAGGCTGCGGCAGCCGCGCCGATCCCGGTCAGCCCGGCCCGCGCAGAGCGCGATGCCATGGCAGCAGCGGCGAAAGCCGGCCTTTTGCAACGAAAGTCGGCAGGGAATACTGACGCGGATATCGAGATCGCGCGGCGCATTTCCGCGGCATTGCATGCGCCGCCGTCTATCCCAGCGGCGAGCTATCAATTCGTGTGGGCAGTCGGTGTCACGTCTGAGGGCCAGATTCTGGCGGCCAACTCATACGGCATTGGTTACATCCCCGACGGGGTGAAGCTTCCGGGACAGGTGACGCTGGTCAGTGCGGACGAGGCGATCTCGCCAGCTGAGCGCGGCCGCTGGGTGAATTTCCCATTCCTGGCGATACAAGGTTGGGCACAGTTCCACGGCAAGACGCTGCGCGCGATCATTGGCACGCCCGAAGACGTCAAGCCATACAAATCGAGCATGCACGCCGAGGAGTTGGCGCCTGACGACATCCCGGCCGATGGCACCATGCAGGGTCGGTCCCGACTGCAAGTGATTGCCCCGGAAGCCGCTGCGCGACTTGAGGAATGGTCTGACGTCACGCTGTACGAGGCGCTGCCGCCTCGGCCGGTGCAGGATGCGCCACCCGACGCCAAGCAGACGATGAAGCTCTGGGTGGAGACCATCAAGCCGCTGCTGCGCACCACCGGCACCAATGGCCCGATCGATCACCTGACCAAGCTCATCGCTTACGCAGACCACATGCAAAACGTCGAGCTGTACAAGGCGTATACCGCGCCCCACGTGGCTGCACAGCGCGAGGCAATGTCGGATTGGATTTACTGGCAACACGTTTCGTCGATCTGCCAGGACGCCACGAATCCTGTTCTTGGCAGCGTTCAGGCGTGAGTGACCGCAGCGGCGAGTGGGAGCGCACCGCCGTCAAGCCGTTCGAGGTCTTCCCGGAGCTCTATCGGCACATGGACATCCAGTTGCTATCAGCGATCGCCACTGGCGATGACGCCAGCCATGCAGCTGCGGTCGGCGCTGCCAGCCGCGAGGTGGTTGAGCGGATTGCGCATCTCCGCCAACCGTGGGTTTTGAACATTGATGCGGACGCCACTATCGAGTCGATCGACCGGCACGCCGCAAAGCTCTTTGAGCGCGATGCGCCAGTAGTCGGAAAATGGGTTCGGGGAATCCTCGATCATTGGCGGCGGCAGCAGTCCTGGTTCAACCTCACTGTCGACATCATCGCCGCGGCTGACGACGACGACCTGAACCGCGCCGTCCTCGCGGCCGCCGAGTGCATCCGGCGGGCCACATTTGCGTTCCTGGACATCGACTTCGGCCGCATTCCGTGTGTGCCTGACGACCCGTTCTATGGGGTGCTGCTTGCGGTCGGCGAAGTTTTCACTACCCACCGCGATCAGGAACCACTTCGCGTGCAACTGGATTGCGTCGGAGGGTTGGCTGCCACGCCCGAGCACAACCCGTGGGTGGCAGCTCTGATCGACCAAGAATTGGTGATCTACCGTCGGCTATATCGAGCGTTCTTCCGGCTCTTGGAACAAGCGGGCATGTTCGACGACCGTGAAGGCGACCGAGATTTCTTCCACACGCCTGATCAGGTGGACCGCCAAGCCCTCTGAAGCTTCGCACCCAGCCGCCGCTGCGTGCGGGCGCCATCCCGGAGCTGCCTTAGCTCCGTCAGCCGCCGATAGCCCGGCTTTCCACGCCTGCGCGTTCTTTGTCATTACCACCACTCTTGGCCGACACCTGCGCGTCGCCGGATTCCCGGACCGCCGCGCCCACCGTGAGTGGCGGCAGATCCGCGGCCGTCAATGCCCGCCTGGCCCGGACTCCGGTGGCGACGATCCAGCCCAGGGTCGCCACCGTCAGAATCGGATAGATCAGTCCCGCCCAGGCCTCGTACCAGGGACGGCTGATCTCCCAGCGATTCGTCTGCAGGGTCGCGAGTGCGTTGGGCACGGCGGTGACCGCCACGGTCAGCCACACCCACCACAGCGCCCGCGCGCCCGGCTGGTCGCGCCACGGCCCGTGGAGCAGCCAGACCAGCAGTGGCACCACCAACACCCAGTGCGCGGTCCACGAGACCGGCGAGGCGAGCAGCTCGAACAGCACGACGACCAGCAGCGACCCCAGCCGATCACGCTGCAGCGGATACAAGCCCAGCGCCCACCACGCCGCAGCGGCCAACGTCGCGGTGAAGGCGACGGCCACCGCCCAATACGCGCCCATCCCAGGGTCGTAGCCCAGCACGCGAGCGATGCCACCACGCCAGGACTGGTTGTAGACGTTGCCGATGGTGAAGAGCCGGTCCTTGCCGATCCAGTCGGTGAAGAAGTACCGAACCCTGTCTCCCGCAACAAGATACGAGACGCCGAGCGTCGCGAAGAACACCACCGCCGAGAACGCCGCGGCCGCCCAGCGCCGCATCCCGACGAAGTACAGGCCGGTGATCGCCGGGGTCAGCTTCACGCCCGCGCCCAGCCCGACGAGTAGGCCCGACAGCCACCACCGCGAGCTGTAGGCCGCGGCCATGACTATCAGCAGCAGGAAGACTCCGATGGTGGCGTGCTTGATGTTGCCGACGATCGGTTCGAACCACAGCGCACCGGCGGTCCACAGCATGGCGGCGCGCTTGTTGTCGGCGTCGATCATCTTCTGGCTGATGCGGACAACGGCATACAGCGCGGCAACGATGCCCACCCGCCACGCGAGGGCCACCAGCCAAAAGGGCAGCAGATGCAGCGGGTAGAACACCATCGCGGCGAACGGTGGGTAGACGAACGGCATCGTCTCGTTGTGTGCCGGATCCAGATAGGCCGCGTCATAGAGCGTGGCCGGATGATCCAGCGCCGCACCGCCGGCCACATAGATATGGAAGTCGATCGGGTCGGTCATGCTGCTGACCACCACGGACACCACTGCGCTTATCAATAGCACCAGCGGAGCCAGCGACTGCCAGCGCTGCGTTCCCCAGCCTGTCAAGGCGCCCATGTATCCCCCACGCGTCGACGTTCGTCGCGTCTAGATTAGATACAAGAGCGCCTTGTTGCAGTACTTTGGGCGCCGATAGTTATTGCCCCGCAAGACAATTCAAAATCAGCAAATTATGGCAGACATCATTGCGGGGCTCAGCTGGGAAAACCCGGAAGGCCAGCAATGTCCGGAGGTCGGCTTACTTACTTCCGGGGTCGGCATGTTCGGCGACTGCGATGCCACAAAATTACAGAAATTGGGCAGCAATCGAATGTGGGCGCACGTCGAAATAGCCCAATCACCTGTCGCGGCGGTTTGGCTTCATGGAGTCGCCACCGCTACGCGACGACCCGTCACCACCATCCAGCCCAGCGTCGCCATAGCCACAACGACGTAGATCAAGCCGGCCCACGCTTGGTACCACGGTCGGCTGAACTGCCACAAGCCAGGCTCGGCGAGCGCCAGCAGACTGGGAATGCTGACGAACGTCACCCCGACCCATACCCACCCGAGTACCCGGGCGCCCGGTTTGTCGCGCCACACGCCCGTAAAAAACCAGATGATCAACGGCACCAACCAGATCCAGTGGTGCACCCAGGAAATCGGTGACGCGAGCAGCCCGAAAATCTCGACGACCAACAACGAGCCCAACCGGTCGCGCGTCTGCGCACCCGCGCCCAGCGCCTGCCATGCCAGCACGGCCAACACAGCCGTAACGGCGAGCACTGACAGGACCAGCGGCCCGTGTCCAGCGTCGTACCCCAGAATCCTGAAAATGGCACCACTCCAGGATTGGTTGATAGCGGTGCCCACCGGGACCGCAAACTTGCCGATCAGACCAGTGAAGTAGAAGCGCGTCTCACTCGGCACCAGGAGCGCCGACAGACCCACCGTGGCAATGAATACCACTGCCGAAGTCACGGCTACTGCCCAGCGGCGCATCCCGACGAAGTAGAAGCCGGAGATCGCCGGGGTCAGTTTCACGCCTGTGGCCAACCCAACCAGCAGACCCGACACCCACCATCTGGTGCTGTACGCCGCGTACATCACAGCGAGGGTCAGGAAAACCCCGAGCTGCCCCATGTTCAAGCAAACCCGCACCGGCTCGAGCCAGATAACACCCGCAGTCCACAGCATCGCCTCTTGACGTCCGCCATTACCCACCAGAAGCTGCGCCATACGCACGATCCCGTACGTCGCAGCCAGGATTCCCAACTGCCACAACAGCCCGGCCACTGCGAACGGCAGAAACTTCAGCGGGTAGAACAGCATCGCGGCGAACGGCGGATAAATGAACGGCAACGGCTCGGTCGGTGACTGACCCGCCATCGGCGACTGGCCGGAATAGACCAGCGAATACAGCGTGTTGGGGTGCTCCAGCGCTGCGCCACCCAGGATGTAGACGTGCAAGTCGACCAAATTGGGCGCGCTAGGGATGGTCACGGCGAGCAGAACTACGGCACTGACAATCAACAGCGCCGGTGCCAGACGCCGGCGGCGGTCGGTTAGCGGCGCGACGTCAAGCACGAGGGCCCGTTCGGACGATCGAGCCCAGCGTCACCAGTTCTGCCATGATGTAGGACGTCCCCTCGGGCTGAATTTCGGCCTGCTCATTTGCCAGATATTGAACCTGGGCAAAGAATAAAGGGATGAGCACGCTGCGGCCAAACTGACCGCCAGTTGCTGGGTTACTTGCTTCCGCGCCGCGGCTGCCACAGCACCAGTGCGGTGCTGGGCTTGCGGACGCGTTCGAGTTCGGCCGTCACCTCGGACAGCCGAGCCTGCAGTGCCTCGACCTGATTGGTCAGCTCGATGATGCGCTTGATGCCGGCCAGGTTGACGCCCTCGTCCTGGGACAGCCGCTGCACCTCGCGCAGCAGGTCGACGTCGTGCTGCGAATACCGTCGACCGCCGCCCGAGGTGCGCTGGGGGCTGACCAGGCCGAGCCGGTCGTATGTCCGCAACGTCTGTGCGTGCATACCGGCCAGCTCGGCGGCCACCGAAATCAGGAAGGTACGGGCTTCCTCTGTCTTACGCCGGGCGCTCATCGTGTCCTCGGTTCGTCGCGCAAGCGCTCATCACAGCGACCCTGCCCAACCGGCCCGCGGATCAAATCCACTGGCCCGCTCCGCCTTTGCGTACGCCTCCAACGCCTCGGCCGCTTCGCCCTCGAGGTTCGGCGGCACGGCCACCTTCACCGTGACCAGCAGGTCGCCATGGCCACCGGCGCTGCCACGCTTGGGCACACCGCGCCCACGGACCCGCAGGATGCGGCCGTCGGACGTACCCTTCGGCACGCGCACACCGACCTTGCCTTCCAGCGTCGGCACGGAAAGTGTTGTCCCCAAAGCCAACTCGTGGAAGCTCACCGGAACGGTGACAGTCAGGTCATCACCGTCACGGCCGAACACCTTGTCGGGCCGGACGTGCACGGTGACGTACAGGTCGCCCGAGGGTGCCCCGCGGAGACCCGCTTCGCCTTGACCCGCCAGCCGGATGCGTTGACCGTCGACCACCCCCGGAGGGATGCGCACGTTGATGGTGCGCGTCCGGGTGGAGACGCCGGTGCCTCGGCACTCATCACACGGGTACTCGATGATCGAGCCCGTGCCACGGCACTCGGTGCAGGGCTCCGAGAAGCCGAACGCACCCTGGTTGCGGTTGATGACGCCGGCGCCGTTGCAGTTCGGGCACACCTTCGGGCTGGTGCCCGGGCGCGCGCCGCTGCCGTGGCAGTTGGTGCAGGGTGCCGGGCTGGTCAGACGCAGCGGCATCGCCACGCCCTTGGTCGCTTCGAGGAAACTCAGCTCGGTTTCGGTTTCCAGGTCGTTGCCGCGGCGCGGCCGGCTGGGGCGCGGCTGCTGCGCGCCTCGGCCGAACAGGCCGCCGAACAGGTCACCGATGTTGGCGCCGCCGGTCTGCCCGGCCTGGTCGAACAGGTCGCCCAGGTTGAACTCCGACGTGTCGCCGCCGAAACCTCCGAAGCCGCCACCGCCACCGCCGCCACCGAAGCGGCGGCCGAATCCCCCGTTGGCGAAAAGCCTTCGGGTTTCGTCGTATTCGGCACGCTTGGCGTCGTCGGTGAGAACTTCCTTGGCCTCGGTCGCTGCCTTGTAGCGTTCCTCGGCCGCCGGGTTGTTCGGGTTGCGGTCCGGATGGTTGTCGGCCAGCACCTTGCGCGCGGCGCGCTTGATCTCATCCTTCGTGGCGTCAGAGGTGACGCCGAGTTCCTTGTAGAAGTCCTTCTCGACCCATTCACGTTGAGCCATGTCGCGTCACCTCCTCAGCGTCGCTCGGTTACTCGTTTGATTCTGGTTTCTGTTCAGTCGCAGCGGTGGCATTGGAGGGCGTGTCGGGCGCATCAGCTGCGGGTCCGGCGTCGACGACACCGACCATCGCGTGCCGCAGCACATGATCACCGAGCTTGTAGCCGCGACGCATGACGGTGCCCAACACCGGGTTGGAACCGTCCCCCTCGTGCTGAACGGCCTCGTGCAGCGACGGGTCGAACTCGTCGCCCTCTTCACCGAACGACGTCAGGCCGAGGCCCTCCAACACTCCGGAAAGCTTGTCCGCCACGGACTTCAACGGTCCGGATTCCAGGTCGCCGTGCGTGCGGGCCCGCTCGAGATCGTCGAGCACCGGCAAAAAGTGCTGCACGACAAGACCTTTGGTCCGCTCTACCGCGGCATGCTCCTGACGGCCCGCGCGCTTGCGGTAGTTGTCGTACTCGGCCTTGAGCCGCTGCAGGTCTGCCTTGAGCTCGGCGGCTTCATCGGACACCGGAGACTCGGCGGCCTCACCGGAGGCCGGGGAGCCCGGCGCCGACCCCTCAGGGGCCGACGCCGGAGCGCCCTCACGCTTTTCGCCGGTTTCCGGATCGATGCGCCGCTTGTCGGTGATGGTCACCGGCTCGTTCGAATCGTCGCCGAAGTTTTCCGGACGCGTCACTTGTGCTCCTGATCGTCCTCGACGACCTCGGCGTCCACGACGTTGTCGTCAGCCGCACCGGCACCCGGGGCACCCGCACCAGCACCGGCGCCCTGCTCGGCCTGGGTGGCCTCGTAGATCGCCTGGCCCAGGGCCTGGCTCTCGACGCCCAGCTTCTCCATGGCCGTCTTGATGGCGGCGATGTCGGTGCCGGCGAGCGCGGTCTTGGCCTCGGCGATGGCACCGTCGACCTTGGTCAAGGTGTCCTCGGGGACCTTCGAGCCACCCTCGGCTTCACGCTGGTCCTTGACGAACTTCTCCGTCTGGTAGACCAGCGACTCGGCCTGGTTGCGGACGTCAGCCTCTTCGCGACGCTTCTTGTCCTCTTCCGCGTGCGCCTCGGCGTCCTTGATCATCCGGTCGATCTCCTCCTGGGACAGGCCGGAGCCTTCCTGGATCTTGATCGTGTTTTCCTTGCCGGTGCCCTTGTCCTTGGCGGTGACGTGCACGATGCCGTTGACGTCGATGTCGAAGGTGACCTCGATCTGCGGCACGCCACGCGGAGCCGGCGGGATGCCGGTCAGCTCGAAGCTGCCGAGCAGCTTGTTGTGCGCGGCGATTTCGCGCTCACCCTGGAAGACCTGAATCTGCACCGACGGCTGGTTGTCGTCGGCCGTGGTGAAGGTCTCGGACCGCTTGGTCGGGATGGTGGTGTTGCGCTCGATCAGCTTGGTCATCACGCCACCCTTGGTCTCGATACCGAGGGACAGCGGGGTGACGTCAAGCAGCAGAACGTCTTTCACCTCACCCTTGAGCACACCGGCCTGCAGCGCGGCGCCGACGGCCACGACCTCGTCCGGGTTGACGCCCTTGTTGGGCTCCTTGCCACCGGTCAGTTCCTTGACCAGTTCGGTGACGGCGGGCATACGGGTCGAGCCACCGACGAGGACCACGTGGTCGATGTCGGAGACCGAGATGCCGGCGTCCTTGATGACCTGCTGGAACGGCTTACGGGTGCGATCCAGCAGATCCTGGGTGATGCGCTGGAACTCCGAGCGGGTCAGCTGCTCATCGAGGAACAGCGGGTTCTTGTCCGCGTCGACCGTGATGTACGGCAGGTTGATCGAGGTGCTCTGACTCGAGCTCAGTTCGATCTTGGCCTTCTCGGCAGCCTCACGCAGACGCTGCATCGCCATCTTGTCCTTGGTCAGGTCGATGCCGCTGGTGCCCTTGAACTTCTCCACCAGCCAGTCGACGATGCGCTGGTCCCAGTCGTCACCACCGAGGTGGTTGTCACCGGAGGTCGCCTTGACCTCGACGACGCCCTCACCGATTTCCAGCAGCGAGACGTCGAAAGTGCCGCCACCGAGGTCGAAGACCAGGATGGTCTGCTCCTTCTCGCCCTTGTCCAGGCCGTAGGCCAGGGCGGCCGCGGTCGGCTCGTTGACGATGCGGAGCACGTTCAGGCCGGCGATCTGGCCGGCTTCCTTGGTGGCCTGACGCTGGGCGTCGTTGAAGTAGGCCGGGACCGTGATCACGGCGTCGGTGATGTCCTCACCGAGGTACGCCTCCGCGTCGCGCTTCAGCTTCTGGAGCGTGCGCGCGCTGATCTCCTGCGAGGTGTAGTTCTTGCCATCGATCTCGACAGTCCAGTCGGTGCCGATGTGCCGCTTCACCGAACGGATGGTCCGGTCGACGTTGGTCACTGCCTGGTTCTTGGCGGGCTGGCCGACCAGCACCTCGCCGTTGCGCGCGAACGCCACGACCGACGGGGTGGTCCGGGAGCCCTCCGAGTTCGCGACGACGACGGGGTCGCCACCCTCGAGCACCGCGACGCACGAGTTGGTGGTCCCGAGGTCGATACCGACCGCACGAGCCATAGTGATGCCTCCTGATAGACATTGTTGGTTAATCTGAGCGAACTGCGCTCAAGCTTGCTATCGGACGGGGCCGCCTGTCAAGCCGAACTTGAGCCAAGTGCACTCAACTTGTTGTCGGTGAGTCCAACTTGAGCGGTTCGCGATCTATTCCCGATTCCCCAACAATGCCTATCCGGCCCCCATCTACGCCGGTCAGGCGCCTCCCGCGGCGACCATCGCCCGCACCGAGTCCGGCAAATCCGCCGTCGACCAGTCCGCCCGCTGGGGCTCCCCGTAGGTGACGGAGAACGGCACGATGCCGGCCCACGCGGTGGTCTCCTCGTCAGGTTCGGCCATGGGGCCGCCGTTGACCTTGTAGACCCAGTCGCCGTCGACGATCGGCAGCGAGATGACGTTGGTCGCCGCGATCTCCTTCGGCAACATCGCGCGCACCTCGGCGGTACGCCCGGGGATCAGCAGCTCGCTGAAGCGCTCGAGCAAGGCCGCCCGATCCTCACGGCGCGCGGGTTGCACCTCGCCGTACAGCACTGCGGACCGATAGTGAACCGACGAGTCAAAAGTGCTGTGCGCCAACACAAGTGCATCCATGGCCGTCACACAGAAGGCAACTTGCCGCCCCGCGCCCTTGACGCCCAGCGTGCCCGCGCCGGTCGAGCCGTGGAGGAGAATCCGGTCCTCGTGACGGACGTACAACGTCGGCACCGCAAGTGGCCGGACCATGCCGTTCGGGCGCGCCACGTCGCCGACGTTCAGCACGCCCCACCATTGCCCATCGAGGAACTCGTCGAGGGCGGCGCGCGCCGTGGACTGTCGGCCGTACTTGCGGTTGAGCGTCTCCATGATTCAAGATCACCATGATTGCGGCCTTGTCTGAATGGCCAGAAATGATGTTTTTTGTCAGGCCAGTATGCTGCCGGGGTGGCCCGTCACACCCGGCTGGTGCATCTCCCTCTCGACACCGCCGACCTCAGCGCCAGGTCGATCGCGAGTCAGCTGGTGGCGTTGATTGCTGCCGGGCAGGTCGGCGACGGGGACTGGTTGCCGTCCACCCGCGCGCTGGCCCACGACCTCGGGGCGTCGCGAACGATGGTCGCGGCCGCCTACGACGAACTGGTCGCTGCCGGATTTCTCGAAGGCGTGCCCGGCGCCGGCACCCGGACCACCGCCGGCGCCACGGCGGCCGCCCGGGCCGGGCTGTCCAGCCGCACGCCCCGCCTCGACGACACAGCACCCGCCCCGGCAGCGCATGACGCTCGGCGCCCGACCGAGAACCTCGTTGACCTGCGCCCCGGGTCCCCTGACACCGGACTCATCGACATGCGGGCCTGGACCCGCGCCTGGCGAGCTGCGGCGGCGTCCCGACCCACAGCGGTCTCCCCATGGGAAGGCCCCGACGACGCGTTCACGGCCGCCATGGCCCACCACCTCCGCATCAACCGGGGTGTCGACACCCACACTGTTTTCGACATTCCCGGATCGACTGCCGCCGTCCAGACACTGGCTGCCGTCAGTGGCCTCAGCCGCTGCTATCTCGAATCGCCCTGCTACCCCGCCGCGGCGGAAGAGTTCACCCGCGCCGGTTTGGACACGACCTTCATTCCCGTCGACCAGGACGGGCTATGCGTCGACGAGCTCGGCGACGAGGCCGGCATCGTCTACACGACACCTGCGCACCAGTACCCACTCGGACACCGACTTTCGGTGAATCGGCGGGCCGAGCTCGTTGCGTGGGCCAAGCGAACCGGGTCGATCGTCATCGAAGACGACTACGACGGCGAGTTCCGCTATGGCGTTGCGCCACTGCCGGCCATCAGATCGATTCCCGGCGCCGGAGCACACGTCGCCTACGTCGGCACCGCGTCCAAAATCCTCGCCTCGAGCCTGGGCGCGGCCTGGTTGGTGCCGCCACTACCCCTATGCGACGCGGTCCAGACCTATCTTCACGATCACCGCATCGCGGTGTCCACCATCACCCGCATCGCCCTCACCGAACTGATCACCGCCGGGGACCTGCAACGGCATCTCGCCCGGTCCGGCCGTGAATATCGTTGCCGCCGTGACATTCTGATCACCGAGCTCGAAGCGCGGTGCCCCAACCTGGAGGTGCTCGGCGTCCAGGCGGGGCTGCACGTCGCCATCCTGCTGCCCGACGGACACCGCGACCGCGACATTGCCCAACGGCTCAACGCCGACGGCCTGATCGTCGCGCCACTCTCCGCCTTTCCGCAACGATCCGGAGCCGAGATCAACGGTCTTGCGGTCAATTTCGCGCGGATCAACCGAGCGACCGCACAGCGCTTCGCCGAGGCCATTGCCGCGGCGATCAAGTAGCGCAGCTCGAGAACGGTGCGGGTTGACCGGGCACCCCTTACTCGGCCCCCGTAAAGGTTCGCGGATGCCGGCAACGGGCCGGCGTACGGAACGCTAATCTCCCACCATGACCTATACCGACCAAAAAGCCTGGCGCACAATCCAACAGCACCTGCCTGTGGAGTACCGGATCAAGCCCGGCATGGAGCCGACCGAGGAGTGGTGGGACTGGCAGGGGCACCGCATCCACCTGGACACGTACCGCAACCCGGACGCGCCGGTGAAGGTCATCCTATTCCACGGCGTCGGCACCAACGGTCGTCAGATGAGCACCATCGCCGGGGCGCCGCTGACCAGGCGCGGATACGAGACCATCGCCGTCGACATGCCCGGCTACGGAGTCACCGAGGTCGCGCCGGGCGCACTGGTCACCTACGACGACTGGGTCGCCGCCGGAGTCGATCTTGTTGCCGCCGAACTCAAGCGCGACGACCGCCCGATCCTGCTGTACGGCCTCAGCGCCGGCGGGATGCTGACGTACCACGTCGCCGCGATCAGCCCGCACGTCGCGGGCATCGTCGGGATGACGTTCCTGGACCAGCGCAATCCCCAGGTCCAGGTCGAGACCGCACTCAGGCCAACGGTGGGTCGGCTCGGCGGACCGGTGATGGGCCGTGTCGCCAGGACACCGCTGCGCCGGATGCGTATCCCCATGTGGGCGGTCAGCAAGATGCACACTCTGGTCAACGACAAGAAGGCGCTGCGGGCCTGTCTCGCCGACCGCACGTCGGCCGGAAACCGGGTCTCGATGGCGTTCCTCGCCTCGTACATGGGCTATCAGCCGGCCGTCGAACCCGAGGACTTCGCCACCTGCCCGGTGCTGCTGACACAGCCCGGTGCCGACCGGTGGACACCGCAGCATCTCAGCGACCCGTTCCTGAGCCAGATCACCAGGGTTCCGGTGACGATCGTCGTGCTCGACAACGCCGGCCACTACCCGCTCGAGCAGCCGGGCCTGAACCAGATGGTCGACGCCATCGACGAGTTCGCTCAGACCCTCGTCACCCCGTAAGCCGGGCCCGCGAAACGCGGCATGGACACGGCGTCACGGATTTAGAGTCAGGTACACCCGCCGGACCGGCAAAGGAGTGCCCATGACAACCACCGCTCCCATCGACGTCCTGGTCGTCGGCGCCGGGATTTCCGGCATCGGAATGGCCTATCACCTCAAGACTTTTCGGCCGGGTACGTCGTTCGTGGTGCTGGAGGGACGAGACGCGATCGGCGGCACCTGGAGCCTGCATCAGTATCCGGGCATCCGGTCCGACTCGGATATGCCGACCTTCGGCTTCGGCTTCAAGCCGTGGACGCACCGCAAGTCCATCGCCGACGGGCACATCATCCTGGACTATCTGCAGCAGGCCGTCGATGAGAACGGCCTCGCCGGCCACATCCGATTCGGCTACCACGTGGATTCGGCGAATTTCGATTCCCGGCAAGCACTTTGGACCGTCACCACCACGCACGACGGACAGACCGAGACCTTCACCTCACGCTTCCTGTTCCTCGGCACCGGGTACTACGATTACGAGAATCCGTACCTCCCCGATTTCCCCGGCCGCGAGGATTTCGAGGGTCCGGTGATCCACCCACAACTCTGGCCGAAGGATCTGGACTACACCGGCAAGAATGTCGTCGTCATCGGCAGTGGCGCCACCGCCGTCACACTGATCCCGAACATGGCCGACAAGGCGGCACACGTCACCATGCTGCAGCGCTCCCCGAGCTACGTGTTCTCGATACCGGCGTCCGACCCGATCGCCAACGTGCTCAACAAACTGCTCGGCCATGAGCGGGCGTACCAGATCGTGCGGCGCAAGAACATCGCACTGAACCGCGGACTGTTCAAGATGTGCATGCGCTACCCAAAGCTGATGCGAAAACTGTTGATCGCCAACGTGGCTCGGCAGCTGCCCAAGAACTTCGATGTCGACACGCACTTCACCCCCACATACAACCCGTGGCAGCAACGCCTGGCCATGGTGCCCGACGGCGACCTGTTCAAGATGGTCTCGTCAGGCAAGGCCTCGATCGTCACCGACCACATCGAACGGTTCACCAAGCACGGCATCCTGCTGAAATCCGGGCAGGAACTGGCCGCCGACATCATCATCTCGGCGACCGGCCTGAACATGACGCCGTTCGGCAAGATCACCCTGAGCGTCGACGGGCACCTGCTCCATCTCCCCGACCTCACCGTCTACAAGGCGATGATGCTCTCCGGGGTACCCAATTTCGCGTTCGCGGTCGGCTACACCAACATCGCCTGGACGTTGAAGGTCGATCTGGTGTGCGAGCACTTCTGCCGGATGCTCGACTACATGGACGAGCATGGCTACGGCAAGGTGGTCCCGGTACTGGAAGACGGGACCATGGCACGAGTTCCGTTGTTGGACATGACCTCCGGGTACGTGCAGCGGGCCGTCGCGAAGTTCCCGCGCGGCGGCACCTACGGCCCGTGGGCCTTCAAGCACGCCTACGAAATGGATCAGGAACGGCTACACAACGGGCCCATCGAGGACCCCGCCCTGGTCTTCACGCCTGCCGCCGCACCACTGTCCGTGGTCTGACCGAGAGAGCAACCATGAAAACCGACTTCTTTTTCATCAGCCACGGTGAGCGTTGTGCCGCTTGGCATCTGACCGCCGAGAGTGACACACTGGCCGGACAGACGGGACGCCCGTGCGTGGTCATGGCCCACGGCTTCGGCGGGACCCGCGACTCGGGGCTGATGGCGTTCGCGGAGCCGTTCGCCGCCGCCGGGATGGACGTGGTGGTGTTCGACTACCGCGGCTTCGGCGATTCGGAAGGCGAACCGCGCCAATATATCTCGGTTCGGAAGCAACGTCAGGACTACCACGCCGCCATCGACGCCGCCCGGAACCTGCCGGGCGTCGACCGCGACCGCATCGCGTTGTGGGGCACCTCATATTCGGGAGGGCACGTCATCGCCGTCGCCGCCGAAGACCAGAGGGTGGCCGCGGTGGTGTCGCTGTGCCCCGCGACGGATGGCCTGGCCGCGCTGGTGCAGGGGTATCACGAGGCCGGAGCCGGGCCGCTGGCCCGCCTGGTCGCCCACGGAGTGCTCGATGCCGTAGGAGCGCGCCTCGGCCGCCGACCGCACAACCTGCCGCTGACCGGGCAGCACGGCGACACCGCGGTGCTCACCACGCCCGGCGCCGAAGAGGCGTACGTGGCCATGGCCGGCCCGACCTGGCGCAACGAATTCACCGCTCGCACGGTGCTGGAGATCGCGTTCAACCGACCGACCGTCCACGCCAGTCAGCTGGAGTGCCCGCTGCTCGTCCAGGTCGGCACCAACGACCTCATCGCGCCACCGGAGGCCGCCCGCCGCGCCGCCAAGAAAGCGGGGTACCTGGCCCATCTGTGCGAATACCCGGCCGACCATTTCGACTTCTACTCCGGCCCGTGCCACGAGGCGGCCCTCGCCGACGAAATCACCTTCCTGACCCGCGTCCTCGATCCGATCCGGTCGACCGACGTGCATTTGCGGTCGACGAACCCGCCGACACCCAGACTGGCGGTCAAACTGCCGTGGTGAACGCATCGGCTTGGCATGATCTGCACCGAGTGTTGATCGAAAGGGCGGGCTGAATGTTCGACAGGGTTGTGGCGACGACTCGCAACTGGCTGGAAGTGGCCCGCTATGGCGGACTCGAGACGGGCGAAGAGCCGTCGCCGTACGACGTCGTCGCCCAGGGCCGGATCCACAAACTACGGCGGTACCGGACCAGCGGCGAGAAAGGCCGCCCCCAGGTGCTGCTGGTGCCGCCGCTGATGCTGACGGCCGATGTGTTCGACGTGTCGCCGCAGGCCAGCGGCGTGCGCACGCTCATCGAGCACGGCATCGACCCATGGACCATCGACTTCGGCTCGCCGGAGAAGGAAGCCGGCGGCCTGGAGCGCAACCTGGCTGATCACGTGCTGGCAGTGGACGCGGCCATCGACGAGATGTGCGCCCTCACCGGGGGCGACGTGCACCTCGCCGGCTATTCGCAGGGCGGCATGTTCTGCTACCAGGCCTCGGCGTACCGGCGGAGCGTCGGCATCGCCAGCGTCATCACCTTCGGCAGCCCGGTGGACCTGAGCAAGACCGCCCCGATGGGGGTCCCCGCAGAAATCGCCATACCCGGCATGGGTTTCGTCATGGAGAACGTCCTGCGAGGTCGGTCCGTGCCGGGCTGGGCGACCCGGCTGGGCTTCCAGCTACTCGATCCGGTGAAAGCGGTGACGGGCCAGCTGCAGTTCCTGTTCGCACTGCACGACCGCGACGCCCTGCTGCCCCGCGAAGGGCAGCGCCGCTACCTGATGAACGACGGCTGGGTGGCGTGGCCCGGCCCGGCGCTCGCCGAGTTCCTGCAGCAGTTCCTCGTTCACAACCGGATGTTGACGGGCGGATTCAGCATCGCCGGGCGGCCGGTGACGCTCGCCGACATCACGTCGCCGATTCTGGCGTTCGTCGGAGATGTCGACGAGATCGCCCCGCCGGCCTCGGTGCGCGGGATCCTGGGCGCTGCGCCGCGCGCGGAGATCTTCGAAAGCACCCTGCACGCAGGGCATTTCGGGCTGGTCGTGGGCAGTACCGCGACGTCGCACACCTGGCCGTTGGTGGCCGACTGGATGCGGTACGCCGAGGGCAAGAGCCCGCTGCCGGAGCACGTCACCAAGGTCGACGCAATGACCACCGCCGCCGAGCCGGCGCCGGCAGGGCCGGGCGAGGGTGTCCAGACACTGATCGACGCCGGCCGCATGGTCGCCGGCTCCGTCGCACGTTCGGTCGGGGACGTCCGCGGCATGTTCGGCACGGTGTCGCGCCAGATGCCCCGGCTGGCGCGCATCCGGAGACTGGACGCGAACACGCGAATCTCGTTGGCGCTCTTGTTCGATGAGCAGGCCCAGCACGCGCCCGACGACGTCAGCTTCATGTACGAGGACCGCAGCTACACCTACGGCGAGAACAAGGTGCGCATCGACGCGGTGGTCCGCGGTCTGCTCGCCGCGGGCGTGCGTGCCGGTGAACACGTCGGTGTGTTGATGGGTACGCGCCCGTCGGCACTGGCGGTCGTGACGGCGCTCAACCGCGTCGGCGCGGTGGCCGTGATGCTGCGCCCCGGCGCCGACACGGCGCGCGAGGTCGAACTCGGCAAGGTCAACCGCGTCATCGCCGACCCCGAACATTCCGAGGCCGATTTCGCCGGCCGACCGCTGCACACCTTCCTGCTCGACACGCCCTACCTCAATCGGGACCGCACCCTGACCGCGCTGGAGATCGGCGAGACCAACGCGGTGCGCATCCCGGACTGGTACCGCCCGAACCCGGGCCGTGCCGGTGAGCTCGCGTTCATCTTCTTCGGCGGCCCGGATGACGACCCGCGCCCCATCCGAGTCACCAACGGCCGCTTCGGTTTGTCGGCGTACGGCACCGCGACGTCGGCGACGCTGAACAACTCCGACACCGTCTACTGCATCAACCCGATCTACCACACCTCCGGCCTGCTGACGGGCATCGGCGGTGCGGTCGCGGGCGGCAGCCGACTGGCGATGGCCACCGACCTGGACCCGACGACATTCTGGACGGAAGTGCGCCGGTACGGCGTGACCATCGTCTGCTACACCTGGGCGCAGCTGCGGCCGCTGGTCAACGCCGCCCCGCAGCCCGCCGAGCGCAACCACTCGGTCCGGCTGTTCGTCGGCTCCGGTATGCCTCGCGGCCTGTGGCGCCGGGTCCTCGACCGGTTCGCCCCGGCCGGTGTCCTCGACTTCTGGTCCACCAGCGAGGGCGAGGCCATCCTGGCCAACGTCAACCCGGCCAAGCCGGGATCGCTGGGCCGGCCCCTGCCGGGTAGTGCGACCGTCGAGGTCGTGCGGTGGGATCCGGAAGCGCAGCAAGTTGTTTCGGGCGCGGACGGTTACGCGATCCGCTGCGCCGACGACGAAACGGGCCTGCTGTTGGTGAAGATCAGTTCCGCGACCACCGCGTCGGCGCCGCCACTGCGCAACCTGTTCGAGGCCGGTGACGCCTGGTTCTCCAGTGGCAGCCTCGTCAGCCGGGACGGTGATGGGGATTACTGGCTGATCGACTCCGTCGACACCCAGATCCACACCGCCGACGGGATCGTGGCCTCCTTGCCGATCACCGCAGCCATCGGGAAGCTACCCAACGTCGACCTGGTGCACACGTATGGAGTCACTTCCGACGACAACGAGGTGGCTGTCGCGGCACTGTCACTGGTCGAAGGCCAGGACATCTCCGCCGCCGACTTGGACGAGGCGCTCGCGAACCTGCCTGGCGAGGAACGGCCCGCATTCGTCCGTGTTGTCGATGAGTTGCCGATGACACCGTGGCACCGCCCCGTCGCCGGCCCGCTGCGGCGCGATCCGCTGCCGCCCCCGGGCCGCTACTTCACCCGCATGGACGACGGCGGGTACCAGAAAAGCTGAGACAGACCTGACACATTCGTCAATAATCGTCGCATGAAGAAGACCGCAGCTGCAGTGCTGTTCCTGCTCGCGTCCGCGGCGGTGCCGGCCGTCAGCACTCCGGCCGCACACGCCGACGTGTGCGGCAGTGTCGGGGGCCGCCACGTCAGTGCGGGCGGCTGTACGAATATCGCGGGCGACGCCGCGGTGGCGGCGGCGGTCGCGGCGCCGGAGGACGCGGCCGCCCAGGCCGCCACGGGCCGGCCACCGTGCTACACCCCGGCCGGGGTGCCCTACTACACGCCGGGCGACTTGCCTTGTAACTGAAGCCCTTTAGGCTGACGGCATGCACAAGTCTCTGCAGCGTGCCGCCGTCATCGCCGCGGCCACCTTGGCGCCCATGGCCCTCACCGCGGCGATCACACCGGCCGTCAGCCATGCGGACTGTGACAACGGCACCTGGTGGGATCCCGTGCAGAACCGGTGTCAGGCCCCGCTCGTACAGAACTGTCCCGGTGGCTGGTGGGACCCCAACATCAACAGCTGCCGACCGCCGGTCTCGACGACGCCACTCGACTGCCGTGACGGCGCGTGGTGGGACCCGATCAACAACATCTGCCGACCGCCGGTACTGCCTCCGCAGTAGTAACCGGCCTCGCCTCAGACGAGGTAGTACAACTCCTCGTTGCTGCTGACGCCGCTGGGCACCAGCCGTGACTCCGCGTAGCGGACCGCTTTGAGCGTTGCCGAGAACTCCTTCTCCTCTTCCGGGAAGATGCGCTCGTCCGGGAACCAGTCACGCAGCCCGACGTTGCCCAGGACATCCAGGGTGTCGGGCCGAACGCCGGCCAGCAGGACGGTGACACCCAGCTCGGTCAGGTCGTGCAGGAACCGCTCGATACGCTCGATACCGACCGCGTCGGGATTGCGGGTCCGTTTGAGCCGGAGCACCACGAATTGGGTTCCTTCGGTCTTGACCCGGTCGGTGAGGGCGTCCAGCGCGCGCTCGATTTCCGGCGCGGCACCGAAGAACAACTCTCCTTCGATGTCGTAGATCAGGATGGCCGGGTTGTCGGGCTCATCGCCGACCCGTTCCCGGACCACGCGCTCAGGCGTGATCACCAACTCGGCGATCTTGAGCTTGGAGGCCCGCGGCACGAACAGCAGGATCGAGAGCGCAACGCCGAGTAGCACCGCCTTGTCCAGATCGATGACCACGCCGGTGATTGCCGTGACGATCACCAAACCGGCGTCGTAGCGAGACGCTTTGACCGTGTGCACCAGTCGATGGAAGTCGACCAAACGCACCGCGGTAACCAGCAACAGGCCGGCCAGTGCCGCCTTCGGGATGTAGCTCAACAGTGGCGCGAACAACAGCAGCGCGCCGGCCACAGTCACCGCCGCGACGACGCCGGAGAACCGGGTGGCCGCGCCGGCCTGGAAGTTGATGGCCGATCGCGACAGAGAGCCCGAACCGGGCAGGCTCTGGAAGAAGCCACCGGTCAGGTTGGCCAGCCCTTCCGCCAGAATCTGCCGGTTGTAGTCGATCTTCTGCTGTGTCTGGTGCGCAATGGCTTTCGCGATCGACAGCGCCTCGATCAAGCCGATGAAAGCGACCGCCAACGCGCCCTGCGACAGGTGCGGCAGCCACTCCCAATGCACCACCGGAATATGGAAGTCGGGCAGGCTGGCGGGAATCTTTCCGGTGATCGACACGGCGGTCTTGCCCCCGTGGCCGGGTGTCGACCAGCCCGAGAAGTAGGCGATCAGAGCTGCGATGACCAACACGGCAAGCATGTCGATCTGCGGCCAGCCGAAGCGCTGCACCAACTTTCGGAGCACTACGGCTGCGACGACAGCCGTGACGCTCAGTACCACGGCTCGGTAGTTGATCGCGTCGCCGTGGAACAGCGTCAGGTAGGTGCGGTACAGCACCTGCATGTTGCCGCTGCCCCGGTCCTTGACGCCGACCGCATTTCCCAACTGGCCCAAAGCAAGCAAGAACGCGGCTGCCGCCATGAACCCGACGATCACCGACTCGGAGATGTAGCGAGTCAGGTCACCGAGTTTGAACACCGAGATCAGGATCTGAATGGTGCCCACCAGGACCGCGAGCAAGAACAGCGCCTCGAACAGTTCGGTGCGGTTCTCCGGGTCGATGAACGCCAATGAGCTGAATACCAGCAGTGAGATGGCGCTGGTGGGTCCGTTGATCAGGTGTGACGACGAACCGAATATCGAAGCGATGAGCGTCACCACGATGGCGGAGAAGACGCCGTATTTGGGGTCGACACCCGCTATCAAGGCATAGGCCATGCCCTGCGGCAGAGCGATGGCGGCGACCGTCAGGCCGGCGATCAGATCGCGCCGGGCGAGGGTGCGCTCGTAGTTGAGTTTCAGGTTCGAAAGCAGGCTCACGATCCCACCACCGTTCGCTGCGCAGGGATATGAATGGTGTCGATGATTCCGTTGTCGCCGAAGAATTTTTCGGCGGCGTCGTCCCAGTCCTTGGCGATCGCGGACACCGGGAACAGCGAGAGGTCCGGCAACTGGGCCCGGTACTTGGCCTGGATCTGCGGGTTGATCGAGCGGTAGCCGTACTGTGCGATCACTTCCTGGGCAGGGTCGGTGAACAGGTAGTTCAGGTAAGCCTTCGCGTAGGCCTCGGTCTTCTTGCCGGCCACGTTCGCGTCTACCCAGGCCACCGCAGGTTCGGCCCTGATGCTCACTGGTGGATAGACGATCTGCAGCTCATTGGGCGCCGCGGCCACCTCCCGGATGGCTTCGTTCTCCCACGTCAGGTGCACATCGCCGATCTTCTGCACGGCGAAGCTGCTGGCAGCGCCGCGCGCGCCCTCATCGGCGACGGCGACGTGCTTGAACAACGCCGCCAGGTAGTCGTGGGCGGCTGCCTCGGAGCCACCGCGGGTCGTCACCGAGCCCCACCCGGCCAGCACGCTGAGCTTGCCGTTACCCGAGGTATGCGGGTCCGGGGTCACCACCGAGACGTCGCCCTTGACCAGATCAGGCCAGTCATGGATGTTCTTCGGGTTGTCCTTGCGGACCACGAACACGATGGTCGAGGTGTACGGCACCGAGTTGTTGGGCAGCCGGTGCTGCCAGTCCTTGGCGATCAGCCCACGCTTGGCCAGCTTGTCGACGTCACTGACCAAGGCCAGTGAGACCACACTGGCTTTCGACGTACCGTCGATGACATTGCGCGCCTGCCGGCCGGACCCGCCGTGCGACTGACCGATGTCGACAGTGACTCCGGACTGCTTGCGGTACTGCGCGACGAACTGCGGATCCAGCGCCGCGTACAGCTCGCGCGTCGGGTCATACGACACGTTCAGCAGTGCGTCCGGTGACGGACCGTGAATGTTCTTGAACCCGATCAGAACTCCGGCGACCGCAATGGCGACGACGCCGACCAAACCGAGCGGGGATATGTGTTTGTTGCTCATCGCCACCTCTGTTCACTACGGAGGTTCGACGTTAAGCAGCAGGACGCGCCGGGGCAGCGGTCTGGATCAGCGCGATCAGATCTCCCGTAGCCTGATGGCCGATGAACCACACACGGCTCACCATGTCTGCCACCGCTGCGCTGACAGCCGCGCTGCTCGCGGGCTGCGACAGCACCATGCCCGGAAACCCGAAGTCAGGGCTGCCCTCCGGAGAAACGTCTGCCATAAGCACACCGACGCCATCGGGGAAGGCGATCCGCCCGGTTCCGGTGAACCCAATACCGGTCCCCAGCGCCGTGCCGCCCAACGCTCAGGTCCTCGCACCGCAGAACGGCTACGTCTTCATCGCGACCAAGTCCGGCCAAACCCGTTGCCAGCTCAGCAAGGCGGAGGTCGACTGCGAGTCGGCCTTCACCAACGCGCCGAAGGTCAACGGGGAGTCGGCCAACGGCGTCCGGGTCACGGCAGCCGGCGAATTGTCTTGGGTAGTTGGCAATCTCGGGGCCATCCCGACGGTGACCATCGACTACCAGACCTATTCGGCAGTGGGCTGGACCATCCTCGCCGGAGCCGAAGGCACCCGCTTCACCAACGCCGGCACAGGCCACGGGATGTTCGTCTCGACGGCGGGTGTGAAGGCGTTCTGACCCGCCGCGCGACGATCAAGCGGCGAGGAACGAGCCGCGATGAGAAGCGTGGCGAGACAGCCTAGGCTGGGCGGCATGGACTTCCGGGTATTCGTCGAACCGCAGCAGGGTGCCACCTACGCCGACCAGCTCGCCGTCGCGCAGGCTGCCGAGGAGTTGGCGTTCTCCGCGTTCTTTCGATCCGACCACTACCTGGCCATGGCCGGCGACGGATTGCCCGGCCCGACCGATTCCTGGGTGACGCTCGCCGGCATCGCCCGCGAGACCAGCACCATCCGGCTCGGCACCATGGTCACCTCGGCGACATTTCGGCATCCCGGTCCGCTCGCCATCGCCGTCGCACAGGTCGACGAAATGAGCGGTGGCCGTGTGGAATTGGGCCTCGGCGCCGGCTGGTTCGCCGAAGAGCACGAGGCCTACGCCATCCCGTTCCCGCCGCTGGGCGAACGCTTCGACCGGCTGGACGAGCAGCTGCAGATCATCACGGGCTTCTGGGACACCCCGGTCGGCGAACACTTCGACTTCGACGGCAAGCACTACACCGTGAAGAATTCCCCGGCGCTGCCCAAACCGGCGCAGGCCCACCCGCCGGTGATCATCGGTGGCGGCGGCGCCAAGCGGACCCCGGCGCTGGCCGCCCGGTTCGCCTCCGAGTTCAACATTCCGTTCGTCGACATCGACACCCTCACCACTCAATTCGGCCGGGTACGGGCCGCCGTGGCGGAAGCCGGCCGGTCGCCGGAAAGCATCACGTACTCGGCGGCTTTCGTGCTGTGCGCCGGCAAGGACGACGCGGAGATCGCCCGTCGAGCCGGCGCCATCGGCCGCGAGGTCGACGAGATGCGCGGCAACTCCCCCACCGTCGGTACGCCGGCGGAGATCGTCGACAAACTGGCGCCGTTCATCGCGGCCGGTGTCGAGCGCATCTACCTGCAGGTGCTGGACATGGCTGATCTCGACCACATCGCGTTCTTCAGCACGGAAATCATTCCCCAGCTGCGCTGACCGCAAGTCACACCCCAGCTGCGCTGACCGGAAGTCATTCCTCAGCTACGCTGACCGGCCATGACCGAGCGGCCGTGGCATGAGCGCACCCCGCACGTCGTCGGCGCCAGCATTGCCGCGCTCATCGCGATTGCGCTGCTGTATTTCGCGGGGTCATGGTTGACGCGGCACTACAACCAGCCACAGCCGGCACCCGTGCCCGTCATCGTGGATGACTCGGGCCATTCGTCCACGACCGCGATGACGACCACCCCGTCGTCGGCCAGCTACGCGTCCACCCCGCCGTCGACCACCGACATCGACCTGCCGCTCCCCACGGACACCACGACGACGTCGACGGAAACGTCGATCACCCAGTCACGGCAGAGTCACACGACCACCGACCCGCGCTGGCCCTACCCGTTCACGTCGAGGCCGCACACCACGGTATTGCCGCAGCCGCAGCACTAGTGCGTGAAGAACTCGATCATCAGCACCTGGAGCTCACCGACACAGCCACCGAGGATGGCGCCGATGGCGATCATCAACGGCTCGTCGTCCTTGAACACCGGCCGCAGAATCGACTCGTACTCCTCGTTGGAGAGCTGATTCATCTTGTCGATGATGGTCTGCTCGAGGTCGATCTTGCTCATGGCGTAGTCCTGGGCGTCCAGCAGCGTGGCCGGCAGCCGCTCGACGACGAGGTCGACGACCTTGTCCTTCAGCGCGTTGTACTTCGCCGTGCCGACCGCGAACTTCACGACTGTGCCCGTCCACCCACCGACCTCGCTGTCGATCGCGAGCTCGACCTCGCGGGCGACCATGGAAAACAGCTTGTCGGCACCCGGACCTTTGAGGATGCCGTCGAACAGGATGTCCGGTGCGAACAGGTCCTCGGACAGGATGCGGGCATAGTCCGCGGTGATCTTCTCCCGTTGCGCGTGCAACAGGCCCTGGAACTTGATGAAGCCCAGGTACTTCGTCGGCTTGATGGGCCGGAACAGCATGTTCAGCGCGATGTAGTCGCTGACCAGGCCGATACCGAAACCGAAGGCCGGCATGATCCACGGCAGTTTGAAGATGGCCCACACGAACATCTGGGCGGTACCGATGATCAGACCGAAGTAGATGCCGCTGCGCCGGACGAACGCCATGGCGTCGTCGGACAGGCCGCGCATCAGCTTGTTGAGCTTCTCTTTGTTGCGCACCAAAGTGGTGACCGAGAGGAACTGCAGGTCGACGAACCGGCTCAGGTCCGCCTGCATCTCGTTCAGCATCTTCTCGGTGATCCGGGGTGCCTGGGAGTGGATGCGGTTGAGGATGGCCTGGCGCCCGGCCTCGGGCAAGGAGTCCCACAAGCCCGGGCGGATCTCTTCGGCGACGTCGCGGGCGATGTCGTTGATGGACGCCGCCAGCGGTTCGCGCAAGACCTCGACGGCTTCTTTGGCGTCGATCCGGGATACCAGTTCTTCGGGTTTGAGCAGATTGGACGTGAGGAGCTCGATGGTTGTCGAGCCGACCTTGCCGGCGCGCCGCGGGATGATGCCCTGCCAGCCGATGGGCCCGATGCCCTTGAACTCCAGCGGCCGGTAGATCATCTCCATCGCGACGATCTTGGTGCTCCAGCCGACGAACGCGGCCACCAGCGGCATGGAGAAGTAGATGACCCAGTGCTCACGGAAGTCGGTGAGGATCTCGGTCAAGGACATCAGTGCCACCCGTCTTGGTCGTCCTCCGCGGTGGCGGCGGCCCACAGCGATCGGCCCAGCGGCGACAGCGTCAGCGTCAGCTTCTCCACCTTGGCGGGGAGCGGACCCTTCGACGCGGCCTTGATCGCGTTGAGCACGATGGTCTCAGCCATCAACACCTCGTACTCGGTTTTCAGCGAGGAATCCTCCGGACCGATCTCCACGAGGCGCAGTGCCAGCAAATGCCCGACGTACTGTGGCGTCATCTGCGGCAGCGCGACGTTCGCGGTCCGGCCCACCAGGGCCGCGTTTTCCAGCACCGCCTTGCGGGTCCGGTCGAACACGTTGACCAAAGGAGAGACGGAGCCGTCGGACAGCGCGCCGACGATGCGGGCCTCGTCGGCGACCAGCTGATCCAGCAGATGGTGGTACAACTCGGTCTGGCTGCCGGCGGTGTTCTGGTCGAGCGCCCGATTCAGCAGCTCGCTCATCTTGGAGTTGAGCGAGTCGTCGGTGGCTGCCGGTTTGGACGTCTCGGGCGTCGCGACGACGTCGTGGTCGGTGTCTTCCGGTTCCAGTTCGTTGAGGCCTTTACGCAGGGCGCCGACGATCTGCTGCTCGGTCCAGCTGTACACATCCAGGCCGATACGAGCGGCGTCGACCGCGCGGCCTACCAGTCCGAAGGGGTCAAACGATTGAGCCACCCGCAAACGGTAGCTGCGTGGGGCACCGATTGGCCAACGATCACGGATATCTCACCTGCCTTGCGCCGCATAGTCGGCGACCAAGGCCTCCGCACTACGCACAGCAGCCCGGCAGGCACGTGCGGTAAAGGGGTCATTCAGCGGATGATCGGCCCGGCGACGCCACCGTTGCACCGCCGCGAAGGCCGCACGCGGGCCGTCATATGGCGCATCGTTACCCAGTCCCAGCCGGCTCGCCGCGTCGGTCCCCGAACCGCCGATGATGCGGCGCAGCGACGCCATCTCATCGTCGTTCAATGTGGTTGGCCTGGAACGCAATTGGCCGAGCAGCCGCAATTCTTCGAACGCGTGGGTGTCGGCCAGCAGCGGGTCGATGTCCGCCAGGATGAACGGTGTCGCGTAGATGGGGTTGGCCTCCACGAAGCGGCGCAGCGTGCGCAACGCGGTGTGCGCCTTGAGCATGTCGGCGCGCTGCGCGAACTGCTGGTCGACGACGTCGCGCAGGGCCACCAGACCACTGCGCTCCAGTAGCTCGTCGGCCAGCCCCACGGAGTCGGTGACACCGGCGCGTAGGACCGCGATGGCGATCCGGATCCCGAACATACCGAACCGGTCCAACAGCCCCGCTCGCG
This sequence comes from Mycolicibacterium aubagnense, assembly GCF_010730955.1. NCBI lineage: Bacteria > Bacillati > Actinomycetota > Actinomycetes > Mycobacteriales > Mycobacteriaceae > Mycobacterium > Mycolicibacterium aubagnense. The sequence goes on along the minus strand of NZ_AP022577.1, from coordinate 3,964,016 downwards.
TGATGGCGTCGACGGGCAGCGAATCATCTTGCCGGACAAAGCGATCTGCTGACAGCATGGCCTTGGTCAGCGCGGTGGCGCCGTCGCCGTCCAGAGCGGCGAGTTTCTGCAGTGCCGTGAACTCACTCTGCCGCAACGTGCGCGCGGTCAGCGCCAGCAACCCCGATACCGGGACGACTGCCTGGCACACGCCCGTGCGGTCGAGTTCCGTGGTGAACCGGGTGGCGACCTCGCGGGCCGACATCATCGCGTCGATGCGTCCGGCCCCGATCTCGTCGGCACGCGACGCGACGCCGATCACGCCGAGCGCGCCCGAGCCGCTGCCGACGAGTTCCCCGATCTGCTTGAGCAACGCGATGTCTGACGCATTGAGGGTGCGCAGCAGGAACACGACGGCATCCACCCGAGGGACCCCGTCGCGCGGCACCAAGAGTTGCAGGGTCCGGTCGGAGACGTCACGCGACAGCGACGACGTGCCCGGCGTGTCGATGATGGTCATCTGTTCCAATTCGGCAGCGGGCCACTGCACGTCGAGGTCGACGATGTCCCCCACGTTGGCCGCGCCCTGCGCGCCCGAGTAGCGCGCGAGATCGAACGTCAGGCCGCCATCGCGGGTGATCGGCACATCCGTACGGCGGCCGTCGCGGTGGTTGGCCGTCACGCGCGGCGTCATGCCGTGCCGGAACCAGGTGACCAGGCGGGTGGCCTCGGTGGCATCGGTGGGCGCAATCTCCTCGCCCACAAGCGCATTCACCAAAGTCGACTTGCCGGCCTTGAGCGTGCCGGCCAAAGCGATGCGGATCGGCTGGTCCAGCCGACGGGCGATCCAGTCCAGTTCGGCCAGGGCCTGCGGACGGTGCTGGTAGCCGGGGTCGGACCGATAGGCCGACATGACGCCGCCCAGGATGGCGCGGACGCGTGCGCTCGTGCTCACTGGGCCAGGGCCGGAGTCAGTTTCACCGCGTTGTCGATGACCTGGCGCAGAATGTTCAACTGCCGCTCCAGTTCCCGCACCCGGTTGTCGCGTTCGCCCGCTTCGATCTGCGCGGCGGCGAGCATTGCCTGCAGCGATTCGTTGAGCGATCTGGTGGTCTGGTTGGCGATCTCGCGGTAGTGATCACGCAAGTGGCGCTGGATGTTTCGCAGCCGGTCGCGAGACTCCTTGCCGACCGCGAACGACACGTCGTCGACGAACCGGCGGACGTTCATCTTCGCCTCGCCCCGCACGCGCAGCATGCGGTTCTCCATGTCCTCCTTGTAGGCCTTTCGGCCCAGCACCAGTCCGGCGCCCAGCGACAGCGGGTTGAACATGCCCAGCCCGGCGAACGACGTCAGCATGCCGAACATCAGCACGCCACCGTAAGACCCGCGCATCCCGGTGATCACCTTGTGGCCGGCTCTGATCGGCTCGGATTCCAGCCGCGCGACGGGGTTGAACTCGCCAAGGCCGGCGCCCATGTCGCGGGCCCTGATCTCGGCCAGTTCCACCGAATCCAGCCCGGCCTGCACGAAGGTGCGGGCCACCTCGGCGGCCAGCGCCTCGGCGCGCTGATGGGCCCAGACGAAGTTGTCGCCGACCGCGGTGGCAACCACGTTCTCCAACTCTGCGCCGATCTCGGCCCAGTGTTGGGTGGGATCACAGCCGTCGATGATGCGCTCGGTGTGCGCGGTGATGTTGCGGAACCGGTTGCGCAGGTCATGGTCGACATCGGCGGTCAGGTCAGCAATGCCGTCGTTGAGCACCTGTTGCCACAATGCCGTCTGCTGCAACGCGTTCTGGGCGTCGTCCTTCTTCTGCTCCAGCTCGGCCTTGATGCGCTCGATCTTGTCGGGATCGTTGATCGCAGCCAATTCCGTGGACACGGCCAGGGTCAGATGTTCAGCGGCCGAGTGGATTTCGGTGACGACCTCGTCCTTGATCCGGTCGTTCTCGCGACTCAGCACCTTGTCGGTGAGGAACGAGATGATGGCCGGGAAGTTGGACTCGTCGTTGAGTTCCTTGTCGTTCAGCGCCAGCGCGTGCGTGCGCAACGCCGACGATGCGGGCACCACGGGGACGCTCAGCCGCGCGCGCTGCAGGTGTGCGGCATTGGCCGCGACGATCTCCCGCCAGTGCGGGTACAGGTCGGTCTTGGTGGCGACAATCGTTGCCACCGGGCAGATTTCGACGGCCTGCCGGATGAACGTCAGCTCGGGCGCGGTGAACTCCTGGCTGGTGTCGCTGACCATCAGGAGGGCGTCGGCGTCGGGCAGCAGCCCGAGGGTGGCCGACAGGTGGGGCTGGCCCAGTCCGCCGACGCCCGGGGTGTCGACAAAGGTGAGTCCGCCTTTGAGCATCGGGCTCGGCGCCGCGACCTCGACGCGCAGCACCTGACGGCCCTGGGCCTGCGGGGCCTGTCGCAGGTCGGTCGACAGCTGGTTGGGCGGTATGGCCACGACACTCGGTTCCAACGCGCCCTCGGGCGGGGCCAGGATGAGCTGTGCAGTCGCCGCATCACCGTAGTGGACGACGGTGGTCAGCACGGTGCTCTCGTCATCCCCGACGCGGGCCACGGGCATGTTCAGCAACGAGTTCAGCAACTGGCTCTTGCCCTGCTTCAGCTGCCCGGCGATGACCACCCGGATCTGCGGATCGCTGATCCTGGTCTTCGCCGCCAGCAGCCGCTGCGCCAGGTCGTCACGGTCGTTGAGGCCCGCGATCCGGCTGGTGTGGTCGATCAACTCGACGATCACCGCGACCGGGCGCGGATTCGCCTCGTTGGGTTGCGTCACTGGACTCTCCTCGACTGCATGCTCGATAACCAACGGTATGCGCAAACATCCGGCGGAGCCTGTAAGAGGCCCCGCCGGACGGTTTGTCGCGATCGATCAGTGCATGTGCGTCGGATCGACGTGGGTGGTGTGGCTGATGTCGGTGGTGGTGTGGGTGTCGGTCGGTGCGTAGGTGTTCATGCTCGCCTCGTGCACCGAGTTGTCGGCGACCGTGCTGTGGACCGAGTTGTCCGAGCTGACGTCGGTGTGGGTGGTGTTCCCGCTACCGATGCTGGTGTGGGTGCTGTTGCCGCTACCGATGCTGGTGTTGGCGGTGTTCCCGCTGTTCAGGCTCGTGTTGACAGTCGAGGAGTGCGACGAGTCATCGATGACGCTGGTGTTGCCGCTGCCCAGGTCGTGCCCGGCGGTGGTCTGGTTGCCACCGACGTGGGTGTTGGTGGTGTTGCCGTCGTTGATGACGATGTTGCCGCCGCTGCCACCGCTACCCGCGTTGGCGTGGCCGCCGCCGATCAGACCGCCGCCGGCGCTGGCGCTGCCGCCGTTGCCGCCACCGGTGTTGACGTCGCTGATCACCGGGCCGGAGTTACCGGCGATGACGTTGCCGCCCGCGGTGGTCGAGTTGTCGACCGCGTGGTTGCCGGTACCGATGATCACCGGGGAGTGGCTGCCGGCGTGGATGTCGCCGTTGTTGACGGTGTTGCCGTCACCCATGACGGCGCCCTTGCCGCTGGCGATGTCACCGCTGTTGCTGCCGGCGATGTTGACGCCGCCGTCGCCCTGCTGGACGTGGCTGCCACCGAGGGTGATGTCACCGAAGCCCAGGTTGAAGGCACCCTGCTGGGCGTTGGCTCCGGCGTCCTGAGTGGGGCTCAGCACCGGGACGTTGTTGCCGCTGGCGATCGGCACGTTGTTGCCGCTGGCCAGCGAGGTGTCGGGAGCGAAGGTCGGCTGCGAGACGAATCCGCTCTGCGGGGAGAACGGCGAGGACATGCTGTAGTAGTCCGAGACCGCGTTCTGCAGGCCGACGACCGGGTCGCCGCCACCGAGCACCACGCCCGCGGGCACCGCGCTGGCGGCCACCGAAGCCAGCTGCGCGGCGGTGACGTTGGCGAGACCGGCGTTCTGCATGGTGCCCTGCGGGTCCGCGACGAACGAGCTCGCCACGGTCGGGAAGCGGAACAGGTCGATGATGAATTCGATCAGGCTGGTCATTGGAGTCCCTTTCTTTGGGGTCTTGCTCTTCTGAAGTTCTGGGTCGCCGTTGTCCGGCGAACTGACAACAACGTTAGGGGCCGGCAAGGACCCTGCAAACGGGGCAACCACCCCTACCCCCAACGGAACGTAGTGGGGTGCCGCCGCTCCCCCTACTAGGGGATTAGGGGATTGTTAGGGTGTTTGCTGAGGGCGGGGTGAGAGAACGCAAAACGCCGGTGGCCATAGCGGCCACCGGCGTTTGTCGGGGTGTGCAATGTTCAGCTGAAGAAGTCGAAGCCCTGATGGTGCTCAACAGACGAGCCCAACGACGGGTCTGCGGTATCGACCGCGTGCCAGTCGAGCGCACCCGGATCCGACAGGTGCCCGGCGTCGATGACCGGGACGTCGTTGTGCAGGCCCAGATCGTCGGACATGGCCAGGTCCGGCACAGCGGTGTGCACTGGAAGGTCCGGTGCGCTGTCGAATCCGCCCAGGTCAGGATCGGAAATCACGTGCGGGGAAACGACCGTCGGCACGTGCGTGTTGACGGCGTCGAAGGCGTCGAAGGCCGCCGTGGCGGCACCACTGGTCCAGACGTTCACGCCGGGATCGTCGAATCCGGCGGTCGGCACGCCACCGGCAGCGGAAGACACCGTCCCCAGGGACTCGGAGACCACCGGGATGAGGTGCGCGACGTCCGCGGTGGTGACGCCGGTGAGGTTGGCGTCGGCGATGGCACCGGCGGGGTCGGCGGCGTAGTGCGCTGCCACGTCGGGATCCCGGACCACCGACATGACGAAATCCAGCAGCGGATTTGCCACGGCACCTACTCCTTCCGTCGATTCGAAACTCCGGGCCTCACACCAGGTAGACCCCTCGATAACTATTTCGATGCTATCGCCGATATAGCTCCCAGAGATCGGTGCTGACCCCAGCACCCGACACCTGCCATTAGGGGCACAACCATTAGGGATTCACCAATCGTTAGGGGATTGTGTCCCACCCCCGGGCCGCCAGCGCATAGGGTGACCCCAGTCCGACTACACGCAAGTCCGGTAGCGCATCAAAGGAGTGGACGTTTATGAGCAACGGGCTCGGTTTGTCGATCGGCCAGACCAACCTGGTGGCCGTGCCGGCCGGGCGACCCCCGGTGAGCCGTCGCGCCATTTTGTCCCTGTACCCGGATCGGCCCGCCGAAGTCGGCATCCCCACGCAGCCCGGCGGCCTGGTGCTCACCGGTTTCGTCGAGCGCGTCGGCGATCCGATTCCCCTGATCGCCCCGGACGGTTCGGCACATCGCGGCGAGGCCGTCCTGGCCGAGGCTCTCGATGCCATGGCCCGGACCGTGGGTGGCGGCAGCCCCATCGTCATCGCCGCACCGGCGCATTGGGGGATGTCCACCATCGGCGCACTCGCCGCGGCCCTGCGCGGCAAGCCTGGCCTGGCGGCCGCACCGGTGGTCTCCGACGCGGCCGCAGCGCTCGCCGGCCTCAAGGCCGGGCCCGGGCTACCTGACCACGGCGTGGTGGCGCTCTGCGATTTCGGCGGTAGCGGTACCAGCGTCACCCTTGCCGACGCCGCGACCCTGAGCCAGATCGGCGAGACGGTGCGCTACCCGGAGTTCTCCGGCGACTTGGTGGACCAGGCCCTGCTGAACCACGTCATCGCCGGCATCACCGAGTCCGCCGACGCGGACCCGGCCGGCACGGCGGCGGTCGGCTCGCTGTCCCAGCTGCGGGACCAGTGCCGGCAGGCCAAGGAGCGGTTGTCGTCGGAGACGGCGACGTCGGTCAGCGCCAACCTGCCCGGTTTCGCTTCGGCGCTGCGCATCACCCGCCCGGAGCTGGAACGACTGCTGGAGCCGGCCCTCGCGGGGCTGGTCGCCGTCGTCCAGGAAACCTTGCAGCGCAACCAGATTCCGGCCGGCGTCCTGACGGCTCTGGCCACCGCCGGCGGGGGTGCCTCGATTCCGATCGTCACCCAACGACTTTCGGAGCACTTCCGGGTCCCGGTCGTGACCTCGCCGCAGCCTGCGCTCACCGCGGCCGGCGGCGCTCCCTTGGTTGATCCGAGCACCATGAGCGCCGACGCACCGACGGGGATGGCACCCACCATGGGCTGGGCCGCCGGCCCCGCGGGCTGGGCGGGCGGCCCCGCCACCATGGCTGCTCCGGTGCCTCCCGCCGACGCGAACCCGTCCTCGACCGTCGGGCCGTCGCTGGCCTGGTCTGACGACGAGGAACCCGGTGGCGCCGTAGGCGGGGACTACCCCACGGATTTCGCGACCGGCTACGCCGAGGCAGCGCCTTTCGGCGAGACCACGGCCCGGCCGGCGATGGACTTCGCCCATGAAGAAGAGGACAACCTGCCCGACGTGGCGCCGCTGCCCTGGTACCGGCGCCCACCGCTGCTCTTCGGCGCGGCCGCGGCAGCGTTCTTGGTCGCCGGTGGCAGTTGGGCCGCGGTTGGGCTCACCAGCAACGACTCCCAGTCGGGTCCGGTGACGGTCGACGTCACCACCACCATCACCGGACCCGACGGCTCCATCACCACCAGCACCTACAAGGCCACGAAGTCCGTTGTGACGCAGACGAATCCGAATGGTCAGGTGGAGACGTCGACGGTGACCAACCCGATCACCACCACCACGGACGCGCCGACCACCACGACGACCACCGATTCGTCGACCACCAGCTCGACCACGACCACCACGACCACAACCACCACCGACACCACGACCACCACCACGACGACCACTCCGTCGACGACGACGACCACCACGACGACGCAACCGCCCACCACGACCACCCCGCCCACGACGACCCAGCCGCCGACGACGACGCAACCGCCCACCACCACGCAGCCGCCGACCACCACGCAGGCCCCGACGACGCAGACGCCCACCGCGCAGCCGACCACCCAGGCGCCCAGCACCCAGACCCCAAGCGCCCAGCCCACGAAGGCAAGCCAGGCGTCGGCCTCGCAGCCATCGACAGCGACCACCCATTGACACCCGATCCGCTAGCCGCCCTGGCCACCGCACGCGGTGCCAAGGCACTGGTGCTGGGCGGAATCGGCAGCGGTAAGACCACCGCCCTGGAGGCGGTACGGAATGCCTTGCGCGCCAAAGATACAACGACGCTGGCGCGGGTGCCACGAAACGGCGACACCCAGGACGCGGCCATCGTCATCGACGACGTGCAGCTGCTGTCGACGGCAGAACTGGAGTTGCTCACCGAGCTGGCCGGGGAGCCGGGCCGCACCGTGGTGGTCAGCGCCGAACCGTTGGCGCATGAGCCCGCACTCAATGCCCTCATCACCACCTTGAGCCGGCAACATCCGCCGATTCAGCTGGCCTCCATGACGCCTCGCGAGATCCACGAGGCGCTGGCCCGCGCCGGCGTCCCCGGCAACCAGGTGCCCGGCCTATTCGCCGGCACCGGCGGCATCCCGCTGCTGGTGTACTCGGCGCTGTCCGCGCTGGCCTCGGGCGGCGATCCGATGCGGTCCGCCTCGGTCGCGTTGAGCGAGCGGTTGCGCCGGCTGGACGAGCATCTGTTGGATACGTTGTTGCTGTGTTCGCTCAGCCCCGAACTGGGGCCCGACGACATCGCCGCCGCCCTGCAGCTGCCCGGTGACGGCGCGGCCGTGCTGATGGACCGGGCCCGCGCCAGCGGTCTGCTGTCCGCCTCGCTGCACCCGCGGTTCACCGACACGCTGCACCGGACCCTCACCCAACTGGTCGGCGCCGCGCGGCATCGCGAGACCGAATCCCGGCTGCTGCGTTCGCAGATCGAATCAGCCACGCTGTCAACCGAATTGGCGCTGAAGTTGGCCGAGCACGGCACGGTCGACGACCTGCTGGCGGCCTACCTGATCCAGCGCGCCGCGCCCGCCGAGCCCGGTGCGGCCGCGCGCCTGTACCGCGCCGCGGCCCGCGCCGGCACCGCCCCGGCGGACATCCACCTCGCCGACGCGCTGGCCGTCACCGGCGACTGCGCGACCGCGGGCACCTTGGCAGACGAACTGCTCACGGCGGAGGACGCCGACGCCCGGGCCCAGGCGGTGCGCATTGCGGCCAGCGTCGCCATGCACGACGGCGCCGCCGCGCACGCCGCGGATCTGTACCGGTGGCTCGGCCCCAGTTCCGATCCGTTCGTCGCTGCTGCGGGCGCCGTGGTCGGCGTCGCCACCGCCGACGCGGAGCTTGCCCGCACGTGCCTGCAGGCCGAGAACTCCATGCCGCCAACGTCTTCCGCGCGCGCAGCCCGCGGCCTGGCAGAAGGCATGCTGCTGACGCTCGACCAGCCGTTCGCGGTGGCGATGGCGCGGCTGACACAGGCCGTCGGCTCGACCAACGGTGTCCACTCGGTCGCGCCCGACAGCCCGGCCGCGCTGCTGGGCCTGGTCGCGCTGCACGGCGGCGACGCCGTCCGCGCGCGCAGCGTAATCGGCCGAGCCGTCCGGACCGGCGCCAACCAGGGCTTCTCCCAGCTGCGCCACCGGCTGCTGCTCGGCTGGATCCGGATGCTCGACGGCCAACTCGATTCCGCGGTCCCGTCTTTGGGCACGACGGAGGCGGCCGACCTACACCGCCGCGACGCGTTGTGGTTGACCGCGCTGCAGACCGCCGTCGCACGGCGCAGCGGCGATACCGGTGCGCTGCAGAAACATTGGTACGCGGCCATGGAGGTCCTGGCCGAGTACTCCCTGGACCTGTATGCGCTCATGCCGCTGGGTGAGTTGTGGGTGGCCGCGGCCCGGCTGCAGCAGATCGATCAGCTGCGTCAACCCCTGGCCGAGGCGTTCGGGCTGCTGCGGGCCGCCGGCAATCCGGCGCTGTGGGCCGTCCCACTGCACTGGGCGGGCGTGCACGCCGGAATCCTGGCCAATGCGCCCGAGGCCGTCGCTCCGCATGGGCAGGCCCTGGCCGCGGCGAGCCGTGCCGAGGGCGCGCACGGCGCCTTCGCCACCGCACTCGCCGGCGCCGGTCGCGCCTGGCTACGAGTTCTGGCCGACGGCGTCGACGCCGCGGAGGTGACATCAGCCGCCCGGGGGCTGGCCCGATTCGGGCTGACGTGGGATGCCACCCGCCTGGCCAGTCAGGCAGCGCTGCATTCGGCCGACGGCAAGATCTCCGGCGCCATGTTGCAGCTGGCGCGCGACCTCAAGCAGGACGCGGCCCTCGAGGCCGCGGCCGATCCCATCGAGCTTGCGGCCCCCGCTATTCCTCACGAGCCGTCTGCCGGCCCAGATGTGCGCAACACCACACCACCTCCTGCCTCGGGTGGCACTCGGACCACGTCCGCCGCAACACCGGCCTGGACCCGGCTGTCCGACCGGGAACGTGAGGTTGCCGAGCTGGTGCTGCAGGGCATGCCCTACCGCGATATCGGAGCCCGGCTGCTGATCTCAGCGAAGACCGTCGAACACCATGTCGCCCGGATTCGCCGCAGGTTGGGGGCCGAATCCCGGTCCGAGATGCTGTCGATGCTGCGCGCGTTGCTCGTCGAGAAAGCTTGACGCCCTCCTTATATAAAGGAGCGCGCTGTGGTCGCCTGTCCAGGCCCGGTTCACGACAAAAATGTCGCCGCGTAACCGCAGCCCAAGTTAGGACAGCCTTGCTAGCGATCGTTCTGCCCAGGATGCGACTATGAGCAGGCATCTAGCTTAAGTTACCGGCTAGTAACCTCAATAAGTTACCGGCCGGTAGCTACATAACTGGGAGAGGCGCGGTGGAGAATCTCGAACACACGCTCGACGTGGCCAGACTGGTCATCGGGCTGTTGGCAACGGTCGTGGTCCTGGGGTTCGCGGCTAAGCGTGTCCTGTGGTTGACCAAGCTGATCAGCTCGGGGCAGAAGCTCGGTGATGAGCGTGGCCGTAAAGACGATCTGGCCCGCCGCTTCCTGAATCAGAACAAGGAAGTGTTCGCGCAGTCGAAGCTGCTGAAGTGGTCGATCCCCGGTATCGCGCACTTCTTCACCATGTGGGGCTTTTTCGTCCTCGCGTCGGTGTACCTGGAGGCTTATGGGGTCCTGTTCGATCCGAAGTTCGCCATCCCGTTCGTGGGGCATTGGGCGGTGCTGGGTTTCCTGCAGGACTTCTTCGCCCTGGCCGTGCTGGCCGGCATCATCGTGTTCGCGATCATCCGCCTGACCAAGAACCCGGACACTATTGGTCGTGAGTCCCGGTTCTACGGCTCGCACAACGGTGGCGCGTGGGAGATCCTGATCATGATCTTCCTGGTCATCTTGACCTACGCGATCTTCCGCGGCGCCGCCGTGAACGTGCTCGGCGAGCATTTCCCGTACCAGAACGGCGCGTTCTTCTCCGACGGCATGGCCGCGCTGCTGGCCCCGCTGGGGCACACCGCCAACGTGTGGATCGAGACCATCGCCCTGCTCGCCCACATCGGGGTGATGCTGGTGTTCCTGCTGATCGTGCTGCATTCCAAGCACCTGCACATCGGGCTGGCCCCGATCAACGTCACCTTCAAGCGCCTGCCCGATGGTCTGGGCCCGCTGCTGCCGATGGAATACCAGGGCGAGCCGATCGACTTCGACGACCCGGCCGAGGACGCGGTGTTCGGCCGCGGCCGCATCGAGGACTTCACCTGGAAAGCCAACCTGGACATGTCGACCTGCACCGAGTGCGGCCGCTGCCAGTCCCAGTGCCCGGCCTGGAACACCGGAAAACCGTTGTCCCCCAAGCTCGTCATGATGAACCTGCGCGATCACCTGTTCGCCAAGGCGCCGTACATCATCGAAGGCAAACCGATGCCCGACGCCGGCTCGGTCGACTTCGCCACCCTCGGCGACAGCCTGCACGGGCACGGGGTGCCCGAGGACGGTTTCGCCCGCATCGAAGGGTCCGGGCCCGAGCAGGCGCTGCGCCCGCTGGTCGGCACCGCCGAGCAGGGCGGCGTCATCGATCCTGATGTGTTGTGGTCCTGCACCAACTGCGGGGCGTGTGTGGAGCAGTGCCCGGTGGACATCGAGCACATCGATCACATCGTGGACATGCGCCGCTACCAGGTCATGGTCGAATCCGAATTCCCCGGCGAGCTCGGTGTGCTGTTCAAGAACCTCGAACTCAAGGGCAACCCCTGGGGCCAGAACGCCAAAGAACGCACCACCTGGATCGACGAGCTGGACTTCGACATCCCGGTCTACGGCCAAGACGTGGACAGTTTCGAGGGGTTCGAGTACCTGTTCTGGGTGGGCTGCGCCGGGGCGTATGAGGACCGCGCCAAAAAGACCACCAAGGCCGTCGCTGAACTGCTCGCCACCGCCGGGGTGAAGTTCCTGGTGCTGGGCACCGGGGAAACCTGTACCGGGGATTCGGCCCGCCGCGCCGGCAACGAGTTCCTGTTCCAGCAGCTCGCCGCGCAGAACGTCGAAACCATCAACGAGCTGTTCGACGGGGTCGATGCGGCCAAACGCAAGATCGTGGTCACCTGCCCGCACTGCTTCAACACCATCGGCCGCGAATACCCGCAACTCGGCGCGAACTACACCGTGGTGCACCACACCCAGCTGCTCAACCGGCTGGTGCGGGACAAAAAACTGATCCCCGTCTCCAGCGCCAGCCAAGAGGTCACCTATCACGACCCGTGCTTCCTGGGCCGGCACAACAAGGAGTACGAGGCCCCGCGTGAGCTGGTCGGCGCGGCCGGCGCGACGCTCACCGAGATGCCCCGGCACGCCGACCGTGGCCTGTGCTGTGGTGCCGGTGGCGCCCGCATGTGGATGGAAGAGCACATCGGCAAACGCATCAACACCGAGCGCGCCGAAGAGGCCGTCGACACCGGCGCCTCCGCGATCGCGACCGGCTGCCCGTTCTGCCGCGTCATGATGAGCGACGGCGTCGATGACGTGGCAGCCACCCGCAGCATCGACAAAACCGAGGTGCTCGACGTCGCTCAGCTGCTGCTGAACTCGCTCGACACCAGCACGGTGACGCTGCCCGCCAAGGGCACGGCGGCAAAGGCTTCCGCGGCGCTGGCGGAGAAGAAGGCCAAGGAAGCCCCCAAGCCCGCTCCGGCTCCGGAACCTGTCGCTGAAGCCGCTCCCGCGGCCGAGGCACCCGCCGCCCCGACCGCCCCCGCCGCCGCCGGCGGCGCCGCCGCCAAGCCGGTCACCGGCCTCGGCATGGCCGCCAAACGCCCCGGCGCCAAGAAGGCTGCCGCACCGGCTGCACCTGCTGCTGAGGCCGCCGCCCCGGCGGGCGGTTTGGGTCTGGCTGCCGGCGCCAAGCGTCCGGGTGCCAAGAAGGCCGCCGCTCCGGCTGCACCTGCTGCTGAGGCCGCCGCTCCGGCAGCCGCCCCGGCCGCTGCTGCCAACGGTCTGGGTCTGGCCGCGGGCGCCAAGCGTCCGGGTGCCAAGAAGGCTGCCGCTCCGGCCGCCGCTACTGCCCCGGCTCCTGCTGCTGAGGCTGCTCCCGCCGCCGAGGCACCGGCCGCACCGGCCGCGCCTGCGGCTCCCGTCGTCGGGCTCGGCCTGGCTGCGGGTGCGCGTCGTCCCGGCGCCAAGAAGGCCGCTGCTCCGGCAGCAGCACCGGCTGCTCCTGCGGCTGCTGAGCCGGCATCGACCGCCACCGAGCCTGCCTCGACTGCGGTCGAACCGGCCCCGGCGGCCGAGGCCAAGCCGGAACCGCCGGTCGTCGGACTGGGCATGAAGCCAGGCGCACGGCGCCCCGGTAAGCGGTAACGCGAAGTACGCCGCAATGGCCAGCTACGACCCGCCCCAGGAGCGTCGTAGCTGGCCATTGGCATATGTGGCGCCGATCGCAGATCGGCAAAAGAATTCGACACCGATGAGAGCATGGAAACCGTGACCACCCACCAGGTACCCGCTGACCGCACATGGCATGGCGGCCATCCGCGTAATCAGCGGACGTTTGCGCAGTCGACCAAGCTGCAGGACGTCCTCTACGAAATCCGTGGCCCGGTACACGAGCAGGCCTCTCGGCTCGAGGCCGAGGGTCACCGCATCCTCAAGCTCAACATCGGTAACCCCGCGCCGTTCGGCTTCGAGGCGCCGGACGTGATCATGCGCGACATGATCGCCGCCCTCCCCTACGCCCAGGGCTACTCGGACTCCAAGGGCATCGTGTCCGCGCGTCGTGCGGTGGTCACCCGCTACGAACTCGTCGAGGGCTTCCCCCGGTTCGATGTCGACGACGTCTTCTTGGGCAACGGCGTCTCCGAGCTCATCACCATGACGTTGCAGGCGCTGCTCGACAACGGCGACCAGGTACTGATCCCGGCGCCGGACTATCCCCTGTGGACGGCGTCGACGGCGCTGGCCGGCGGCACCCCGGTGCACTACCTGTGCGACGAGACGCAGGGCTGGAACCCCGATATCGCCGACCTGGAGTCGAAGATCACCGACCGCACCAAGGCGATCGTCGTGATCAACCCGAACAACCCCACCGGCGCGGTCTACAGCCGCGAGACCCTGGAGTCCATCGCGAACCTGGCGCGCAAGCACCAGCTGCTGCTGCTGGCCGACGAGATCTACGACAAGATCCTCTACGACGACGCCAAGCACATCCCCATGGCGTCGGTGGCCCCGGACATGCTGTGCCTGACGTTCAACGGCCTGTCCAAGGCCTACCGCGTGGCGGGCTACCGCTCCGGCTGGCTTGCCATCACCGGCCCCAAGGAGCACGCGTCCAGCTTCATCGAGGGCATCAGCCTGCTGTCCAACATGCGGCTGTGCCCGAATGTGCCTGCGCAGCATGCCATTCAGGTGGCACTCGGTGGACACCAGAGCATCGAGGACCTGATCCTGCCCGGCGGCCGGCTGCTGGAGCAGCGTGACGTCGCGTGGAACAAGCTGAACGAGATTCCTGGCGTGTCCTGCGTCAAGCCCGAGGGCGCGCTGTACGCGTTCCCGCGGCTGGACCCCGAAGTGCACGAGATCCGGGACGACGAACAGCTGGTCCTGGACCTGCTGCTGCAGGAGAAGATCCTGCTCACCCAGGGCACTGGATTCAACTGGCCCACACCGGATCACCTGCGCATCGTGACGCTGCCGTGGGCCCGCGATCTGTCCAAGGCCATCGAGCGGTTGGGCAACTTCTTGGCAAGCTACCGCCAGTAGTCCCTCGTGATTTGTGCACGATTTTCCGCGCTTGCCGCGGAAAATCGTGCACAAATCACTGCGTCAGGCCAACGATGAAGGTCCGCAGCAGCGCGGCGAGGGTGGTTTCGAGTTCGGTACCGGGTTCGGGCTGCTTGTCGGAATCGATTGCGGCCCAACCCCATACCGAGCCGACGAACGCGTGGATCGCCGCCGTCAGCAGCACCAGGCGCTGCTGGTCCAACGGCAGCCGGGGCTTGAGGGTCTCGCGCAGGCGCTCTTCGATGTCGCGCGCCTGAGTGCGCACGACCTCGGCCGCGTCCGGCCTCAGCCGGTTCATCAGCACCGGGGTGGCACTGATCAGATCACACAACACCGGTCGCCGGGCGAGCGTATGCGCCAAAGCCTTTGCCACACTGCGCCGTTCATCGGCGAGGTGCGCGTCCAAGTCATCCAGCCAGCCCAGGTGCTCGTGATACATCACCAGGAGCAGGAGTGCCTCGCGGGACCCGGCGTAGCGCAGCACGCCGGATTTGGCCAGGCCCGCCGCGGTCGCGATCTCCCCGATCGTGAGCTCGCCGGCGGGGGTGGCCTTGAGCAGAGCCCGGGTCGCCTGGGCCAGCTGCCGCACGCGATCCTCCCGCTGCTGCTGGCTGCGCGCCCGCGCAAAAGTCAGCGCCACTGGGGAATCCGGCAGATCCATTGCTTAATGGAACACCGTTCTATTAGCTTGGTCAACATGACACGCCACTACGAGGTCCTGGTCACCCGCCATGCGCAGGCCACGCCGAGCACGCTGTTCGACGTCGTGGCAGACGGGTCCCGCTGGTCGGAGTGGGCACGTCCACTGATCACGTACTCGGCCTGGGAAACCCGCGGACCCGACGACGACGGCGGTGTCGGCGCCATTCGCGCCGTCGGTACGCCGCGGTTCCCCACCCGAGAACAGACGACCATCCACGAACCCGGGCGACGGCACGGCTACGCCATCATCTCGAAGACGCCGGTGCGGAACTACCGGGCACAGGTGACATTCACCCCCGAGCCGGGCGGCACGCGGATCGACTGGCGCGGGACCTTCGAAAGTCGTTGGCGGGTCGTCGGTCTGGGCTACCGCGCCGTGGTCAAGTACGTGCTGGCCACGTTGTCCGCCAAGCTGGCAATCGAGGCCGAGCGGCGGGATGCTCTCAGGCCGACCCCCTAGGCTGGCTCGGGTGGCGCACTCGCATACCCATTCGCACAGTTCCGGCCCTGCGCCGCTGAGCCCCCTGGCAGCGAAGATCGTCGTCGGGCTGCTGGCGGTGATCGGGCTGGCCACCGTGATCGGCGCCGTGCTCCTGTGGCCGCACGGCAAGGCCGTCGACATCCCGCTGCCGTTCCAGAACGCCCACGGCGGCGCCGTCAGTACCGAAGCCGGGCACGTGGTGTCGACCGGGATGAACAACTGCGGCAGCCCGTCGGTCGGCGCGGTACTGACCTCGGCGCCGGTCACGGCACCGCCCGGTGGGGGTACGTGTGTGCAGTCGTTGATTGGGATCGACTCCGGCCCGAACTCCGGCGCCAATACCCTGCTGGAGTTCAGCACCGGCCCGGGCCAGCCACATCTGGCCGCCGGTGATCACATCCGGGTGACGCGCCAGGTCGACGACTCCGGCACCACCACCTACGCCTTCTTCGACTTCGAGCGCACCTGGCCGCTGACCGCGTTGGCTGCCGTCTTCGCCGTGGTGGTTGTCGCGGTGGCGCGCTGGCGCGGGCTGCGGGCCCTGGTCGGTATCGCCGTCGCATTCGTGGTGCTGACGGTGTTTCTGCTGCCCGCCCTGCGCGACGGTGGCCCGGCCATCCCGGTGGCCCTCGTCGCGTCGTCGGTGATCCTGTACGCGGTGATCTACCTGGCGCACGGGGTCAGCCTGCGGACCAGCGCCGCCCTGCTCGGTACGTTGAGCTCACTGCTCCTGTCAGCGGTGTTGTCTTGGGCGGCAATCGAATTGGCGCACCTCACCGGGCTGTCGGAAGACCAGAACAACGAGATCGCGGCCTACATGGGGTCGGTGTCGATCACCGGCCTGCTGCTCGCCGGCTTCATCATCGGCTCACTGGGTGTGCTCAACGACGTCACCGTCACGCAGGCGTCGACAGCCTTCGAACTGGCCGAACATGGCGCGTCCCGGCGGGCCATCTTCACCGGCGCCATGCGCGTGGGGCGCGACCACATCGCCAGCACCGTCTACACGTTGGTGCTGGCTTACGCGGGCAGCGCGCTCCCGCTGCTGTTGTTGTTCAGTGTGGCCAACCGGTCGCTGGGCGACGTGCTGACCAGCGAGAGCGTGGCCATCGAGATCGCGCGGTCGGCGGTCGGTGGCATTGCGCTGGCGCTGTCGGTTCCACTGACCACCGCCATCGCGGCGGTGCTGGCTACACCGCGTCCGACTCGATGAGCTCCGTCGCCGCGAGCGCCGACGCCAGGTCCTCGTGCCGGAACGCCGAGGTGACGTGGTCGTGGACCACCCGGAAGGCCGTCGCGACCTGACGGTCGGCGCCGCCGCCGGTGATGGTCTGCTCAACCACCACGACACCGTCGTGCACGTACATCCGCCCGGCCGTGGCCTTCTCATCGAGATCGGTTGCCCAGGCCCGCAACGCATTCCGGCCTTGGGTGGCCCCGTTCGCGTCACCGATCTCGATATCCCCGCTGGACAGCTTGTCCAACGTGTCCAAGTCTCTGTCGTTGAGGGCGTCGATCCACGCCAGGACCGTCGCGATCTCCGAAGTCGTCATGATTTAGACGCTACTTCATCGTCGGCGGGCGAGCCTCAGAAAGCCGAGTGATCCACCCAGCGCTGCCACACGACCGCATCGCCGATCACGTCCAGGCCGGCCTCCTCGGCCGTCTGCCGGCGATTGGCCGCCAGCAGCAACCCGGTCACCGGACCACGCACCGCCGCATCGCCTTTCGCGTGCTGGTGTGACCAGCCCAGGCCGTCCTCGTCGTTGACCACCAGCCACTCGCCCGTCGGGCCCAGCTCCGACTCCGCAGCGTGCAGGTGCAACGACCGCCCGCGCTCCAGCGGCGGGTCCGCGGCAGCCGCCATCATCGCCACGCGCTCCAATGTCTCCGTCACCCCGTCGGCCGCCAACTCCGGATCCAGGATGAACGGAAGGCCGAGCGCCAGAACAGCATCGGCGCGGTGCACCGTCTGCTCGTGGACCCGGCGCCGAATCCACCACCCCGCAGGCTTCTGGCCCATGAACGTCCACACCTTCGCGTCCGACCCGACATGCTCGACGGCATCGATCAGCGCTTGCGCACCGGCGTTCAGCCAGTCGATGGCACCGTCGAGGTCCTCGGGCGGTTTCCCGTCCCGCACCTCGCGGGGATCGAGTGGCTCTTTCATGTGGTCGGCGACGATCTGGGCACACCAGCGGTTACCACGTCCGACGTGCTTGAGCAGTTGCTTGAGCGTCCACCCCGGACAGGTCGGCACCTCGGTATCGAGATCAGCAGTGCGGATGATGTTGCCGAAGGCGGCGGTTTCCTCGATCAGGGCTGTGCGGAAGGCCATTTCACGACGGTACCGCTGCGCGCGCCTGCCCGAGTGCGATCGGCAATGCCGCCCAACCGCGGAGCACCCTGGTGTCGCGCCGCGTGCCGGGCCCCGCGAGTTGCGCGTCGGGGAACCGCTCGAAGAACGTCCGCAAGCCCACTTCGCCCTCGGACCGGGCCAGTGCGGCGCCGAGGCAGAAATGCCGTCCACCGGAGAACGAATGATGCTTGCCGGCGTTGTCGCGGGTGACGTCGAAGCGGTGCGGATCAGGGAAGACGGCCGGGTCCCGGTTGGCGCCGGCAAGGTAGAGGATGACGGGCTGGCCGGCCAACACGTGGTACCCGGCGACGTCGACGTCGACTTTCGCGATACGTGCCGAGAGCTGAACCGGCGAATCCAGCCGCAGGATCTCCTCGACCGCATTGGGCCACAGGTCGGGCTGCGCCATCACCAGTGCCAGTTGTTCAGGGTGCTGCAGCAGCATGCGGATGCCATTGCCCAGCAGGTTCACGGTGGTCTCGAAGCCCGCCGCCAAAACCAGCCCGGCGGTCGCGCGCAGCTCTTCGTCATTGAGCCGGGTACCACCGTCACTGGCCGCGATCAGCTGGCTCATGAGGTCGTCGCCGGGGTTGTCCTGCAGCGCGCGGAGGTGGTCGCTCAGCCAGCTGTTGAAGCCGTCCAATCCGCCTTCCACGCTGAGGTACTGCTGCCACGTGAGCCCGATGTCCAGGCTGGGCGCGGCCAACTCGCCGAATTCGAGGATGCGCGACCGGTCGTGCTCGGGCACCCCCAGGATGTCGGCGATCACCGTCACGGGCAGCTGCGAACAGTAGCCCTGTACGACGTCGACCGCAGGACCGTTCTGCGCCGATGCCAGCTCATCGATGAGTCCCGTTGCGGCCTGCTGCACCCGTTCCCGCAGCGCCGCGACGGCCCGCGTGGTGAACACTGACGAGACGGTCTTGCGGTAGCGCGTGTGCTGCTCTCCGTCGACCGACAGCAGCGACGGCGGCAGCAGCGGATGCAACCGGCCTTTGACGGTGGTCTTGCCCTCCAGCCAGCCGAGAACACCGGGCAGCGTGCCGCCGATCTGGGTGACGGTGAAGTCGTCCGAACGCAGAATCTGGTGCACCAGAGCGTGATCCGCAGTGATCCAGGCCGCGCGACCGCGGTACATCCGGCCACGGCTGCGCAGTTCGTCGGCGAACGCGCCCGGGTCGGCCCGTACCGACGGGTCGGCGATGAGTCGGCCCTGGAGGTCGCCGTGCCGCGCGCCGTAACCGGCGAGCTGGCGGATGACGGCGTGCAGCGCGAACCAGTTGAGACGTTGCCTGAGCGTCATAAAGCCGAGCTTAAGCACGCCCGATGGCGGCGGCTACATACTGCAGTCGGAAATCAGGCGGTCAGATTGCGGCCCAGCGCGTACATCCGCCAGCCCGCAGCCTGCCACTTCGCGACGTCGAGGCAATTGCGACCGTCGACAATCACTTTCGCGCGCACGGTGGCCGCCAACTGCTCGGGGTCGAGGTCCAGGAACTCCTGCCACTCGGTCAGGACCAGCACGGCGTCGGCGCGGTCGCAGGCCTCGATGACGGACGTCGAGTAGTTCAGCGTCGGGAAAACCCGTCGCGAGTTGTCCATGGCCTTGGGGTCGTAGACGTTGACGGCAGCGCCGTTGAGCTGCAGCATCCCCGCCACGTTCAGGGCGGGCGAGTCGCGCACGTCGTCGGACTCAGGCTTGAACGCCGCACCCAGCACCGCGATGTTGGCGCCCAACAGCGTCCCGCGGCACGCCTTGGTGGTCAGTTCCACCATGCGGGTGCGCCGGCGCATATTGATGCTGTCCACTTCACGCAGGAAGGTCAGCGCGGGGTCAGCACCCAGCTCGCCGGCTCGGGCCATGAAGGCGCGGATGTCCTTGGGCAGGCAGCCACCGCCAAATCCCAAGCCCGCGTTGAGGAATCGTCGGCCGATGCGGGGGTCGTGGCCCAATGCGTCGGCCAGGACGGTGACGTCGGCGTTGGCCGCTTCGCACACCTCGGCGATGGCGTTGATGAACGAAATCTTGGTGGCCAGAAAAGCATTCGCGGAGACCTTGACCAGTTCCGCGGTCTGCAGGTCGGTGAGCAGGAACGGCACGCCGCGTTCCAGGATCCGCGCATACAGCTCACGTACCGCCGCTTCGGCGCGCTTCGAATCCGGCTGCACGCCAAGCACGATGCGGTCGGGGTGCAGCGTGTCCTTGACGGCGAAGCCTTCGCGCAGGAACTCCGGGTTCCAGGCCACCTCGACGTCGACGCCGACCGGCGCCAGCTCGCGGGCTCGCACCCCGAGCTCGGCAGCGGTGCCGACCGGAACCGTGGACTTGCCGACGATCACCGCCGACCGGCGCAGCCGCGGGACCAGGGTGTCGATGACAGAGCGCACGTGCCGCAGGTCGGCGCCGTACTCCCCCTTCTTCTGCGGGGTGCCCACACCGAGAAAATGCACGTCGCCGAACTCGGCGGCCTCGTCATAGTCGGTGGTGAAGTGCAGCCGTCCCGCCTCGATGTTGTCGCGCAGCAGCTTTCGCAGCCCGGGCTCGTAGAACGGGATGTCACCGGACGCCAGCTTCGCGATCTTGCCGGGGTCGATGTCGACGCCGAGGACCTCATGGCCGAGCTCCGCCATGCCGGCGGCATGCGTCGCCCCGAGGTAGCCGGTACCGAACACAGTGCATCTCATACTGCCTTGATAGGCAGCCCTGATGAGCGCGGTGCTACGCGACACTGAGCGTCAGGCCAACGGCAGGTGACAAACAGCCTGCCGCGAAGCCGTCAGCTGGGCGCGCAGAAGATGAGGAAGCAGTTCTGCGGCTTCTGCTTCGGCTTCTTTCCGTTGCCGTTGCCCGGGTAGTCGCCGGGGTAACCGTTGGAGCCGCCCGGGTACTGGCCCGGGTACTGGTTGCCGGGGTAACCGTTACCTGGGTAGTCGCCGGGGTAACCGTCGTTGGGTCCACGGCCGCCCCGACTCGGGTAGTCCGGGTAGCTGTTGCCCGGATCGGTCGAAATCCACTGGGGCTGGCGAGGACGCGGTGCCCACGGGTTCCAGGCAGGCGGCTGCGGCCCAGGGATCGCGATCACCGGCGGCGGCAGCACCGCGGGAGCCGGGTCAGGTACCGCGGCCGGCGGCGGCACCACGGGAGCGGCGGGCACGTCAGGCATCGACACCGGGACAGGCGCAGGGGCGGGGGCCGGGGCTTCCGGGGCAGGAGCCGGCACGTGCACCTGCGGCGCCGATTCCTTGACCACCTGCGGCGCTTCGACCTGATGCGGAGCGGGGGCCTGGACTTCCGGAGCCGGCGCGGGAACCGCGGCGGCGGGCGCGGGCGGAGGGACCGCAGCCGGCGGGGGTACGGGTGCGGCAATCGGAGCGCTGGGCACGATCGCGGCCTGCGCGGGCGCGGGCCGTTGATCGACCGTCGGCCGGATGCTCACCGCAAGCGAAATAGCAAGGGCCACAACACCGACGACGAAGATCGAGGTGAGCGCACTACCGACCAGGAGGAAGGGTTTGCGGCCCTGGTCGGCGACCACCGGGGCGTCGCCGAGCTCGTCGAAACCGAACTCGTCGGCCGTCAGCAATGGGGCCGCGAGCGGAGCCGCGGCAGCCGCACCACCCGGCGCGGCCGAATAGGCGAGGCCGGCGGTGGCGGCGTCGAACATCGGCGCGTTGGCCGAGGCGAGGGCCGCACCACGAGCGAGTGCCAGATCGGCATCGCCCGGGGCGTTCACCGGGATGTCGAGCAGCTCGGCCAGGTGCGCCCGCACCGCGGTGACGTCGACGCCGGCTCCGACGACGAACATGCCTTGCGGCGACGTGTCCGCGTCGGCGACAGCTGCCGCCATCTCGCCGAGCACGGCCATGGCGTCGGTGCTGTGCAGACTGCGGCTGAGCACCTTGGAGATGGCGCCATCAGGTTCGACAACCGACATGGTCGCGGTGTCACGATCCACGAACAGCAGACCGGTGCTCGAGTAGCCGACAGCCTGGCCGGCGGCCTGGGCCAGCGACCCTGCGGCGTGCAGCTCGGAGACCATCATGACGTCCTTGACGCCGGCGGCGTCCAACGCGTCGCGCAACCGCGCGGCAGCGTCGTGGTCGCTCCAGGCGACACCCACCGACTTCAGGTGGTGGGCGCCCTCCTCGGCGCTCTCCCGAGTGCCCAGGATGGCGCTGACAACCTGCTCAACCGGCGTTGCTGAATCATCTGCCGTCTGCGTATGGAAAATATCGTGGTCGACGATCTCGCCGTCGGCCTTTTCACCCTCAACCAGCGCCATACGTACCGTGGTTGGCGTCATAGACACACCCAGAACGATGTCCACGGACCCTCCAATGTGTTCGCTACGCTATCTAGGCCGACACCGAGAATCCCCCGCCGTACAGGCCACAACTAGAAACTTCATCGTGTCCAGCCGCGGAGTCGTTACCGATTTCCCGCAGCTCAATAGGCGCGATGCAGTTCTGGCCGCGGCGCTGGCAGACAGAGTCCCGCCAATGCCGGTAGTTCAACCCTACCCGGCTTTGGCGTAGGTGACCTAAGCAGTTTTCAGGCCTCTTCGACCCCCGGCCGCGGCTGCCTCAGCAGATCGGTCAATGAGCTGGCGTTAGCGGGCCGACGGTGGCCCAGGTGGCCGTGGACACCCTCGGCGTAGGCGGTTTCCGCGTGCTGGGTGAAGTCGACGCCGGCAGTTTCGTCTTCGGCGCTGACCCGGAAACCCATCACCTTGTCGATGATCTTGCCCAGCACAAACGTGGCGGCGAAGGCATAGGCCGCGACCACGGCCATCGCCAGCAGCTGCTTGCCGAGCTGGGTGAATCCGCCGCCGTAGAAGAGGCCGCGGGCGCCGCCGGTCATCACGTCGGTGGCCAGCAGGCCGATCAGCACCACGCCGACCACACCGCCGACGAAGTGCACGCCGACGACGTCCAGTGAGTCGTCGTAGTTGAGCTTGAACTTCAGGCCGACCGCGAACGAGCAGATCACGCCGGCCAGCAGCCCGACGATGAGCGCGCCCAGGGTGTTGACGGTGCCGCAGGACGGCGTGATCGCGACCAGACCGGCGACGACGCCGGACGCCGCACCGAACGTCGTCGGCTTGCCGTCACGCACCTGCTCGACCGTGAGCCAGCCGAGCATGCCCAGACAGCCGGCGACCAGGGTGTTCAGGAAGATCGCGGCGGCGGTGCCGTTGGCGGCCAGCGCCGAGCCGGCGTTGAAGCCGAACCAGCCGAACCACAGCAGGCCGACGCCGAGCAGCACGAACGGCAGGTTGTGCGGACGCATGGCGTCCTGCTTGAAGCCGATGCGCGGGCCCAGCACGATGGCCAGCGCCAGCGCCGAGGCGCCCGACGCGATTTCGACGACGAGGCCGCCCGCGTAGTCGAGGGCACCCATCTTGGCGAGCCAGCCGTCCGGACCCCAGACCCAGTGCGCGATGACGCTGTAGACGGCGATCGCCCAGATCGGGACGAAGACCATCCACGCCGAGAACTTGGCGCGGTCGGCGATGGCGCCGCTGATGAGGGCGGCGGTGATGATCGCGAAGGTCAGCTGGAAGGTGGCGAACAGCAGCTCCGGCACGGCGCCGTGGGTGGTGCTGGGGCCGATGCCGAGCATGCCGAAGTGTTCGAGGTTGCCGAGGAAGCCGTCGCCGTTCGAGAACGCGAGGGTGTACCCGACCAGCAGCCACGCGACCGTGACCAGCGGAATCGAGATGAAGCTCATCATGATCATGTTGAGCACGCCGGTCGTGCGGACCATGCCGCCGTAGAAAATGGCCAGGCCCGGGGTCATCAGCAGGACCAGGGCGGTGCTGGCGAGCAGCCAGGCGGTGGCGGCGGGATCGATGCCTTGCACGTGGGACTCCTTCGACAATCTTGACGAGGATGTATCGGCGGAGTTTCCAGCTCGCGGCGACTGCGTTTCCGACGTGTTACACCAGCCTCACAAGGGACTTCCCGTGGCGCGGAGGTGGCGGTTGTGGCACATGAGTTTGGTTTCGCGTGAAACAACCGGCGATTAAGCAGTGGTGGTTCCGGGTATGCGGCTGGGATGTTGAAGCGCACAACTGCAGCTGCTGCCCTGCTCACCGCACCCGTTTTTGTGCTGGCTGCGTGCAATTCCAATCGGAACGCGCCGTCGAGCTCGACGCCGCCAACAACCTGGTCGCAGCCCAATCCGTCAGCACTCAACGTCGTGCTGAAGACGTCCGACGGGCGGCCCGTCGCGAACGCCTCGATCGACTTCTCTGACGGCTACGCGACAGTCACCGTCGAAACCACCGGCGGCGGCATCCTCGCCCCCGGCAGCCACGGCATGCACATCCATTCCGTGGGCAAATGCGAGGGCGACTTCACGTCCGCCGGCGGCCATCTGCAGGTCGCCGGGCACACCGGGCATCCCGCGAGCGGCGATCTGACGCCGTTGAACGTCCGCGCGGACGGCAGCGGCAAGGTCGTGGCGACCACCGATGCGCTCACCGAAGCGGCTTTGAAGGGGCCCGAGGGCAGCGCACTGATCATCCATCAGAGCCCGGACAACTTCGCCAACATCCCGCCGCGGTACACGCACGACGGCGCGCCGGGTCCCGATGCCGAGACGTTGGCGACCGGTGACGCGGGCGGTCGGGTGGCGTGTGCGGTGTTGGCGCCTGCTGGTTCTTCTTCGTCTGCCTCGACGTCGACGTCGACCGCGACGGTCACTCAGACGACGGCCGTGCCGGTGGCGCCGCCGGTGACTACGACGACTTCGACGTCAACGTCGACTTCTACTACTCCATCGAGCAGCACCACGACCACTACTTCAACCACGGTGCCGACGACCACGACCACGATGTCCACCAGCCCGGTCGGGCCGATGAACCCGATGCCGGGTGGCTGATGCTGTGGGGTTTGCGTTGAGCCTGTAGTCAGGGCGCAGAAGTGCGAGTAGTGAGTGCCCTAGGTTCAGGGTCAACGGCAGTGGGCCGCCCGGGAGCGTTGACCCTGTACCGGGGGCACAAAAGTGCGGGTAGCGGGCGCCCTCGTTACAGCGTCAACGGCAGCAAGACGCCCAGGAGCGTTGACCCTGAACACCTGGCGCAACGAGCCGGGTCAGGGCTTGGCGAAGTTGAGGTAGGAGCGCGAGGGCGTCGGTCCGCGCTGGCCCTGGTACTTGGAGCCGACCTTGTCGCTGCCGTAGGGGTGCTCGGCCGGGCTGGTCAGGCGGAGCAGGCACAGCTGGCCGATCTTCATGCCGGGCCACAGGGTGATCGGCAGGTTGGCGACGTTCGACAGCTCCAGCGTGATGTGCCCGGAGAAGCCGGGGTCGATGAAGCCCGCGGTCGAGTGCGTCAGCAGGCCCAGCCGGCCCAATGAACTCTTGCCTTCGAGTCGACCCGCCAAATCATCTGGGAGCGTGCAGGTTTCGAGTGTCGAGCCCAGCACGAATTCGCCGGGATGAAGGACGAAGGGCTCGCCTTCGTCGGGCTCGACCAGCGTGGTCAGCTCGTCCTGCTGCTGCGCTGGGTCGATGTGCGTGTAGCGAGTGTTGTTGAACACCCGGAACAGGCTGTCCAGGCGGACGTCGACGCTGGAGGGCTGCACCATGGCGTCATCGAACGGGTCGATGCCGAGGCGTCCAGCACCGATTTCGGCCCGGAGATCGCGGTCAGAGAGGAGCACGTGGGGAGCCTATCGGTCCGGCTTGATATCCTGCAGCGGCACCATGCCGATGTAGTTCAATGGCAGAACATCAGCTTCCCAAGCTGAATACGCGGGTTCGATTCCCGTCATCGGCTCCACGAACTTGCATTTCTGAGCATTTTTTCGGCCTACCGGCGGCGGCCAATTTGGGTCTCAATACCGCACTTACCGTATATGCGCCTGCAGCCAGCCCGCCGTGTATTTGCCTGCACTCAGCAACAAGCTGTATGTCCCCCGCACTCGGGCATATGTGGCCTCACGCTGGCATGTGACTAGGGCAGTACCTCTGGATTGCCGCCCCAGCGAAGTGCCCCGCATCGTCCAACGTCCAGTCGGGGTGCATCTTCATCAACTGCACGCCGACCGACTCCAGATTTGCGCCTTCATCCATCACGACGCATACCGAGGCTCCCAGCGCGAATGCTTCGTCTCGACTCATGTGGATTCGGTAGTTCTGCAAGGTGAGTAGAAAAGCCTCGTCCTGCGTGCCGTCGTCCGCGCGGGCCGGGACCACAGTCGCAGCCGCCAGCACGGATGCCATCAGAAATGCCACACATCTCATAGCAAACCCCTCACCCGTAGAGGAAAACTAAGTAGTTCGAAGGTATCGCCGTGTTCGATCAGCCGGGGCAAAAACGGCGCAAATATTGCTGCGTGCGTCAATCCGATTGCTGAAAGCGTCGGCTTGGGACGTAATCCGGTTGTAGCCTCCGGATATGTTCACTCGGATAATCACCGCTGCGGCGATAGTGGGATTCGTGTGGGCGCCGATGGCATCTGCTGACGACGGCCCGGACGCGAAGTATCT
Source organism: Mycolicibacterium aubagnense (assembly GCF_010730955.1). Classification (NCBI taxonomy): domain Bacteria; kingdom Bacillati; phylum Actinomycetota; class Actinomycetes; order Mycobacteriales; family Mycobacteriaceae; genus Mycobacterium; species Mycolicibacterium aubagnense. Next base: position 3,937,881 of record NZ_AP022577.1, on the reverse strand, counting down.
TGCGGCGCTGGCCGCCCGTGGCATTCCTGCGGACGCCGATGCCGGGCAATTGATCGCTGACGCCCACGCTGCGTGTGACACCTATGGGACGCCGGGCGTAGTCGGATTGATGCTGGGAATTGAAGCCCGAGGATTGTCGCCAGCCCAGGCTGGCTACGTGATGACGGACGGAATGCGGGCTTACTGCCCCACCAAGTCACCGTTCTAATCCCCGATGCGTGCCATGCGTCCTTTGCCGCTGTACGCATACGTTTTGGCGCTCGCATTGTCCGGTATCCCGCTCGCTGCCGCGCCGATCGCAAACGCATGCCCCGGCGGCGACTACCTGAACGTGAGCGGTGTATGCGTACAAGACCCGACGCCGCCGACCACAACCGGCGGCGCGATCCCGCCGGGCGTAACCGCGATTTGTCGGGACGGGTCTTACTCACACAGCATGAACCACTCGGGCACCTGTTCACATCACGGCGGAGTCGCACAGTGGGGACCATTCGGCTAGGCCGCGATACTCGCCGTAAGAACGTCGGTGACGCGTAGTGGACCCACCCGGCCGCGGCCGGATATACCAGTTTTATGGTGGCACAACACATTAACGAACAATCACAAGCCCCGGCATCCACGTAGGACCCAAGCCGAAAACGCGGGTTCGATTCCCGTCATCGGCTCCACAAAGATTGAATACCCCTCACAGTGGATACTTTGGGCCCCATGGACCTGCGCGCGATCGGTAAAGGCCTGGGCACGTTGGACCGTGAGGTCTTCGAAGCCATAGCCGAGTCACCGAGTCCACTGTTGGACACCACGATGCCCCGGCTGACCAGGGCCGCGGACCATTCCAAGTTGTGGTTCGCCATCGCCGCCGCCATGGGTGCGCTGGGCAGCCAGTCGGTGCGGCGGGGCGCGGCGCGCGGCGTCCTCAGTCTCGCGGTGACGAGCCTCGTGACCAACCAGCTGGCCAAACGGATCTGGCGGCGGCCACGGCCGGACCGCAGTCTGATACCGCTCATCCGGCAGACGAAGCGCGTCCCCACCTCGAATTCCCTGCCGTCGGGCCACTCGGCCAGCGCCGCGGCGTTCGCGGTGGGCGTCGGCCTGGAGTCCCCAGCGGCCGGCCTGCCGCTGGCCCTGCTCGCCGGCCTGGTGGGCTTGTCGCGGGTCGCCACCGGGGCGCACTACCCCGGTGACGTGTTCGCCGGATTCGGCATCGGTGCCGCCATCGCAGTCCTGGGCGCCCGCGTCGTCCCCACCGTCCCCGCTGCCAGGCCGCCAAAGTCCGAGCCGCTGCGGTTCCACACCGAGCCCCGACCGGACGGTGCCGGTGTGGCTCTCGTGATCAACCCGGCGTCCGGCGATGGCACAGGCAAGCGGATCGTCGATGAAGCCCGAAAAGCGTTGCCACACATGGAGATCATCGAGCTCTACGACGATGATGATATCCAGACCGTGCTGCGGGAAACCGCGGCACGTACCGAGGTACTCGCGGTGGGTGGCGGCGACGGCACGGTGGCGTGCGCGGCGGGCATCGCCGTCGAGAAGGGCGTCCCACTCGCGGTCTTCCCCGGCGGCACGTTCAACCACTTCGCCAAGGACATCGGCTGCGATTCGGTCGCTCGGACCGTCGAGGCGATCACGGAAGGTACCGCGGCCTACGTCGACCTGGTGTGCCTCAACGAGGAACGCATGGTGATCAACACCGCCAGCATCGGCGCCTACCCGAACTACGTGCGGATGCGCGAGAAACTGGAACGCCGGATGGGCAAGCGCCTGGCCGGTATGTGCGCGCTCTATCTGATGCTGCGCCGGGAAGCTCCGGTGCGAATCCGCTACGACGACAAGACACTTCAGACGGAGCTCTTCTTCCTGGGCAATTCGACATACCTCCCGTCCGGGTTCGCCCCGTCGGTGCGGCCCCGTCTGGACGACGGGCTGATCGACGTGCAGATCCTGGAGACGGGCCGGCGGTTCAGCCGGCTGCGCATCGCGACGGCCGTCGCGTTGGGCCGGCTCGAACGCAGCCCGCTCTATCACGAGTTGCAGGTACCCGAGTTCCGCTTTGTCTCCGTCGACGGGCCAACAACCGTGGCCCATGACGGTGAAGTCGGTGAGGCGCTGTGCGAAGCCAGTTTCAGCGTGCGGTACCGGGCGCTGCCGGTGTTCCGTCCCCTACCTTGATCGCCACTACGGCCGCATCTCGTAAACCCCGTCATAGGACGCCACCTGTTCCCAGACCCGATCGAAGCGGCCCGCATCGGCAACGGGCTTTCGGATCGCCGACAAGGCCCACTCCTGTTGCGCCACCGTCGAACTCGGCTTGCCGTGCAGCGCAACCGCATACGACGAGAAGTCGCGGATCTGGACGTCGAAGATCTGGTCCAGCAAGTCGCGGTCGAGCCCGGTCAGTTCGGCCTGTTCGAGGATCAACTGACCGTAGACGACCAGGGTGAACAGGTGCCCGATAACCAGAACGAAGTCGAGGTCGCGTTGCTGGTCGGCGTCGGGTGCCGCCTTCACGAGTAAGTCCTTGAACGCCAACACCTGTTCGTAGAACCGGGCCACGTTCGGCACCGTGAGGTTGCGCTCGTACACCGGCGCCCAGTCCGCGAACTGCACTTTGGACGCACCGCGCGCCGGCCCCTGCGCCCAGAAGAACACGTCGTCGGCCGCGTCGTCGCGGGTGCCGATCTGCGGGTAGCTCGCCGGGTTGAACATGTAATTCGGCATGAACTTCAGGATTTGCGCGACGTTCACGTGCACCGTGCCCTCCAGCCGGGGCAGCGCGCCGATCAGGCGGCTCACCTCGCTGAAGTACGTGTTCTTCTCAAAACCTTTGGCGGCCAGCACATCCCACAATAAGGTAACAACTCGCTCACCCTCGGAGGTGACCTTGGATTTGGTCACCGGGTTGAACAGCAAGTACCGGCGGTCGTCGAGGCTCGCAGTGCGGAAGTAGTCGATGGCGCGATCGCTGAACAGCTTCATCGCGACCAACCGGGCATAGACGTCGACGAACGAGGCGCGCACATGCGGAAAGTCGGTGACCGGGTTGCCGTAGAGAATTCGATTGTTCGCGTGGGTGATCGCCTCGTAGAACGCGTGCTCACACATCCCGATCGAGCCACTGCACAAATTGAACTTGCCGACGTTGACGGTGTTCAGCGCCGCCGAGAACGCCTCGGGTCCCGTGCACAGAATGTCCTCCTGATGCACCGGGTAGTCGTTGAGCCGGAACGTGCTGACGAACATCTGGCCGTGCACCACGTTGTCGATCAGTTGGTAGTTCGGGTGACCGCTGTCCGCGACGAACCACACGTAGCCGTCGGGCCCGTCGACGTCGGTGCGCCGCGAGAACACCGACACCATGCCCGCCACGTTGCCGTTCCCGATGTAGTACTTCTCCCCCGATGCCCGGAACACCACGCCCTCGTCGGACGTGGGCGTCAGCAGCATGTCGGTGTTGTAGATGTCGGCGCCATGTTCGCGTTCGGACAGCGCGAACGCCATGACACCGCCCGCTTCGAGCTGGGCGGCGGCCCGCTCTTTGGCCTTGATGTTGTCGCTCTGCCAGATCGGGCCGAGGCCGAGGATGGTGACCTGCTCGGCGTACCAGTACGCCAGCCCGTAGAAGCCGAGGATCTCGCTCAGCACGGCATTGCGCGACGTGTCCCAGCGCTTGTTCGGGTCGCCGTCGGCGAACTCCGACGGCGTCAGGAACGTCGCGAAAACGCGCTCGCGCTTGATGAAGTCGAGAAAGTCGGTGACCCAGGTCGCGTCCAGGTCGTCCTGCAGCAATCGGACCTTGCCGCGCTCCTCGAACCAGGCGATCAACGCGCGCAACTGGCGCCGGGTCTCCGGATCGAATTGCTCGGGGTCGAATTCGTTCGGGTTGAGCAAGAGTCGGCGAGAGTTCGGCATGGGCACCTTCTTCGGTCCGGATTTGGCACCGAATCTAGCGCGCAGACGACCACGTGACCGCCGTTTCGCATTGTCGCCGGCGCCCCGCCGTCCCGGCATCTGAAAACTTGCTCGACCCTCCCCTCACCACCGTGCAAGCATGCCCGTATGGCCAAGCAGTTCCCCGAGATCACTGACAGGTTCCGCACCTTCATTGCCGCGCAGAGCATGTACTTCGTGGCCACGGCAGCGCGCGACGGCCGGGTGAACCTGTCCCCGAAGGGCTTGGACTCTCTGCGCGTTCTCGGGCCGAACCGCGTGGCCTGGCTGAACCTCACCGGCAGCGGCAACGAGACCTCGGCACACCTGCTCGACAACCCGCGGATGACGCTGATGTTCTGTTCGTTCGACCGCGAGCCCCTCATCCTGCGGCTCTACGGCACCGCCCGCGAGGTCGCGCCTGGTGACGCGGATTGGGCGGAGCTCTACAGCCAGTTCCCACCCCACATCAGCGCACGTCAAATCTATGACGTGACCGTCGACCTCGTCCAGACCTCGTGCGGCTTCGGCGTCCCCCTCATGTCGCTCGAGTCGGAGCGCGTCCTCCTCGACACCTGGGGCGAGAAGAAAGGGCCAGAGGGCGTCGCCGAGTACTGGCAGCAGAAGAACCTCTCGAGTATCGACGGTGCGCCGACGAAGCTCGCGCTGGATTGACAAGCAGCGCTTACAGTTTCGGCTACGCAACCATGACGTCGACCGACAACCGCTCCCCAAGAGCGTAGACGGTCGGCCAATCCTGGTTCTGTGCAGCCGATTCCAGCGCATCGATCAGCGGCGTCTCCACACCCAGTTCGGCGAGCCAGTTCGACACCGTCGCGGCAATCCGTTCCCCCGGCACCTCTTCGGCACGCCGGCCGTGCAGACGGTCGACCACCACGAAGGTCGGCGTTGCGGAGCGCCGGCGGCGGAAGTCGATGATGCTCATGCCAATTACACGCAGCGGGTGTCAAGAAGGTTCACGGCCAGTGCAGCTACGGATACCCGACGACCATCGGCGCACGCACACCGTCGTCGGCGCCGGTTCCATCGTCACGCGCGACCTCCCGCCGCGCGTCCTCCCCGTCGGCTCACCGGCACGGGTGATCCGCGAGCTGTAGGCCACGTTTCGAAGCCAAACTAATCAAATACCGCCCCACCAATCTACGGTGGTGTAAATATGTGCGGCGTGACTGAAAATGCCGACGTGGCACAAGCTCGGGCGCTGCGCGCAGAGCTGCGTAGACATGCGTGGGACCTGGCGTCCAAGTTGTCCCGGGTGGAATCCCTGCCTGACGCGACGGCTTGGTCGGAGCGGGCGCGGTCAATGCGGCGGCGCGCCCGCGAGCTCCGCCAGGACCTCGATGAGGCGAGGTTCCTGATCGAGCGCTTGCATGCCCGGTTCCCCAGCATCGACGCGACGGGCATTTCGGCAGATGCGCCGAACCCAAGTTATTGAGAACCTTCATTGACAATTCATCCGATTTGATTAACAGTGCTAAGCGTCTCTGACGAAAGGCGCCCATGAGCACGCAGGACCAGCTCAACGAGCTCGGCTACTACGCCGTCACTCGGCATCCCGCCGACGCGCGGGTGGTGCTGCCCGAGGCCCGGGACGCCGAAGCGCTCGGGTTGGGCTCGTGCCACATCGGTGAGCGCTTCACCGTGAAGGACGCCGGCGTGCTCAGCGGTGCGGTGGCGGGTGCCAGCACGACTCTGGGTATCGCCCCGTCGACCAATCACCACACCCGGCACCCCACCGTCACGGCGACCATCGGGTCGACGATGCACGCGCTGACCGAAGGCCGGTTCGCCATGGCGTTCGGCCGCGGCATGGGGCCGTACTGGCAGGCGATCGGGCTGCCGGTGGTGACCGAAGCACGGCTGCGCGACTTTTTCGGCATCCTGCGTCGCCTCTGGGCCGGCGAGATGATCCTCGATCACGACGGCCCGGCCGGGAAATGGCCAATGCTGCGCCACGTCAGCGGCCTGGCGGACGGACCGCCGATCGGCTTGGTGGCTGTCGGCCCGAAGACCATGCAGTTGGCCGGCGAGATCGCGGACTTCGTTGTGCTGCATACCTTTTTCTCCGACGAGGCGACGACGAATTCTGTGGCCGCAGTGCGCCGGGGCGCCGAGAAGGCGGGCAGGGACCCGGACAGCGTCCGCATCTGGGCGTGCCTGGCGACCGTCCCCGATGCGCTGTCCGAGGACGACCAGATCCGGCGCGGGGTCGGCCGGCTGGCGACCTACCTGCAGGCCTACCCCGACGTGCTGGTCTCGGCCAACGGCTGGGATCGGGCCACGTGGGACCGCATCCGGCAGTCCGAACTGTTCACCGATGCAGCCACCGCAGGACCCATCGACGCCAGTGCGTCGTTGGAGACGCTGCAACGGATCGCGGAGCTCATCCCGACCGAATGGCTGGACGCCGTCGCCAAGGGCTCACCGCAGGACTGCGCGAAAACTATTGCCCGCCAGTATGATCTGGGCGTGCACTCGGTGATCATGCACGGAGCCAGCCCGCACGAACTGGCGCCCGTGGTCGAGGCCTACCGCGCCAACCGGCCGACGCTGCACCGCGCGGTCGCCGCGAACCCAGGTCGATTTGTCTGAGCCCGCGGCCCGCAACTCGCCGCAGGCGACCCTCGCCCACCAGCAGTGGCAGGCGATCGTTACCGAGTCGGGCGCCGGTACCAAGCTGAACAAACGGGGCCTGGAAACCCGGGCACGCCTGCTCGACGTCGCCATCCGGCGCCTGGCCGACAGCGGTGGCGAGCCGGTGTCGGCCAACCGCATCGCCAAAGACGCCGGCGTCACCTGGGGCACGGTGCAGCATCAGTTCGCCGACCTCGACGGCCTCTGGGTGGCAGTCATCACCGAAATCCATTCCCGTAGTTGGGCTTCCGGTCCTGACACGCCACGGCACGGCACGTTGCGGGAACGGGTGGAAGGAGCCATCAACTCGGTCTGGCAGTACCTGGACACCACCGAGGGACGGGCCCTCACCGCACTGCGGACCTCGCTACCGGCACGACGGTCCGATATCGCCGCCGAATATCCGGGCACCGCAGCGGCTTTCGCGGCGCGTGAGCTCGACTGGATTCAGGGTTTCGATTATCTGATGGCAGGGATCGACGTCGACCCGGAGCAGTTGCACCGCGTGCGGTGCCTGCTTCCTGCCGCAATCCGCGGTCTCAGCAACGAACGGCAGATCGGTTTCACCTCGGATCTGGACGTCGCCCGCGCGGCGCTGACCGACGCTGTGGTGGCGTTGCTGACCCGGCCGCGGCCGTAGCGACAAAGCCACCCGGTTGGTCGAGCTGGGTCTGGCCGACCGGAACTAACTGTCACTCAACGAAATCCGCGGTAGCCGGACCGAACAGGAATGGGCAGTCGAGCACGCAGGTTCCCACGGATCATCGGACTTCACAGGAGGCGCACCCTTCTACGCGCGGCGGACGGGGGTCGTCGGGCTTGGTGGGATCGGGGTCGCCGAACCAGCGGGAGGGCCGGTGCTCGCCGTAGGTGTCGTGCCAGTCCCACCACTCGTAGGCCGCGTCCTGCGGGTACCCCGGTGGCGAGTCCTCCCAGGTCTCCTGCCGCCCCAGTGCCGTCATGTCGAGGTAGCTCCACGACGTACCCAGCGCCTCATCGCCGCGACTGTTGATGAAGTAGGTACGGAAGACCGCATCACCGTCGCGAATGAAGGCGTTGGTGCCGTGCCACTCGTGCACGCCGAAGTCGAGGTCGAAGTCGTCGGTGATGGTGTACCAGGGCATCTTCCACCCCATCCGGGCTGTCATCCGCGCGATGTCGGGCTGCGGGGCGCGCGACGCAAAGGCTAGCGTGGTGTCGCGCGCGTTCACATGTGCCACATGGCCCACGTTGTCGGCGATCATCGAGCAGCCACGGCAGGCGTGTTGGGGCCAACCCTTGACCCCCTCCTCGAAGAACGCCCGATAGACGACGAGTTGCCTGCGCCCGTCGAACAATTCGGCCAGGCTCAGCTCGCCGTCGGGGCCGGCGAACGTGTACTCCTTGGTGACCGGCGTCCACGGCATACGGCGGCGCATCGCCGCCAGCTGGTCCCGCTGCCGGGTCCACTCCTTCTCCGCGACGAGCATCTTTTGCCACGCGGCATCCCATTCCGCCGCTGACACGATTTCTGGTTTCTGCATGGTGTTCCTCCTCTACAGAATCATTAAACAAGTTTGTTGAATGTCTGTAGTCCAGCAGAGCATGATCCGTCGCTATAGTCAACAAGATGGTTGAAGATGAGGTGCTTGACCGGGCCTACGCCGCCTTGGCCGATCCAACGCGCCGCTGGCTACTGGAGACGCTGCGGCAAGGCGACGCGCGCATCACCGACCTGGCCGCCCCGCTACCGATGACGTTCGCCGGCGTATCCCGGCACATCGGCGTGCTGGAATCGGCAGGATTGGTGCGCCGCGATGTCCGCGGCCGCGAACGCTGGGTGTCCCTGCGTCCCGACGGGTTGACCATTGCTCAGCAGTGGATCAACGAACAATCCAACTTCTGGTCGGTGCGGGCAGATGCCCTCGCAGACCGCCTGCGCCGCAAAGGAAATGGTCAATGACGGAGCCCGTCACCGTCCGTGTGCAACGTGTCATGCCGGCAGTCCCGGACGTGGTATTCGGCGAGTGGCTGGACGTCGAGTCACTGGCGGACTGGATGTGCCCACGTCCCGACCGGTGTGTCGCCATCACCGTCGAACCCCATGTCGGCGGCAAGCTGCAGTTCGACGTGGACCACTCCGGCACCCTCGTCCTGGTCATCGGGCACTTCCTGGAGATCGACAGACCGCGCCTGTTGCGTTTCACGTGGAGCAATTCGAATTGGCCCGACCCGACCATGGCCAGCGTCGTCAACGTCACCTTCGAGCCTCACGGTGAGGGCGAGACGTTGATGGAGATCGAGCACTCCCTGCTACCGGCGCGCGAGCAGGAGAACTTCCACAACGGTTGGGCGCTGACGGCAGAACAGTTGGCAGCGGTACTGCGCGGGCGCTGAGCATCACGTTCAGGCGTAGGTTCCGCCGGTGTCGCGCGATCCAGGCCGTCATGCGCTCTGCGCAGTCCTACGCCGAATGTGTAGGAATCGGCGCCAGATCAGCAGCTCTGGCACAGAAAGCTGCACATTCGACATAGGAGCCCGATCAGAACATTGCCCGTGCGGCCGCGACACGTCGTCGCGCAAGCCCGATCCCCACTGCTACCGTCGCCCCGTGGATCTGACGGACTCGTACACCCGCGTGCTGCCGCAGCACATCCGCGACCGGTACGAGTTCATCGAAACCCGCAACGCCGCCGCGATCCTGGCCGCCACCAACCCGCAGCGGTTCGACGAACTCCTCAGCGCCCTGCACGAATTCCAGCTGCGCACCGACGATCTCGTCCAGCCCGGCGGGCAAGAGACCGAACTCGCGGCGCGGCTCAACACCGCGTTCCGCAACAAGGGCTGGCGCGAAGCGCGCGTCGATACCCGAATCCGGCTGGAACTGCGCAAGATGCCGCACAAACCGGCCGGCGAGGCCCACCCCACCCTCGAGGACACCGAGGTGTTCAACGAGGGCTACAAGGTGGACAACTTCGTCGACCGGCTGGCCTTGGACGTGGAATGGAATGCCAAGGACGGCAACCTCGATCGAGACCTCAGCGCCTACCGCGCGCTGTACGACGCGGCGCTGATCGACGTCGCCGTCATCATCACCCGCACACAGACCGACCTGCGCACCCTGGGCTACCGCCTCGGCATCGAAGCCGGCATGGACGACGAGCGCGCCCGCCGCATCCTGGCCACCACGACCACCACCAACACCGAAAAGCTGCGGCCCCGGATGCAGCGCGGCGACAGCGGCGGCTGCCCGCTGCTGGCCGTCGCCATCTCCGCCCGTACCTGGTCCGAACACGCCGCGGACCAACACGGCCCGGAACCCGTAGACGACAAATCCGGACTCGCTGGCCTCTGGGAGGCCTGACCTGTCGGTGCCATCGCCTACGATTTCTTGAAGATCTTCTCCGTTCGAAAAGATCTAATTCGAAGGTAGGAGTGACACCGTGGCGAAACGCAGCGACCAGGCCGGCGCCCAGACAAAGGCCGTGCCCCTGCGCGATGTCGCCGCGCCGCCGCCGCTGCCCACCGCAGACGGCGGCTGGAAGACCGTATTGGCCGATCCCCCTTGGCGTTTCACCAACCGGACCGGCAAGGTCGCGCCGGAGCACCGGCGCCTGGACCGCTACTCGACGCTCGACCTCGAGGCCATCTGCGACATCCCGGTGTCCACTGTCGCGGCGCGTGACTCGCACCTGTACCTGTGGGTGCCCAATGCGCTGCTGCCCGAGGGACTGAGAGTCATGGAAGCCTGGGGCTACCGCTACGTCTCCAACGTCATCTGGGCCAAGCGGCGCAAGGACGGCGGGCCCGACGGCCGCGGTGTCGGCTTCTACTTCCGCAACGTCACCGAGATCGTCCTGTTCGGCGTGCGCGGCAGCATGCGCACGCTGCCGCACGCCCGCAGTCAGGTCAACATGATCGAGACGCGCAAGCGCGAGCACTCCCGCAAGCCCGACGAGCAGTACGGCTTCATCGAGGCCTGCTCCCCCGGCCCGTACCTGGAGCTGTTCGCCCGGCACCCGCAGCCGGGCTGGACGGCCTGGGGCGACGAATCCGCCGAAGACGTCGCCCCACGCGGCCAGGTGCACAAGGGCTACGCCGGCGGCGCGATCGAGGTTCCGCCGGTGACCAAGCACGTCCGCCTGGACCCGACGACGTCCGAGCGCATCGGCAAGGAACTGCGCATCCGCTACGAGAACGGCGAGAGCATCCGCCAGCTCGCCGAGGAGACCGGCTACGGCATCACCCGCGTGCGCGGACTGCTGGAGCGGGCCGGCACCACGTTCCGCGGACGCGGGCCCCAGTAGCTGACCTGATCGCTGAACCAACAAAATGGGCCCCGCCGAAGCGGGGCCCATTTTCAGCTGTTGGCGGTCTACCAGACCCGCACGTAGTCGACGAGCATCTCGGCGGGGTAGCTGCCCCCCTTGGGGTCGCCACCACCGGAACCGGACACCGCCAGATTCAGCACCGGGAAGACCCGGTAGTCGGGCAGGTTGAACGGCCAGTCATCCAGCGAGTTGGCCGGCACGTAGAAGTACGGCTGCATGCCGTCGGCGTAGTCCTGCCAGAACGACATACCGGCGTCGTTCCAGGTGACGCGCCAGGTGTGCCAGCCACCGTCGATCGGGTGCGGGTGCGTGTCGAAGGACGTGCCGTCCGACCGCGCGTGCACTGTGGTACCCGACGGCCATTCGCCGTTGCCGTACCACTCGGCCAGGTCGATCTCGCCACCGACGACGGGGTGGTCGTTGGACAGCCACCAGGCCGGCCAGCAACCGTTGGTCAGGCAGTTGAACTTGATCCTGGCTTCCCAGGTGGTGTTGATGCCGCCCCAGAAGGTCCCGAAGACCTTGCCGCTGGTGTATCTCCCGTTGGCGTCCCGCGTGGCGCGGATGACCAGGTTGCCCTTGCCGTCCAGGAAGACGTGCTCCCGGTCGTCGCGGTACTGGCCCATGTTCTCCGGGCGGTCCCAGAACACCGGGTTCTTGATGGTCTCGCGCCGCTGGGAGATGTTCCACTTGGCCGGGTCCGGCCGCGAACCTGCGGGGCCGTCGAACTCGTCGTGGAAGATGTAGGTGGACGTTTGCGCGGCCGGCGGCGGGGCCAGCGGCGGATTGGGCGGGCTGCCCGGTTGGGGATCCGCCAGAGCGGCGGGGGACGGCATCGCGGCGGCGGCCAGCAGGCCGAGGCCCGACGCGCGCATCATGTTTCGACGATCCATTTCCGGCACAGTGGAACATACAAGCGGTTCGGACAGACTTGGCGCAACTTGCGACACGCGTGAAATCCCCTGTCAGAGCAACGCTCTCATCGCCTTCATCCAGGTCCGGGCACGTTGATAGCAAAAGTCGGCGCGGTGAAATCTCCGCGCCAACCAGCACATCCACTCCGAAATGCCCGAACAAGCAATACCCAATATCCGGCTTCTATAGCCAAACGAGTATTCGGCACTACCGCAAAACGAAACCCTCCGGAAACGCTCCGGCCAGAATCAGCGTCCTGACTGCTGACCTTCCCAAACCTGGCCTTCCTGACCAGCTTCGGCGGCGGCCGACGCCGCCGAAGCTGACGCGGCGGCCGCGGCCGCCGAAGCCGAGGCGGAGGCATATGCCTGCGAGCCCTGTGGGCTGCCCAGCGAGTTGCCAGGGCTGCCCGGGGTCGCGAATGCGGCCTCACAGTTCAGGGACAGCAAAACCTGGCTGCTGCTCGAACCACCGCTATTGGCCGGCGCGGCCTTCGTGCGGGCCACCTGATTGGTCACCACACAGTTCGGCCACTGGAGCTGGTCGCCGACAGTGGACGACACCAGAGGCTTGAATCCCGCACTCGACAGTGCCGACCGCGCGTCACTGAACTTCTGACCGACCACGTTCGGCGGGGAGCCAGCCGAAGCCACGCCACTGCACATCAACGCCACAGCACCCAGCGACGTCGCCGCAGCAACACTCCATGCGATTTTCATAGGGGCCTATCCTGCCTTAACTGTCGGCGCCGCGCTCGCCGTTGACGCAGTTGTCGCCGGCGGAGCCCACGTCGCGGTTGCTCCATTATTGAAATCGGGAACCTGAGGGCTATTGAAAACGGTGTTGGTCGGGGCGTGGTCGGAACCGGCCACCGCCCCGTCATCAGTCACCCCGGCAGCGACCGTACCAACCGCCCCAAGAGTGACCATCGCAGCGGCGCCGATCAGCCCCACTACACGAATTTTCGTCACCTGCATATCACAACTTTCGCGCATGAGCGAAAGCTGAGCAAGTCATATTCCTGCCCACGGGACCGTTCTGACATCTGCGTCAATAACTGAGCGCTTTCGCTCAGTACTGATATTGCTGTGGATACTGCTGCGGGTACTGCCCATAGGGATATTGCTGCGGGTATTGCGGCTGCCCCGGGTAGTACGGGTTGGCCGGCGGCTGAGACTCCGCCGGTTGGTCCGGCCCCTTGGGCACCTGAATCGGGATCGGCACGGGGACGAACGGCAGCCGGATATAGCTGGTCGTCATGGTCGGCGTGGTCGAGGTGGTCGTCTCCGTCGTCGACGGTGGCGGTGGCGGTGGCGGGGCCTCGGTCGTGGTGGGTGTGGTGGCGGTCGTCGCCGGCTGCGGAGTCGTCGTCGGGGCGTGCGTCGCGGTGGTGTGCGTCGGCGCCGGCGCGTGCGTGACCGGGGGTTGGTACGTCGGGCTGGGCTGCGGCGGTGGCGGTGCGGGGACCTCGTTGGTCACGGTGACCGTGCTGGGCGGCGGCGGCTCGACCGGCCGCGGCGGCGGCGTCGGCGATTCGTTGACCGACGGCGGCGGAGTTGTCGGCGGTGCGACCGGCTTGCGGTCACCGGTCAAGGCGATTGTCACGCCACCCACCGCGGCGATCGCGGCCAGGGTCGCGACGCCGAACACGATCAGCGGAAGCCGCTGCCAGGCCTTGGACGGCTCGGCGACCACCGGCCCGGCCGGCGCCACATATTGCGCTATGGCACGAGTGGCCGTGGTGTCTCCGAAGGCGTCGTCACCGGTGTAGGGCAGCAGGTCACCGCCACCGTCGGAGTCTTCGGACCAGGCCAGCGACGGCCCGGTGGCCTTCACCACGCGGTCGGCCGCGGTGTCGAGGGGCAGGTCAAGGTCGGTGACGAGGGCAGCGGGCGCGGTGGCCGGGCCGCCGTCGACAGCAGCGGTCGGCGCAGTCCCGCTGGGCAGTGCGGCCGGCGCCATCCCGGTCTGGGCGTCGGCGTCGGCGCCGTATACCGCGAACAGGGCTGCACCCACCGCGGCATCCAACGCGGGCTGCGGGGTCGTGACCAGAGCGCCCACGGCGCCGTGTGCCGCAAGGTGTTCGGCCAGCCGCGCGCTGATCATCGGTATCCGGGCGCCGCCGCCGACCGCGACCACCGAGCTGACGGCGCGCCACGGAATCTTGTTGCGCTGCAACATGTCGTCGAGCTCCGCCAGCACCCCGGCCAACGGTTCGGCCAACAGCCCGGACAACTCGGCGCGGGTGACCTCGACGTCGCCCTGGTGGCCCGGGATATCCACCGGCACGGTGGCCGTCTCGGCCCCTGACAGGTGTTCTTTTGCCGCGCAGCAGGATTCACGGAGTTTCTCCAGTGAGCTCACAGCTGCGGTGCCCGACGTATCCACTCCATCGGAGCCGCTGACCCGGGTGAGCACATGCGACAGCAGCGCCTGATCCACACCCTCGCCGGAGAAATCGGTGTACCGCACGGATTCGATGGGCTCGAACGACGAGTCCGCCGCCGCCAGGGTGATGCTGGTGCCGCCGCCTCCGAAATCGAGCAGCGCGGCGGTACCGGTGGCCGGCAGTCCCGGATTGGCGTGCAGTGCGGTCAGCGAGGCCACGGCATCGGACACCAGCCGTGCCGGGACGCCGTTGGGCGCCAAACTGGGATTCGACCGCATCGCGGCCCGCATTACCCGGAGCGTCGCGGTATCCCAGTGTGCTGGAACGGAAATCGCCAGCTGCCCCGTCGGCGGTTCGCCGCCCGCCGCCTCGATCATGGCATCGAGCGCCTCGGCCACCAGTTGGTCGGCGTGATACGACGTGCCGTCGGGCGCCACCATCGGCACCGGATCACCGACCCGTTCGACAAAACCGGTGAGCGTCACGGCGCTGTCCGCGGCACCACGATCTCCTGGGGACAGCCCGACCTGGGGCGCGCGGTCGCGGAACAGGCTCAACACCGCGCGCCGCACCATGGGCGGTTCACCGACGCGCGCTGCGACCAGGTTGGTTGTCCCGATGGACAACCCCAGCTGGTGGCTCATAACCCCACCACCCTAACGTGCGACCGCGCTGGTGCAGCTCGGGACACGTGCGAACGGCGTTCTCGCAGATTACTTTTCGTCCGCTGTGTCCTGCCTGTGGACAAAACCGGCAGACTGTCGACCGCACCCCTGACGCGACGATGCCGCTCGAAAACGTGAATTTCAAGCTGAAATCCGGCGCTGCCCTTCATATCTGATTACTTGGCAACGGCGATCAGCGCTCCCGGTTGCAGCCATCGCATGACCTTCACCAACGTGCCGTCGTCGATCGCCACGCACCCGGCGGTCGGACCGTCCCCGATGTGCAGGAAGAACGCGCCACCGTTCCCGGGCACTCGCTGCGGGTTGACGCCCATGACGACGGCGTACTTGTAGGGCGCGATGTCCAGGTTCTCGGTACCGCTGTCCGGGTCGGTGTCAAAGGGGCACTGCGCCTTCTTGCACACCTGCATGGTGTTGTAGGTAGGGCTCTTCACATCGCCGTCCCACCAGTGGTCCGGTGTGGTCTGGACGTATTGCAGACCCGTCCCCGGGTTGGGCGCGGTGCCGAACGCGAACGGCAACGTGAAGACGCCCATCGGGGTCTGAAGGTTGCCGTCGTGGCTCTGCGGCACCATGCCCCGGGAGCCGACATGGGCCGGGATACCCACAGCAACGGCGTCCCATCCCGCGGGGCCGCGCTGGTAGACATCCATCTTGGCCGACGAACCGCCCACGCCCACAACCGAAATTACCTGCATGGCCGAACCCACCGAACTGGCAAACCAGGGCGTGACCACCGCATTGCCGACAGGAGCCAGTGCCACCGACACCGCGGCAGCACACAGCAAAGCGAACAGTCGGCGCACCCGTCCATGGTCGAGAACCGCCCTCGAGAAGGTCAAGCCAGGGCGGGTCAAGGTTTGGGCACGATAGGGCTTCGGCCGGGTACCGGCGAATCAGCTGCAGCGCTGCGGCGTCCGGGACTCAGCAGCGGCAGCCACGCCAGGAACCACAGACTCCCCAGCAGCCAGCCGGCCAGCACGTCGGTGGGGTTGTGCACGTTCAGCACCACGCGACTGACCCCGACGAACACAACGATCACCGCGCAAAGCACCTCGATCAGCCGGACGCGGGCCACCTGGGCCATCCGGAACACCGCACACAGCCCCAGCGCGCCGGCCATGGTGCCCAGCGCATGCCCCGACGGGAACGACCAGGACGGTTCGTGCGCCAGCGCCGTCAACGGCCGGGCACGGTGCGCGATGTCCTTGGCAACGTCCGTGACCATTCCGGACAGCGCGGCACCGAACAGCAGGAAGATCGCGGTGCGCCACTGCCGCCGGGCCAACGCGACGAACGCGACCACCGCGGCAGTTATCTGGAAGGTCCACGGACCGAACACCAACGACAACCATTTCCAGGCCAGCACCCAGCCGGGATGCGCCAGGCCGTAGCGGTGCGCGGGTTCGAGCAATGACTCGTCGAGCGTCGTCACCCACGACCACTGGGCGACCCAGCCCACCCACAGCAGGGCGTAGCCGATCGCGGCCGCGGCGCCGATCAACCAGCGGTTGCGGTTCGTCACCGGTCTCCTTTCTGGGTGCGCGCGAGCGCCACACATTCGCTACGGCCCGGAACATATTCGTCACGGCCATGAAACAAACTGACCATAGCTTCGCTAACCATGACCCAAGACCTCAGCCGGGAGCAGCTGCCGCCCGCCGCTGCACCAGAAGTCGACCAGGACCGGTTGACCGCGACGCGAGAAACCTTGGAGGACTACACCCTTCGTTTCGCGCCGCGCAGCTACCGGAAATGGTCGACGCGGGTGGTGGGTATCTCGGCGCTCGGTGGCATCGCCTACCTGGCCGACTTCGCGATCGGCGCCAACATCGGCATCTCGTACGGCACCACCAATGCGCTGGCCGGAATCGCGATCTTCGCGGTCGTCATCCTGCTGACCGGGTTTCCGGTGGCCTACTACTCGGCCCGGTACAACATCGACCTGGATCTGGTGACCCGAGGCAGCGGCTTCGGTTACTACGGCTCGGTGGTCACGAACGTCATCTTCGCGACGTTCACCTTCATCTTCTTCGCGCTCGAAGGCTCGATCATGGCCCAGGGCCTCAAATTGGGCCTGGGCCTGCCGCTCTGGCTCGGCTACGCGGCGTCGACACTGATCATCTTCCCGCTGGTCATCTACGGCATGAAGGTGCTCTCGACGCTGCAGGTCTGGACCACCCCGCTGTGGCTGGTCCTGATGGTCCTGCCGTTCGGCTATCTGCTGATCTCGCACCCGGAATCGATCCACGACTTCTTCGCCTACCAGGGCTCGGGCGGTGTCCACGGTTTCGACATGGGTTCGACACTGCTGGCCGCCGGTGTGTGTCTGTCGCTGATCGCCCAGATCGCCGAGCAGAACGACTACCTGCGGTTCATGCCGCCGAAGACCCCGGAGAACAAGCGGTCGTGGTGGACCTGGATGCTCCTGGCCGGACCGGGCTGGGTGTTCTTCGGCGCCATCAAACAGATCATCGGCCTGTTCCTGGCGGTCTACCTGATCGGGCACGTCGCCGACAGCGCCGGCGTGGCCAACCAGCCGGTGCACCAGTTCCTGGAGATCTACGACAACTTCCTGCCCAAGTGGCTGGCCCTGACCCTGGCCGTCATCCTCGTGGTGATCAGCCAGATCAAGATCAACGTCACCAACGCGTACTCGGGTTCGCTGGCCTGGACCAACTCCTACACGCGCATCACCAACCACTACCCGGGCCGCATCGTCTTCCTCGGCGTCAACCTGCTGATCGCGCTGGTGCTGATGGAAGCGAACATGTTCAGCTTCCTGAACACCATCCTCGGCTTCTACGCCAACTGCGGCATGGCCTGGATCGTGGTCGTGGCCAGCGACATCGCGATCAACAAGTTCCTGTTGAAGCTCTCGCCGATGAAGCCGGAATTCCGTCGCGGCATGCTCTACGCCTTCAACCCGGTCGGCTTCGGATCCATGCTGATCGCGGCGGGCTTGTCGGTGATCGCATTCTTCGGCGGGCTGGGTGAGGCCCTGCGGCCGTACTCGCCGCTGGTGGCGATCGTGCTGGGCCTGGTGCTGCCACCCATCCTCGCCATCGCGACCAAGGGCAAGTACTACCTGCGCCGCACCGATGACGGCATCGACCTGCCGATGTACGACGAGCACGGCAACCCGTCCGACGCGCACCTGCGGTGCCAGAACTGCCACCACGAGTACGAGCGCCCGGACATGCTGGCCTCGGCGGCCGGCGGCTACATCTGCTCGCTGTGCCTGGCGACCGACAAGACCGGAGAGCACGTCTTGCCCGCGCAGTGACGCTCTGGCGCCGAGTGTGACACCACTGTCACGCTCGGCGCCGTTTCTCGCGGTGTATTCACACTCAGGGCCTACGCTGAGGGCATGCCTGTTCTGCTGCGCAAGCTGCTCGGCATCGGCAACTTGCCCGATGACATCCGCGAGCAGCTCCAGGCCGAAGGGCTGCTGCACGTGGCCGAGTTCGTCCCGGTGACGTTCCGGTTCTCCGGCCATGTGCCCGGCAAGGTCGCCAAGAGCACTCTCCGCAGTCTGGTGGGAGCCCTGGTGGTCACCGAGAAGCGGCTGCTCGGCACGCTGTCGTCGGTCCCGAAGAAGGGCACGAAGACCGTCAACCACCTGTGGGATGAGCCCGACGGCACCATGGTGCGCGCCGAGCTGGACGAGTCCGGTCTGCTGCTGGACGCCCCCGATCTCTCCGCGATCGATCCGACTTTCGAGGGCTCGATGTCGCTGCGCTACAAGACACCGCTACCCGCCGACGTGCTGACCGCGCTGCCGGCCCGGGCGTTCACCTTCGACGTCCCCAACAAATACGTGTACCTGGCCTGTGGGATGCCCCCCACCACCTGAACCAGCCACGGCGTAGCGTCGGGCCGATGACGATCCGGTACGACGAAGCACTCCGTGAACGGGTTGGCACGCACCTGGCCGGACACCGGCGCCGGGTGGTCGACGACCCGAGCAAGCGCCACGCCGCGGTGGCCATCGTGCTGGTGGACTCGGAACGGGGCGAAGACCGCATCGACCCGGCTCCGGTCGAGGAATGGATCGGCGGCCGCCCGTTGCCCGACCAGAACCTGGACGGGCGCATGGTCGACGTCGCCGGCGGCGCGGCGTTTCTGCTGTGTCGCCGAACCTCCCGGCTGAACTCGCATTCCGCGCAATGGGCGCTGCCCGGCGGACGCCTCGATCCCGGCGAAACCGTGGTGGATGCGGCGCTGCGGGAACTGCATGAAGAGGTCGGCATCAAGTTGTCCGACGAATCGGTGCTGGGGCTGCTCGACGACTACGCGACGCGCTCCGGATACGTCATCACGCCGGTGGTGCTGTGGGGCGGCGGCCGGCTGGACCCGCAGCCCTCCCCCGACGAGGTGGTGGCCGTCTACCGCGTCGGGCTGCACCAGTTGCAGCGGCCGGACTCACCGCGGTTCATCTCAATTCCCGAGAGCGCCCGTCCGGTGGTGCAAATCCCGCTGGGGAATGACCTCATCCACGCGCCCACGGGGGCGGTGCTGCTGCAGATGCGCTGGCTCGCCCTGGAAGGCCGGCCCGACCCGGTGGACGAGCTCGAACAGCCTGTCTTCGCCTGGCGCTGACATCAGTGATTCGTAGACGATTCGGTCCGCTGAGCGGCCCTTTTCGTGCACAAATCGCGGGGCGTAAAACCCTTGTCCAGCAAGCCAACACACGGTCAGATGATTGGTTCCGTCAGCTGATTCGTAGGAGGTAACCGACACGATGTCCGACACGCCGGGCCAGAACGTGCTGTTCGTGCACTGGCACGACCTCGGGCGCTACCTCGGGGCGTACGGCCACCCCGACGTCAGCAGCCCCCGGCTGGACCAACTGGCCGCCGAAGGCATCCTTTTCACCCGGGCCCACGCCACCGCGCCGTTGTGCTCGCCGTCGCGCGGTTCGCTGTTCACGGGGCGCTACCCGCAGAGCAACGGGCTGGTCGGGCTGGCACACCACGGTTGGGAGTACCACGCAGGCGTCCGGACGCTACCTCAGCTGCTCTCCGAATCCGGCTGGCACACAGCACTATTCGGAATGCAGCACGAGACGTCGTTCCCGTCCCGGCTGGGGTTCGACGAGTTCGACGTGTCGAATTCCTACTGCGAGTACGTCGTCGAGCAGGCCGTGCGGTGGCTGTCCGACCCACCACGGAAACCGTTCCTGCTCACCGCCGGATTCTTCGAGACCCACCGGCCGTACCCGCGGGAACGCTACGAACCCGCGGCCAGCGACACCGTCACCGTCCCCGACTACCTGCCCGACAGCGACGCCATCCGCGACGACCTGGCGGAGTTCTACGGGTCCATCGCCGTGGCCGACGCGGCAGTGGGCCGGCTGCTGGACGCGCTGGCGGCGGGCGGGCTCGACCGGAATACGTGGGTGGTTTTCCTCACCGATCATGGTCCCGCGCTGCCGCGGGCCAAGTCGACGCTCTACGACGCCGGAACCGGTATCGCCATGATCGTGCGGCCGCCGCGGGATGCCGGGATCGCGTCGCACGTCTACGACGAACTGTTCAGTGGGGTGGATCTGCTGCCGACCCTGCTGGAGTGGCTCGGCGTGCCGGTTCCGGCTGAGGTGGAAGGGCTTTCGCACGCGTCAGGACTCACCTCTGCCGGGGTTCATGCCGAGGTGCGCAGCGAGCTCTACACCGCCAAGACCTATCACGACTCGTTCGACCCTATTCGCGCAGTGCGAACAAAAGACTTCAGTTACATCGAGAACTATGCTTCGCGTCCGCTGCTGGATTTACCGTGGGACATCGCCGACAGCCCACCCGGCCGGGCCGTGCAGCCCGCCATCACAGACCCGCGACCGGCCCGCGAGCTCTACGACCTACGCGCCGACCCCACCGAGCGGCACAACCTCCTCCTGCACATACAGCCCGAATACCATGCTGTGGCAGCGCAATTGGCGCTCAAGCTCAACACCTGGCGGCAACAGACGGGCGACGTCATACCCTCGGATTTCACCGGCACCCAGATCTCGAACCGCTTCACGGGGACATACCTGAGCATCCACGGACGCCCCGCCACGAGCCGATCCGCGGCGGCTTCCGACCGCGGCATCAACCCGGAATCGACCTCGCAAGATTAATACTCATAATGCGAAAAATCCCCTTCTGCAAGGGATTTCAGCGCAAGCTAGGCTCATGCGCCATGACAGCATCGACGGCCTATCTGGTCCTCGCATCACAGCGCAGCGGCAGCACGCTTCTGGTCGAGTCGCTGCGCGCCACCGGTGTGGCCGGGGAGCCGCAGGAGTTCTTTCAGTACCTGCCGCACAGCAGCATGTCGCCACAGCCGCGGGAGTGGTTCGCCGACACCGAGGACGAGTCGATCCTGCGGTTGCTCGACCCACTGATCGATGGCAGGCCCGAACTCGCACCGGCGACCATCTGGCGCGACTACATCCAGACCGCGGGCCGCACGCCCAACGGAATCTGGGGCGGCAAGCTCATGTGGAACCAGACCGCACAATTGCAGCGACGGGCCCAGGATCTGCCGGACCGCTCCGGTGAGGGACTGCTGGCCGCCATCCGCGACGTCGTCGGCTCCGATCCGGTGCTGATCCACATCCACCGTCCCGACGTGGTGTCCCAGGCGGTTTCGTTCTGGCGGGCGGTACAGACCCGGGTCTGGCGGGGACGCCCGGACCCGGTGCGCGACGCCCGTGCCGAGTACCACGCCGGTGCCATCGCGCACGTCGTCCGGATGCTGCGGGACCAGGAGGAGGGCTGGCAGAAATGGTTCCTCGACGAGAATGTCAACCGGATCGAAGTGCCGTATCCGGTGTTGTGGCGCAACCTGACCGAGGTCGTCGGCGACGTGCTCGAAGCGCTCGGCCAGGACCGCAGGCTGGCACCGCGGCCAGTGCTGGAACGTCAGGCCGATCAGCGTTCGGACGAATGGGTGGAGCGCTACCGCGCCGAAGCCGACAAGGAAGGGCTGCCGGTATGAGCACCGCAAGCAATGCATTCCCCGTCGCGTCGCTCGCCCCGATACACGTCGACGAGCTGCGCCTGCTCGAAGCCGAAGCCGTGCACATCATCCGCGAGGTGGTGGCCGAGCTGGAGCGCCCGGTGTTGCTGTTCTCTGCGGGCAAGGACTCGATCGTGCTACTTCGGTTGGCCGAGAAGGCCTTCCGGAGCCGGAAGGCCGGCGACATCGGATTCAGTCCCGGCCCTCTACCTTTTCCTATTCTGCACGTCGACACGGGCCATAACTTTGACGAGGTTATCGACTTCCGGGATCGCCGCACCACGGGTGTCGGACACAAGCTGATCGTCGCGTCGGTGCAGCAGAGCATCGACACCGGCCGCGTCGCCGATCCCGGCCCGGGGGCGTCCCGCAACCGACAGCAGACCCGCACCTTGCTCGATGCGCTCGAGGCCGGCGGTTTCGACGCCGCGTTCGGCGGCGCCCGCCGCGACGAAGAGCGCGCCCGCGCCAAGGAACGCATCTTGAGCTTCCGCGACGAGTTCGGCCAGTGGGACCCGCGCGCCCAGCGGCCCGAGCCATGGTCGCTGTACAACGGCCGAATCCGCAAGGGCGAGCAGGTCCGCGTGTTCCCACTCTCCAACTGGACCGAGCTGGACATCTGGCGCTACATCGAGCTGGAAAACCTTGAGCTGCCGTCGATCTACTTCGCACACGAACGCGAGGTGTTCGAGCGTGACGGCATCCTGCTCGCGGTTTCCGAGTACACCCAGCCGACGGGCGACGAGACCGCCGCCGTCGAATGGGTGCGCTACCGCACCGTCGGCGACCTGACCATCACGGGCGCGGTCAGGTCGAAGGCCATCGACGTCGCGAGTGTCATCGACGAAATCTCCGCTGCCACAGTGTCGGAACGCGGCGAGACCCGCGCGGACGACCGGACCTCGGTGGCGGCGATGGAAGACCGTAAGCGAGAGGGCTACTTCTGATGAGCACTAGACAGCTGCTTCGGATCGCGACGGCCGGTT
Source organism: Mycolicibacterium aubagnense (assembly GCF_010730955.1). Taxonomy (NCBI): domain Bacteria; kingdom Bacillati; phylum Actinomycetota; class Actinomycetes; order Mycobacteriales; family Mycobacteriaceae; genus Mycobacterium; species Mycolicibacterium aubagnense. The sequence goes on along the minus strand of NZ_AP022577.1, from coordinate 3,915,008 downwards.
CGGTCGACGACGGCAAGAGCACCCTGATCGGCCGGTTGCTGCACGACACCGACAGTCTGCCCCTGGACCACTTGGACGCCGTCACCGACGACGACGGCGTGGCCGACCTGGCAGCCCTGTCCGACGGTCTGCGCGCCGAGCGGGAACAGGGCATCACCATCGATGTGGCCTACCGGTTCTTCTCCACAGCGGCGCGCAGCTACATCCTCGCCGACACCCCCGGCCACGAGCGCTACACCCGGAACATGTTCACCGGCGCCTCCAACGCACATGTGGCCATCCTGCTGATCGACGCCCGTGCCGGAGTGCTGCGACAGACCCTGCGCCACGCCCGGATCGCAAAGCTGTTGGGTATCAAGCACTTCGCGGCCGCGGTCAACAAGATCGATCTGGTCGACTTCGACCAGGCCCGGTTCGACGCGGTGCACGACGAGCTCGGCCAGGTCGCGGCCCGGCTGGGTGCGGTGGACCTGACGGTGATACCGCTGGCGGCCAAGCTCGGCGACAACGTCGTGCACCGTTCGGAGAACACGCCGTGGTACGAGGGGCCCACACTGCTGGAGTACCTGGAGGGCATCGAACTCAGTGCGCCACAGCCCGAGCCGGCCAAGCTGCGGTTTCCCATCCAGTGGGTGTCCCGGCCCACCGCGCACGCGAGGAGCGATAAGACGGTGGCCGAGCAGCGGCGCCGCTACACCGGGCGGCTGACCGCCGGCACCTTGCAGGTCGGCGACACCGTGCTCAGCCTCCCCGCGGGCACCAGCTCGACCGTCACCGCGGTGGACACCCTCGATGACGACCGCACCACCGCCGTTGCCCCACTGTCGGTTTCGATCGAATTGGCCGACGACATCGACGTCGGCCGCGGGGACGTGCTGGTCAGCGGCGCCGAGAACGCGTCGATCCCGGTGCTCGCCCGTGAGCTCGACGCGACGGTGTGCTGGTTCGCGGAGACCCCGCTGCGGGCCGGTGACCGGCTGGCGCTCAAGCAAGGCACCCGCACCGTCCGGGCCACGGTGCAGGCGTTGCACACGCGGCTCGATCCCGAGACGCTGGACGACATCGATCAGCCAGTCGAGTTGGTACTCAACGACATCGGCGCCGTCACCCTCCGGACCAGTTCCACGGTGATCGCCGACCCGTACCGCGACAACCGGGAAAGCGGCGCCTTCATCCTCATCGACGAGACGTCCAACGACACCGTCGGCGCGGGCACCATCACCGAGCCGCGCGAGGTGAAGCTCGGCACCCACTCGCGCAGTGACATCCGTTGGCACCACTCATCATTGGATCGCTCCTACCGGTGGGCACGCACCGGGCAGCGGGGCGCCACCATCTGGTTCACCGGACTGCCGGCATCGGGTAAGTCGACGCTGGCCGTCGCGGTCGAGCGGGCACTGGTCGAGACCGGGCAGGTGGCCTACCTACTCGACGGTGACAACATCCGGCACGGGCTGTCCGACGACCTCGGATTCTCCGCGGGTGACCGGGCCGAGAACATCCGCCGGGTGGGTCATCTGGCCCGCCTGTTGGCCGACTCGGGCGTCGTCGCACTGGCGTCCCTGGTGTCGCCGCTGAAGTCAGACCGCGACACCGCCCGTGAGCTGAGCTCCGTCGCCAAGCTGCCGTTCATCGAGGTCTACGTGTCCACCCCACGCACCGAATGCGAGCGGCGTGACCCCAAGGGGCTGTACGCCCGGGCCAAGGCCGGCGAGCTGCGCGGCCTGACCGGCGTGGACGCCCCATACGAGCCGCCAGAGAACCCTGACCTCGTGGTCGACACCACGGGCGCCGACATCGACAAGCTGGTGGCCGAGGTGCTGGGAGCACTCAACGCGCTGCGCTGACCCGTGATTTGTGCACGTTTTTCCGCGGTCGGCGCGGAAAAACGTGCACAAATCGCCGTGTCCGCCAATTGGGGGACAACGAATTCATCCTGTTCGGGGGCCAGCCGGTGGACAGACGCCGCGGACCTGCCGCGAAAGGCTATGAGTCATCAAAAGCCAACAGCAGCAGGAGCATTCAGATGAGCATCGTCACCCGCTGGGTCAGCTACTTCATCATCGTCATCGGCCTGACCGTCGCACCCGGACTGATCGCGATCGGACTGGCCACCTCGGCCCACGCCTAGCTCGCCTGCGATTTGTGCACGATTTTCCGCGGTCGGCGCGGAAAATCGTGCACAAATCACGTCTGGGCGACCACGAAAATCCGGCGGAACGGGAAGAACGTCGTCCCGTCGGGCTGGGGTGGATAGGCCTGAGCCAGCAGCGGGATGATGTCCTGTCGGTACTGCTCCCAGGCGCCGTCGCTGAGCCGGGAGCGGACGTCGGTCAGCGCGGTACCCGTGATCCAGTCCAGCACCGGGGTTTCGCCGGTCAATTGGTGCAGATACGTGGTCTCCCAAGCGTCGACGGTGCAGCCCGCGGCGGTCAGTAGCGCCGCGTAACCGGCCGGATCGTCGACCACATTCGTCTCCCGGAACCGGATATCGGCCAGCGCCTCGGCGAACTCCGGACGCCGCGCCACCTCGCGCACGGCCTGATGCGACGGTGAATCGAAGTTCCCGGGCACCTGAAAGGCCAGCCATGCGCCTTTCGGCAGCTGCGTCACCCACCGCCGCAGCAACTCTCGATGTTCCGGAACCCACTGCAGTACCGCGTTGCTCACCACAACGTCGGTGTCCGGCGCGGGCGACCAGTCCGCGGCAGCGACCACCCGGGCGTCGACACCGCGAGCCCGCGCGGCCTCGACCATCTCCGGCGAGTTGTCGACCGCTTCGATCAGCGCGCCGGGCCATCGCTGCGCCAGCGTGGCGGTCAGGTTCCCCGGACCGCAGCCCACGTCTGCGACCCGCCGGGGAGTCTCGGCACCGACGCGTGCCAGCAGGTCGTAAAAGGGGCGGCCGCGGTGGTCAGCGAAGGCAAGATAGGTATCCGGGTTCCACACATCCCCATCCTGCCGACAAGTCCCGGTGCGCGCCTGACATTCTGTTGGGTGATGGACGAGTCAGTATGCGAACTCTGGCAGTCGCTGCGCCTTCCGGGCCTCATCGACGTGCACACCCATTTCATGCCCAAGAGCGTCATGGACAAGGTGTGGAAGTACTTCGACAGCGCCGGGCCGCTCACCGGCCGCACCTGGCCGATCACGTACCGCACCGAGGAGCAACACCGGCTGGAGACGCTGCGCGGTTTCGGGGTGCTGGCGTTCACCTCGCTGGTTTATCCGCACAAACCCGATATGGCGGCCTGGTTGAACCAGTGGGCCGCTCAGTTCGCCGCCGAGACCCCCGATTGCCTGTCCACCGCGACGTTCTACCCCGAGCCCGGTGCGGGCTCCTACGTGGCCGACGCCATCGCCGGCGGCACCCGCGTCTTCAAGGCACATGTTCAGGTCGGCGGCTACCACCCGGCCGACCCGCTGCTCGACGATGTCTGGGCCACCATCGCCGACGCCGGCGTCCCGGTGATCATCCACTGCGGTTCCGGCCCGACTCCCGGTGCACACACCGGCCCGAGCCAGGTTCGTACCGTGCTGGACCGCTACCCGAACCTGAGGCTGATCATCGCGCATCTGGGCATGCCCGAGTACAGCGAATTCCTCGACCTGTGCGAACAATTCGACGGGGTGCACCTGGACACGACCATGGCGTTCACGCCGTTCATCGAGGAGACCATGCCCTTTCCACCGGCCGAATTGCCGCGCCTCGGCGAACTCGGTGACCGAATCCTGTTCGGCAGCGATTTCCCGAACATCCCGTACCGGTACGCCGAATCCCTGAACGTGCTCACCAAGGTCGCCCCCGACGACGAATGGTTGCGAAAAGTGCTCTACCGCAACGCCGCCAGTTTGTTCGATCTCTGATCCGAGGACGGGATCCGCCTGCGCGGGTTAGCATCGGCCGTGACCAGTACGCCACCCGGCGATGCATTCGCCCTGCCATTGCCGGTGCCCGACGTCCCGGGCGCTGACAGTACCGCCCGAGGGTTGCCGCGCCGCGCCGACCTCACCTGGCAGCAGAAATTGATCGTCGACTCCTCCGCGGTGGCCGACCTGGGACTCCGCACGGCCCTGGCCTCCGTGATCGGCGCCGGCATGATTCCGCGCATGGCTGCCGCCGCGATACGAGACCGTGCCGGCGACGACCCTGACGCCCTGCGGTTCTACGCCGAACTCGCCGCGACGAAGGACCCCGGGCAGTGCTTCCCGGCTCCGGCGGAATTGCCGCGCGTGGTGAGCCGTTCCGCAAGTGTCGTGGCGGAGCGGGTCGCCCGTGGCCGGGTGCGGAACATCTCCTTCCAGAGCAGCTTCGAGGCCGTCTATCCGGGCATCCGCGACCGGCGCCGCAGCTACGCGCGCAACAACGTGGTGCACGCCCAACACTGGCAGCACGACGACGGTCCGCACCCCACGCTGTGTGTGATCCACGGGTTCATGGGCTCGCCGTACCTGTTCAACGGCCTGTTCTTCTCGCTGCCGTGGTTCTTCCGGTCCGGCTACGACGTGTTGCTCTACACCCTGCCGTTCCACGGACCCCGGGCCGAGAAGAACTCTCCGTACAGCGGCTACGGCTTCTTCATGGACGGCATCCCCGGCTTCGCCGAGGCCATGGCGCAAGCCGTGCACGACTTCCGTTCCGTCCTCGACCATCTGGAGCACACGGGCGTCGATCGCATCGCGTTGACCGGGATGTCGTTGGGCGGCTATACCTCAGCACTCATCGCGTCCGTGGACGACCGGATCCAGGCCGTGATCCCGAACGTGCCGGTGGTGACGCCGGACCGGACGGTCGACGAATGGTTCCCGGCCAACCTGCTCGTCCGGCTGGGCAACAGGTTGGCGGGTACCGACGAGGAACTGGTCTCGGCGGCCGGCCGCTATCACTCGCCGCTGAACTACGCGCCGTTGGTACCCGAGGACCGGCGGCTGATCATCGCCGGCCTGGGCGACCGCCTGGCGCCGCCACAGCAGGCCGAAATACTCTGGGAACACTGGGATCGCTGCGCGTTCCACTGGTTCCCGGGCAACCACATCCTGCACGTCAGCCAGCCCGACTACCTGCGCCGGATGACCAAGTTCATGAGCCCGTTCATGTTCGACGGCAGTGAGTATCCGGCTGACCGGGCATCGACCTCGCGTTGATCCCGCGGTCGAGGCGCCTATTCGAACCTCTACGCCCCAACCGCAGACTGAACCGCGGCCGTAGTACCCGTGTCGTGCACAGCCAGTTCCGCGAGCAGTTCGGCGGTCAGTGCGCCGGTGCGCGTCCCGAGACGACCGGCCGACGACGGGGCCATCGCCGCCAGCAACTGCCCCTGCCGACCGGACTCGCGCGCCAAGCCCGCGACGGCGGCCGCGGCGGGTGCGTTCGCGGTGCGGACCGCGCAGGCCGCGGAAATGGTTGCCCCCGGCGAGAATTCGAGCACTGTGCACAGTTCCGTCGTCGATGACAGAGCAGCCAGGCATTCCGGCAGGCGCTGATCGGCGGGCAGTCCATAGGCCGTCAGGTAACCGTCCCCGTCACGGACCGCCCGCCAGCTCTCGCGGGCATCAGGTGCGACGAGTGCGGGTGCCGCCTCGGTGACGCCGACGGACACACCGGCCTCACGCAACTGATCACCCAGTCGTCGGGCCACCTTCTCCGCCGTGTCCGCGAGCGGCAGGTCCGACGACCGTGCCTGCAGCGCGGCAATGTTCGACGCCGCCGCCACCGTCACGCTGACCCACGCGCGGCGCATGTCGTCGAGGCGACGTTCGGTGACCCGCACCGAATCACACCGGACGCCATAGCGGTCCACGTACGACGCGACGAGAGGCAATGCGTGGTAAGGGAATTCATCGGCTTCCAGCACCACGGTGACCTGATCAGCCGCAGCCGGCGGCGTGCCACGCCGGTTCCGGCGCCACACCGCGACCCGGCGAGCCACCATGGTGGTCAGGAACATCCCCCGCCACCAGGCGAACACCAGCAGCACGACCGCAACCGCGACGCCCAGGATCCACTTCTGTGGCGTCGTGTGCCACGGGTACGTCATGGTTGCCGGGATGATCGCCAGCAATGCCAACGTGATTCGGGCCGTCATCGGGCGCCGTCCTTTCTGCGGTACGCGACCAGGGCGATCAGTGCGGCGATCGCCAGCACTGCCGCACCGGCGAACGCGATGGTCCGGGGCGTGGTGTCTTTCGGGGCCGGCTCGGGCGGCATCGCAACAGACACGGCTTTCGGTGCCGCATCCGTCGCCGGCAGATCCCAGGTCAGTGCGGCCACCGGGTCGACGACGCCGGCGCCCACCAGGTTCGACGGCATGCGCGCGGCACCGTGCGCGGTGGCGGTGAGCCGGCGCGTCACGTCAGCGGCGTTGAGCGCGGGAAAACGACTGCGCACCAACGCCGCAACGCCGGCGACATACGCCGCGGCGTAGCTGCTGCTGCGCAAGGGGAACAGATCGCCGCGCTCGTTGGGCAACGCGTTGGCCAGACCACTGACTCCGGTCGACGCGATGTTCTCCCCCGGTGCCGCGATGCCGACCCACGGGCCGGGTGTGGTGAAGTCCGACGGCTGTCCAGCCGTGTCCAGCGACGCTACCGACAGTACGTACGGCTGCCACCAGGACGGGATCGACACAGACTTGACGCCGGCCCAGTTGCGCGGGTCGGCCGCATTCCCGGCGTTGTCCAGAGGGTTCGCCTCGCACGAAGGGCCACCCGCCAGACCGGCCCGATCATTGCCGGCCGCGGCGACGATCACCGCATCCTTCTCCTGCACAGCGTATTTCAGCGCCGCACCCAGTTCGGTCTGATCGACGGGTCGATCAGCGGGCAGGCAGGTGGCCGCCGTGACGGCGATGACCTTGGCGCCCAGATCCGCAGCGTGCACCACGGCCCGGGCAAGCGTCGCGACCTCGATGGTGGCGTGCGCCGCGGCCGGGTCTCCCCCGTTGCCGCGCGGCGCATACCGCTCGGAGGTCTGGCGGATCGCGAGAATCCGCGCACCCGGTGCGACGCCGGAGAAGCCGTCCGCGCCGGGTTGCCCGGCGATCAATCCTGCGACCAGGGTGCCGTGGCCGTCGCAATCGGTAAGCCCATCAGTGTTTTCCACGAAATCACCGCCGGCCTGGACATTGGGTAGCCGCGGACCGGGGTGCACGCCGGTGTCGATGACCGCCACCGTCTGTCCCTCACCGCGGCTGAAAGCCCAGGCGCCCGGCACGTTCAGCAGGGCATGGCCCGGGCCGGGTGCGCCCGGATCGGTGCCGGGCAGGACGCCGGCCGTGACGCACTCTCCGCGCTGGCCCATCGCTGCGACGGGGCCGACGCTGCCCGACGGCGGCGTCGCGTGCTCGTCGACGTGCGGCGGCACCACGGCACCGGCGGTCGGCGCCAGCGCCGACGGCCCCATTGCGGCGGTGGCAACGAAAGCGACTGCCAGGACGGTGGTTCCGCGCCGGATGGCCATCATCACCGGTTGATGACCCAGGCGAACAGACCCACCAGGTAGGCCAGCACCGGGATCAGTGACGCGTCCAACGCGGTGGCCGCGAAGCCGACCAGTCGACGCATCGGCAGCGAATAGGTCTGCGGGTCGGCCATCTGAGGGTTCAGTGCGGCCACCACGCCGACTGCCACGAGCACCGCGAGTACGCCCAGCGACCACCACGCGTCGGAGTACTGGCCGCCGGCGGTGAACACCGTAAGCAGCACGGCCGCAACCAGGTACGGCTGGCTCAGCAGCCACACCTTGCACGGCACCGAGTCCCAGATCCGGGCCCGCAGCGCGGTCGCGAGGGCGGCGGCCACCACCACATACCAGGCCCACGGCGACGGGTGCGTCCCCGCCACGAGAACCACCGACCCTGCCGTGATGGTCAGCACGGCACCTGCGAGGAACCCGGTCTGGTGCGCGTCGCACACGCGGACCCGGCGCGGCAGATCAGCCAGCACGGACAGCGGCAACGCCGACGGTGTCGGATCACCCGGCGCCGGGATGTTCGGCACCGGGAACCGGGCCCACAGCGTCGACAGCTGTGCGGCCTGGACCATGACGAGCAGCGCGAAAACGATCAGCACAGCGCCGATCACGGAGCTGCTGAGCTGCCAGACCGACGCGGCGCCACCGACGATCATGCCGGCGATGCCGAGGACTGTCGTCGCGGTGAAGGCCGCGATGGCTTGTCCACCGACGGTGATGCTGACGATCGACCAGGCCGCGATCGCCGCCGCGCCGAGCAGCAATCCGGCCGGACCGGACGGACCGGGGACGGCCAAGACGAAGGCCGCGCCGACGGGAAGCAACGCCGTCAGGCTCAGCGCCGTCGCCAGCCGCGGCATGGCGGGCCGGGTCAACAAGGCGGCCGCGACGGTCAGTACCGCCACGCCCACAACAGTGAACAGGCCGGCCGGCTGGCCTGTGTGTACTCGCACCAGCGTCGCCAGCGCAGTGGCGAGCACCGCGAGGGCGACGATGCCCCCCGCCGCGAAGCGACGGATATGCGGATTGCCCCATGGGTTTTCGCGCGCTGCGGAGAAGATCGCGGCGGCATCGGCGATGTCTTCGACAATGCGAGGCGCCGGCGGACCCGCAGGCACCGGTTGCAACGCCAGCAGGTCACCATCGACGACGCCGACGGTGTCCAACGTCGCTTCGAGGCTGTAGGTGGCGCCGCCGAGCGGAGCCAGAGACAGCTCAGCGCCGGTGGCGGCATCGGGTGCCCCGTTGACTCCGATGATGCGCCGCACCGCGGGCACGATCTCGCGCAGCGGCAGGCCGGTCGGCAGGGCGACGTCGGTGAGTCGCCCGCGACCACCCTGCTCGTCGCCTGCGGCGAGCACCGCGACCCGCACAATCGGCATCGCGGTACTACCAGACGTGTTGGGGGACATGTTCTTTCCGTTCTCCAGTCGAAATCTCGAAGTCTCGGGTCAGGTTCGCCGTGGGGAACCAGGGACCGTCGGGCAGGGTCGCGGTCAGTCGCTGCACTGCAGCGGTGACGGCGAGGTCGGTGCCCGGGGCGAAAGTTGAAATCCAGGTGCCGTCAGCGGCTTTCACCGGTGCCACGACAACGCGTCCGGCGGTGGTGTCCACGATGCTGACGCCGACATCGGTGGTGATCCGGTGGCCGTCACGGTGATCGCCCGCGACGATCTCCACGTAGCTGCGGCCGGGCGCGAACGCGGCGCGCACGACGGCGTGCGCACTCGGCGGGATGCCGAGGTGGTCCATCACGTCGTCCAGCGACTCCCCGCGGCGCAGTCGTTCGTCAGCTTTGGCCCCGATGTGGGCGGGCAAGGCGAACTCGCCGAACCGCGCCGGCGGCCGGCCGGACAGCCCTGCCGTGAGCACCGGCACCAGCGCATCCGGCGATGCAACGGTCAGTTCGGTACAGGTCAGCAGGTGCTCGCTGCGCAGGACCGCCACCGTCACGTCGCCGCGGCGGGCGAGAATCCCGCGCAGCATGGCGCCGGATCCGGAGACCCATCGCAGTTCGAGCCAGCGCCGGGGCCGGCACACAGCCCGAATCCAGTGCGCGACAGCGGGATGCACGGCGCCGTCAGCGGACAGCACCCCCATCCGCGTCAGCGCGGTGACCTGGTCCGCGTCGAACGCTGCCTTGGCCGACGGCTCGCTGTAGGGCTGGGTGATCGCCAGCACCCACGGAAAGCCCCCGGCGCCGAGACGGTCCGCGAGGAACCAGGCTTGCTCCGCGGTCAGTTCGACCGCGGAGACCGGGGTCTCGGCGTGTTCCGTACCGCTGAGCGATACGGAACGCGCCGAAACCTTTGGCCCTAAACCCACTTGGCGCCTTCGGCGCCGTCGCGGGCGCTCATCGACAGCGTGTTGGTCTCGTGGGTGCTCGCCATCGCCCGGTAGGCGTGCACGAGCTCTTCCATGGCGGTGTTCCACTGGGCCTGCCACGCCTGGTAGCTGGTTCCGGTGTCGCCCTGCCAGGCGCCGGCCAGGGCCGCCTGCTCGCTGGCGATGTCGAGACCGACGGCATGCAGGGCACCGGCATACGCGGTCATCTCGCCGGAGTGAGCCAGCATCGCCGGGTAGTTGTACATGATCTGGGACATGGGGTTTCCTCGCTTCGAAGTGGGGGCGCTGGCTAGACGGAGGTGTACGTGCCGGCCGCGGCGGTGTCCTGCGCGACGTAGGTGCCGGCGGCATCACCCAGGTTGACCTGCGCGATGTCGAGCAGGCCGTTGACCTTGGCGGCAACCTCCATGAAGCGGACGTGGGCAGCCTGGAACGCGACGGCCGAGTCACCCTGGTGGAAACCCTGGGCGGACTGCGCGGCCTGTTCGGCCTGGGCAATGGTGCTGCGCATCAGTGCGGCCTTGGCCGAGAAGGCCGACTCGGAAGCGACCAGCTGGGGGATGTGTGCGTCGAGCATGCTCATGGTGATTCCTCTCGGGGTTCTTCCGGATTTCTGTTGGTGGTCAAGCGTTTTGGTTCACATGGACAGGTTCAGCGGTTGGCACCGCCTTCCGATCCCCAGCTGCCGGGCAGCATGGGTTCGGTGGCGCCGCTCCCGAATCCGTTGCCGGTCAACCGGTTCAGGCCGGTGGCCGGCTGGTCCTGACGGGTCACCGTGCCGGTGAAACCGATCGGCCCGGCACCGCGGGCCGAGGCCAGAACGTCGGTGCGCGGGGCCCGGTCCGCCTCGAAGTCGTCCCCGAAATCGGGATCCACCTCGGAGTTCATGTCCATGTACTCGTCGCGGACGCCGCGCTCCTTGGCCGCGCGACGACGACGTGCGCGACGCCGCTCGGTGGCGGCGGCTGCGGCCGCCGCGGCGGCTGCGGCCGCGATGCCGGATGCGGGCGCCGGCGCCGTGGCGCCGTCCCGCAGCGTCGGCGTGAAACCGCCGCCCGGGTCGTCGACGGCCACCGCGTACGCCATCATCGGCGCGGGGGGCGCCGGCGCGGGAGCTGCGACCGAAGTCGGCGCTGGCGCAGGCGCGCTCGCCGGGCTCGCCGGGGTGGCCGGCACCGTCGGGGCGACGCTGACCACCGGCAACGGGTGATCGGCGGCCTGCAACTGCGGGGGCGGTGGGAACGCCTCGGCGAGTTCGGGTTCCGGTACGAAGTCCGGCTCCAGCAATGCCAGGAGACCCAGGCTGGACAGACCGACGGCGATCAGGGCCGGACCCCACAGCGGCGCGGTCAGCCCCACTCCCCACGTGGTCCAGCCGACGGGCTGGAAGAACGCCTGATAGCCCAGCGCGAAAAGCAGCGGGCCCCAGGTGGTCAACGCTTCCGAGGGATTGGTCAGGAAGTCGAAGAACATCTGCCGGATCTGACCCAGCGGGTCCTGCAGAAACTTCCAGATCAGGTCGCCGCCGGGCAGCGTCTTGATGTAGTTGTACAGGTAGTCGGTGATCGCGTTCGACGAGTCGAGCGACGTGCCGGCGTCCGCCGCCTGCAACTGGGCACCCGCCTGCGTGGCACCGGCCGTGGCAGTACCGGCCTCGCCGACGCCGACCGCCAGCATCATCGGCGCCGGCGTGGTCGCCGGAGTCGCCGCCACCGCCGCGCCCGACACCGCCTGGTACGTACCCATGATGGTCGCGGCCTGCAACCACATGCGCGCGTAGTCGGCCTCGTTCAGTGCGATCGGAATGGTGTTGATACCGAAGAAGTTCGTCGCGACCAGGGCCGCGTTCACCACGTGGTTGAGCGCCAATTCGGGCAACGTCGGCATCGCGGCCAGGGCCGTGCTGTAGGCCGCGGCGGCGGTCTCGTGCAGCGCGGCGTTGGCGGCGCTGTCGGCGCTGGCCTGGGCCAGCCAGGTGAGATACGGCGCGTGCGACGCGAGGTACTGCTCGGCGCTCGGGCCCTCCCAGGCCCCGGCCTGGACCTCACCCAACAGCCCGGTGAGTTCAGCTGCGGCCGAGGCATATTCGGCGCTCAGCGACTGCCAGGCAGCCGCCGCGGCCAGCAGCGGGCCCGGACCGGGTCCACTGGACAGCAGCGTCGAATGGACTTCGGGCGGCAGCGCCGCCCAGATTGGGCCGGTCGGCAGGCCTGTCCCCACGGGGGCGGTCATCTCAGCCGAGGACTGTCACGTAGGTGGCGGCGGCTCCGGCATCGCCCGTCGCGTAGCTGATGCCGGCTTCGGTGACACCGCCTCCGGCACGGCCGAGTTCGGTCACGCCCTGAGCCGCGACGGCCTCGTGTTCGGCACCGTGTGCGCTCAGGCTGATCGCTGTTTGCAGCGATACGGGATCCGCGGCGGGCGGGATCACCGCCGTGACCGCGGGAGCGGCCGCGGCATGGGCGGCGGCGAGCCGAGCGGTGAGCGCCTCGACGGCGGCACCGGCTGCGGTCAGTCCTTCGGGAACGACGCGCAAGGTCATCAGTGGAACTCCCCTCGTTGTGGTGCGGTGGCCCGGCCCGGAACCGGTTCGGCCACCAGCGGATTGATCAACTGGACGTACGTGGCTTCATCGCTGTCGCCGAGCACCATGGCGCGACCGGCGGGCAAGCGGTTGAACCGGTGGCCGCGGATGCGACCGCTGTCCTGCGGGTTGCCGGACAGCATGACGGTGGTGGCCTGCAGCTCACTCAGCCTGCGCAGCAGCGGGGCCGTCATCACCGCGTGGGCGGAGCCGGCGGCGCGCGCGGTGACGATCACCCGCAGCCCCAGTTCGGCGGCCTGGGAGAGCAACCCCAGCAGTGCCGTCCACGGCCGCTGGCCGACGAACGGACCACTGACGGCGGGCGCATCCGGGATTTGGTCGACGTCGTCGATGATCAGGTAGTGGATGTGGTTGCCCTGTCCGTTCCGGTAGGTCCACCCACTCAGTTCCGCGGCCGACAGACCCGCTGGGGGCCTGCGCTTCTCGAGCAGTGCCGCCAGCCCGAGCATGGCCGGGGTGACGCGGTCGACGTTCGGGGTGTACTCGTTGTCCGCGAACAACGGTTCGTCCACCAGGTGCAGCCTGCGGTCGATCACGGTGAACGCCACCGACTGCGGCGTGGAGTTGTCCCGGATGGTGCGGATCAGATGCCGCAGCAGCGTGGTCTTGCCGGACTTGGCGTCGCCGAACACCATCAGCAGCGGGTTGGCCGAGAAGTCGACCGCGACCGGCGCCAGGTCCTGTTCGCGCTGACCGATCACTACCGTCTCGGGGTTCCGGTACAGCGGCGCAAGGGTTTCCGGGGCCAGATCAGTCGGCAGCAGGCGCACGGGCGGCGCCGTCTGCCCCGCATACCGAGCGTTGATGGCCGGGATCGCAGCGAGATCCGGTTCGGCGAACAAGAAGTGCTCGGCCGCCATGGTCAGGCCGCGGCCCGGCTGGTCGGCGGGGACGCCGTCGGCGGGGCGGGACAGGGCCGCCACGCCGGGCGTACCTGCTGATCGCACATTGCTGTCGCGCGAGTCGGCCAGCTTGAGCTCGAGCCGCAGACCCAGGCCATCGCGCATCGCGAGCGGCACCTCGAGCCAGTTCGGCGTCGTGATCACCACGTGGATGCCGTAGGCCATCCCGGAGTTGACCAGTTCGGTCACCTTGGCCAGCAAGGGGTTACGGGTGTTGAACGTGTCGGTGTTGTCCCGGCTGAACGCGTACAGGTTGTCGATCACCAGGAAGACGTCGCCGTAGCCATCGTCGCGCACGCCACCGTCACCGGCCGCGGCACGCGCCTGGCGGGACGCGAGCAACTGCTCCAGTTCACCGAAGGTGCGACGGATACGCTCCGGCTCCAGCGGCGACGCCACGCTGCCGACATGAGCCAGTGGCTTGAGCGAGCGCAGGCCGCCGCCGCCGTAGTCGAGGCAGTAGAAAGTGACAGCACGCGGCGAGTGCGTCGCGGCGGCCGACAGGATGAACGTCTGCAGTGCGGTCGATTTCCCGGACTTCGGCCCACCGTGGATGACGAGGTTGGCCGCCGCCGAGGTGGCATCGAAAACCAGCGGATCGCGACGCATCTGGAACGGTCGGTCGATCTCGCCCAGCGGCCAGCGGCCGTGGCCGGCGGGAATCTCGGTGCCCGCCAACAGCTCCGGCAGCGCGATCGGCTCGTCCAGCGGAGCCAGCCACAGCCGCGGCGCCCGCGGGCCGTACTGCGCCAGCTGCTCCCCGATGGTCGCGACCAGCTTGCGCGGCGGACGTAGGCCCGGCGTTTCGTCGGTGACGATCACGGTGTCGGGGGCCGGGGTGACGTGGCCTGCCGGGAACAGCTGAGGCTGCGGAACTGCATGCACCACAACGGCTTTCTCGGCACGCGGCGGGTCGTAGATGCCGTCCACGTACGTGCTGCGGAACTTGACCGGCACCGCGCCCGGGGTCGGGACCAGGAAGCCTTCGCCCTTGTGTTCCGGACCGGCCTCGATGTGGTACGCGTCCTCCACTCCGATGATCTGCCGGCTGACCGACGGGCTCGCGACCTTCAGACCGATGCGGTACGAGGTGTTCTTGTCGATGTCCTTGATCCGGCCCACGTCCAGGGTTTGCGATGCGAACAGGATGTGGATGCGGAACGAGCGGCCCTTGCGGGCAACGTAGTCGAACAGTTCGGCGTATTCGGGATGGTCGGCGAGCATCAGCGAGAACTCGTCGGCGACCACCAGCAGCGTCGGGATCGGGGGCAATTCGATGCCGCCCTCCCCCGCCTGCTCCCTGGCAGCTTCGTACTCCAGCACCGAGTTGAAGGCGCTGCCCTGCACCCGCCGGCCGGCCTCCATCAGCAGCTGTTCCCGCCGCGCCACCTCACCGCGCAGGGTGTCCGCGAACCGGTCGGCCAGCGAGCGCTTCTCGGCCATGTTCGAGATGACGGCGACGACCTGCGGGAAGTCCCGGAAGATGTCCGCGCCGGCCTCGCCCTTGAAGTCGGCGTAGATGACGATGAGACGCTCGGCCGAGTGGGTCGTCAACAGCGACAACAGGATCGACATCAGGGTCTGCGACTTGCCGGAGCCCGTCATGCCGATCATCAGGCCGTGCGGCCCCATGCCGCCTTCGGCTTCGTCCTTCAGGTCGAACATCAGCGGTTCACCGGTGGCGGTCACGCCGATGGGCACCCGGAGTTCGTCGGCCCGGGTGCGCGGCGCCCACAGACCGGCGACGTCGAGCGCGGCGGCATCGGGGATGCCCAGCAGGGTGCCGAACGTGGCCAGCCCGCCGCCGGTGCTGCGCGCCCGGTTCGGGTTGGAGTCCCAGCGTGCGAGGCCGCGCGCCAGGTGCGCGGCCTCCTGCGGCGAAAAGTCGTCGGCGACATCGAAGTACGACTGCCACCCGGCCGCTGCCCACCGCTCGATGCGACCGCCGGCCACGCGCAGCACGAGGCGCTCCGGGTCCGGGTACTCCGGCTGTTCGGTGCCGCGCTGCACCACGGTGACGCCGGCCAGCCCGGCCCGCGGCAGGAGCTCGCCCAGGTCGGCGTGCGGGTCGTCCACGACGATCAGCAGGTGCCGCAGCGGTGCGGTCTCGGCGGCGCCGAACGGCTCCCGGTCCGCGAGTTCACCCGAGAGCAGGCCGGCGAGTTCGGGAACGCCCGCGGCCAGGTAGCGGGCCGGTCCAACGCCGTCGATCTGGCCGGGAATGTCGCTGTGCGGCAGCCACTTCAGCCACGACCAGGTTTCCGATTCCAGGGCCTCGGCATCCGCCGCCGCCAGGCCGACCCCGAGTAGGGCCGGGTCATGCCAGGTCACCGCTTGTGCGATCCAGGCGCGCAGCGCGCCCCGCACCTCGTCGGCGTCGCCGAGCACGGTGATCCGCGAGACCTTGGTCAGATCGATACCGCCGGGAATCGCGGGGACCGTCCGTTGGACATCGAGGAGTCCGCGCAATGCGCTGTGCGACACCGGCTCCAGATCGATCTCGGCGGCGGTGTCCTTGACCTGCAGCACCGTCTCCAGCCGCGCGTCGTGCAGCCCGGCGCGCACCACCAGGAAGTCGGCGTCGTGCGGGTCGCGCTCCCACTGGCGTCGGGTACCTGCGACGGCGGCCAACTGATCGGGTGCGGGGTGGGACCACTCGCGGGCGGCCCGCTGCTCAGCGGCCTGCGCGCGCACGTTGTCGCGCACCACCGACAGGTAGCGGAGGTAATCGGCGCGCTCGGCGTCGACCTCCTCGGTCCGGGTCTTGTTGTCCGAACCGCGGTAGAAAGCGGTGGCGGCCAACAGGAGAACGAACGGGAAGAACAACGTCTGCGGCGAGATGACGCGCATACCGGTGGCCACCAGCGCCACCACCATGCCGACGATCAGGATCACGATCAGGTAGGGCAACACCCGGCGCAACAGCGACGGCGGCACCAGCCGCGGCAGCTCCGGCGGCGGCTCGATGGTGATGACGCTCGCGCGGGTCGCCGGGACGGGCAGGCGGCGCCGCGCTTCGAAGATCAGACGGCTCACGGGTTCTCCCTCACAGCGACATCATTGGCCGGGCTGGTTCTGGTGGGGACGAGCGCCGGGATTTGCAGCGCGTCACTCCGCGACAACGTCGGGCCGGGCGCGAACTGGCTGAGGATCGACCACGGCACCGGCAGCGGTGGCGCGGTAAGACCCAGCGCGGCAGGGGTTTTGCGATCGGCATTGGTGGCTTCGCCTTCGGTGGAGATGCCGTAGCGAACACCGGTGTCGCTGATCCAGTAGCCGGACAGTGCCGGGGTGCCGGCCTGGCCGGTGGCCTGGACGAAGTATCCGGTGCCCGGCGCCACCGCCACCCGCTGCGCGGTGCCGGCGGCGCCGGCCAACGCCACGGTGTGCTCGCCCGCCGGCAGCGGCAGTGTCGCTCCGGACAGCAGGGTGAGCGAATTGGTCGTGGCGCCATCGTGTTTGGTCCAACGGGCGCAGGTCAACGGCGCCTTGGCGGCGTCGACGACGGTGAGCGGGTGCTCCGGGTACGCCGCGGCGCTGATCGCGGTGGAGACCGGGACGCGGGCCACCTGGTCGGCAGACAGCCGCGGCGGCTGCTCGAGTCCGTACGAGTCGGTGTTCCGCATGATCGCCGCGACGACTTGCGAAATCGGTTGCAGGCCATCGTCGAGGACCGCATAGTACTGGAGCGAGTGGTGCCCGTTGTCCGCCGCATCGTCCGTGCTGATCGCGGTGACCACCGCACCGACCGGTGCTGCGACCGGCATCGGGTACGGGGTCGGCTGGCCCGCGCCCGCGATCACCGGCGCGGCCAGCGGGGCCGACTCCGGGATTGCGTTGAACAGGCCATCGGCGATGGCCCGGGGCGCGGGCAGGGCGGTTCCGTTGGCGCCCAGACCGAGTGCCGCCGTCACCGCGCGGTTGTTCAGGTCGACCGCACTCCGCTTGCCGTTCCACAACAGCCAGCTGCCGCCGTTCACGCCTGCGGAGCCGACGCCGTCGTTGCGGACCAGCACCGCGTCGTGCGCGCCGAGCGCGCCGGCGCGGGAGCCGCCTTCGGTGAGTGCGCCCGTGATCAGGGTGACGCCCACCTCGGCGCCGGTGACCGCATCGCACACGGTCCAGTCGGCGTCGCGAGAAGTGTTGGGCACCATTCGTTCCGGGGCACCCGGGATGCCGATGAGGCTGCCGCGCGGGAACTTGTCCAATTCGGCGCTCGGGACCATGGTCGGGTTGTCCGGCCGTCCGGCGATGAGCCGGGCCGAGGTCAGATTCACGACCGGGTGCAGTTGGTCGCCCACCCGCACATACAGCGCGGAGGTCTCCCGGTCGGCCAGGATCACATCATTACCCGCGACGCCGGCGGGCCGGATCAGCGAGAAGACGAAGCAGCCTGCGAGTCCGGTGACGAGGACCAGCCCACCCACCAGCACCGAGCGACTCTGGGTCCGCAGCGGGTCGACCAGCATCCGGGTGTCGTGCAGGGCCACGCCAGATGCGATGCGCCGCATGAGGAATCGCCAACCCGACACCTGGTGACGGGTGACAAAGCCACGGCGGTACCGGACCTGCTCCGGGTTCTCGTTCACCGGCGTACGGGAACTGAAGGTCTTTCGATCGTCACTACTCACTATGTGGGCACCACCAGTCCGAGACCACGCAGCAACGGCGCGGCCGAGTTGCTGACGTCATCCGCGGTGATCGTCATGAGTTCGTCGTCGGTGAAGTCGTGCGCGGCAAGGTGATCCAACCGGTACTCACGTTCTTCCTCCGAGCGCTCCACCAGATTTCGCACGAAGCGGCCGTTGCCCGCGATGTCGAGGCTGCGGCGCGCGACACCGGCCGCGTCGGGCGTCGTCGCCGTCGCGAGGTGGCCGAACAGCTGCTGCATCTCGGCCTGCGCCGCGGATTCGAAGACGCTGTCCCGCTTTTCGGCCATCCGCATGGCGATCTCGGTGAGTTCGGTCGCCGAGTACGACGGGAAGTCGATGCTCCGCGTGAAGCGTGACCGCAGACCTTCGTTGGTGTCCAGGAACATGTCAAGGTCCTTGCGGTAGCCCGCGATGATCACGACCAGGCGGTTGCGGTCGTTCTCCATGCGCGCCAGCAGGGTGTCGATGGCGACCAGACCGAAGTCGTTCTTGGCGCCGGTGGACACCAACGCGTACGCCTCGTCGAGGAATAGGACGCCGTCGAGCGCACTGTCGATGATGGCGTTGGTCTTGGCCTCGGTTTCACCGATGTGCTGGCCGATCAGGTCGGCGCGATGCACCTCGCGCACCGTCTCTTTGCGCAGCAGGCCCAGACCGCAGTAGATCTTGGCGACCACGCGGGCGATGGTCGTCTTACCGGTTCCGGGAGGGCCGGCGAACACCAGGTGGTTGGTGCGCTGGGCCACGGCCAGGCCCCGCTCTTGGCGCCGAATAGACATGGCCACAGAGCTTTTCAGCCGGGCCACCTGATACTTGACCTCTTCCAGGCCGATGAACTCGGCCAGCTCGGCCTCCGCCTCGACCAGCAGATGCGCCTTGCGCGACTTGGCATCCGGATCGACGAACTCGGCCTCGGTGGGCTCGGTCTCGGGATCCCATGGGTTGTGCCGGGCCTCGATGCGGGCCGCGGTGGTCGGGTCGATGCCAAAGCTGGTGTCGGTCAACGCATGTTCGGCAGCGGCGTTGTCCGGATGGGCGGCGTACAGCTCGGCCAGCACATCGGTGGCCTCCTCGTCCTCGCCCTGGGCACGCAGCGACAGCGCCTTGACGAAGGTGCCGTCGACCGCGGCGACGGCGACGGGTCCCTCGGGGTCCTCCAGGTGCGACAGCGCCGGAGCGAACATGCCCAGGTGCGCCAGCGCGATTCCCAGCGCCACTCGCGCGGCATGCGCGTAGGACGCGTCCAGGTTCGGATCGCTCACGATCGGGGTCAACTGCCGCACCACATCGGACCAGCGGCGGGTGCGGTGATACATCGCCACCCGCACCCAACGCGCCGGCAACCAGCCCGGCTTGCGGTCGAGCAGTTCACCGACCAGTTGATCGGCGTCTTCGTATGCACCCGCGGCGGATAGCGTTGCGGCATAGGCAAGTTGGAATCCGTCCCGGTCGGCCGCCCGGAACTGCAGATACAGCCCACTGTCGTAGCTGAAGCCCAGATCCCCATCGGCGAGGTCGAGGGCGCGCTGCAGCACACCTGCCGTGGACACCGTCCGCCAGATCGCCTCGACCACGTCGGGCGTAGCCGCACCCGCGGCAGCCAGACCGGTCCAGGCGTCGCAGTGCTCGCCGGCGATGCGCGTCAGCGTCAGGAAACCGCCCAGGGCGGCATCGAGATCAGCCGGACGACGGCGACCGTCGACACTCAAGCCGAGCGCCAGACAGCTGGTGGAGAACCGGGTCAGTACGTCGCGGTCGACGCGTGCTGCCCGCTGCGCCGCATCAACATCGGCGACCACTGTGTTACTGCCCGCGCTGCTCGGTCGCACGTGGGTCCTTTCCGTCATCGACACGCCGGAGGTCGATCCACCACTCATATGGCGATCGCCTCCGGGCGGCACGAGCGCCCGACACGTGGTCGTGCAGCCGCTCTAAGAAGGAGTCGGCACCCGGGACGGATTGGTTCCCGGCGGGCCGAGAGACGGGCACTGTGCCGCCGCGACGGCGCGCCGAGCTCGAAATGCGCCGCGGCAGATACCGCAAATGTGTCAGTGCCCATCGTGGTGTTCGCGGGGTATTAGCGACCCCGCATATCTCCTTAAGTATGCCTAAGCTAACTCAGCGAAGTTAGCATTGCATAACTTAAGTTGTCGAGACGCACCCCACCGCGACGGCGGGTGACGACGCTCACTCCTTGACGGCGGTGACCAGGCTGTTCGAGGCGATCATGGTGGCAGCTTCCGGATTGGTCGGCACCGGACGACCGACCGCCCGGAAGTAGTCGGCGAGCCCGGTGGCTTCCGCGCGCCACCCCCGCGAGCCGAACCAGTCCGCCGCCGGCGCGATCTGCTCGTTGTAGATCAGCTTGAAAAAGCCGTCTGCCATCTCGTCCGACGCAGCACGCTTGGCCGCGAACACCTCGGCCGGCATCGGTTTGCCCTCTTCGATGGCCACCCAACTGCCGGGCGCTGCCAGCGCATCGATGCCGGCGAACAACTGCTCCTGCGCGGTGGCCGGCAGATAGATGAGCAAGCCTTCGGCGATCCATGCCGAAGGCCGCGTGGGATCGAAGCCGGTGTCCGTGAGCGCCGTCTGCCAGTCGTCCCGCAGGTCTACCGCGATTTCCCTCCGCTCGGCCTTCGGGGCGGCCCCGTTGCCGGCCAAGACCTCGCGCTTGAACTCCAGCACCCGGGGCTGGTCCAGCTCATAGATGACGGTGCCCTCCGGCCAGTCCAGTCGGTAGGCGCGCGAGTCCAAACCCGCGGCGAGCAGCACGATCTGACGCACACCCGCGGCCGCGGCACGCTGGAAATATGTGTCGAAGTACTTGGTCCGTGAGCCCTGGAAGTTGACGAACGGTTCGCCGAACTCGGACGTCGCCAAAGGATGTTCCGGGGCTTCGCCGTCCAACACGTCAGCCCACACACCGCCCACCGCGCGCGTGAACACCTCGGCATATTGGTCCACCGCAAGCGGATTGGGCTTCGCCGCCTCCAATGCGCGCGCCGCGGCAACCATCACCGCAGTCGATCCAACACTTGTGTTGATGTCCCAGCTGTCATTGTCGCTCCGCACCCGCGCGAGGGTACGCCGACAACGTGACGCCGGCTCAGACCAACGGACGTCCGGTGCGGATGCGCCAGTTCAGATCCATCAGCATCCAGTTGAAGGGGAAGCGCCGCAGCGGCCCGGGTAGCACGCGGTTGACCACCTTCACCAGCTTCATCAGTGAGTTGAAGCGCTTCTGCCGCTTGGCATCCCACGGCAACCGCATCTCGTCGCGGAAGCGTTGCGGTAGAAAGCCGGTGGTGAGCAGCAGGGAGAACGACTCGAACCAGCGTTGCAGCGGCCCCGGGAATTGCAGCCCCTTCATCCGCACCGCGGCAATGGGATACAGGTACTCGCGCACCGTGTCATCGATGTGCACCTGGTCCAGCGACTCTTGCCAGTACTTGTCGAAGGCGGCACGGTCGGCCGGCCACATCTCCGGCGTCACCTGCAGCGTGGTGCCCATGGTCATGCCCTGGCGGTAGAACTCCTCGGCGGTCTCGTCATCCAACTCTCCGACGACCAGGCGATACACATCGAGCGCGCCCTTGAACAGACAGGCCGCCACCCAGAGCTGCAGGTTCTTGTCCATGGCGCTGTACTTCACCGGACTGTCCGCGGTGGAGTACACCTGCCGGTGAGCCGTGTTCACCGCGCTCCGGAATGCCGTCTTCTGCTCGTCGGAACCCAGGATCGCGACAGCCAGGTAGGTGAACGTGGTCCGCGCCCGCTTGATCGGGTGCAGGTCCGTGCGACCGCTTTCCACGCGGCTCTCGACCACGCCATAGCCGACGCCGGGCCGGGCCAGCTGCATGATCACGTTGGCCGGTCCCGCCAACAGCGAGGCACCGACCAAACTGTCTGAGTACTGGACACCGCGACGCACCCGGCGGCCCGGCGCGCACGCATTGACCGGCAGCTCGACCAAATCGACCGTCATTGGTCACTCCTCGCAAAAGTGAGAACGATTGATTCCAGATATTGCACGCGACGCGGTGCGGGTGTCAAGATGGCGGGGTGCCTCAGGTACGGCCGTACCGCGGAATCGACGCGGCAGAACGCCTGGCCCAACGACGGGCCCGGCTGATCGACGCCGGACTCGATCTGCTGGGCGCCGCGCCGCCGATGCCCGAACTCACTGTCCGCGCCATCTGCGGCGGAGCCGGGGTCGCGATGCGCTACTTCTACGAAAGCTTCTCCGACAAGGACGTTTTCGTCGAAGCCGTCTTCGAGCATGTCATCGCCGACCTGGCCACCACAACCCAGGCAGCGGTGGCCGCCGCGCCACCCGACGAGCAGAGTCGCGCGGGTATGGCCAACATCGTGCACGCCATCGCCGACGACGCCAGGGTGGGCCGCCTGCTCTTCAGCGCTCAGCTGTCCAACGAGGTGGTGGCCCGGAAGCGCAATGAGTCGACGGTCTTCTTCGCCATGTTGCTGGGCCAGCACGCGGGCGACGCCCTGCAATTGCCCGCCGGCGACCGCCGCCGGGCCAGTACCCATTTCGCGGTCGGTGGCGTCGGGCAGACCCTGAGCGCCTGGCTGGCGGGTGAAATCACCTTCACCCCAGACGAATTGATCGATCATCTGGCCCTGCTGCTGGATTCGCTCGCCAAGCGGGCCGTCCGGCGGTGACCGGGCCACAGCTGCGCCGGCCCCGGCCGCCGCTGAACCAGCACATCGACTTCTTCGGCTACTGGTCGCACGGCGGCCAGGTCTCCGACCGCAGCCGGGCCCTTCCCCGCGGCGCGGCCACCGTCGTGCTCGATGTCGGCGGGCGGGATCGGGTCGACTTCTTCTCGTCCGACGGCACCACCCGGGTGCCGGTGGAACCCGCATTTCTCACCGGACCGGGCACCCTGTCGTATGTCACCCGCATCGACCCGGGCGAGGCCGTGCTGACCATCCACTTCCGTCCTGGCGGCGCGCTGCCCTTCTTCGGAATTCCGTTGGCGGACCTGGAGAACGCCAGCGTCAACCTGGCCGATCTGTGGGGCGCCGGGGCCGTGCTGCTGCGGGAGCGACTGATCGCGACACCGAGCTGGCCGCGGCGCATCGAGATCGTGGAGGATTTTCTGCTCACCCGGCTGCGGCCGATTCCCCACAGCCTCATGCCGGTGCTCCACGCCGCCGAACGGCGACCGTCGCTTCGGGTTTCCGAGGCCGCCGAATTGACGGGGTTCTCCGCCAAGCGATTGATCGCGACGTTCCGCAACGAGATCGGGCTGACTCCGAAGGCCTATCTGCGCGTGCGGCGGCTCCAGGCCGCGCTGCGCCTGCTCGATGCGGGCGCCGGTGACGGGGCCGACGTCGCGGCCACCCTCGGGTACTTCGACCAACCCCACTTCGTGCGCGAGTTCCGCGGGTTCACCTCGATCACACCGACCCAATACGCACAGCGGCGCAGCGCCTTACCCAGCCATGTCGGGCTGACGGGGTAAGACCGGCGAGTCGAGCAGCGGCAAAAATATCCAAGCGTCGCGCGCGCCAGCCCGGCACCATGGAGGCATGCACGAAGGAGCCCAGGCCGTGGCCAACACCGGTCTTCTGGTCGCCGCCATCCGCGCCGACGAATCCCGCCGTCCCGACCGGCTTTTCACCGATCCGTTCGCCGAACGCCTGGCCGGTGAGAGCGGCCGGCGGCTGCTCGCCGAGGCCGTCGCTGAAGCCGGAGACCGGCCGACCCGCCAGATCGTGGTCCGCACCCGGTTCTGGGACGAGGCCCTGCTCCGCGCCACGCAATCCGTCCGCCAGGTCGTCATCCTCGCCGCGGGCATGGACGCCCGCGCGTTCCGCCTGCCGTGGCCCGCCGGCACCACGGTCTACGAGTTGGACCAGCCTGAGGTGATCGCCGCGAAAGCCGCCGCCCTGGACGGCGAGCAGCCGTTGTGCACGCGAGTGGCCCTCGGCGTCGATCTCACCGGAGACTGGGCGCATGTGCTGCGGTCCAACCGGTTTGACGAACAGCAGCCGACGGTGTGGTTGATCGAAGGACTGCTGCAATACCTCGACGAAGCCGCCGTACGCACGGTCTTCGAACGGGCGGACGCGCTGTCCGCAGCCGGTTCGGTGCTGCTGTACGACGTCGTCGGCAAGACGCTGCTGGACGCACAGTTGCTCGCCGCGGTACGCCAGTCGATGGCACGGAACGGCGCGCCGTGGTTGTTCGGGACCGACCAACCTGGAGAACTCGCGGAGTGCCACGGCTGGTCGGCCGTCGTCACCGACGTGGCCGTACCGGGCAATGAATGGGGCCGGTGGTTCGCCCCCGCGGTGCCCATGGAGGTGCCCGACGTGCCGCGCGGCTACTTCGTCGAGGCGACGAAATAGCCTGGGACAGTTGCCGCTACCTGTGGTTCGCGAGTGCTCCCAGCCAGGGATGGCCAGGATGCACCGTCGACAACCATCCTGACAGTCGAGATCGCCGTGACCGATCCATCGCGGGCAGTGCGTGCAGGAAGTCTGATTGGTCCTTGGGCCGCGGCGCTTTCGCCTTGAACAGGAGCACGACCTCAGGGATCACATATGGGATGCCGTCGTCGGTCCGCAGAATCAGCTCGGTGTAGGGCATGGTGATCGAGGCGTCACGGCGGCACACCCACTGGTCGCCTTGGTGCGGTTCACGGAAAACGTCCAGGCGATAGCGCCCGGTCGCCGGCTCGCGCAACCACGTCTGATGCATATTGTCCGCTTCTTCGGGAAACGGCCAGGCGTGGCCGTTTCCGACGACGTCCCACTCGAAGTCTGGGAACGCGTCGGCGATCTCCGCGAATCGTTCACGCGGAAACCCGATTTCGAGATCGTCGTGCGCACGTCCCAGCCCGCCGACGAACAGATCCAGCGCCCATCCGGCTGCGACATACCAGCATGCTGAGACATCCGACAGACGTTCGGCCACCTCGGCGGGCGTCCAGGCCTGCCAGAGCCGGTCGCATTCGGCGACCGACAGCGGACGTCCAGTCATGCCCCATCACCTCTCACCGAGCGTGCGCGAACTTGAGACGACACGCCGGGCAGACCACCGATAACGCCCACTCTCGACGAAGGGGCCGGCTTCGCATCGGTATCCGGATCAGACGGGCGCCACCGCGGGCCGCCGGTCAGCCGCCGTCCGCGGCTCCGTCACCGCATCGGCCTCGGTGAATTCCTTGGTCCAGCAAGCGAACTCCAACGTGATGCCGTCAGGATCCTGGAAGTAGAACGACCGCACATAGACCCCCGGGTGCACCGTCACCGACGCCTGCATGGGGCTCTCGTCGTGGTTGAGCACCGGGCCGACCCGGACGCCCTTTTCCTTCAGCCGCTTGCGGTATTCGTCAAACTTCTCGGCGGGTACGTGAAATGCCAAGTGGTTCAACGAACCAACGGCACTCATGAACTCGCCGATCCCGGGCAGCGCGGCCGGCTGCGAGATGCCGGGCTCGCCGTCCGGCGCCTGGGCGAACCAGAAGAACGCCACGCAGTCACCATTGCCCGCGTCGAAGAAGAAGTGCTGCCCCATGTCGCCCGGCAGATCGACCGATTTCACCAGCGGCATGCCCAGCACGCCCGAGTAGAAGTCGACGGTCCGTGCCATGTCCGCACACACCAGGGCGACATGGTTGATGCCGCCCAGCTCGAACTCAGTGTTCGGATTGTCGGGCTTGATCATCGTGCCACTCCTGACGACAGGGTCTGGTCAATCACCGAAACTGAATCTAACATCAGGTTCAGGTTTGATCAATGCCTCTCCGAAAGGACGTCAGGTGACCGTCGCGCCCCGCGAACAGCTCCCCACCGTGCGGGGCCGCCAGACGCAGGCGGCGATCGATAACGCCGCCCGCGCCGTCATTGCCCGCAAAGGCATTCTGGCGACTACCATTTCGGATATCGCAGCCGAGGCCGGCCGGTCCACGGCGTCGTTCTACAACTACTACGACTCGAAGGAAGCGATGGTCCATGAATGGGCACAACGCTTCCGCGACGAAGCCCGCGACCGCGCGTTGTCCGCGACCGGCCCGGAGCTGTCCAACTGGGAACGCTCCCACCAGGCCGCCGCCGCGCACTGGAAGACCTACCGGCACCGGTTGGCCGAGGTCATCGCCATCTCCCAGTTGGCCACGATCAACGACGATTTCGCGCAGTATTGGGCCGAAATCTGCGAACTGCCCATCTCGCTGATCATGTCCATGGTCAAACATGCTCAGCAACAAGGCTTCTGCCTGGACGACAATCCCCGGCTTGTCGCGGTGGCTCTGGTATCGATGCTGAACCAGTTCTGCTATACCCAATTGTCAGGCGACGGCGCCGAGACCGCCGACGACGATGCCTGCGTCACCACGTTGGCCAACATCTTCTACCGGACCATTTACCACGAGGGGAATCCGCGTACATGAACAGACCCGGAAGTTCGTCTGCTGCGGGAGTCACCCGGGAGTTCATCGGGATGGACTCGCCGACCGCGCTGCGCGCCGGGTCCGGCGGACACCCCTGCCAGGGCATCTACCACCGGGGCATGGGCCGTAAGCCCAAGGTGGCCATGATCGCCGCCCACTACCAGATCGACTTCTCCGAGCACTACCTCGCTGACTACATGGCCACCCGGGGCATCGGATTCCTCGGCTGGAACACCAGATTCCGCGGCTATGAGTCCAGCTTCCTGCTTGACCACGCGCTGGTGGACATCGGTGTCGGGGTGCGCTGGCTGCGCGAGGTGGCGGGCGCCGAAACCGTTATTCTGCTGGGCAATTCCGGTGGCGGATCCCTGATGGCCGCCTACCAGGCCCAGGCGCTCAGCCCGCACATCGCCCCATTGGAGGGCATGCGACCGGCCGCGGGCGTCCACGACCTGCCGCCCGCCGACGGCTACATCTCGAGCGCGGCCCATCCCGGCCGGCCGGACGTCCTCTCCAACTGGATGGACGGCTCGGTGACCGACGAAACCGATGCGCTGGCAACCGATCCCGAACTCGACCCGTTCGCCGAGCACAACGGCCCACCCTTCTCTCCCGAATTCGTCCAGCGGTACCGCGATGCCCAGGTCGCCCGCAACCACGCGATCACCGACTGGGTGGAAACCGAGTACGCGCGCGTTCGTGCCGCCGGCTTCCGGGACCGCCCGTTCGCCGTCATGCGCACCTGGGCCGACCTGCGCATGATCGACCCGACCCTCGAACCCACCAAACGCCCGGCCAATCAGTGCTATGCGGGTGTCCCGGTTCACGCCAACCGCTCGGCGAACGGCATCGCCGCCGCGTGCACGCTGCGGAGCTGGCTGACCATGTGGAGTCTGCGGCACGCCCAGACCCGGGCCGAGCCGCACCTGGCCCTCATCGGCAACCCGGCGCTGGTGATCAACGCCGAGCAGGATTCGGGTGTGTACCCCTCAGACGCGCAACGCATCTTCGACGCGCTGGCCACGGAGGACAAGACGCTGCATCCCATCGACTCCGATCACTACTTCACCACTCCGGGCGCCCGCAGCGAGCAGGCCGACGTCATCGCCAAATGGATCGCCAAGCGGTGGCGGTGAATCCGCCCCCGCGCGGGCCCGCGCCAAATTCGACACTGCGGGTGCTGGCCCACTTCACCCCGGGTCCACGAGTCACCGAATTCCTTGTCCCGCTGCATGATCTGATCGACGTACGGTTCTGCGCCGCGGACGACGACGCGGCGTTCTACCGGGAACTGCCAGACGCCGACGTGCTGTGGCATGTACTGCGGCCGCTCGGTGCCGACGACTTGACGCAGGGCCGACGACTCAAGCTGGTTCACAAGATGGGCGCGGGCGTCAACACCATCGACGTCGACGCGGCGACCCGGCTTGGCATCGCGGTGGCCAACATGCCCGGCGCCAACGCCCCCTCGGTCGCCGAAGGTGCGGTCATGCTGATGCTGGCCGCACTGCGGCGGCTGCCGGAACTCGACCGCGTCACTCGCAGCGGCAACGGCTGGCCGACCGACCCGACCCTCGGCGAGACCGTGCGGGACCTCGGCAGCTGCACCGTCGGCCTGATCGGTTACGGCAACATCGCCAAACGGGTGGAGACCATCGTCACCGCCATGGGCGCGACCGTCGTGCATACCAATACCCTTGGCGCACAAGGCCACCCCGGCTGGCGGACGCTGCCCGAGCTGCTTGGCGCCAGCGACGTCGTCTCGCTGCACCTGCCGCTGACCGAACACACCAACGGCCTGCTCGACGCCGAGGCGCTGGGACAGATGAAGCCCGGTGCGGTGCTTGTCAACACGTCGCGCGGCGCCGTCATCGACGAGCCCGCGCTGGTTTCGGCGTTACGCGACGGTCCCCTGCAGGCGGCCGGCCTCGACGTCTTCGCCACCGAGCCCGTCGATCCCGGCAATCCGCTGCTGGCGCTGAACAACGTCGTCGTCAGCCCGCATGTCACCTGGTACACGGCTGACACCATGCATCGCTACCTGGCCGAAGCTGTCGCGAACTGCGAGCGGCTCGCCGCTGGACAGCAGTTGGCCAACGTAGTCAACGAGGTGCACTTCTAGACACCCGTCAAGTGGGTTACTCTCGGAACCAACCGACCAGTTATTTGGTTAGGTGCGCCATACAACGCCCACAGCAGGTCACAGGAGGCAACGATGCCCATCGCGATCATGTCCGAGCACAACGATCTGGCCGATTCGGTCCGATCCCTGGTGGCGCGGGTCGCGCCGTCCGAGGTGCTGCACGAAGCGCTCGAGACCCCGATCAGTAACCCACCGCCCCACTGGGGCGCGGCGGCCGACCAGGGCCTGCCGGGCCTGCATCTGTCGGAAGCCGTTGGCGGACAAGGCTTCGGCATCCTGGAGCTCGCGATCACCCTGGCCGAGTTCGGATACGGTGCGGTCCCCGGGCCGTTCGTCCCGTCTGCCATCGCCAGCGCCCTGATCGCCGCGCACGACCCCAAGTCCGGCCTGCTGCCGGGCCTGGCCTCCGGTGAGACCATCGCCGCATACGCCCTGACCTCGGGTCTGACCGCCGAAACCCAGGGCGACGGACTCGTCGTCAGCGGTGAGATTCGTGCGGTGCCCGCCGCCGCCCAAGCCGCTCTTTTGGTCGTGCCCGTCGGCAGCCACTGGGTGGTGCTCGATACCGCGGCGCTGCAGATCAACCCGGTGCAGAGCGTCGACCCCCTACATCCGGTGGCGCACGTGCGCGCCGACGCCGTCGCAGTCGGTGCCGAGCGGGTGCTGTCCGGCCTGACCCAGGCCCATGCCCGCGCCCTCATCACCACGCTGCTGGCCGCCGAATGCGTCGGCGTCGCACGCTGGGCCACCGACACCGCCGCCGAATACGCCAAGATTCGTGAGCAGTTCGGCCGGCCCATCGGCCAGTTCCAGGCCATCAAACACAAGTGTGCCAACATGATTGCCGAAACCGAACGCGCCACCGGCGCGGTCTGGGACGCCGCCCGCGCCCTCGACGAGCACGCTGCCGGCGACGCCGATTCCGACTACGAGTTCGCCGCCGCCGTGGCCGCCACCCTGGCGCCCGTCGCCGCGCAACACTGCACGCAGGACTGCATCCAGGTGCACGGCGGTATCGGCTTCACCTGGGAGCACGACACCAACGTCTACTACCGGCACGCCATCGCGCTGGTGGCCGGTTTCGGCCGCGCTGCCGACCACCCGCGGCAGGTCGTGGACCTGGCGACGACGTCCGGCATGCGATCGATCGACATCGACCTGGACCCGGACACCGAGAAGCTGCGCGCCGAGATCCGCGCGGAAGTGGCTGCGCTCAAAGCGCTTCCGAGCGGCGCCGAGCGCAATACCGCGATCGCCGAAGGCGGTTGGGTGCAACCGCACCTGCCGACGCCCTGGGGCCGGGCCGCGCAGCCGATCGAGCAGATCATCATCGCCCAGGAGTTCAGCACCGGTAAGGTCCGGCGGCCGCAGATGGGCATCGCGGCCTGGATCATCCCGTCGATCGTGGCGTTCGGCACCGACAAGCAGCGGCAGGATTTCCTGCCGCCGACCTTCCGCGGCGACATGATCTGGTGCCAGCTGTTCTCCGAGCCGGGCGCCGGCAGCGACCTGGCCAGCCTGACCACCAAGGCCGTCAAGGTCGACGGCGGCTGGCGCATCACCGGACAGAAAATCTGGACCACGGGTGCCCAGTTCTCCGCGTGGGGCGCGCTCCTGGCCCGTACCCAGCCCAATGCCCCGAAACACCAGGGCATCACGTACTTCCTGCTCGACATGTTGAGCCCGGGCGTCGAGGTCAAGCCGCTGCGCGAGCTCACCGGCAATGCCATGTTCAACACCGTCTTCATCGACGACGTGTTCGTGCCCGACGACATGGTGCTCGGCGAGGTGAACCGCGGCTGGGAGGTCAGCCGCAACACCCTGACCAACGAGCGGGTGTCCATCGGCAGCAGCGAGGCGCCGTTCCTGGCCAGCCTCGATCAGTTCGTCGAATTCCTGCGTGACGGCGAGTTCGACGAGCTGCAGCGCCACGAGGCCGGCAAGCTGATCGCCGAAGGCCACGCGGCCAAGCTGCTCAACATGCGGTCGACGCTGCTGACGCTGGCCGGTGGCGATCCGATGCCTGCCGCCGCGATCTCGAAGTTGCTGTCGATGAAGACCGGTCAGGGTTACGCCGAGTTCGGTGTCGCGTCATTCGGCGCCGACGCTGTCGTCGGCGATCCGCAACAGCCCTCGGGCCGCTGGGACGAGTACCTGTTGGCCGGCCGCGCGACGACCATCTACGGCGGCACCTCCGAGGTGCAGCTGAACATCATCGCCGAGCGGCTGCTGGGCCTGCCCCGCGACCCGTAAACCGCCCGGGCGCAAAGGGTGAGAAACCCCCATTTCGGTGCAGAAATGGGGGCTTTCGTCACTGCTCAACGGCTTGCTTCGGTGCTACCGTCGACGTAGTCGGAAACATATTTGGTGGTGATGATCATGACCACGAGTGAGCTGACCGCACGGGCGTCGCGGCTCCTGCTTTCAGTGTTCATCGGTGCCATCGCGATCGCGTTCACGATCGTCCCGACGGCCCTGCGCAGCCCGGCCACATCTGTGCAAGCGGGCGGTGACCCGTGCGTCAACGGCGTCGTGCCATGGAATCCCTACGTCGTGAACTGCAACCTGCCGGCCCGGAACATTCCCAAAGTCCGCGGCGCAGCTCCCGATGCCGGCGCCATCATCGCGTGCCATGGCAGGCCGGTTTGTCTGTCCTGGTACGTGAACGGGAACTGAATCCCGGCACCGCGACGGATTTCCCTGCCGGCGGCGGTCTAGATCAAGACCGAACCAGCACCAGCAGGGAGTCCCCATGACCACCACAGCGGTAATCAACGGCGGCAACACCGCCATCGTCAGCGGCGCCGGCCGCGGCTTCGGCCGAGCCATCTCCGTCGCGCTCGTCAGCGCCGGTTGGCACGTCGTCGGCGTCGCGCGCACCGAGTCCGACCTTGAGTCTTTGCAGGCCGAGGTCGGGGATCGCTTCACTCCCTGCCCCGGCGATGCCACCGACGAGGAACTGGGTGCCCTGCTGATCGCTCACCACCGGCCCCAGCTGCTGGTGCTCAATGCCGGAGCCACCCCGCCCACCGCACCGCTATCTCGCCAGACCTGGGAAACCTTCAGCGAAAACTGGCACACCGACACCCGTCATGTGTTCGGCTGGACCAAGGCAGCGCTCAACGCGCCGCTGCAGTCAGGAAGCACGGTCATCGCAATGTCCAGTGGTGCGGCCCTCCGTGGGTCTCCGTTGAGCGGCGGTTTCGCCGGCGCCAACGCCACGGTCCGGTTCATCTCGGACTACGCGACCGAGGAAGCGGGGCAAGCGAACCTGGGCATCCGCTTCGTGACGCTGTACCCCATGCTCAGCCCCACCGGGGTCGGCGCGGTCGGCGTGACGGCCTACGCCGCTGCGCAGGGCATCGATCCCGAGACTTTCATCGCCCGGTTGCAACCGGTGCTGACCGCGGACATCGTCGCCAAGACGGTCGTCGAGTTGGCCGCCGATTCGTCCCCCGCTGCCGGCTACGTGCTCACCGGCGCTGGCGCGAGTCCGGTCTGATGACGACGACCGCCGAATTCACCGCGCTGACAGCACAATTCAGGCCCGAGTTGCTGGCTCACTGCTATCGGATTCTCGGCTCGATCCACGATGCGGAGGATCAGGTTCAGGAAACCTATCTACGGGCCTGGCGCGGATTCGGCGGCTTCGAAGGGCGCTCGTCGGTGCGGCGCTGGCTGTACACCATCGCCACGCGAACCTGCCTGAGCGCCATAGAGAACCGTGGCCGCCGGCCACTCCCGTCCGGAATCGGGCCGCCGGCCGAAGACCACCGAATTCCCGTGGGCGACCGGACCCCTGAAGTGAGGTGGCTGCAGCCCATTCCGGACTCCCTTGTCGACCAACAAGACCCGTCGGCCATCGTCGCCAGACGGGCCGGTCTGCGACTTGCCCTGATCGCCGCGCTACAACACTTGTCTGCCCGGCAGCGGGCCGCGCTGACGCTGCGAGACATCCTGGCTTTCCCGGCAACCGAGGTGGCCGAAATCCTCGACACCACAGTGGATGCGGTCGACGCGCTGCTCCGCCGGGCCCGTCGCACCCTCGATACCGCGGGCGTCGCAGCGGACGAGGTCACCGAACCGGAGGACGACCACACCCGGGACCTACTCCAGCATTACCTCGACGCGTTCACCCGGGCCGACCCCCACGCTCTGGTCGATCTGGTTCGCTCCGACGTCGAATTCGAAATGCCGCCCATCTCAACCTGGTTCAGCGGTTCAGCTGCCGTGATCGGCTTCTTGGGCAACCGCGTGCTGCGCCGCCCCGGGCAATGGCACGCGGTACCCACGCGCGCGAACGGACAGCCGGCTCTGGTTTTCTATGCGCGGCACGACGACGGCACCCTGCACGGCTACGGCGTGCAGGTGCTGACGCTGCGCGCGGGCCGCATCTCCCGCATCACCGCATTCAACGATCCTGCGCTGGTGCCGTCGTTCGGCCCGCCGGTCCTCAGCCTCGAACGGTGAGCCTAGATGTCCATGTCACGCAGCGCGCGCTTGAGGATCTTGCCCGTCGGGTTACGCGGCAACTCGTCGAGGAAGACGACCTCACGCGGAACCTTGTAGCGCGCCAAATGATCTCGGACGTAGGTCTTGATGTCGTCCTCACTGACCGTCGCACCCTCGGTCTTGACGACGAACGCCCGCAGCCGCGCGCCGAAGTCCTTGTCGTCGACGCCGATGGCAGTCGCCTCCACCACGTCGGGGTGCCCGTTGATCAAATCCTCGACCTCGGCGGGAAATACGTTCTCGCCGCCGGAGACGATCATCTCGTCGTCGCGGCCGCTGACGTACAGCAGTCCGCGCTCGTCGAAGTAGCCGACGTCGCCCGATGAGAGCATCCCGTCGATGATCTCCTTGCCACCACCACCGGTGTACCCCTCGAACGGGAAGGTGGTGCCGACGAAGATGCGGCCGACGCTGCCCTGTGGCAGCTCCTTGCCGTTGTCGTCGAAGATCTTCACGCGTACGCCCTTGACCACCGGGCCCACCGTCGCGGGATTGATCGACAGGTCCTGCGGCCGCGCGATGGTGGCAAACGAGATCTCGGTCGAGCCGTACAGGTTGTAGATCACCGGGCCCAGATCCTTGAGCGCCCGCGTTGCCAGCTCGGACCCCAGCTGCGAACCCGACACGAAGACGATGCGCAGACTCGACAGGTTCGGCTTCGGCGACGTCTTGTCCAGTTCATCGAGAATGCGCGACAGCATCACCGGCACCACCACCATGGCGGTCACCCGGTGCCGTTCGATGTCGGCGAGCACCGTGGCCGGCTTGAACCGGCGGCGCAGCACGAGCGTGCTGCCGAGCAGCATGGCGATGGTCGAATGCAGGTACCCCAGCGCGTGGAACATGGGCGCGGGCAGGCTGGTGACCTCGCCGGACTTGAACGGTACCGACGACAGCACGCCACCCACCGGAGCCAGCGACGGCGGGGCACTTCGGTTGGCGCCCTTGGGAGTTCCCGTGGTGCCGCTGGTCAAGATGATGATCGAGGCCGCCTTGGCGACCTTCGGCGGCGCGAGGCTACTGGTCCGGGCAATGACCTCGGCCAAGGATTCGTCGGTGCTGCCCGACGGTTCCGGTTTGTCGGGGTTGTGCCCCAGGGCCCGCAGCTTGCCCAGCGGCGGCTCGGCGAGGGCGACGGCGTCGGCGTATTCGTCGTCGTAGATGATCAGCTGGGCGCCCTCACGCTCGGACACCTCTTTGATCTGCGGCCCCGAGAACTCGGTGTTGAGCAGGATGATTCGCGCACCGACGCGGGCCGCGCCGTACACCGAAATCAGGAACCACCGGTGGTTGCGGGCCAGGATGGCCACGCCTTCGCCGGCCTGAACACCCTTGGCACGCAACGCGTTGGCGGTCGCGTTCACGGCGTCGTCGAACTCCTGGAAGGTGATATCGCCGTCGTCGTCGATGACGGCGACGCGGTGCGGGGTACGGCGCGCATTGAGCGCCGGGACCATGCCGATCTCACCCCAGCGCACGATGTCGGCGAGCATCGCCGCCATGTGCTGCGGCGACTCGAGTTTGAGTGCGCCCGCTTCGAACATCTTCCTGGCGTAGTGCAGTTCGGCGGCGCCGCGGTCGGCCAATTGGGTGACCGACTTACCGCCCAATTTCTCGAAAGACTCCTGGACCTTGCTTGCTATCTGCGACGGGAGGTCGGTCAGCTTCGCCATGAGCCAACAATATGTGACCCGCGCGTAACGCGGCTGCAACTCCCGCTCCAATTATCGAGCCAATTACGCTATACCCATGGGTGACTCGCGGTCCCTCGACGTGGGCGGGCGCGAGGTTGTCGTGAGCAACCCCGACAAGGTGATCTTCCCTGAACCCGGCGTGACCAAGCTCGACCTGGTCAACTACTACCTGTCGGTCGCCGACGGCGCGCTGCGCGGCGTGGCACGGCGGCCCATGATCCTCAAGCGGTTCGTGAAAGGCATTGCGCAGGAAGCGGTCTTTCAGAAGCGGGCACCGGAGAAGCGGCCGGACTGGATCGACGTCGCGGAGCTGAAGTACGCCTCCGGCACCTCCGCCAAAGAAGCCGTCATCGACGAGGCCGCCGGGCTGGTGTGGGCGGTGAGCCTGGGCTGCATCGACTTCAACCCGCATCCGGTCCGGGCCGACGACTTGGAGCACCCGGACGAACTGCGTGTCGACCTGGACCCCATGCCGGGCGTCGAGTGGCCGCAGATTCTCGACGTCGCCATCGTGGTGCGCGACGTGCTCACCGACTACGGGCTCACGGCATGGCCCAAGACGTCGGGCTCGCGGGGTTTCCACATCTACGCCCGGATCGAGCGGAACTGGCCGTACAAGCAGGTGCGGTTGGCCGCCCAGACCGTGGCCCGCGAGGTGGAGCGACGGGCGCCCGAGCTGGCGACCAGCCGGTGGTGGAAAGAGGAACGCCAGGGCGTGTTCGTCGACTTCAACCAGAACGCCAAGGACCGCACGGTCGCGTCGGCGTACTCGGTGCGGTCCCGGCCCGACGCCCGGGTGTCGACTCCCCTTTTCTGGGATGAGGTCCCCAGCTGCCGTCCCGAGGAATTCACCGTCGCGACGGTGCCCGCCAGGTACGCGCAATTCGGCGACCCGTGGGGCGGGATGGACGACGCCGCCGGCGGCCTGGAGGGATTGCTGGCGCTGGCCGAAGAACTCGGTCCGATGCCCAAGGCGGAGAAACCCGGGGCCGGCGCCTCGGCCGACGGGCGGCGGGCGTCACAGATGCCGCTCATCGAGGTTGCCCGCACCAAGACGCGCGATGAGGCGATGGCGGCGCTCGACGAATGGCGGTCGAAGTACCCGGAAGCGGCATCTGCCCTGGAAGCCATCGATGTTCTGGTCGACGGCATGCGTGGACCCAGCTCCATCTGGTACCGCATCAGGATCAATCTCCAGCACGTCCCGGAGGATTTGCGGCCACCGCAGGAGCCGCTGATCGCGGATTACTCGCCGTGGGTGGGTTATCAGGGCAACCAGTGGCGCCGTCCGTGAGCGTTACCCCGCTGAGACCATGTTTGCCAGCTGCAGCTATCACAGTTCTTAGCGATGATTTAGGACTTACTCCCCGGTACCTTAACTTGGCCACATAGCTTCGATCTTGAGCCGAAGAAACGACACAGCTGTCGGGCGTTCGGCAACATCGAAGGGAGGCATCACATGGCTATGGTCAACAGCGACTCGGCATCGACAGCCGCTTTCCGCTATGGCAATCCGGCCGTCGCCTGCGGCGACGCCGAGGTGCGCGCCCAGTGCCGCCAACTGGCGACGGTACTCACCGTCACCGGAGTCATCGACGAAACCGATGTGGACCTGGTTGCAGCGCAGGCACGGCGCTGCGTCCTCCCGGAAAAGCCGTTCATCCTGGACCTGAGCGGGGTCACCTCGTTCGCGGTGTCCTGCGTCGAACTGCTCGACAAGGTCAACGACAGCTGCATCGCTGCAGGTAATGAGTGGTCCCTTATCGCATCCCAGCCGGTTTCGACCGCCCTGCTGGTCTGCGGCGCAGAGTCCGCCTTCCCGACCGCAACCTCCGTCTCCGAAGCGCTGCACCACTTTTCGGACAGCATGTACGAGCGTCGTCGGTTGCTGCCGTTCCTCACCAAGAAGTCCGCGTAAGACAGGAACTGAATATGTTGATCGATCTCCGCTGGCTGAGCGCCCTGCTTCACCACCGTCGCAAGACGCACCTCGCTACGCCCGCTTTCTGACACCTTTCGACCTCCAACACGGTGCCGACACCAATCTGGTGTCGGCACCGTGCTTTTGTCTGACGGTCTCGCCGCCGCTCAGCCGAAGTCGATGCGCACGATCACGCTGTCGTCCCAGACATTGCGGTTGCGCGCCCGACGCCACTTCTCCCGCAGCGGCAGACCGGCGTGCACCTGCGTCACGCCCGGAATCCTGATCAGCGGCACCACATTCCACTGCCAGCCGTAGCGCCGGTGCAGTACCCGGTTCGCATCAGCTGCGGCCGCATCGTCGAGCACCGTCGCCGTGCCCGTGAATACGCTGGCCCCGCTCAATTTTCGGCCGCGGTAATCACACGCGGTCAGTTCGACTCGTGGATGCGCCCGGAGTCGAGCGGTTTTCGGCCCGCGTTTGGTGCGGAACACGATTGAGTTCGGCTGGGCCGCGAACCAGATGGGGGTATCGACCGGCTCGCCGTCCCGCCGGTAGCTCCGGAGCAGGGCGTAGCGGGTCCTGCCCAATTCACTGATTCCTGCTCGCTGTGTGTTGGTAGCCATGCGCACAGTCAACGACTTAGAGTTGGCTCCAAGTCAAGACGACCCGGGAGAGTCATGGCCACGTTCACCATCGGCGAAGTATCCGTGCGCACCGAGGTCGCCGCGACGACGCTGCGCTACTACGAACAGATCGGCCTCATCCCGGCACCGGCACGGGTCGGCGGCCAGCGCCGCTACGACGATGCCGTCATCGACCGGCTCCACGTCATCCGGCTGTGCAAGACCGCCGGGTTCTCCCTGGATGAGATTCAGTTGCTGTTCGCCGACGAGGCTCCCGGCCGCCCCGCAAGTCGCGCGCTGGCCGAGACCAAACTCGCCGAGATCGACGCCAAGATCGCCGAACTGCACCTGGCCCGCGCGATCGTCGAGTGGGGCGTCAAGTGCACCTGTCCGTCGATCGACGCCTGCAACTGCGGCATTCACCCCGTCAAGCCGTGGGACACACCCGGCCCGCCTGATCTCAGCTAACCGCGCACCGGGGCCAGATCATCGAAACCCTGCGCATCGGCTGACAGTTCGCTGTGAGTCCATGAGTCGAGACCCGCTGAGCCCTACGCTTCCGTAGTGACGACGCCGCCCAAACCACCACCCGTACCCGAGTCGGTGGGCTACACCTTCAAGCGACTCTTCCTGGGAAAGCCGCTCGTCAACGAGCAACTCCACGAGGAAAAGCTGTCCAACCCGGTAGCACTCGGTGTGCTCTCGCCGGACGCCATCTCGTCGAGCGCGTACGGCACCGAGGAAATCCTGATCGGCCTGCTGCCGTACGCCGGTCTGGCCGCGTTCACGCTGCTGCTACCGGTCACCGGCGTCATCCTGCTCATCCTGATCCTGGTCGCCGCCTCGTACCGGCAGGTCGTGATGGCGTACACCCGCGCCGGCGGCTCATACGTGGTGGCACGCGAGAACTTCGGACCACGCATCGCCCAGATCGCCGCCGCCGCACTGCTGATCGACTACGTGGTCACCGTCGCAGTCCAGGCCGCGGCCGGCACCGTCGCGGTGGCCTCCGCAATCCCCGTACTGGGGCCGTTCAGCCTGGAGATCACCGTCGGCATCGTGCTGTTGATCGCCTACGCCAACCTGCGCGGCCTCCGCGAAGCCGGTCGACCGTTCGCCGTACCGACCTACTTCTTCGTCGTCATGCTCAGCCTCATGATCGTGGTCGGCGTCGTCCGCGAACTCGTCGGCGATCTACCCGTTTACGACGTTTCCCACATGTCCGGCCTGGTGCCGATCGAACACGCCGACGGCCTCGTCATGGGCGCCAGCATCCTCGTGATCTTGCGGGCCTTCGCCAACGGTGGATCATCACTCACCGGCGTCGAGGCCATCTCCAACACCGTCAGCGTGTTCAGAAAGCCGCAGGGTCCCAACGCCCGGCTGGTCCTGACTGTCATGGCCAGCATCCTCGGTTTCCTGGTCGCCGGGGTGTCGTACCTGGCCTACGAAACCCACGCTGCGCCATACGAAGCCGGCTATCCGTCCGTGCTGTCCGAGATCGCCCGCGCGGTGTTCGGCAGCGGGTGGATCGGGCACGTGCTGTACAACCTGGTACAGATTTCCACCGCGCTCATCCTCTACACGGGCGCGAACACCAGCTTCAACGGCTTCCCGACACTCGCGAGTTTCGTTGCGGAAGACCGCTTCCTGCCCCGGCAGCTGACCAAGCGGGGGCACCGACTGGTGTTCTCGAACGGCATCATCGTGCTGACGGTTCTCTCGGTCGCCTTGCTGGTGTTCACCGGCGGATCGGTCAACGCCCTCGTGCCCTTCTACGCCATCGGCGTGTTCACCGGGTTCGCGATGGCCGGCTACGGCATGTCGAAACACCAACTCACACACCGGGAGCCGGGGTGGCGCGGCCGGGTTGCGGTCAACCTCTCGGCCGCCGTTCTCTCGACCGTCGTCGTCGGCATCTTCGCCGTGGCCAAGTTCACCGAGGGCGCCTGGCTCGTTGTCATCGTGTTCCCGCTCCTGGTCGGTCTGCTGATGCGGCTCAACCGCGAATACCGCGCCGAGGCAGCAATTCTCGAGCATTTCCGGACCAACCGGCCGGACACGGTACGGTTCGCGCGGCACCGGGTCCTGGTCATGGTCAACGGCGTCGACCTCGCCGTCCTGGAGGCGCTGCGGTACGGCCGCGGGTTGCGCGCCGACACCCTCACAGCCGTGCATTTCATGGTCGACCCGCAGGTCGCCAAACAGCTCCAGAAGAAATGGGAGTACTACGAGATGGATACCCCGCTGCGGGTCGTGGACTGCCCGGACCGCCGATTCGACCGTGCCGCACAGGAACTCGTCACCACCACGCTGGCCGAATACTCGAACACCAACGTCACCGTGTTGCTGCCCCGCCGCAGTTACGCACCGCTGCTGGGACGGCTGCTTCATGACCGCACCGCCGACAAGATCTCCCGGGCCGTCAGCCGGATACCCGACGCCGCAGCGACCATCGTCCCGTACGACGTCCAGTCACGGATTCGGGGTGCTTTCCCCGACATGTTCGAAGAGCGCATCACGCGCAGCGCCGAGCGGATGCGCAGCCGCATCACCAAGGGCGACGAAGAGCGGATCGAGGAGTACGAGCATCCGTCACCAACGCAGGCAACGGTTCCCGTCGACGGCCTCATCGCCGGTCACCGCTCCGTCGTCGAAGGCCGGGTCTGCGAGGTCGACGAGGTCAACGACAACGGGACGCCCAGTCTCGCGGTCCTGGTCGGCGACGACAGCGGAACGCTGAAAGTGGTGTTCGGCGCGGGGCACGGCCGCGACATCACGCCGGGCCAGTTGATCCGCGTCGCCGGCAAGCCGAAACAGAGCGGAAATCGGCCCATCTATATGGCCGACCCCCGTTACGAGATCCTCGAAGGACCCCGCGGCGAATAAGCCGGAGCGGGCGGGTTCAGTGCCCGCTCGAGCGGGAGCCACCGACCTCCGCGGGCAACGGCGGCGGTAGCGGTGTCGTCGGCGCGGGCGTGGCGGCACCGGTCACGGGCGTGGGTGGCGTGCCGGCCGGTGCGGCAGCCGGCGCAGGTGTGGCAGCCGCTGTTCCGGTCAACGGGCCGCCGCCGCGAAAGAAGGTCATGGGCTCGGATCTGACGGGCTGCGAGCCCGCACTGATATCGAGCGATTTGGCGTTCACGACGTAGGTGATGCCGTCGCTCGTTGCGCTGTAGCCACCTTGGCCGTCGGCCGTGGCGGCGACGATCAGCTTCGCGCCGTCACTGATACGGACCCCGCGGTACTGCAGCTGACCGCCGGCGCTCTTGCAGATGGCGACCCGCGAGGAGGCGGTACTGCCGAACGCCACTGCCGTGTCGCCGGTCGGACACCGCGCTGTCGAGTCGACGAAGCCCTGGCTGTCGGTGGCGGGATCGGCCGACGCCGCCGGAAGCCCCGTCAGCGCCAGCGCCGCACCCGCCAGGGTGGCAGCCGCCAGCCCCGCAGCACGGATGGTGAAGACGGGCATCGTCACTACCAGATCACACCACGACCGGTTCGGCGAGCGCACACACCGCATTTTTGGCAAATTGTAGGTACTTCAACACCCGACCTCAGTGAGCGCCGGCAGCCGGGCAAGTGCCCTCGGCCGCCGACTGGATGGTGAATTCTTGGAAAACTTCAGCTTGATTTATTTACCTCACCAAGCAAATTATGCACATATGAGCAGGTCAGACTGCCGGACCGGAATTTTGCCCAGCTAGAGGGGAGTACCGGTATCGGCTACCTTCAGACCGCCAAAGTCCGATCTGTACCACGAACACCGGGGACCATCATGCAAACTGTCGCTCGCCCAAGAGTTTTGCCAGTTCTTCAGTCGTCGCTCGTAGCCGGAATGTCTGCGGTGGTCGTCGCAACGGCGTCCGGCGCCGTCACTCCTTACGTGGCACCGACAGCCCACCCGGCTGCGGCCCACACGGCAACCGCCATCTCGAAGTACGCCGAGAAGTACTACCTGACGGCCAGCCCGCTCGACCTGCTGACGCTGCCGTTCCAAGAGTTCTACGCCCTGTACACACAGGCCGCCGCGCTTGTCAACAGCGTGATCGCACCCGCCAACGCCGCCATCACCGGGGCGCTCGCACCGATCGCCGCCTTGTGGACCCAGGCCGCTGCGCTGCCCGCTGCCTTGATCACTGCGGCCAACACCGCGATAACCGGGGCGCTCGCCCCCGTCGCGGCCCTGTGGAGCGCCGCCGCCGCCGGACCCGCGACGCTCATCAACGGCCTCAACACGATCATCAAGGGCATCTGGACGGGCGCCACGTCCCTCACCGCCGTACCGCAGGCGATCGTCACCATTGTCACGACTGCAATCCAGCAGCTGATCGCGGCACCGGCGGCCATCGTCACGACGATCGTCAAGGCCTTGGGCTCGCTCGCCGCAGTCCCGGCCGCCGCCACCCCGTTGGCCGCCGTGACCCCGTTGGCCGCCGTGACAGCAGCTCCGAAGGCCCTGTCGGCGACGGCGCCCACCACGCCGGCTACGCCTTCCGTCCAGACCCAGTCGCTGACGGCGAAGCCGGTTGCCGCTGCCGAGACGAGCACCCCGGGCACCCCGAGTGGCGCAGGTACGACGACGGATACGACGTCGCCGGCATCGAGCACGCCGGACAAGACCACCGGCACCGACACCAAGTCCACCGGCAAGTCCACCGACAAGTCCACCGGCACCGACGGCACGAGCACCGGCACCGACACCAAGTCCACCGACAAGACCACCGGCACCGACACCAAGTCCACCGACAAGTCCACCGGCACCGACAGCAAGACCACCGGCACGGACAAGTCCGGCACCAAGTCCGACACCAAGTCGGGCACCGACAGCAGCACGAAGACCGACTCGGTCAAGTCCACGAAGACCGATTCGCAGGGCGGCAAGCACAGCGCCCCCGAGGGCACCGCGCCCAGCGTTTCCGCCTCCTCGACCGGCGGCAAGCACCGCGCCCCCGAGGGCGGCAGCAGCTCGCACGCATCGAGCAGCAGCAGCGGCAGCGGCGGCAGCCACGAGGGCTGATAAGTAGCGCAACAACATTGAGGGCTGTGGCTTCGGAAAGCCACAGCCCTCAATGCATTCCCGCCCACGTTCAGTGGGCGGAGCCAGACCTCAGTAACCAGGAATTGCCGGCACGACCGGAGACGAAGCCAGCTGCAACGGCGCCTGCGCCGCTGGGGCGAGCAGACCCGGTGCGGTCGCCGCACCGAGTGCCCCGGGAACCGGCGCCGTCGCGGCGCCCAGCGTGCCGGGCAGGGGTGCCGTCACGGCCCCCAGCGTCCCAGGTAGCGGAGCCGTGGCCGCGCCCAAGGCTCCGGGCAGCGGCGCTGTCGCTGCGCCCACCACGCTCGAAACGGGAGTGGTAGCCGCGCCCAGCGTGCCCGGCACCGCGCCGGTGACGCCCGAAAGGTTCGGCAGCCCGACGGACGGCAGCCCCGGCGGTGTCACCGGCAGACCGCCATTCATCAACGCCGGGATGTTTCCATTGGCGAGCGCCGTCATGAAAGCGGGGCACTGAGTCTGGATCGCGACCTGCGTGGCGAACCCCGCGAGCGGCGGCGCGATGCCGCCGTTGCCGCTCATCTGGGTTGCCGTGCTGGCCATCTGGCTGCCCGGCTGCACCAGTAGCGGGCAGATCGAGGTACCCACCTGGGCGATAGCGTTGCTGACAGGCCCGTTGTTGCCGATGCCGACATCGTTGAGCGCGTCGTGGACGACGTCCGCATGGGCGCGCGGTCCCCACATGAGGGCGGCGGCGACGATTGCCCCCGCCACCACGACGGGTCGCAGCACCGCGGCGGATGTCGCGATGACATCCACGGAGCCGACCTGTGTCCTTCCGGTCTTCGGCCGGCCCTGCCGGGCAGCCACCGGTCGTCTGCGGTACGTCACTTCAGTCGTTGCGGTCATCAGCACGCTCCTGTTATTGAGTGCTCGGCGCCACACTGGGCACTGATTTCACTTCGGTAACGGTGAGCTACAAATGTCACAAATACAACACGGACCGATAACCGTTCGAACCCTATGCGTTTCGCTACGTTGATCTCTGAGACCGGACTGAAATTCTGTCTCCTTTTCTTACTGGGGCTTCAACTCAATAACACCATTAGTCACAATTGCCCCATTAGCACCTTTGGGCACAAATTGAAATAGGCGTCAATACCGTCCGCGTAGAGGTTGCCGGATCGCCGGTTCGCCTACAGCCTCACGCCAGTTTCGACTTGTACGCTTACGCCACCATTTCGCCTGCGCAATCGGCTGATCCGGCGCAGCACCACCCAGGGAGACCCGATGCACGACAGGCGTGCCGCCACGGGAGGACCGCGCCCCGCATGCGGTTTCTAGTCGCTCTGGTATCGACGTTCGCGCTGGCCCTGACCGGCGTCGGCTGGTGGATCGCGCACGGCGTCATCAGCGGCTTCACCATCTCGCACGCTCTCGGCATCGACCTGCCAGGGACCGGAAACGTCAACGGCTCCATGAACATCCTGCTGATCGGACTGGATTCCCGCCGCGATCAAGACGGCAACGAGCTGCCGCAGGAGCTGCTGGACCAGCTGCACGCCGGCGACTCCGACAGCGGCGGTTACAACACCAACACCCTGATCCTCGTGCACGTCACCCCCGACAACCACGTGGTCGCCTTCTCGATCCCCCGCGACGATTACGTGCCCGTCGACGACATCTCCGGCTACAGCCACATCAAGATCAAAGAGGCGTACGGCCTGAAGAAGGCCGAGTTCGCCCAGAAACTGAACGACGAGGGCATCACCGACCAGCACGAGCTCGAATCCCAAGGCCGCGAGGCCGGTCGCAGCGCCACTATTGCCGCCGTGCGCGACCTCACCGGCGTGAAAGTCAACTATTTCGCGGAGGTCAGCCTCTCCGGCTTCTACGACCTGACCTCGGCACTGGGCGGCGTCGACGTCTGCCTGAACAACGCCGTCCAGGACGACGAGTACTCGGGCGCCGACTTTCCCGCCGGCAAGCAGACCCTGAATCCGTCCCAGGCGCTGGCGTTCGTCCGCCAGCGGCACAACCTCGACAACGGCGACCTCGACCGGACCCACCGCCAGCAGGCCTTCCTCGCGTCGGTCATGCACAAGCTGCAGAGCGGTGGCGTGTTCGGCGACATCGGCAAGTTCTCGAACCTGATGTCGGTGGCCCGCAAGGACATCGTGCTGTCCAGCGGCTGGACCAACGACGTGTTCCGGCGCCTCGGCTCGATCTCTGGTTCCAACATCGAGTTCCAGACCCTGCCGGTGCTGCGCTACGACAACGTCAACGGCCAGTCCGTGAACATCGTCGATTCCGCCGCGATCCGGTCCACCGTGTCTGCCGCCTT
The DNA here is from genome assembly GCF_010730955.1 of Mycolicibacterium aubagnense. Classification (NCBI taxonomy): domain Bacteria; kingdom Bacillati; phylum Actinomycetota; class Actinomycetes; order Mycobacteriales; family Mycobacteriaceae; genus Mycobacterium; species Mycolicibacterium aubagnense. Next base: position 3,870,370 of record NZ_AP022577.1, on the reverse strand, counting down.
CTCGGACGACAAGGCCGCCTCGACCACGCCCGCGGCGCCGACCAGCACCGTCGACGTGATCAACGGCGGCGACATGACGGGCCTGGCGGCCATGGTTGCGGCGGCACTGTCCGCGCACGGCTTCTCCACCGGCGACGTCCGCAGCGCGCAGGCCGGAGAACCCACCGCCACCCAGATCGACTACGGACCGGGTGCAGAGGCCGACGCCAAACAACTGGCCAGCCAGTTGGCCATCACCGCGGCGCCGCGATCGAGCGACCAGGAGGCCCCCGGCCGAATCAGGGTCATTCTGGGCAACGACTACGACCCGCCGAGTGCGATTTCCGACGTCTCGGCCACGAATGCGGCGGTGACCAAATCGTCCGACGAAGCCGCGCCCGACCAGGGAAAGCCGCTGAGCGGCGACGGGGTACCGTGCGTCAATTGACGTTCGCGTAGCGCGTTATTTGTCCATAGCTAATGGTCAGACCGGTGTGACATACTGCACTGTGGTCAGAAAAGGGGAGGTGATCTCCGCGTGATGCCCCACGCTCGGCTGCTCGCCGCCTCCAGCCTCCTCACAGCCGGCTTGCTGGCGTTGGGTCCCGAAGCCGTCGTGGCATTGGCCGACCCCGACAGTGGCGGCTCCACGGGTGGTGCCTCAGGCAGCTCGACAACAGGCAGCACGGGCGCATCCGGCGGCAGCACCACGACTGGCACCGGAACCCCCAACACCGGCGGCAGCACATCCACGGGGTCGTCGACCACTGGTTCAACGCCCACCGGCCCGACGTCGACCACAGGCTCCCCCACGGGCGGCGCCTCGTCGTGGAGCGCACCAAACCTGTTGGGCGGCATGGTCGGCCAGTTCACGCGAATCATCCAGCACCCAACTGACGTGCTGAACAACTTGCCGGTGGTCGGCGGCGTCGCGCCCGGCACCAAGCCCAGTGCTCCCAAGAACGCACCGGCGATCGGGCCCGGCACCTCGTCGACCACGGGTTCTTCGACTCCAGCCCAGGTGAGCGTGTCGGCACAGCCCCCGGCCGGCCAGTCCCCGAGCTCGCAGAGCACCACCACGAACAGCAACGTCGCGGCCACTCCCCAGGCCCCGCTGGCGCAACTCCCGCTGGCCGCCGCCCAGATTCCGCTGACGGCGCTCGACCTGGTCAAGACCACCATCCCCACCGTCGTCGACGCGGTGCCGATTCCAGGCCTCGCGGCGCTGCCGGCGTTCGCCGATGCCCTGATCAACCCGATCGAGAGCACCGTCCGCGGATTGGCGTCGGCCGCCTCGGCTCTGCCGTTCCTGCAGTACACCCCGGGCATGCCCATCACTCAGGTGCCACTCGACAACCGGGGCATCCCCCGCGTCGCGCCTCTGGTCCCGAAAACCTTTGCGGCAGCTACGGATTCGGTGCCGCGTGACGTATCGCCGGGCGCTCCGGGCAATCCCGTCAAGCCCATCCCGCCGATCCAGCCCCGGGACACCTTCGCGGCCGAGAACCATGTTGTCGCCGCGACGGATTTTCGGCCGGGCTATCCGGATTACCTGCGGGCCGCCGGCCTCAGAGAGGTCGCCGCGGTCGCGGTCCCCGGTTTCGCCGGCATCATCACCCTGACCGCCGCCGGCGGGTTGGTCGGATACCGACAGGCCCGCGCCACCTCATCGGCGCCCGCCCGCGCTGCCCGCTTCGTGCACTGACCCGGAATAAGCCGACCGCCGATCTCGTTGGGAGCGACGTGACCGAACATGAACTGAGCCCGACCGACTGGGTCCGCCAGCAGACCGAACAGATTCTGGCGCAGGGCACCACCGATGGCGTTACGATCCTCGACCGGCCGGTGGTCTTGTTCACCACCACGGGAGCCAAATCCGGTAAAAAGCGTCTGGTGCCATTGATGCGGGTCGAGCACGACGGCCGCTACGCGTTGGTGGCGTCCAAAGGTGGCGCTCCCGAACACCCTTCGTGGTACCACAACGTCAAGGTCAACCCCCAGATCACGGCGCAGGACGGCGACAAGGTCGTGGAGCTGACCACGCGTGAGCTCGAGGGCGACGAACGGCAGGAGTGGTGGGACCGGGCCGTCGAGGCCTACCCGCCTTATGCCGAATATCAGACCAAGACCGACCGACTGATCCCGGTCTTCATCGCCGAATAGCAGCCTGCTCTTCCACGGGCAGCAGCCGGCGCGCAGCCTGCAACAAGATGCGGTGGAGCTCGTCGTCAGGGATGTCCTGCAGTTCGGGGTCCATCGCGCTGCCGTAGATGCCCGAGGTGACCAGTGACATGGTCACCCGGGTCTCGGTGTCTGCGCCGTCCATGCCCAGCACTGTTCGCAGTCGCCGGTTGATGGCGCTGCATTCCTCGTTGGAGTTGACCAAGGTGTCGATGGCCGGGTCGCGATAGAAGACAGCCGTCACCCGCCGATGCCGCACCGCGAGTTCGACGAACCCGGCAATCGCGGCCGCCTTACGGGCCGGCCCTTCCTCTTTGGCCTCGATCTCCGTAGCCAACTGGTCGAGGTCGGCGAACACCGGCCGGATGACCGCCAGGACGATGTCATCTTTCGAGTGGAACTGGTAGTACACGGAGGCCTTGCTGACCCCGAGGTGATCGGCGATCATCTGCAGCGATGTGCCGTTCACGCCGTGCTCCGCGAACAACGCGAGGGCGGCTTCGATCACCCGAGCACGCGCTGATCCGCGCGGCCCCACCGATTTGGCCAATCCCCGCTCCCTGTTCACCGCCGACCCGGGTCGGTCGCCGGGTTATCCCGGTCACCGCTCTCGCGGCGACGTCACGTGCGTCACACGGATGCCCCGATGTGCGCACCGACCTGCATCAATCGAATCGCTTAACTTGTCTAAGTTTACCTTGGTGGATACGCTGAGTCTGCCGATCGGCAGATTGAAATGTGACACAGGTGCCGGCGCCATACAAGCGCTGCCCCACGCACCAGGTCACGGAATCCGCCGAGGAATGTCGAGCAATCGAGGAACGGGGAGGTCAGCATGACCAAGGAGATCGCCGGATGATCGGCAATGCGCTCAAGAAGGCGTGGATCCCGCTGCTCATCGTCGTCGTCGCCCTCGTCGCCGGCTTCACTGTGCATCGCGTGCGCGGCTACTTCGGCCAGAACCCCGTCATCGTCACCCCACGCAACTTCGCCGACGACGCCAAACCGTTCAAGCCCAAGGTCGTCACCTACGAAATCACCGGCGAACCCGGCGCCTACGCCGACATCAACTACCTCGACCTGGACGCCAAGCCGCAGCGCGTCGACCACGCCATGCTCCCCTGGAAACTCGTCCTGTCCACGACCGCACCGGCAGCATCGCCCAACATCGTCGCCCAGGGCGACGGTGACTCCATCACCTGCACCGTCCACGTCGACGACGAACTCAAAGACACCCGCACCTCCACGGGCGTGCACGCCCAGACCTTCTGCCTGGTGAAATCTGCATGAGCAACCACAGCCTCGATACCCCGACCGACTCGTTTCCGAAGGCCGAGACACCTCATCGGCCCCTGATTCCCCGGCTCATCCGCACCCTCGCGATCCCGGTGATCCTCGCCTGGATCGGCATCGTCGTCCTGGTCAGCACGATCGTCCCGTCCCTCGATGAGGTCGGCAAGATGCGTTCGGTCTCGATGTCGCCGCACGACGCGCCGTCGATGATCGCGATGAAGCAGGTCGGCTCGGACTTCAAGGAATTCGACTCCGACAGCTCGGCCATGGTGGTACTGGAGGGGCAGCAGCCGCTGGACGCCGCCGCCCACGCGTACTACGACCAGATCGTCGCCAAGCTGCGGGCCGACACCGCGCACGTCGAGCACGTCCAGGATTTCTGGAGCGACCCGCTGACGGCGTCCGGCTCGCAGAGTGCGGATGGCAAGTCGGCCTACGTCCAGGTCTACCTGCGCGGTAACCAGGGCGAGTCGCTGGCCAACGAATCCGTCGACACCGTCGACAAGATCCTCAAGAGCGTGCCCGCGCCGCCGGGCGTGAAGAGCTATGTCACCGGCGCGGCCGCCCAGGCCTCGGATATGAACGTGGCCGGCGATCGCAGCCTGAAGGTCATGGAGGCCGTTTCGTTCGCGGTCATCATCGTGATGCTGCTGCTGGTCTACCGCTCGATCATCACGGTGCTGATCGAGCTGTTGATCGTCATGGTGCTGGTGGGCGCCGCTCGCGGCCTGGTGGCCGTGCTGGGCTTCTACAACGTCATCGGGCTGTCGACCTTCGCCACGAACCTCTTGCCCATGCTGGCCATCGCGGCGGCCACCGACTACGCCATCTTCCTGATCGGTCGGTACCAGGAGGCGCGCACTGCCGGGATGTCCAAAGAGGACGCCTACTACGACATGTATCACGGCACCGCGCACGTCATCCTGGGCTCGGGTCTGACGATCGCCGGTGCGACGTACTGCCTGCACTTCACCCGACTGCCGTACTTCCAGACGCTGGGCATCCCGCTGGCCATCGGCATGGTCACCGTCGTGTTCGCCGCCCTGTCGCTCGGCCCGGCCCTCATCACCGTGGTCACCAAGTTCGGCAAGACGCTGGAACCCAAGCGCGAGATGCGGGTGCGTGGCTGGCGCAAGATCGGCGCCGCGATCACCCGCTGGCCGGGCCCGATCCTGGTCGCCACGATCGCCGTGGCACTGGTCGGTCTGATCGCCATCCCGGGCTACAAGACGAGCTACGACGATCGTCAGTACATGCCCGCCGACCTCACGTCCAACGAGGGTTACGCGGCCGCCACCCGGCACTTCTCCCCGGCGCGCATGAATCCCGACCTGCTGCTCGTCCAGAGTGACCACGACCTGCGCAACCCGTCCGACTTCCTCGTGATCAACAAGATCGCGAAAGCCGTTGTGGCCGTTCCCGGTATCGCTCAGGTACAGGCCATCACGCGGCCCGAGGGCACGCCCATCCAGCACTCGACCATCCCGTTCCAGCTGGGTATGCAGAGCACCACGCAGGTGATGAACCAGAAGTACCAGCAGGACATGATGAGCGATATGCAGAAGCAGATCGGCGACATCCAGGTGAGCATCGACACCATGACCAAGATGCAGGCCATCACGGTTCAGATGTCGACTGTCATGGACAGCATGGTCGGCAAGATGCACGGCATGTTGAGCGACATCGAGGATCTGCGCAACCACATCTCCGATTTCGACGACTTCTTCCGGCCGATCCGCAACTACCTGTACTGGGAACCGCACTGCTACGACATCCCGGTCTGCTGGTCCATCCGCTCGGTGTTCGACACGCTCGACGGCATCGACACCATGACCGACGACTTCCAGACGGTGGTGCCGGACATGGACAAGATGTCCGCGCTGACGAAGCAGATGGTCACGGTCATGCCCCCGCAGATCGAGACCATGAAGAACATGAAGAAGTACATGCAGATGATGTACGCCACCCAGAAGGGACAGCTGGATCAGCAGGCCGAGGGCCAGAAGAACTCCAGCGCCATGGGTGAGGCCTTCGACAAGTCCAAGAACGACGACTCGTTCTACCTGCCGCCGGAGGCCTTCGAGAGCGCCGATTTCAAGCGCGGTATGAAGAACTTCATCTCGCCGGACGGCAAGTCGGTGCGGTTCATCGTGCAGCATGAGGGCAATCCGCTTACCCCCGAAGGCATCTCGAACATCGATGCCATCAAGCAGGCCGCCAAGGAAGCGATCAAGGGCACCCCGCTGGAGGGCTCGAAGATTTACCTGGCCGGTAGCGCGGCAACCTTCCGCGACATGGCCGAGGGCTCTGACTACGACCTGATGATCGCCGGAATCTCGGCTCTCGCACTGATTTTCGTGATCATGCTGATCATCACGCGTGCAGTCGTGGCCGCCTCGGTGATCGTGGCGACGGTCGCGATCTCCCTGGGAGCGTCGCTGGGTATGTCGATCCTCATCTGGCAGTACCTGATCGGCCTGCCGCTGCACTGGATGGTGATCCCGATGTCGGTGATCATCCTGCTGGCCGTGGGCGCGGACTACAACCTGCTGCTGGTCGCCCGGTTCAAGGAAGAGATCCACGCCGGACTCAACACCGGCATCATCCGCGCCATGGGCAGCACCGGCTCGGTGGTCACCAACGCCGGCCTGGTCTTCGCCTTCACCATGTCGTCGATGATCATCAGCGAGCTGCGCATCATCGGCCAGGTGGGCACCACGATCGGCCTGGGTCTGCTGTTCGACACCCTGGTCGTCCGGTCGTTCATGATGCCGTCGATCGCGGCCCTCATGGGCAAGTGGTTCTGGTGGCCGCAGATCGTCCGCCAACGTCCGGTGCCGTCGCCCTGGCCGGCCCCCCAGAAGGTCGACGTGAGCGTCTGACCAGTCATACCCGAAGCGCCGCGCTGAGACTGCCGTCTCAGCGCGGCGTTGTGGTTGTGCCGACTGCTGACGTGGCGTACGGCACGGGCAGCCTCTTCTTGCAGCCCGCCCCGAGCAGGCCAGACCCGCATACACAAAATGCCCGCCCCCGTGCGGCGAGTTGTCACACAGAGGCGGGCACCGGCGGTGTCCGGATGGAATGGCGGGGCGTCCGGCCGGCTACCGGCGGCAGCGAGCGCCGAACCTCGGCACCGGCGCGACCGGGCTATCGATCAGGCGCCGAAGCCACGGCCAGCGGACCACGCGAACACCGCGTAGGCCGCCGAAGACGACAGCTTGTGAATCTCGGCTTCCGTACCACCGAGCTCACGGATGCGGTCGGCGAACGTCGACTCGATGATGCCCGAACACGTCGACAACACATCCATCAACGATGCGTCCGCCGCCGGCGACGCCGACTCGAACTGGTTCGGCAAATGCGCAACTGCTCCCACGACCACTCCTGACCTCAAAACTGATTAATTCAGTTATCTAATTTTATCGGCTAAGTACCGGTCGTGACGAGGACTTTTGCCGTGACTTTCCCCAGCATACCAAAGGTATTGTGGCGTACGTCACAGCGACTCGCATCGACATGCAAACTTGATCTCACCGTTATCACCACTGGTCCCACGGCACACTCCAGTCGCCGTTCTGCCACAGCTGCAAGGGCTTGCCGCCGGTGTTCCGAACCTCGACCACGTCGCCCGGCACGGAGAAGTTGTAGAACCACTGCGCGTTGTCGTGATTCAAGTTCAGACAACCGTGACTGGTGTTGGTGTTGCCCTGGGCCCAGACCGTCGCATCGAGCTCATGCAGGTACACACCGTCGGTGCTGACCCGCACCGCGTACGGGATGCTCTCCTTGTACCCGAGGTGGCTGTTGATCGGGAGCCCGTAGGTCGACGAGTCCATGACCACCGGATTGCTCTTGTCGAGCACGGTGTACACCCCGGGCTGGGTCCAGAAGCTCAGCGTCTTGCCGTTGATGGTTTCGGTGCCGCCGCGCCCCATCGACGTCGGCATGGTCCGCACCAGCGCTCCACCGTCATACACGGTGACCTTCTTGGTCGCGTCGTCGGCGATCGACACGTGCGAGGCGCCGATGGTGAACGTCGGACCCCCGGCCACCGACACCACCGTGCCCGGTGCCCAGTACTGCGGCGGGCGCCAGTGCGCGGTGGTGTTGTTGACCCAGTGCCACGACCCGGCGACCGGCGGGTTCGCCGTCACAACCAAGTCCCGCGCGGCGGCGGCCTCATCCACCGGACCAGCGAAGTGCGCGACGATGACCGTGCCGATGCCGTAGGTGGCGCCGTCTCGAATCGGCGCTCCCGAGGTCATGGTGAACGAGACCGGCGGCGGCCCCGGAGGTGGCGCATCGTCGTCTGCCGATGCCACCGCAGTGGGGACGAGAAGGACCGTGGACATTGCCATCACAAACGCGCGTACCGCCAACATGCGGTCACAGTACCGATGCTCCATCCGTCACCCCCTTCCGGTGAAACCTTGGCCGTGCCAGCAACATTAGGGACGGGTACTGAGGGCGGCTTAGTCTGCGCCTAAGAATCGGCTGAGTGCCTCCGTAACGCCCGCCACAGCGCGTCGAGAGCCACTTCCGACGTCACAATCCGTTGCGGTCCAAGGCAAACCGCGGTCGTTCACCTAGCATCGAGCCCGATGGTTCACAGACCTGACGACTCCCCCGCGGCCCCGGTCAAGACCGCCGATCTGGTGCTGTCGGGCGGCGGCGTCAAGGCGATCGGATTGGTCGGCTCCGTCGTGGCGCTGGGCGACGCCGGCTACCGCGTCGGCCGGGTCTCCGGAACGTCAGCCGGCTCCCTGGTGGGCGCGGTCATCGCCGCCGCGAATCGGCGGCAGCCGGCCGACTGCCTGCTCAGCGGCGACGAACTTCGCGAGCTGGCGATGTCGCTGCCCTACCGCAAGTTCCTGGATTCCGTTGGCACCAGCCGAATTCCGGTGCTGGGCAAGTACTGGACCGCCTTCCACGGGCAGGGGATGTACCGGGGCGACGCCATCCACGACTGGGTCGCCGGCGAGTTGCGCAATCTGGGCGTACAGACCTTCGGCGATCTGGCTCTCGACGACCGTGAGCTGCCGCCCGAGCAGCGCTATCGACTGGTCGTGACGGTCGCCGACGTCACCCGAGGCACGCTGGTGCGGCTGCCCTGGGACTACCGCCGGATGTACGGCTTGGACTCCGACGAACAGTCGGTCGCGAATGCGGTCAGCGCATCGATGGCCATCCCGTTCTTCTTCCGCCCGGTGACCATCACCAGCGCCTCCGGGGCGACATCCACACTGACCGACGGCGGACTCCTGTCGAACTTCCCGATGTACTCGCTTGATCGCACCGACCGCAAGGTCCCGCGCTGGCCCAGCTTCGGCATCACCGTGACGGCCCAGCGTCCCGCCCAGGGCGATGGCGACCCGAGCCCGGGGCTGGCACCGGTGGTCGATCTACCCGGTGCACCACGCCTCTTGGAGAACCTCATCAATACCGCATTGCTCGGTCATGACCAGACTTATCTTCGGCAGCCATCCGTCGCGGCGCGCACGATAGTGGTCGATGCCGCCGGTATCGGATACCTGAATTTCGACATTTCCCAGGCGGATCGGAAGCGGCTTTATGACAACGGCTACTCCGCCGCGATGGAATTCCTGAATACCTGGGACTGGTCCGCTTACCTACACCGATTTCACGCGGGTTCGGCGTGAATACCGCCGGGGCCTAAAAACGGGGGCGCGGCACGCCATCGGCACCGATGCTCAAACCGGGGCACAGATGCACCATCGCCATATCCATCACGAAAGTCGCGGAGGCCTTGTTCACCTTCAACGAATTGGAGATGTCGTTCACGGCGTCGCCGGTCGGCTCGCCGGCATACACGAACATGTTGCAGGTCAGGCGGCCCGTCTTGAGTAGGTCGGCGTCGCTGGTGCCATTCAGCCTGCTATGAAGCTCGGTGAGATAGGCGACCTCTGCCGCGTTGGCCGCGGACTTGGTCGGCACACAGTCCAGCGGGTTACCCCGTTCGGCGCACGACGCCATCTGGCCCGTCCCGACATCGGCCAGTGCGGGGACAGAAACGCCGAGACCAGCCACCGCCAGAGCCGCCAGCAGCTGGCCGGTAATCACACGCACAGTCATCGCCACGACACCTCCCGCCCGCCACATAAGACGCTTCCGTCAATTAATTCCGGCACCGCCCCCGCGGTGTCCGTAACGGAATAATAAAGTTTGTTCGGGCAAAGCGATAACCGAACGGGAAATGAACCTTTCCCGACTTATCGCCGTGATAGCGGCGGAAGAGTCAGACTGCGCTGCCGGCCACCCGCTGCGCCGTCAGTTGAGGTACCAGCCAGGCAGCCATCAGACCCAGTTCTCCCGACGGGTCCAGCGCATCGGGCCACGGTCCCGCCAGCGCGTCGAACTCCGCTTGATGACAGCCAACAGCCCGCTTGACCGCCCGCAGTGACACACTGCTGTCGCGGGCCCGGCGACCGCACGCGCATTGATGGCCCGGGTGCTCGGAGCAGCCGGCGACATAACGTTCGACCGCAGCGCGAAGCGTCGGATGCACGGGACGGGCCAACGCGATGCTGCGTACCTGGCCTCTGCGCCCGATCCAGCTGGCGACCACGTCTTCGCCCATGTCATCAAGGGCCTGGGCATACGCCTCCAGTTCGGCTCGCGGCGACGGGTCCCCGGCGCCGGCGGAGCCGACGATTTCGATCACGGCGTGGCCCTGCCAGTCAACGGGACGGAACCGCAAAGTCCGCCGGCCGGACCGGATGACCTGACCGCCCGCACTCACCATCGCGCCGTCCGGCTGGACCGTATCGAAGAACCACCGCAGACCAATGAGCAGTTCGGGCAGGTGCCCCGCCGCGACTCGCTCCTGCAGCATCGAGCCGAGCCCTTGACTTACGGAGGGCTCGGTCCGACTACGTCGCCGCGGGACCCGCAGTCCAGCCGAGTCCGTCTCCATGGCCACCTCCAGCAAATTTTTGCCGTCCGCCAAAGTTTGACGTTGACCCCCATTAGAGCACGGACGGAGGGTGGCCGACGATACTTCAAACGATTGAAATCTCACCATTCTCGCTAACAACCTCAATCGAATCACAAGCAACGCGAGGACCATGCGACCCACTAGACACGTATGTTGCATTATCGCGACTCACCTGCGATTTTCCGTATCGTTTCGCACACAAACGCCTGGCCGGCAGACGCCGGCCGCTCGCCAAACTTCTGGTGTATAGCTAATACTCAAATCAAGTTCGTACCCAAGGTACTTCCCGCCACACCCACACCGCCCCGCCGTCGACTCTTGCGAAATCGGCAAACCGCATCCGCGAGCCCGACGGAGCCGGTGCCGCAGCCCGGTGCACCCGACCGGCACCGACCCTGTTCGCGTGTTAGCGGCGCCATTCGGCAGGGCAGATGAAAGACTCACGACGTGCACCAAATCCGCTCGCGCCGCAGCTTTCTGGCATTGGCCGCCGGTGCCGCCGGTGCCGCGGTAGTCGCCGCGTGCACCAAGCCACCGGCCTCGGGCACCGTCGCCGGCGACGGGTCGGTCACGATCAACCATGCATTCGGCTCCACCCGGATTCCCGCACCGCCCAAGAGCGTGGTGTGCGCCGGCCTCACCGGGCAGGACGAACTGCTGGCCGTCGGCGTCGTGCCGATAGCCGTGACCGAGTGGTTCGGAAATCAGCCCTTCGCGGTGTGGCCGTGGGCGCAGCCCGCGCTCGGGTCGGCGCAGCCGGCCGTCCTCAATCTCAACGACGGCATCCAGGTGGACAAGATCTCCGCGCTGAAGCCCGACCTCATCATCGCCACCAACGCCGGGTTGGATGCCGACACCTACAAGAAGTTGTCGGCCATTGCGCCGACCGTCGCCCAGTCCGGCCAGGACGCCTTCTTCGAACCATGGAAAGACCAGGCCACCGTCATCGGGCAGGCCGTGTTCAAGGCCGACGACATGAAAAAACTCATCGACGGCGTCGACGCCAAGTTCGTCGGCGCCGGCAAGGCAAACCCGCGGCTCGGCGGCCGAAAGATGTTGATCGTCAACGGTCTTCCCACCGCCGACGGGGTAGAGATCACGCCGGCCGGGTGGCGCACCGAGTTCCTCGGCGAGATGGGCATCGCCATACCGGACGGGCTGGACTCCTTCACCAAGGGACAACACGCCTTCGTGCCTCGCGACCAGATGGCCACCGCGTTCCGCGGCGCCGACGTGCTGATCTGGACCCTCGACGCCGACGAGCAGCGGCCTGCGGTGCTGGCCGACCCGACGGTCGCGCAACTGAGTCAGGCAAAAGCCAACCGGATCGTCTTCCCCAACAAGGATTTGTCCGCGGCCATCACCTTCGCCTCAGTGCTGTCCTATCCGGCGGTGGCCGACCAGCTGCCGCCGCTGCTGACCGCGGCGCTGGCCTGACCAGATCGGGGCCTCAACCCGGCTCCCGGTTGCACCCGTCGCCGTGGCTGCCAAGATGATCGGCGTGACCGTAGCCGAGCGCCCCGAACAGCACGCCCGCTTCGCGCAGGTCGGATCGGCCTACTATCCGATCCTGATCGCGGTGTTCACGGCGCTCGTGATCATCTCCAACGTGACGGCCACCAAGGGCGTGGCATTCGGTCCGATCATCACCGATGGCGGGTTCATCGTCTTCCCGCTCACCTACATCATCGGCGACGTGCTGTCGGAGGTGTACGGCTTCAAGGCTGCCCGGCGGGCGATCTATCTGGGCTTCGCCATGAACATCCTTGCCGCGCTGACGTTCTGGGTGACGATCTACCTACCGGCCGCCGACTTCTACCCGAACCAGGCGCACTTCGAGAACGTCGTGCACTCCTACACCCAGCTGATCATCGCGGGGCTGGCCGGTTTCATCGTCGGACAGACCATCAACGCATGGGTTGTCGTGGCGATCAAGGAACGCACCAAGGAGAAGCATCTGTGGGCGCGGCTGGTCGGCTCGACCTTCGCCGGGCAGCTCGGCGACACCCTGGTGTTCTGTGCCATCGCCGCCAACGCCATCGGCATCAGCACGTTTCACGACTTCGCCGTCTACACGGGCCAGGGCTGGCTGTACAAGACCGCCGTCGAGGTGGTTTTCCTGCCGGTGACGTATCGGGTGATCAGTTACATCAAGCGCAACGAACCGACGTACGACGTGGCCCTCTGAGTGATTGCTAAGGCTCTTCTGGCGAGGCGCTAAAGAAAGCAGAAATGACGGCTACCCGCGGGTAGCTTCGAGTGATGACCGTCACACAAGAAGCTGTGAGCGCACCAACGACCATGACGCTCGGCACCGTCCGTGACTACGGCGACCAAGCCTTGCTGCTGGAATTCAACAGCACCACCGAGGTTTTGGCGTGGACCGACACGCTCCGCGCGGCGGGTTTGCCCGGCGTGCTCGACATCGTCCCGGCCTCGCGGACCATTCTGATCAAGCTCGCCGCACCGAGATATCGGATTCCCACCGGACAGCGGCTGTCCAAGCTTCATCTCACGGAACCACCTACCGCCGAAAACGGCGCTCCACAGCAGCCTGATGTGGTCATCGACGTCGTGTACGACGGCATGGACCTCGACGAGGTGTCCGAGCTGACCGGGCTGGCCCCGAGCGAGGTGATCGCCGCCCACACCGGATCGCTGTGGCGCGTCGCGTTCGGCGGCTTCACGCCGGGCTTCGCCTACCTGGTAGGCGGCGACGAGCGACTGCAGGTGCCGCGACGCAGCGAGCCGCGCACCCGCGTGCCTGCCGGCTCGGTGGCCCTCGCTGGAGAGTTCGGCGGGGTCTATCCGCGAGAGACCCCCGGTGGCTGGCAGTTGATCGGCCGTACCGACGCCAGCCTGTGGGACATCGAGCGGGACCAGCCGGCATTGCTGGTTCCGGGTATGTGCGTGCAATTCCGGGCAATCGGTTAGCCGGTCGGGACGAAAGGACAAGCCGATGACCGCAACACTCGAAATTCTCAAGACCGGCCCGCTGGCGCTGGTCGAGGATCTAGGCCGTCCCGGCCTGGCCCACATGGGCGTGAGTCGCTCGGGGGCCGCCGATCGCCGCTCGCACACGCTGGCCAACCGGCTGGTCGCCAACCCGAACGACCGCGCCACCATCGAGGTGACGTTCGGCGGCTTCTCCGCCCGGGTCCACGGCGGCGGGAGGGAAGGCGTCGCGGTGGCCGTCACAGGCGCCGATGCCGATCCGTCGGCGAACGGAATCCCGTTCGGCACCAACAGCATTCACTATGCCCATGACGGCGAGGTGATCTCCCTGGGCGCACCGCACACCGGTCTGCGCAGCTATGTGGCGGTCCGCGGCGGCTTCGTGGTCGACCCGGTGCTCGGCTCCCGCAGCTACGACGTGATGTCGGCGATCGGTCCGCGGCCATTGCAGGTCGGCGACATGCTGACCGTCGGCGAGCACACCGCCGAGTTCCCGGAGGTGGATCAGGCACCCGTGGCCGCCATCGCCGAGGACCTGCTGGAACTGCTGGTGGTCCCCGGCCCGCGCGACGACTGGTTCGTCGACCCCGATGCCCTGGTGCATACGGAATGGGTGGTCACCGACCACAGCGACCGGGTCGGGATGCGGCTGAACGGCCGGCCTCTGCAGCACCGCTGGCCGGACCGGCAGCTGTCCAGCGAAGGCACGACGCGTGGGGCAATTCAGGTACCGCCCAACGGTTTACCGGTGATCCTCGGCCCCGACCACCCGGTCACCGGCGGGTACCCGGTGATCGGCGTGGTTGCCGACCATGACATCGACAAGGTTGGCCAGATTCGCCCCGGCCAGCACGTGCGCATGCACTGGTCCAGGCCGCGTCAGCCGTTCGGTGCCTGAACCCGCGCAGGCACCAGCGCAGGCTGCGCAATCCTGGTAGAACGAGGGGGTGCACCCGACGGATCTCTCCCGCGTACACAATGTTCACACGGCGCGGCTGGTCCACACCGCTGACCTCGATGCCGAGACCCGCGAAGGCGCTCGGCAGATGGTCATCGACGCCTATCGGGAAAGCGGAGACTCCAGCAGTTCCTTTTCAGAAGCCGACTGGGAGCACTCGCTCGGCGGCATGCACGCCCTCATCTGCCACCACGGCGCGATCATCGCGCACGGCGCCGTCGTCCAGCGTCGGCTCATCTACCACAACACCGCACTGCGCTGCGGCTACGTCGAAGCCGTCGCCGTCCGCGAGGACTGGCGTGGCCAGGGGCTGGCCACCGCGGTTCTCGACGCCGTCGAGCAGGTGATCCGCGGCGCCTACGAGATCGGCGCGCTGAGTTCTTCGGACACCGCGCGCCCGATCTATACCGCGCGCGGCTGGCTGCCGTGGCGCGGCACGACGTCGGTGTTGGCGCCGGCCGGGGTCAACCGCACGCCCGAGGACGATCGCTCGTTGTTCGTGCTGCCGGTAACGGTCGAGGTCGACACCACCGCGGACATCACCTGCGACTGGCGCGACGGCGACGTCTGGTAGCGCTGTGAGGTTTTGACCGGCAAAAGCCCAGCTCAGCACCGAGTGTGAGGGAAACTTCATCGCTTGCTCACTGGTGACACCGCTGGGCAACGGCCGGGTAACCGGCCGGAAACACATGTTCCCTTCACTAGACACATGAGTGATCCCGATCGGGCCCCGCTCACCGGATTTCGGGTGGCGGTGACCGCCGCACGACGTGCCGATGAGCTGTGCACCCTGCTGCGCCGCCGCGGCGCGACGGTGATCGCGGCCCCTGCCATTGCCATGGTGCCGTTGCCCGATGACGAGGAACTGCGCACCAACACGCAGGCACTGCTCGAGGTGCCGCCTGACGTATTGATCGCGACCACCGGCATCGGCTTCCGCGGCTGGATGTCCGCCGCCGACGACTGGGGCCTGTCCGGCGAGCTGACCGACGCCCTCAGCCGCGCCCGGATCGTCTCCCGCGGCCCCAAAGCCACGGGCGCGCTGCGCGCCGCCGGGCTGCCCGAGGAATGGTCGCCCGAATCCGAGTCGTCCCGCGAAGTGCTGGGCTACCTGTTGCAGGGTGGCATCTCGGGTCTGCGGATCGCCGTTCAGCTGCACGGCGCCACCGACGAGTGGGACCCCTTCCCCGAGTTTCTCGACGAACTGCGCCGCGCCGGCGCCGACGTCGTGCCGATCCGGGTCTACCGGTGGCAGCCGGTACCGCCCGGCGGTGCGTTCGACTCACTGGTCACCGACATCGCCGAACGCCGGCTCGATGCCGTGAGCTTCACCTCGGCACCTGCGGTTGCGGCGACCCTGATGCGCGCGACCGAACTCGGCATCAATGCGCAAGTGCTGGAAGCGTTTCGGACCCAGGTGCGCGCCATGTGCGTCGGACCGGTGACGGCGCGGCCGCTGGCCCGGCTCGGCGTCCCGACCTTCGCACCCGAGCGGATGCGCCTGGGTGCGCTGGCCCGCCACATCGCCGACGAACTGCCGGTGTTGCAGGCCCGCAAGCTGCGGGCCGCCGGGCACGACCTGGAGATCCGCGGTACGTGCGTCGTCGTCGACGGTGTGGTCCGGGACCTGTCCCCCGCCGGGATGGCCATCGTCCGTGCACTGGCCCTGCGGCCCGGTGCGGTGGTGTCCCGGCAGGAACTGCTGGCCGCGCTGCCGGGCAGCGGGACGGACACCCACGCCGTCGAGACCGCCGTGCTGCGGCTGCGAACCACCTTGGGCGACAAGGAAATCGTCGCGACCGTCGTCAAGCGTGGTTACCGGCTGGCGGTCGACGACTACTCGGCAGGTGCGCAGTGAACCCCGTCCTGGTGGCCCACGGCACCCGCAAGGGCTCGGGTGTGGCAATGATCGGTGAGCTGGCCGAGCAGGTCAGCGGCCTTCTCGACCGCCGGGTGCACACCGCGTTCGTCGACGTCCTCGGCCCCAACCCGGCCGAGGTGCTGTCGGGGCTGCCGCACGGCCCGGCCGTCGTCGTCCCTGCCTTCTTGTCCTCCGGGTACCACGTTCACAAGGACATCCCGGAGGGCATCGCCGAGAGCGGCCATCGCGATGTCACGGTGACGCCGGCGCTGGGCCCGTCGACCGCGATGGTCCGGGTACTCGCCGACCGGCTGATCGAATCAGGTTGGCGCCCCACGGATTCCGTCGTGCTGGCCGCAGCCGGAACCTCTGATCCGCGCGCCGCCAGTGACCTGCGCCGCACCTGCGCGATGCTGTCGGCGACGCTGGGCAGCCGCGTCGAGCTCGCGTTCGCGATCAATGGAACGTACTGGGTCGGTGACGTGGTGGCCCGGCTGCGCAAGCGCGGCGCCGATCGGGTTGCCGTGGCGTCATACCTGTTGGCCGACGGGCTTTTTCAGGACCGGCTGTACACGTGTGGGGCCGACGTGGTGACCGATCCGCTGGGCCGGCACCCCGGCGTCGCCAAGCTGGTGGCCCACCGGTTCCGGACCGCCCGGTTGTCGCTCGCCGCCTAGACAATACTGTCGGCCGACGGATTGGGGTCAGGCGTGCGGACAGAACATCCCTAGAATCTGCTCGCATTGCTCACGGGTGGTGATGCTGCCCGGCATCGGGGGCGGTGGAGGCGGCGGCGCCGGCGGATTGTCGCCATCCCAGATTTCCTTGGCGACGTTGCCGTCTCCCATATTCACGTAAAAGTAGGTGTGGCAGACGCTGGTGTCCCAGATGACCGGGTCGTTGACCATGTTGCCGGTCCGTACGGGAGGGTCGCCGGGACACCAGCGGCATGGCCCCTTGGGGTCACCGGGGCAGCCGGGCCAGCCCCGGGCGTGAGCGGTGCCGGCGCCGGGAATGACAGCGGCCGCGACGGCGCCCGACAGCAGAGCTGCGGCGAGTATTCCCTTGACAGTGTGGTGTGCCATTGCATCGCGTCCCTTCGCCGACGTCGGATGACGATTCAGGGGTGTTGAGTTGCGGCCTGTCTAGACGCTGATCACCGATACGGTGTTGCCCGCCATGTCTGCGACGTAAAGCTGGGTGCCGTCGGGGCTGATGGTCAAACCAACCGGGTCGTTACCGGCTGGGATGGTGGTGATGACCGCGTTGGTTGCGGTGTTGATCGCCGTGACGGTATTGCTCAGAGCGTCAGCCACATAGACGACACTGCCGTCGGGACTCACTGCCACGCCTGTCGGGTTTTTGCCGACCGGCACTGTGGCGATCACGGTGTTGGTGGCGGTGTTGATGACCGAGACCGTGTTGTCGGAGATGTTCGTGACATAGAGCCGGCCGTCGTCGGGGCTGAGGGCTGCGCCGCCGGGATGCTGGCCGACGCCGATCGAGGCGATGGTGGTTTTGTTGCCGAGGCTCATCACGTCGACCGCAGCGTGCAGCACATCGGGGACGTACAGGCAGCCTTGCCCTCCGCATCCCTTGGGGTCGAGCGCGATCATGCCGAACATTCCGGTGCCGTCACCGACGGTGTTGAACGAGGTGATGGTGTCGGTGGACGTGTTGATCGAAGCCACATTGAACGCATTCGAATTGGGCAGGACGTCGACCCAAACCGTCTTGCCGTCGGGTGTGAACGTCACAAATTGTGGGCTCAAGGAGTTGAAGGGGATGGTGGCGACGACGGTGTTGTTCGCCAGTGCCACGACCGAGACGGTGTCATGGCTGGCGACGTAGGCGACGGTACCGTCGGGACTGACCGCGACTCCGGCGGGAAGCTGGCTGACGGGAATGGTGGCGACAACTGCGCGGGTATGGGTGTTGATGACCGACACGGTGTTGCCGGTGGTGTCGCTGACCACCAGTTCGCCGCCGCTGGAATTCAGCGCCAGAAGTTGCGGTCCTCCGCTGACCGGGATGGTGACGTTGGCCAAGGTCGGCGGGGAGACCGGCACGGCGACGGCTATGGCGCTGCTCTGCACATCGTTGTAGGCAATGATCCTGATTTCCCCGGCGCCGCCGCCCAGTGCCCCGAGCCGTGCCGCGTCGGTGGGGGTGTAGGTGTAAACGCCGTCGGAGTTGATGGTGACCGTGCCCTGCGAGGGGTCGGTGCTGGCGCGGTAGGTCAGCGGGGCGCCCGCGGCGTCGGTGAACACCACATGCCCGGTCACCGTGCCGGTCACCGTGTCGGGGGCACCGACGGTGGGCGTACCCGCTTGGGGGATACCGGCCGGATTGAAGGTGTCTTCCAGCCAGCGCGCCGCCGAGTACGCCACCAGCTGCAGGATGTTGCCCGCAGCCGGGGTCGGGGTGGTGGGATTCATCCCGGTGAACGTCACCAGCGTATTGGCGATGAGGTTGATCAGCGGCTGCCACGGCGAAACCGAGGCGACCGGGGCGGTGACCGGCGGTGTGCTGACCGCAGCGAGTGGCGACGTTGTAGGTACGGCCGCGGACAGCACGGTGGGATGGAGCCGGGGCGTCGAGCCGGTCGGGGGCGGTGTTGTCGCGGTCCTCGTCGACGGTCCGTTGCTCGGCCCGCTGGTACCGGGGTGGCCGCCGGCAGCGGCCGGCGTCAACCGCTTCTCGCTCGCCGGGGTGGGCTGCGTCGTTGTCGACGTGTCGGCGGCCGGCACGTTCTTGGTGGTCGCTGCAACACGGGGCAACCGTCCGAGGCCCCTCGCCATCGTCAGGGGCCGCGTGCCGGTGGTGGACCCTGACTTCGGGCCCGACGGATCACTGCCCGTCGGTGTGGAGCCACTGTGGTGGGTGGTGTCGGCGTAGGCGACTGCCGGCGCGGCAACGGCCGTGCCGACACCGAGGGTGAGCACGCCGGCACCCAGCCAGGCGGCGATTTCGCCGTGGTGCCGAAGCTCGCGCGCGTCGCGATGACCTGTGGTGGTACGGCGTTGCGCCAGCCTTGAGGCCTTCGCGCGGTTGGCGATTCGGTGACGACTCATCTGTCTCGACCTCCGTCCGTTGACCACACATGCCCCAGTGCCGTGCACCGGTCGGGGCGCGACCAAGGGGCGCGGCGATTACAGTGAAGTCGCATCATGTCCCTATGTGCGGTGCTGATCGCCGTGCGCCCTCCGGGGCGCCCGCTAGCTAGTGTGCGTCGGCCGACGGCCTCGGTTCATGAGGCGTTTCCCCTATTTTTCGACGCCGTCAACAGCGGCTGAACGCGGGAGCCGGTGGGGTGCAGCGGTTACTGGAGCGTCGGGAGGTGCTGACCGAGCTGGACGCGGTCGCGCAACAGGTTTCGCGCGGCGGCGATGGTCGGCTGGTGCTGGTGAGCGGCGAGGCCGGCATCGGCAAGACCGCTGTCCTGAGCCACTTTTCGGCCGCGATTGATTCCTCGATGCGGGTGTTGCGGGGTTGGTGCGACCCGCTGACCACACCGCGGCCGTTGGGTCCGCTGATCGACGCCTTGACCGGGGTGGGCCCGGACGCGGCGAATGCGCTGGATGCGGCGATCCGATCCGGTGACAGCGGGACGCTCTACCGGCGGTTGCTGGGGTTGCTGCGCGACGGGAACCGGTGGGTATGGGTGATCGAAGACGCCCACTGGGCCGACGGTGCCACCCTGGACCTTCTGCGGTTTGTGGCCCGACGCATCGAATCGCTGCCGCTGCTGTTGGCGGTGTCCTACCGCGACGATGAGCTGGACCGCCAACACCCGCTGGCGGTTGCCCTGGGCGATATCGCCACGTGTGCGGCGGTCAGCCGGATCCGGCTGAAACCGCTGAGTCCTCGGGCCGTGGCCCAGCTTGCCACCGGCCGCGGCGTCAATGCCGAACAGCTGCACCAACTCACCGGCGGAAACCCATTTTTCGTCGCCGAGGTGCTGGCCGCCGGCCCGGTCGCGCTGAGTCGGCACGACTTGCCGCGCAGCATCACCGAGGCGGTACGCGGCCGGCAGGGCCGGCTTTCGCCGGCCGCCCGCGAGACCGCTGATGCGGTGGCGATCTGCGGCCCGCGCACTGCCGTCGCCTTGCTGGAGAAGATCTGCCCAGCGGCGGGCACCGGACTGGCTGAATGCCTCGACGCGGGGGTGCTGGTGGCCGACGGAGACACGATCGGGTTCCGCCACGAGCTGGCTCGCCGTGCCACCGCCGACCAGATACCTGACTATGAGCGCCGAGTTCTGCACAAGCGGACGCTGGCGGTCCTGACTGAACCGCCGATCGATCCGGATACCCTGGCGGCGTTGGCATTTCACGCTCAGCGGGCCGGTGATGCCGACGCAGTCATCCGGTACGCGCCACCGGCCGCCGAGCGGGCGTTGGCGCTGGGGGCGAACCGTGAAGCCGCCGAGCTGTACGAGCTTGCGCTGCGCTTCGCCGGCACCATCCCCGACGAGGAGCGCGCCGTCTGGCTCGAACACCACGCGTTTGCCACCTATGCCTGCGGGCTCGCAGAGGCGGCGGTGGCGTCCTGGCGAGAAGCGGCGACGTTGCGGCACCGTCTCGGCCACCGACTCGCCGAGGCCGAGGATCTGCGCTGGCTCTCCCACGAACTGTGGGGGATGGGCCGCACGGGTGAGGCCGCTCAGGCGGCACTGGCTTCGCTGGAGCTCGCCCGCGATGCCGGCCCCAGCCCGCAGCTGGCCTCAGCTCTGGTGAACATGGCCCAGGTGAGTGTGTGGGGTTTCGACCCGGCCGCTGATGACTACCTCACCCAAGCGCTGAGCGTGGGCGCCCAGCTCGGTGACGACGTGACCGTCGCCCAAGCCGGCGGCTACGCCGCCCTGGCCCGCGTATTGCGTACCGACACCGGATGGGATCACTTGGAAGCGGCGTGGCGCGATGTGATGGCCGCCGACGTTCGTGGCGAACACGCGGGGGTGCTCGGGACCTGTGTGTGCGGGTTCGCCGCGATGCACCATGACCTGGAGCGGGCCGAGAATCACCTCACGGAGGCCTTCAGGCATTCCCGGGAACGTGATCTGTTCACCTTCGAGGCGTTGAATCTTGGCGTCGCAGCGCTGCTCGATTTGCATCGCGGTAACTGGGACAGCGCGCGCTCGGCGGCGGAGGATGTGCTGACCAGACCAGGGTTGGCCGCGGTGAATCGGGCGTTGCCGCGGTTGACCGTTGCCCTCATCGACGCCCGCCGCGGCGAGCAACCCGTCGTGTCCCTACTCGATGACACCGCCGTCGTACCCCTGTCCGACCATCTCCGGCTCTTTCCGGTGTGGGCTGCCCGGGCCGAGATCGCCTGGTTGGCCGGCGACGACGACGACGCCCGCACCGAGGCGCAGACCGCCCTGGCCACCCTCCAGGACAAGGCCGATCCGTGGCTGATCGGCCCGCTGCATCGCTGGGCGCAATTATCCGGCGCCGCAACGCCTGTCGCCGTCGAAAACCCGATCACCCCTTTTCACCTGGAGATCACCGGAGACTGGCGGGCCGCGGCTGCGGAATGGACCCGTCGGGGCTGCCGGTACGAGGCGGCCATCGCGCAGCTCGGTGGCGATATCGTCGCGGTGCAATCAGCGCACGACACCTTCCGCCGACTCGGGGCGCGGGCCGCTGCCCGTCGCGCCCAACAGCGCCTGGCCGCGCTGCGCGGGCGTACCCGCCGCGGCCCATACGGTCAGACCCTGGCTGACCCCGACGGGTTGACCCGCCGCCAACGAGAGGTGCTCGAACTACTCACCGCCGGGCACAACACCGCCGACATCGCCGCCACCCTGCACATCAGCACCAAGACCGCCGACAACCATATCCAGGCCGTGCTGGCCAAACTCGGCGTGAGCACCCGGGCCCAAGCCGTCGCCCGCGCCCTGCAAAAACCGACCATGCAATAGCCCTCCGACGGGTCTCATCGGACGAGCCGGTGCGGCCCATACTGGAGACATGGCCAAGCGGACGGGCAACGACGTAGCGCTGGACACCTACCGGTTCCTTCGCGGCGGCATGGTGGTCATGGCCGTCCTGCTGGGTGCGGCGCTGGCCGTCGAGCGCGCGCACGCCACGTGCTGGCAGACCTCGATCAGCGCCTACTACTTCACCACCGCGCATGCCGTCTTCATCGGGGTGCTGTTCGCCATCGGCGCCATGCTCATCGTCTACCAGGGTGCCAGCGACACCGAGAACACCTTGCTCAACCTGGCCGGGGTGCTGGCCTTCGTGATCGCCGTCGTCCCCACGACGCGACCCGTACTACAGTGCGGCACAACCGATCCCGTGGCCGTGAAGACCGGGGCGGCCGTGCTGTTCAACGCCTGGACGGTCACGGTGGTGCTCGCCGGTTCGCGCGTCGCATCGTGGTTGTTGTTCCGGCCCGGCCAGCCCGACACCGTGCTGGGTTCCGCCGCGAGGTGGCTGCAGCGCGCGGTGCTCGGGACGGGTGTCGTGGTTCTGCTCGTCGCTCCGGACTGGTTCCAGGTCAATGCCCATGGCGTCGCCGCGGCCGGGATGTTCGGCGCCACCGTGCTGACGGTGTTCAGCTCGGCCTTCGGCAGCGCCCCGTCATGCGGAAGTCGATACCGCGGTGCCTACCAGACGATCTCACTGCTGATGGCCGGCACCCTGCTCACCACCGTGGCGCTGCACCTCACCCTCGATGGCTTCAACCACGCCGTGTTGATCGCCGAGATTGCGCTGATCGTCGAGTTCACGGCGTACTGGGTGGTGCAGACCATCGAGGACAACAGCTGCACGCGCTGACGGACCACCGTCACTCAAGCAGCTACGTCGACTCCCAGCGGTCCGATCTCGACCAGCCCGGCCCACACCCGGATCGGGTAGACCGGCAGGCTCACCGAGGGATCATCAAGGCAGACACCGTCATCCAGGGCGAAGGCCTGTTTCTTGATGGGGCTCTGCACGCACACGCGGCCGCCCCGGTCGCCGACGAGACCCCGCGACATCACTGCCGCGCCGGAGAACGGGTCGATGTTGCCCACCGCATACAGCGACCCGTCGTGCAGTCGGAACAACGCCGCCTGACTGCCGTCGGGCAGCAGCACCCCGGCGCCACGTCCGGGCACCAGCCGGTGGTACGAGCAGACGGCGGTCCACTCCGAACGGTCTTGGTACTGAGTAACTTCGGCAAGGTCGTTGAGAGTCATCGGGGTCTCCTGATCAGCTCTTGGCGGGCGGGACGGTGGGCATGCCGATCGGCACCTTGCGGCCGTTGCGTTCAGTGAACGCGATGGTCGGGTCGGCGACGTCGGGCGCGTTGACGAACGAGACGAACTGGGTCAGCTTGGCCTTGTCGTCCAGCACGCCCTTCCACTCGCACGAATAGCCGTCGACGTGCCGTTCCATGGCGGCTTCGAATTCGCTTGCCAGACCCAGTGAGTCGTTGCACACGACGTCGCGGACGTGGTCGAGGCCCATCTGATCGACCCACGGGGCAGTGCGCTGCAGCCGATCGGCGGTGCGGATGTAGAACATCAGGAACCGGTCGATGTAGCGGACCAGGGTCTCGTCGTCGAGGTCGCCGGCCAGCAGCTGCGCGTGGGCGGGCGTCATCCCGCCGTTGCCGCCGACGTACAGGTTCCAGCCGGTCTCGGTGGCGATGACGCCGACGTCCTTGCCACGGGCTTCCGCGCACTCCCGGGCGCAGCCCGAGACGCCCATCTTGATCTTGTGCGGCGAGCGCAGGCCGCGGTAGCGCAGCTCCAGATCGATGGCCATCTGCACCGAATCCTGCTGTCCGTATCGGCACCAGTCGGTGCCGACGCAGCTCTTGACGGTGCGCAGCGACTTGCCGTACGCCTGCCCGGATTCCATGCCGCCGTCGACCAGGCGCCGCCAGATTTCCGGCAGCTGGTCCACCCGCGCACCGAACATGTCGATCCGCTGACCACCGGTGATCTTGGTGTAAAGCCCGAAATCCCTGGCGATCTCACCGATCAGGATCAGCTGCTCCGGGCTGATGTCGCCGCCCGGAACGCGCGGGACCACCGAGTAACTGCCGTTCTTCTGGATGTTGGCCAGGAAGTGGTCGTTGGAGTCCTGCAGTGCGGCCTGCTCGCCGTCGAGGATGTGACCGCTGCTGGTCGATGCCAGGATCGAGGCGACGGCGGGTTTGCAGATGTCACAACCCTTTCCGGTGCCGAACTTCTCGATCAGGCCGGAGAACTTCCGGATCTCGGTGGCCGAGATGATCTCGAAGAGCTCGGCCCGCGACTGCGGGAAGTGCTCGCACAGCGCCTTGGACTGCTCGACGCCTTGGGCCTCCAGGAGCTGCTTGAGCAGCGGAACGCAAGAGCCACACGAGGTTCCGGCCTTGGTGCAGGCCTTCAGTCCGGCGACGTCCGAGCAACCGCCTTCGATCGCGCCGCACAGGTCGCCCTTGGTGACGTTGTTGCAGGAGCAGATCTGCGCGGTGTCCGGCAGGGCGCCCACGCCGAGTGCGCTCGCCCCCTCTCCGGATCCGGCCGGAGCGATCAGTGCCAGCGGATCGCCGGGCAGCGCCTCGCCGACCATCGGGCGCAGCACGCCGTACGATGACGCGTCACCGACCAGGATGCCACCCAAGAGGGTCTGGGCGTCGTCGGACAGCACCAGCTTGGCATAGGTCTGCTTTACCGGGTCGTTGACCACGACCTGCAGGCAGTCGGGCGTAACACCTTGGGCGTCACCGAAACTCGCGACGTCGACGCCGAGCAGCTTCAGCTTGGTCGACATGTCGGCCTCGGGGAATTCCGCAGCGCCACCGAGCAGGCGGTCGGCGACCACCTCGGCGGTGGTGTAGCCGGGACCGACCAGGCCGTAGCACCGGCCCTCGACGGCGGCTACCTCACCGATCGCGTAGATGTCGGGATCGCTTGTCACACAGGACAGGTCGGTCAGGACGCCACCGCGTTCGGCCAGCTCCAAACCGGCGTCGCGGGCCAGTTCGTCCCGCGGACGCACGCCGGCGGCGAAGATGACCAGGCCGGCGTCGATCAGGGTGCCGTCGCTCAGCAGCACACGCACGCCCTCATCGAGCGGCTCGATGGCGTCGGTGCCGACATCCAGGTGCACCGAGATGCCCAGCTTGCCGATCATGCGGGCCAGCAGCGCACCGCCGGCTTCGTCGAGCTGCTGGTTCATCGGACGCGGTGCCCGCTCGACGATGTGGGCTTGCATTCCGAACTGGCGCAACGCGTTCGCCGCTTCCAGGCCGAGCAGACCACCACCGATGACCACACCGGTGTTGTTGCCGCGTTCCGCCGAACGGGTCATGGCGGCGCGGATGCCGTCCAGGTCGTCCAGGGTGCGGTAGACGAAGCAGCCGGGGAGCTGGTGGCCGGGCACCGGCGGCACGAAAGCGTAAGAGCCCGTGGCCAACACCAGCTTGTCGTACGCGATGCCGCGGCCCGCCTCGGTCACCACAGTCTTGGTAGCGCGGTCGATACCGCCGACCTTGTCGGCCAGCACCAGGTCGACCAACCCGTCGCCGTCATATCCGTTGCCGGGCAACGCCAGCTTCGACCGGTCCCAGTGCTCGGTGTAACCCGTGAGCCCCACCCGGTCATAAGCGGCGTCTGCTTCTTCGGACAGCACTGTGATGCGCCATTGGCCCGCGGCATCCCGCGAGCGCAGCGCCTCGACGAGGCGGTGGCCGACCATTCCGTGGCCTACGACCACAAGGTTCTTCGCGTCCATGCTCCACAAGGTAGGGAGCCGATATTGCGGATTGTGTTGCCGCGTGTGAATCGACCGTCACGCTCTTCTCACATGGCCCGGAAATGGCCCGTGAAGTGAGTGGCTCCGGTCACAGACCTGCGGCGATCTACCCCACGCCGGCGGGCGGGACCGTGGTTGCCGTGCTGTACGGGTTGTAGATCGTGGTGGTCGTTGTGGGGTAGGTCCCGTACCCGGCGGTGCTCGACGGCGTGTAGGTCCCGCTGGTGGTGGTGCTGGTCGACGACGTCGTGCTGGTCTCGTCCGTGGTCGACGTGTCCGACGTGGTTTCCGTCGTCGTTGTCGTGGTTGTCGTGGTCGTCGTGGTGGTGCGAGTCGTCGTCCGCTTGGTGGTCGTCGGATGCGTCGTCAACACCGTCGGTTCACCTGCCGGCCCGGACGGCTGTTCGGACTCCCCGGAGGTCTGAATTACCTGGTAGATCAGGACGATCAACAACACCGCGGCGGCAATGCCGGCGGCCCACCACAACCCGTAATTTTCGTCGGCGCCGCGCTCGTGGTCGCTGTCGCTCACTGCCATCGCGCCAGAATATCGGCGGCCTGCACAGCCAGTGCCCGCTGGAGGAACGGTCCGAAGCTGATGCGCCCGACACCCAGCGGTCCGAAGGAGGCGGGATCGTCGGACTCCGGGATCGCAATGGCATTGATCGGCAATGGCAGATCGGCGGCCAGCCGGCGCAGGGTGTCGTCGTCGTGGCGGCCCACCGGGTACAGGGAGTCGGCCCCGGCCGCGGCACACAGCTTGAGCCGCTGCACGGCGCGTTCGTACCGGTCCGCCTCATCGCCGATCTGGCGCAGGAACAGGTCGGTCCGGGCATTGATCACGACGTGGACACCAGAAGCGTCTGCCGCCCTGCGCAATTCACCGACGAGGTCGGCGTGTTCCTGCGCGTCCCGGATGCGCCCACCGTCCTTGTGCACGGTGTCTTCGATGTTCAGGCCCACCGCACCCGCGGCCAGCAGGCCTGAGATGAGGCGACCGGGGGTTTCGCCGTAGCCGGATTCGATGTCGACGGACACCGGCACCTCGACTGCCGAGGTGATCTGGGCGACGCGCGTGGTGAGGTCGTCGAACGACATGCCCTCTCCGTCGGGCTTGCCCACCGAGTCGGCTACCGGATGGCTGCCGACAGTCAGCGCCGAGAATCCGGCGGACACCGCGAGCGTCGCCGACCAGGCGTCCCACACGGTCGGGAGGACGACCGGATTTCCGGGCTGGTGCAGGGCCAATAGTGCTTCGGCGCGCTGCGCCAGAACCGCGTCGGACATGCTCATACCGTACCGACAGGCATCCGTCGGGCACGCCGACACCGCGGCCACAAACGTGACCTGTCTCACTTTCATCTCCGGATCTGACTACCATCCGGTGTCGTAATGTGATCCATGACACCCTTCAGCCCAAGGAGGTCGCCCGATGTCCACTACCACTGAGCTCGCCGAACTACACGAGTTGATCGGCGGCCTCCGTCGCTGCGTCTCCTCGTTGGCCGCCAAGTACGGGGACTCCCCCGCCACCCGCCGTATCGCGAACGATGCCGAACGCATGATCAACGACATCGAACGGCTCGATATCGACGTCGAAGAGCTGGAATTCAGCCGCGGTATCAAGCACCAGCACACCAAGGAGAAGATCGTGATCCCCGATCACGACTACTCCAGTGACTTCTGGCGTGATGTGAACGACGACGGCGGCGTCGGCGGCTGATTTCGAGGTGGGCGCGGCTTCCCGGCAAGGAATGGTGCGCCCACTATCCGTCTCCGTCCCAACTTCATAGACAGACCCTGTCCCCAACCGGAATCGAGGCTTTCTTCGTGAGCGCACCCGCCGCCAACCGTCCCGGGACCGGCGTCTTCTCCCCCACGCGTGCGCAGATACCGCAGCGCACCCTGCGGACCGATAACTGGCTCAAATCCCCGATTCTCATCGATCTGGGTTTCGCCGCGTTCATCATCTATGCGACCGCGCGGGCTTTCCAGCGGGACCACTTCTACGTCGCCGACTACCACTACCTGACGCCGTTCTACTCGCCCTGTCTGAGCGTCAACTGCGGTGCGGCCAGCGACTTCTGGCCGCAGATTCTGCCTGCTGACGGACCCTTCTCGCTGATCCCCTTCGCGGCGCTGTCCCTGCCGTTCCTGCTGCTGTTCCGGCTGACCTGCTACTACTACCGCGGCGCCTACTACCGCACCGTGTGGCAGTCCCCGACCGCGTGCGCCGTCGCCGAACCGCACGCCAAGTACACCGGTGAGACGCGGCTCCCGCTGATCATCCAGAACACGCACCGGTACTTCTTCTATGCGGCCGTGATCATCTCGCTCATCAATACCTACGACGCGATCGTGGCGTTCCACTCGCCGAGCGGTTTCGGGTTCGGTCTGGGCAACCTCATCCTGCTGGGCAACGTCATCATGCTGTGGGTCTACACGGTGTCCTGCCACTCGTGCCGGCACGTCACCGGCGGCCGGCTCAAGCACTTCTCCAAACACCCTGTGCGGTATTGGATCTGGACCCAGGTGAGCAAGCTCAACACCCGGCACAAGCTGTTCGCGTGGATCACGCTGGGCACCTTGATGTTCACGGACTTCTATGTGATGGCCGTGTCTGCCGGGTGGTTCAACGACCTCAGGTTTGTCGGATGAGTTTCGGCGTCGACGAAATCTTCTGATTTTCACCATTATTCACAACAATTTGGAGTTATTTCATGGCTGAACTCGAACGGCACGAGTACGACGTCGTCGTAATCGGAGCCGGCGGGGCGGGGTTGCGTGCGGTCATCGAGGCCCGGGAGCAGGGCCTGCGCGTCGCGGTGGTGTGCAAGTCGTTGTTCGGCAAGGCCCACACCGTCATGGCCGAGGGCGGCTGCGCCGCGTCCATGCGGAACGCGAACTCCAAGGACAGCTGGCAGGTGCACTTCGGTGACACCATGCGCGGCGGCAAGTTCCTGAACAACTGGCGCATGGCCGAGCTGCACGCCCGCGAAGCACCCGACCGCGTCTGGGAGCTGGAGACCTACGGCGCCCTGTTCGACCGCACCAAGGACGGCCGGATCAGCCAGCGCAACTTCGGTGGCCACACCTACCCGCGCCTGGCGCACGTCGGTGACCGCACCGGCCTCGAGATCATCCGCACCATGCAGCAGAAGATCGTCTCGCTGCAGCAGGAGGATTTCGCCGAGACCGGCGACTACGAGGCCCGGATCAAGGTATTTCACGAGTGCACCATCACCGAGCTGGTCAAAGACGGTGATCGCATCGCCGGCGCGTTCGGCTACTGGCGAGAGTCGGGCCGCTTCGTCCTGTTCGAGGCACCCGCGGTGGTGCTGGCCACCGGCGGTATCGGCAAGTCGTTCAAGGTGTCGTCGAACTCCTGGGAGTACACCGGCGACGGGCACGCGCTGGCGCTGCGGGCCGGCGCGACGCTGATCAACATGGAGTTCATCCAGTTCCACCCGACGGGCATGGTCTGGCCACCCTCGGTGAAGGGCATCCTGGTCACCGAGGGCGTGCGCGGCGACGGCGGAGTGCTCAAGAACTCCGAGGGCAAGCGGTTCATGTTCGACTACATCCCCTCGGTGTTCAAGGGGCAGTACGCCGAGACCGAAGAAGAAGCCGACCAGTGGCTCAAGGACAACGACTCCGCACGGCGGACCCCTGACCTGTTGCCCCGCGACGAGGTGGCGCGCGCCATCAACTCCGAGGTCAAGGCGGGCCGCGGCACGCCGCACGGCGGCGTCTACCTCGACATCGCCTCGCGTATCCCGACCGAGGAGATCAAGAAGCGCCTGCCGTCGATGTACCACCAGTTCATGGAGCTGGCCGAGGTCGATATCACCAAGGACGAGATGGAGGTCGGCCCGACCTGCCACTACGTCATGGGCGGCATCGAGGTCGATCCGGACACCGGCGCGGCCCGGACGCCGGGTCTGTTCGCCGCCGGCGAGTGCTCGGGCGGTATGCACGGCTCGAACCGCCTCGGCGGTAACTCATTGAGCGACCTGCTGGTGTTCGGACGCCGGGCCGGTCTCGGGGCGGCGCAGTACGTGAAAGCGCTGCCCGCGCGTCCCGTGGTGTCCGATGCTTCTCTGGCCACGGCGGCCCGGGAAGCCCTGGCACCGTTCGACGAGCACGTCGGCGCGGAGAACCCGTACACCCTGCACACCGAGTTGCAGCAGTCGATGAACGACCTGGTCGGCATCATCCGCACGAAGGACGAGATCGAAGCGGCGCTGGGCAAGCTCGACGACCTCAAGCGCCGGATGCACAACATCACCGTCGAGGGCCACCGCCAGTTCAACCCCGGTTGGCATCTGGCCGTCGACATGCGGAACATGCTGCTGGTCAGCGAATGTGTGGCCAAGGCTGCGCTGGCGCGCACCGAGAGCCGCGGCGGCCACACCCGCGACGACTACCCGGAGATGAGCGCCGACTGGCGCAACATCCTGCTGGTGTGCAGCGCCGGTGGTGGCGATCCGATCGTCCCCGACGTGACCGTCACCCCGGAACAGCAGGTGCCGATGCCCGCCGAGTTGCTCGGCTGCTTCGAGCTGTCTGAGCTGGAGAAGTACTACACCGACGCCGAACTGGCCGCCCACCCGGAACGGAGCTAGCCATGAGCGAGAGCTACCAAGCCAATCTGCGGGTCTGGCGCGGTGACGACACCGGCGGCGGCCTCGACGACTTCAAGGTCGAGGTCAACGAAGGTGAGGTGGTGCTCGACATCATCCACCGCATCCAGGCCACGCAGGCCCCGGATCTGGCCGTCCGGTGGAACTGCAAGGCCGGCAAGTGCGGATCGTGCTCGGCGGAGGTCAACGGCCGGCCCCGGCTGATGTGCATGACCCGGATGTCGACGTTCGACCCGGCCGAGACCGTGACGGTCACCCCGCTGCGGGCGTTCCCGATCATGCGCGACCTGGTGACCGACGTGTCGTTCAACTATGAAAAGGCGCGCCAGATCCCGTCTTTCGCGCCGCCCAAGGACCTCAAGCCCGGCGAGTACCGGATGCAGCAGGAAGATGTCGAGCGCTCGCAGGAGTTCCGCAAGTGCATCGAGTGCTTCCTGTGCCAGAACACCTGCCACGTGGTGCGCGACCACGAGGAGAACAAGCAGGCGTTCGCCGGGCCGCGCTTCCTGATGCGCGTGGCGGAGCTGGACATGCACCCGCTCGACACCCTGGACCGCAAGGACATGGCGCAGGACGAGTTCGGCCTGGGCTACTGCAACATCACCAAGTGCTGCACCGAGGTCTGCCCCGAGCACATCAAGATCACCGACAACGCGCTGATCCCCATGAAGGAGCGCGTCGCCGACCGTAAGTACGACCCGATCGTCTGGCTGGGCAACAAACTGTTCCGGCGATGAGCCGGTAGGGCCTGGATCGCGGGCGTAGGCTCGGAAGGGCAGCCAATCCGTATACGAAAGGCAGCCAGATGGGTCGTACAGAAACGCACAGCGTCAACGACATTCGGACCGCGATCCGCGAACTCTCCTTGCGCGCCGAATTGGCCCGTAAGGAAGGGCGGCCGGACGACGCCGCCGAGCTCGAAAAGCGAGTCGCAGAATACCGGCAGGAACTCGGCTCCCGGCCCTAGGCGACGTGGCGCAGTTCGCAGAGCCGACGGCGTGTCGGCTCAGGCTTCCAGGCGACGGAATGCGCTGCGGTGGAACACCATCGGCTCCACGTCGGGATTGATGACGATGTCGGTGATCGCCAAGACCACGATGGTGTGGTCGCCGGCGGGAACCAGCTGATCGATCGACGTCTCCAGCCACACGCTGGTGCCGTGGATGAACAGCGCGCCATTGTCGCGTAACTCGGTTTCCATCCCCGCGAAGCGGTCACCGGTTTTGGCCGCCAGGGTGCGCGCTGCCGCGTCGTGCTGCTGTCCGAGCACGCTGATCCCCAGCGCCGGCAGATCCTTGAGCTTCGGCCAGGTGGTTGAGGTGTTCTGCACACAGAACGAGACCAGCGGCGGTTCCAGCGACACCGGCACGAACGTGCTCGCGGCCAGGCCCACCTTTTCGCCGTTGACGTGGGCTGCGATGGCGACGACGCCGGTCGGGAACTGACCGAACGCCGCACGCAGGGACACCGGGCTGAGATCTGTAGAGCTCATAGTCCGTCCATCTTCACACGGCGCTCCTCAACGCACCCGAGCAAGCGTCCGCTTGGCGGGAATGCGCTGCTACCGACTCAGGTAGCGCGACAACGAATCGTCGACTGCCTCGGGTTTGAATCCCGTTGACTCCAGCTTCTGGTTGTCGAGCACGCTGTTCCGCGGCCGCGGTGCCACCGCTCTGGTCGCCGAGGCGAAGTAGTCCTCGGTGCTGACACCCGTGACCCGCTCCGGATCGTGGCCCGACAGCTCGAACACCCGCCGGGCGATGTCCGCCCACGACATCGCCGGTCCGCCGCCGGTGACGTTGTACGTCCCGTACGGGGCGCTCGTGGTGATGAGGTGCCGGATCGCCCGGGCCAGCTCCGAGGTGAACGTCAGCCGCCCGAACTGGTCGTCGACCACCGACGGGTCGACGCCGCGCTCTGCCAACGACAGCATGGTGCGGACGAAGTTGCGACCGTCGCCGATCACCCAGGACGTCCGCAGGATGTAGTGCCGAGGCACCGTCGCGACGAGCTGGTCGCCGGCCGCCTTGGTCTGGCCGTAGACCCCGAGCGGGGCGATCTGGTCGTCCTCCCGGTACGGGGATTCGGATGTGCCGTCGAAGACGTAGTCACTGGAGAGGTGCACCAGCGTGAGGCCGCGCGCGGTCGCGATACGTGCCAGTGCCGCAACGCCGGTGACGTTGACGGCCCAGGCGTCGACCCGACCGCCCGGGGTCTCGGCGTCGTCCACCGCGGTGTACGCGGCAGCGTTGATGACGGTGTCGTAGTCCTGCCAGCGGAGGGCCGTCTCGAGGTCGCCGGTCAGGTCCACGTTGTCCCGCGTGACGAACTCGACGATCGGGTCGTCGCCGTATTCAGCGCGCAGGGCCCGGCCCAGTTGGCCATTCGCGCCGAGTACCAACGTCTTTCGGGGCGCGACGGGTGTGATGTCGGCCAGCCGGGGATGTGCCCGGTCCTTGGCCGACAGCTCGGCGCGCTCGAGCGGAATCGGCCATTCGATGGCCAGCGACTCGTCGGCCAGATTTACCGAAACATATTGGGCGTCAAACGAATAGTGGTCATTGACCAGATAGACGTAGGCGGTGCCGGATTCCAGGGTCTGGAACGCATTACCGACCCCGCGCGGGACGAACACCGCGCGCGACGGGTCCAGCTCCGCGGTGAACACCGTCCCGAACATCGGGCCGTCCCGTAGATCGACCCAGACACCGAAGATGCGGCCCGTGGCAACCGACACGAACTTGTCCCACGGTTCGGCATGGATGCCTCGGGTGGTGCCGGCCGTGTCGTTGAACGAGATGTTGTTCTGCACAGGACCGAAATCCGGCAGCCCGAGCGCCGTCATCTTCTCGCGCTGCCAGTTCTCCTTGAACCAGCCGCGGTTGTCGCCGTGCACCGGCAGTTCCCAGATGGTCAGCCCAGGGATCGGTGTGGCGTTGGCGGACAACGGTTTCCCATACTCGGTCACTGGCTGCCCGCCGCTCACTGGCCCTGGCCGGCGTAGCGCGCTTCGGTGGCGTCCTTGACCGGGCGCCACCACGCCTCGTTGTCGCGGTACCAGGCGATGGTGGCGCTCAACCCGTCGGCGAAGTCGAGATACTTTGGCTGCCAACCGAGCTCGGTACGGAGCTTGGTCGAATCGATGGCGTAACGGAGGTCGTGCCCGGCCCGATCGGTCACGTGGTCGTAGGCGTCGGCCGGTTGGCCCATCTGCGTCAGGATCATCTCGATGACGGTCTTGTTGTCCTTCTCGCCGTTGGCGCCGATCAGATACGTCTCGCCGAGGCGCCCCTGCTCGATGATCGCCAGCACGGCGGACGAGTGATC
Organism: Mycolicibacterium aubagnense; assembly: GCF_010730955.1. Classification (NCBI taxonomy): domain Bacteria; kingdom Bacillati; phylum Actinomycetota; class Actinomycetes; order Mycobacteriales; family Mycobacteriaceae; genus Mycobacterium; species Mycolicibacterium aubagnense. Next base: position 3,836,475 of record NZ_AP022577.1, on the reverse strand, counting down.
ATCCACATGGATCCAGTCCCGCACATTGCGCCCCGCGCCATAGAGCTTCGGCCGGATTCCGCACAGCACGTTGGTGATCTGCCGCGGGATGAACTTCTCGACGTGCTGGTAGGACCCATAGTTGTTGGAGCAGTTGGAAATAGTGGCTCGGACGCCGAAGGACCGCACCCAGGCACGCACCAGCAGATCACTGCCGGCCTTGGTGGACGAATACGGCGACGACGGGTTGTACGCCGTGCGTTCGGTGAACTTGGCGGGATCGTCGAGTTCGAGGTCGCCGTACACCTCGTCGGTCGAGATGTGGTGCAGCCGGGCGCCGTGCTTGCGCACGGCCTCCAGCAGCGTGAATGTCCCGACCAGATTGGTGTGCAAGAACGGTTCGGGATCACGCAGCGAGTTGTCGTTGTGGGATTCCGCGGCGAAATGGACCACGACGTCGGTCGTCGCCATCAATTCGTCGACCAGGGCCGCGTCGGCAATATCACCCAGGACGAACGTCATCCGTTGATCCGGCAGGCCCGCAAGGGATTCGCGATTGCCCGCGTAGGTCAGCTTGTCCAGCACCGTCACGTGATGATCGGTGTGGTCCAGGAGGTATCGGACGAAGTTGGCACCGATGAACCCGGCACCCCCGGTGACCAGCAACCGTGCCATCAGTGCCCCCTGCTCAGCAGGTCCAGCAAGTAGGTGCCATAGCCGGACTTCACCAACGGCTCGGCACGCTCCCGCAGTTCGTCGCCGCTGAGATAGCCACGCCGCCAAGCGATTTCCTCGGGCACCCCGATCTTCAATCCGGTGCGACGCTCGATGGTCCGCACGAATTCGGCGGCATCCGTCATCTGGTCGAACGTCCCGGTGTCCAGCCACGCCGTCCCGCGGGGCAGCACCTGCACCTGTAACCGGTTCTGCGCCAAGTAGGTTCGGTTGATGTCGGTGATCTCGTACTCGCCGCGGGCACTGGGTTTCAGCTCACGCGCGATGGACACCACGTCATTGCTGTAGAAGTACAGACCCGGCACGGCATAGTTGCTCTTCGGTGCCGCAGGCTTTTCCTCGAGGGAGACCGCCCGGCCGGCATCATCGAATTCGATGACGCCGTACGCCGAAGGCTCGGCGACCCAATAGCCGAAGATCGCCCCGCCATCGACGTTGTTGAACCGCTGCAATTGCGTGCCCAGGCCCGGGCCGTACAGCAGGTTGTCGCCCAGGACCAGCGCAACGCTGTCACCGCCGAGGAAATCCGCGCCGATGGTGAAGGCCTGGGCCAGCCCGTCAGGCGACGGCTGCTGGGCATAGCTGATGGACACCCCGTATCGCGACCCGTCACCGAGCAGCCGCTCGAAACTCGGCGCGTCGAGCGGCGTCGTGATGACCAGGATGTCCGTGATCCCTGCCAGCATCAACGTGGACAACGGGTAATAGATCATCGGCTTGTCGTAGACCGGGATCAGCTGCTTGGACACCCCGGCCGTGACGGGGTGCAGCCGCGTCCCCGCGCCTCCCGCCAGGATGATCCCTTTCACCCGGCCATCCTGACATACGCACACCGCGCCAGGTGCTCAGCGAGCAGACTCGACCGCAGGCTCAGACGCCAGCACTTTGCCGTTCTGCACGATCTCCAGGCCTGACGACGAGACGTGATACTCGGCCGAGTCGGGATCGTTGATCGCGATGTAGCCGTCACCGGACTCATGCACGGTCCCCAATCGGATCTTCGCGCCGTCGGACAGCCGATAGCCCAAGTAGTACAGCACGCCGACGCTGCTGCGGCAGATGACCACCGCCGACTGGGCGGTGCGCAGGATCATCGCGGCCTCGTCGGCACCGGCGCACCGCGCAGCGCCGTTGTACGTGGTGAAGCCACGGGAATCGGCGTCGGGCAGCACCATTCGCGCTGTCGTGGGCGCCAGGGTGGCGGACGGCTCCGGCGCGGTGGATTCGGCCGAGGTCACCGTGACGTCCGATGTGCCCACCGCGGTGGTGGCCTCCGCCGAAGTCGTTGTGCCACTGCGCTCGTCACGCCCACGCATCAGGACCAGGCCGACGAACACCAGGGCCAGCACCAGCAGGGCTCCGATTCCGCCGAGCGCCCAGGCCGTCGGACTCAGTCCGGATCGCGCTGCGGCCGGCGGATCGGGTTGACGCACAAGACCGGCGGGTGCGGCGGGCGGATCGGGTCGACCTGTCGGCGCCCCGGGTACCGCGGCGGCCGGCGACAGCGTCGGCGCCGCGCCACGCGCCAGCGCCGCGGCGAAATCCGCGCAGGACGGGAAGCGGTCGGCAGGCCGGCGGGCCATCGCGATCGCCATCACGGGGTCCAGATCCGCGAGATCACGGCGGACCTCGGCCAGCTTCGGCACCACACCATTCACCCGTTGACTGATGAGCACCACGGGCGTCGAATCACCACCCGGAGGTTGGCCGGTGAGCAGCTGAAAAGCCGTGGCGGCCAAGGCATACTGGTCTGCCCGCCCATCCAGCGCCTCACCGAGCAGTTGTTCCGGCGCCGCGTAGCCGGGTGTGCCGAGGGTCATGTTCGTCGACGTCAGTCCGTCGAAATCGTCCACGCGCCGGGCGATCCCGAAGTCGGCCAGCATCACCCGGCCGCGGCCAGGGCCCTGTGCGCCCAACAGGATGTTGGCGGGCTTGACGTCGCGATGGAGTAGGCCGCGGCTGTGCGCATAGTCCAGTGCGTCGGCAATCGCGGTGACGATCGCGAATACCTGGTCCCGCGGCATGCCACCGGGGCACTGCGTCCGCAGCACATTTCCGGCATCGGAACCTTCGACGTAGTCCATCGAGATCCACAGTCGCCCGTCGCATTCGCCGCGGTCGTGCACGCCCACGATGTGCGGATGCCACAGCGTCGCCGCGGCGTCGGCCTCGCGCTCGAAGCGCCGCCGATATTCGGCGTCGGCGGACAGCGACGCCGGCAGTACCTTCAGCGCGTCAGTGCGCGGCAGCCGCGGGTGCGCAGCCAGGTAGACCTCACCCATGCCGCCGGCACCCAGCGATCTGACCACGGTGAAGCCGGCGAATACCGATCCATCGGGTAGCGACATGGTCGGATCGTAACGGCCGGAACGCGAAAGAGCGGCCACCCGAGACGATCTCGGATGGCCGCGCATCACCGACTGGTCTAACGCTTGTCGAGGATTCCCTCGATGTTGGCGACACCGTGGATGCCGGACGTGGTGTTGCTCTCCAGGACCACGAACCCCTTACCCGCGGGGTTGCGGGTGACCAGCAAGGTTTCGTGCGCCATCGCCGCGGACTTGCCCTGCTTGTGCAGCGGCGTGACGATGTCGTCGTTCAGCTTCTTGAAGAAGTTGGCGTCGACGCTGTCCGTGAGCCAGGCCCGGTACTGGTGCTTGCTGTCCTGCCATTTGTCGTTGTGGCCGGTGACCTCGACGACCTGGTCGACCCACTTGTGCTCGTCAGTGCCGACCTTGCCGGTCTTGACCGCCTGGGCGATGTCGTCGCGGGCGGGGGCGTACAGCCGGGTCAGGTGGATGTGGAGCTGGTTGAGCCGACGGGCGTCCGACGAGTTGATTCCGAGCGCCCAGTCCGGGCCACCCGTCATGACGTGGATCGAGTCGTAGGCGTGCTTGAAGTAGTTCGGGGTGTCGTTCTGCAGCAGGTTGTCGCATTCGATCCCGGTCTCGCGGACGGTCGGCACCACCAGGAGGTCCTGAGTGGTCTTCATGTCGACGCCTGGGTGCACTGCCCAACCGCGTGTCGAATCGTGGCCCGGCCACTGGATGTCGAAGTTCCGTCCCGGGCGCTTGGGCGAGTGCTCCCCCACACCGTGCGCGGGCGGCTTGACGCCGTCCCAGATGGGATCGTCTTTGCCGTTGCTGCAGCCCTGGAAGTGCTGCGTGCCCGTCTCGGCGTGGGCGGCGGGCGACAGACCGAAGGCCAGCGCCGGCGCTACCGCCAGGGCGGCGGCGGCCGCGATACGGCGAGTGGAGCGGGAGCGGGTGGTCGCGGTCGCGTCGGTCATTTCGTCTCCTGAAGGTTTGGGCTGTGCTGCGGTGTGAAACAACCTTCGCGGAGTCGACGCCCCTGGTCAGTCCGCTGATCGGGCCCTCCACCGGATGAAATCGGCGTCCCCCGATCGGCGGACAAACGCCTGTCTCAGCTTCGTCGCCTCCGCTGAGCGGCCGACAGCTTCTCCCACGCCCGCAGAACCACAATCCCGGGGCTTCCCTGGCCTTTCGCCGTCGCGTTCGTCACCCACATGACGCTCCACCCGCGGGATTCGAGCTCAGCCGTGTGGCTGTGCACCCACTCGCGATAATCCGGAGCATCCGCTTCCTCGTCGCACTCGATGGCCACCTTCCATCGCGGCCAGCCCATTGCCGCCCGAGTGCAAACCAGTCCCCACTCGTCGTAGAAGGGAATTTGCGTTTCGAGCCCCGGGACCCCGGTGCGGCGCAGCAGTCGGCGAGTCTGGGTCTGCAGAGGAGATTCCGACCCACCGTCAGTCTGCGCCAGCGAAATACGCAACCGATCGACACCTCGAATTCCGCGATTCACCGCTGCCAGCGCCCACACGTGCGCAGGGTCGAGACCGGTCGCGTTCAGCAACGCGTCCAGGACCGGCACCGCCTCGGTTTCGGGCAATAGCCGGCCCAAGTCGAACGCCGTCCGCGTCACAGAGGTCACCCGCATACCGCCGACCTCGCACACCTCTTCTGGAGCGAGGGCATACGAGCGCACCTGGAGTTCGGCCGGCGCGTGCCGGTTGGTCCGCACGACCTCGGCCGGCGCCCCCGCATCGAGCCACGTCACGCCGTGCACGGCCGCCGCCGACAGGCCGCACAACACCGCGTCGGGCCCGGCGAACAACGACGCGGCCTGCGCGCGCAACATCGGTGTCAATGCCACCTCGTTGGCGAGGTAGACACCCCGGTAGACGGCTCGGTAGCCAGCACGGAGTTCTTGCTTGGTAAGCAGTCCTGCCTCGATCGCTGCGCTTCCGAGGAACGGTTGGTCCATACGTCGACCATCGCTGCGGCTACCGACAGATCGAGGACCTCTGCCGGCGGTTATCCACAGCCGAGGCGCTACTGACCTTCTCGCCGGCCTGTCTCCACAACTCACATTGCCGAGGTGCTTGGGCGAATGTGCATGTTCCGGTGCAGATTTCGCGCTCTTGCCAACCAAACCTGCACATTCGCCCCAGCACCGCCGATCCCATACCGCACCTCACCGGCAAACCAGCCACCACCGCGCTTATGGGAGTTGAGTAACCTGGCGCCATGTCCGATGCGTCGATCCTGTCCGTGCTGCGCGAGCGCGCGGCCCTGACTCCCGACGACGTGGCGTACACATTCACCGACTACGACCACGACTGGGACGGCGTCACCGAGAGCCTGACCTGGGCCCAGCTGTACCGGCGCACCCTCAACGTGGCGCACGAGCTCCGCATGCACGGTGCTCCCGGCGACCGGGCGCTGATCATCGCGCCGCAGGGCCTGGCCTACATCGTCGGTTTCCTGGGCGCCATGCAAGCCGGATTCATCGCCGTCCCGCTGTCGGTGCCACTGCCCGGTTCGCACGACGAGCGCGTCAGTGCCGTCATCACCGATACGTCGCCGACCGTCGTCCTGACCACCGCCGCGGCCTTCGACATCGCCGCGCAGAACGTGGACGACGGTGCCTCGATGGTCGCCGTGATCGCCGTCGATACCCTCGATCTGGACGCCGACCGGGACTTCGACGAAGAGGTGCCCCCGGGTCCGGACATCGCGTACCTGCAGTACACCTCCGGCTCGACGCGGCTGCCGGCCGGCGTGATGATCTCGCACCGGAACCTGCGGGTGAACATCGAGCAGTTGCTCGCCGATCTGCTGTCGCAGCATGGCGGCCAGTTGCCGCCCGGGTCGACGCTGGTCTCGTGGCTGCCCTTCTACCACGACATGGGCCTGGTGCTCGGGATCGCGGTGCCGATCTTGTCCGGACATACCGGGGACCTGATGAGCCCTATCGCGTTCCTCACTCGTCCGGTCCGGTGGCTGCAGGCGCTGTCCCGACACAAGCACGCATGGTCGGCCGCACCCAACTTCGCGTTCGACCTCGCCACCCGCCGCGTCACCGACGAGGAGATGGCCGAGCTCGATCTCAGCGGCATCATCGGCATCAACAACGGCGCCGAACGCATTCACCCACCCACCTTGGTCAAGTTCGACGAGCGCTTCGCGGCCGTCGGCTTCCGGCCCGAGATGATGGTGCCGTCCTACGGCCTGGCCGAGGCGACGCTCTACGTCGCGAGCGGCGCGCACGGCCGACCGCCGGAGGTCGTCGAGTTCGCCGCCGACGAGCTGACCCAGGGCATCGCATTGCGTAAAGCCGGTGGGACGCCGCTCATGCGGTACGGGCGGGCGCCGTCGCCGCTACTGGAAATCGTCGACGGCGATACCTGCCAACCCTGCCCGGATGGCATCGTCGGCGAAATCTGGATCCGCGGCGACAACGTTTCCGCGGGGTACTGGCGCAAACCCGAGCAGACCGGCTCCGCATTCGGCGCAACGCTGGTGGACGCCCCCGAGGGCACACCCGAGACGGGCTGGCTGCGCACCGGGGATCAGGGCTTCATCTCCGAAGGCGACCTGTTCATCGTCGGCCGCATCAAGGACATGCTGATCGTGCGCGGCCGCAACCACTACTCCGATGACATCGAAGCGACGGTGCAGAAGATCAGCCGCGGCCGGGTGGCAGCCATCGCCGTCACCGACGAACACACCGACCAACTGGTGACCATCATCGAGCTCAAGGCACGGGCCGCCGCCGACGAGCTCGATAGGATGAAAAACGATGTGGTCGCTGCGATTTCGCGCGCTCACGGATTGCAGGTTGCCGACGTCGTCCTGGTGGAAGCGGGGTCCATCCCAACCACCACGAGCGGCAAGATGCGCCGGTCGGCCTGTGCCGAGCAGTACCGGCAAGGGCAGTTCGTCCGGTTGGACGCGTAACCGCGCCGCATGTGGATCACCCTGCTGGTGATGGCGGTCGCGGTCAGCCTGGAGCCGTTCCGCATCGGCATGTCCGTCGTCATGCTGAACCGGCCGCGCCCGCAGCTGCAGTTGGCCGCGTTCCTGTGCGGCGGTTTCCTGATGGGCCTGTCCGTCGGTGCGGTGGTGCTGTTCGTCCTCGAATCCAGGCTTCCCCCTTGGGCGTCGGCGCATTTCAACCTGCCGACGGTGCAGGTCGTCATCGGGGTGCTGGCGTTGGTGGCGGCGGCGCTCCTGGCCGTCACGAAGCGGCGTGACCGCCAGGTACCGGACTGGCTGACCCGGCTACTCACCGGCCGGTCGCTGTGGGTTGCGGGCGTCGCGGGCCTCGGCATCGCGCTGCCGTCGGTCGACTACCTGGCCGCGCTGGCCGTGATCGCCGCCGCACGCGTCGAGGCCGACGTCCGGATGGGCGCCCTGGTGACATTCAACGTGGTGGCGTTCTCCTTGGTGGAAGTGCCGCTGCTCGCCTACCTGATTGCGCCGCAACGTACCCGCGAGGGAATGGCGTTGCTGAACAACTGGATTCGCGCCCGCCGGCGCCACGAAGTCGCTGCGCTGCTGGCGGTGGTCGGAGCGGTACTGGTCGCAGCCGGCGCACTCGGGGTGTAGGCGGGCGCATCAACTCGGCTCCGGGGCGACGGCCGATTCCGAATCGGGCAGCTGACCGGCCAGGTACTCGGCGAGCTCTCCGATGGTCGGGTAGTCGAATACCGCGGTCGCGTTGATGGAGAACTTGCCGCCGAATTGACTGTGCAGCCGGTTGCGAAGCTCGACCGCCATCAACGAGTCGGTGCCCAGGTCCAGGAACCGGCTGGTGGTGGCCGGCGGCTGCGCCAGTCGCAGGAAGTTCTGCACCTCGCGCTGGAGGAACTCTGCGACGAAACCGGTCCGCTGCGGCACCGGAATCTCCATCAGCTGCTTGAGCAATTCGCTGTCGCTGACAGCATCCGAAGCGGGGCTCGGCAGCACCAGCTCCAGGATGGGCGGGCGCGAGCTGCCCAGCACCTTCGCGGCACGCTGCCAATTGGCCTTGACGACGGCAGCCTGACCGGTTCCGTTGGCGATGGCCTCCGCCAGCGCGCCGAGTGCTGCCGATGGGTCCATCGGTATCAGTCCCTGCGCGCTGATGTTGGACGCCGCAGCCGCCGACGCGGCCATGCCGCCCCGCGCCCACGGGCCGAAGTTGACTCCGGTGGCCGGCAGCCCCTGTGCCCTGCGGTGGGCGACCAGGCCGTCGAGCAGCGCATTGGCGGTCGCGTAGTTGGCCTGGCCCGGTGGGCCGAACAGCGCCGACACCGACGAGGACACGATGAAGACGTCCAGTTCGTCGTTCTTGGTCAGCCGGTGGAGGTGGTAAGCACCGTATGCCTTGGGCGCCAACGTCATCCGGAACTTTTCGAGTTCCTGCTGACCGAGCAGCGCGTCATCGAGCACGCCGGCCAGATGCACCACACCAGCCAATGGCGTCACCTCCGCCCGGATGCGCTCCAGTAGGGCCTGCACCTCCGGCTCCTCCCCGACATCGGCGGTGAAGACATGGATACGGCACTTGTACCGCTCGGTGATGTCGTCGATCGCCCTTTGTTTTTCGGCATCGGGCGCGTGCCGACTGGCCAGCACGATGTCCCCGGCGCCGAGCCCCGCCAGATACGACGCCGTGTGCAGACCGATCGCACCCAGGCCGCCGGTGATCAGATAGCTCCGGTCGGGCCGCGGTTGCAACGGGTTGGGCATCTGCAGCACGATCTTGCCGGTGTGCCGGGCCTGCTGCATGCGCCGGAACGCTGTCCTCGCCTCGGTGAGCGGGTATATCTCGGCCGGCAGTGGCGTCCACTGGCCCGGCGAGCGCTTGCTCCAAGAGTCGTCCGCTGCAGTCAAGCCCTGTGACACCTCGGTGAGCAGATCACGAATGCGTTCGGGTTCGGTGAGCATCACGGTGTCCAGCGCGACGATCTCGTAGGCGACGTCGGGACGCGCCGCGGCCATCTGCTCGGGAGTCCAGATATCACGCTTGGCGATCTCGGCGAAGCGGCCGCCCTTGGCGGTGGCCCGGAGCGTCGCCTCGATGAAGCCCTCGTTGGTCAGACTGTTGAGCACGACGTCCACGCCCGCACCGCCGGTATCCGCCACGATCTGATCGGCGAAATCGGTTGTGCGCGAGTCATAGACGTGCTGCACACCCAGCTTGCGCAGCGTCGCACGCTTGAACGTGCTCGCGGTGGCGAACACTTCGGCACCGAGCTGCTGAGCCATCTGGATGGCCGCCAGTCCCACGCCACCGCTGGCGGCGTGGATCAGCACCTTGTCGCCCGGCTTCAGCCGGGCCCAGTCGAACGACAGCCGGACCGTGAGTGCCGCGGCGGGGATCGTCGCGGCTTCCACCGCGCTCACCCCGCCCGGTATGGGCGCCAGGAAGTGGGCCGGCACGTTGAATCGGCTGCTGAACGCACCCTGCATCGAGCCGTAGACCCGCTGCCCCACGTCGACTCCCGTGACGTCCGCGCCCAAGGCCGTGACGACGCCGGCGAAGTCGCCGCCGATCGGGCCCGGATCACCGGGATACAGACCCAGCACATTGAGCACATCGCGGAAGTTGAGACCCGCGGCCTCCACCCGGACCTGCACGTAGCCGGCCTCCGGTGCGAGCACCTCTTTTTCGGTCAGTCGCAGGTTGTCGATCGCACCGCGCTCGCTGGGCGCCAACTCGTAGTCGGTGGCATGCGGCACCGTGAGATGGCCGCTGCGGGCCCGCGGCAACAACCGTGAAGCCAACAGCTTGCCTTGCCGCACAGCAAGTTCGGGCTCGTCGACTGGTGCAGCCAACAACCTGACCACGGCCGCGGCGGCTTCGGGCGATCCGTCGACGTCGATGAGCTTGGCGCGCAGCGCGGGCTCCTCGTTGATCACGGTGCGTCCGAGCCCCCACAACGCCGCCTGCACCGGGTCGACCGGTTCGCCCGACTCGGCCGCCACGGCCCGCTCGGTGACGATCCAGAGGCCGTTCGGGAGGGTCACGCCGCCGCCCTGCACCGTGTGCACCGCACTGAGCAGGTTGGCGATCTCCGTTTCGAGCCGCGCCGCGGCCTCGGCGGTCGGCTCGTCAGCGCTTTCCGCATTACTGCGCCAGACCACGCCGGAGAATCCGACGCCGCGCTCGTGCGCCGTCGCCAGCACCTGGCCGAGGAGCTCCGGATCGGTGTCCCGATCGAACGGGACGCAGCCGGGCATCTCGGCGGCAAGTTCGCCGAACCCCGCGACCAGCCAGGTGCCGCTCAGACCCGCCGGAGCGTCAGCCGGTGGCGGCGGCACCTCATGCCAGCCCACTGTGTAGAGCAGCCGGGCCGCGTCACCGCCCAGTCCGCGCAGCAACGCCTCCCGAGGCGCGCGTTTGACCGTGAACTCGCTGATCCCGCCCAGGCGTCGGCCATCCCGATCGACGAAATCGAGATCGAAGACCTGGGTTTCGCTGTCGAGTGCGCCGGCATGCCACCGCGCTCGGCAATAGAAACGCCGCGGCATCTTCTCCTTGAGCTCCACCTGCCCGTACCGCAACGGCAGGAACAGATCGCTCATGCCCTGTTCGGCGGCCAGGAGTGCCGGGAACGCCGGAAACGCAACGCCGGTGCACAAGTCCAGCAGCACCGGATGCATCGGCTCCGCTCCCAGTTGTTCGGCGAGTTCTTCACCGACGAGAATGTCGCCGATCGCCTCGCCGTCACCGAGCCAAAGCGATTTGAGGGACGTGGACCAGGTGGGCCCCCAGGCCAGTTCCAGGTCTGCGAAGGTGTCGATCAGATCCTGCGGACGCAGCCGCTCCAGTCGCTCGACGGTTTCGCCGAGATCCGGATCGGAGACCGATTCGGTCTCGGCGCCACTGACTACGGTGCCGTCGGCGTTCAGCGACCATTCGGCACCGCGTTCGCCATAGGGGCGGCTGTGGACCTGGAAGCTCCATCGGCCATCTTCCGCGGAAGGATGCAGGGTGAGTTGCACTTCGCGAGAACTCTTGTCCGGCAGGATGATCGGCTCGTAGAAGAAGACGTCTTTCACCCGGGCCGGTGCGCCGACGGCGGCCAGCGCCATCGCGGCGTAGGTCGCTCCCGGGACCACAACGGTGCCGTAGATGACGTGATCGGAAAGCCAGGGCTGCGATTTGACCCCCAGCCTACTGACGTAAACAGTGTCTCCGGAAGCGAGTTCCTTTGCGCTGCCGAGGATTCCGGATGTCGGACCGCCTACCCCTTCGTGGGTCAGGCCGGATGTCTTGGGCCAGAAGCGCCGACGCTGGAACGGATAGGTGGGCAGTTCGAGCCGGCGACCGGCGTGGCGGTACACCGCGGCGAAATCGGGACTGAGGCCGCTGACGTACGCCGAGGCCAGGGCGGTGGCGATCTGGCGCCGGTCACTCACACCCTTTCTCATCGAGGCGATGGCCCGTGGCGCGCTCAGGTGTTCCGGCCAGACCTGCATGGCCGCGGCGGTCAATATGGGTTGCGGGCCGATCTCCATCAGCACAGTGCATCCCAGTGCCGCCGCAGTGCGCACACTGTCCGCGAATTGCACCGGCTGGCGGGAGTGCCGCCGCCAGTACCGAGCGTCGATAGGCGTTTCGGCGGTGAGCACGGCGGCGGTGCGGTTGCAGATCAGCGGCAAAGTCGGGGCGGCAAATCGCAACTGTGCTGCGTACGACTCGAATTCATCGAGCACCGGCTCCAGCAGTTCCGAGTGGAAGGCGTGGCTGGTCTCCAGCGGGGTGCAGCGGATTGCCTCGGCGTTGAACCGGTCGACCAGCTGCTCCACCTCCGCACCAGGACCCGACAGCACGGTGTTGGGACCGTTGTATGCCGCCACCGAGACCCGCGGGAACTCACCGGCGACGGCCTCGACGTGAGCGGGGTCGGCGAATACCGCGACCATTCGCCCGCCCTCGGGCAAGCTGCCGAACAGTCGGCCACGTTCGGCCATCAGCCGTGCGCCGTCCTCGAGGCTGAACACGCCGGCCACGCAGGCCGCCGCGTACTGGCCCACGCTGTGTCCCAGGACCACGTCGGGCGCCAGGCCCCACGACTGCCACAGCCGGGCCAGGCCCATCTCCACGGCGAACAACGCCGGCTGCGCATACGACGTGTGCCGGAGCGTGTCCGAGGTCTGGCGGTCGGTGTCGAACAGTACCTCCAGCAACGGCCGCGGCAGCATGTCGCCGACAGCCTCCGCACACCGTGTCACGGTTTCGGCGAAAACCGGCTCGGCGTCGAACAATTCACGCGCCATCCCCGGATACTGGCTGCCCTGCCCGGTGAACAACCACGCCGTCGTTGGCCGGTTGATGTGCTCACCCCGGACCACGCCGGGCCGTAGCCGGTTCTCCGCCAACGCCGCCAGGCCCTCGCGCGCGCTCGCGACCGAATCCACGACGAGCGCGGCGCGATGTTCGAAGTGCGTCCGGCCCGTTCCGGCGGTGCGGCACAGGTCGGCCAGGCTGGTGTCGGGGTGGTCGCGCAGCCAGGCCTCATAGCGTTGCGCCACCGCCGCGAGTGCTTCCGGCGACCGCGCGGAAAGCGCCAGCACGTCGGAGGGCTGTTCGTGCGTGTCCGTGCTCTCCGGTACACCGCTGTCCGGCACGTCACCCACGGGGCCGGCCGGCTGTCGTGGCGCCTCTTCGACCAGCACATGCGCGTTGGTACCGGTGAAGCCGAACGAACTCACGCCGGCCCGCCGCGGCCTGCCGTTGCCCTGCCAGGGAACCGCCTTGTCGACGACCCGCACGGGTAGCGAGTCCCACGGGATGTGCGGCGACGGGTTGTCGAAGTGCAGGCTCTGCGGCAGCAAGCCATTTTGGAGCGACAGCACCACCTTGATCAGACCTGCTGCGCCGGAGGCAGATTCGGTGTGGCCAATGTTGGACTTCACCGAACCGATGAGCAGCGGCCGGTCCGCCTGGCGCGCGCCGCCGTAGGCCGCCGCTGCGGCCTGCACCTCGATCGGATCACCCAGTGGAGTGCCGGTGCCATGTGCCTCGAGGTAGTCGATATCGCGGCCGGCCAACCCGGCCCGAGCCAGTGCTGCCCCGATGAGCCGTTGCTGCGCACCACCATTGGGCACCGTCAAGCCGCTGGATGCACCGTCCTGGTTCACCGCGCTACTCGGAATGACCGCGCAGACCTGGTCGCCATCACGTACCGCATCACTCAGCCGCTTGAGCACCAGGATGCCGCAGCCTTCACTGCGGACGTAACCATCGGCCGAGGCGTCGAAGGTCTTGCAGCGCCCGACGGGGGACAGCATCCTGGCCCGGGATGCGGCAACCAATGATACCGGGCTCAACAAGACGTTCACGCCTCCGGCGAGGGCGAGATCGCAGTCGCCGCCGCGCAATGCCTGGCAGGCCTGATGGACAGCCACCAATGCCGAGCTGCACGCGGTATCGACCGCTACTGCCGGCCCTTCGAGTCCGAGTGCGAACGCGACCCGACCGGAGATCGCATTGAGCGCGTTGCCAGTGATGAAGTGCGGTTCGATTTTGTCGATCGGCTCGGCGGACAGCAGGTGCGCATACTCATTGGCCGCCACCCCCATGAAGACGCCGGTTCGGCTGCCGCGCAAGGAGGCCGGCGAATACCCCGCGCGTTCCAACCCTTCCCACGCCGTTTCCAGCGTCAGACGCTGTTGCGGCTCGATCCACACGGCCTCACGCGGGGAGATGCCGAAGAATTCCGGATCGAATCGGTCGATGCCGTCCAGGAATCCGCCGAAGCGCGTGTAGGTCTTACCCGGAGTCTCCGGGTCCGGGTCGTAGTACTCGTCGATGTCGAATCGGTCCTCCGGAACTTCCCGGATTGCGTCCACGCCGCCGGACAACACCTCCCAGAATGCTTCCGGGTCGGGTGCACCGGGGAAACGGCATGACACGGCCACGATCGCAATCGGTTCGTCCGTGGGGGTCGTCGTTGACGTCCGTTTCGGTGCCGATGGCCCCTCGCCGAGCCCGAGTACCTCGTCGCCGAGTAGATAGTCCGCCGCGTCTGACAGCCGCGGGTGGTCCATCACCAGGGTGACGGGTACCTCCTGGCCCACCGCCTGTTCGATGCGGCGCCGCAGCTCGACGGCCATCAGCGAATCCATGCCGAGGTCGAAGAACCCGGCATCCTCGCGAATCTCCGAGGCATCCAGCCGCGTCACCTCTGCCACCGCGTCACGCAGGTGGTCGGTCACCAGTCTCTTGCGCTGCTGCACAGGAGCATTCATGAGCCGCTCGATGAACAGCGTCTGCCCGGACTGCGTCGGTGGCGGTGCCGCAACAGTCACTTCGGCTGCCGTTGCCTTCGTTTCCGAGGCGACTTCTCGCTCCAACTCCGCCAGGAACCCCCGCCTGCCCGACAGTTGGTAGAGCGGCAGGAAACGGGCCCAGTCGATACGGGCCACCACACCCTGCGCCGACGCGGCCGACATGACGTCGGCCAGACCCGCGAGGGCATCAGCGGACGACAACGTTTTGATCCCTCGTTCGTCCAGTCGCGCACGGGATTCCGCATCGGCCATGCCCGCCGCGTGCGCCTTTCCGTCCACTCCGTCATCGTTCCCGCCCGCCACCCAAGGGCCGAAGTTCACACTCATTCCTTGGATGCCCCGCTCGCGTAGGCGCCAGGACAACCCGTCGAGGAACGCGTTCGCCGCGCCGTAGGAGGTCTGACCGAATCCGCCCCAGACCGACGCGATCGACGAGGTGCTGACGAAGAAGTCCAGCTTCAGGCCGGCCGCCGCTTCGCTCAAATGCCAAGCACCCCAAACCTTCCCGGCGAAGACGCGATCGGTTTCCGCATCGTCCAATTGGCTCAGCACCGTGGTGCCGATCTCGCCCGCGGCGTGGATGATGCCGGCCAGCGGCGGGAGTTCGGCCTGCACGGCGATCAGCAGACGTGCAACGGCATGCGCATCCGCGACATCGGCGGTGATAACCCGAATTTCGCAGCTGTGCCGCTCGCTCAGTGCGTCGATGCGCTGTTGGGTGTCAGCGCTGGGGAGTCGTCGGCTGGTCAACACCAGATGCCGGGCGCCGCTGGCGGCCATATACCCGGCGATCTCCAGGCCTATCGATCCGAGCCCACCGCTGACCAGATACGTTGCGTCAGAACGTAGTTCCAGCGGCGTGACGCTCGCCTGACCGGTGCGCCGCACCAGCCGGGGGAGATAGACCGAGTGATCACGCAGCGCGATCTGATCCTCCCGAACGGCCGAGTCACGTGGCGGCGCCGTCAGCCAATCGATCAACTGCTCCCACTCGCCGGCGGTCCCCTGCGCCAGATCCACCAGTCCACCCCAGAGTCGGGGATACTCCAGCGCGGCGGCACGGCCGAATCCCCACAGGCAACCCTGATCCGGTGACACGGTGTCCGCGTCGGTGACTCGTTGCGCGCCGCGGGTGACCAGCCAGATGGGCGATCGCAGTTCGGCGGCCGCCGCGGCGCGGAAGAGCCGACGGGTCCCGCCCAGAACCCGGTGTTGCATCCGCAGCACCGACGACGTCGAGGTTGCGCGCTCCGCGTCGAGGGCCGCGGCATGCAGGATGCGCAACCCCGGTTCGTCTGCCCCGGCGGCACGCAATACGTCTTCGAGACGGTCCGCCTCCGCGTCGGACATCGGCAACCCGACAATCCGGTACCGGTGCCCGCCCGCAGTCAGCGCATCGACCAATGGCTGGAGCAACTCGGCATCGTCACCGATGAGCAGCCAGGCGGATCCGCCGCCGCCTTGGCGCCCCGCCGCGACTTTCTCCCAGCGAATCTCGTAGCGGGTGTCCGCATCGGACCTCGCCCTACGGTGGCGGCTCGGCCCGGCCGCCGGATCACGGAACCAGTACTGGCGGCGTTCGAAGGGATAGGTGGGCAGGTCGAGCCTGCTCGCCGGTCCCCGACCGGCTGCGCCGAAGTTGGGCAGGTGCCCGGCGACGTAGGAATCGGCGAGGGCTTCGGTGATCTGGCGGTGATCGGCAGTGTTTCGACGCAACGACGCGATCGGCTGCGGTGACGTGGCCGGGTCCGGCCACGCCCGCAGGGCCGCGGCGGTGAGCAACGGTTGCGGGCCCACCTCGAGCAGGACTTTGCAATTGAGGTCGGCAAGGGTGCGCACGCTCTTGGCGAATTCGACCGGTTGGCGGGCATGACGCTGCCAGTAGGCGCCATCGAGTTTCCCGCTACTGCCGAGCGCGGCGCCGGTGCGGTTGCAAACCAGAATGCGTTGTGGCGGGCGGAAATTGAACTGGTCGACATACGAACCGAACTCGTCCAGGACCGGGTCCAGCAACGCCGAGTGGAATGCGTGGCTGGTGTCCAGCCAATCACACCGCACGCCATCGGCCGCCAATGCGGCGACCGCCCGGTCCAGATCCTCTCCAGGTCCCGACAGCACGGTGTTTGCACCGTTGTAGGCGGCCACCGACAGGCTCGGGTATTCGTCGGTGAGGCTCTCGACGCGCTCGGCGGCGGCGAACACCGCGGCCATCCGCCCGCCCGCAGGCAAACTGCCGAACAGGCGCCCGCGCTCCGCGGTCAGCCGCGCTCCGTCCTCGATGCTGAACACACCCGCCACGCAGGCCGCCGCATATTGGCCGACGCTGTGGCCAAGCACCACATCGGGTTCCAAACCCCACGACTGCCAGAGCCGGGCCAGTCCCATCTCGACGGCGAAGATCGCCGGCTGGGCATAGCTGGTCTGCCGCAGCGTCTCCTCGGCACCGGGGCCGTTATCGAAAATGACGTCCAGCAAGGGCTTTTCGAGTACATCGGCTACGGCAACCGCGCATTGGTCCATGGTTTCGGCGAAGACCGGCTCGGTCTCATAGAGCTCCTTGGCCATGCCGGCGTACTGGCTGCCCTGTCCGGGGAACAACCACGCCGTCTTCGGCTTGCGATCGGAGACTCCACGCCTCAGGCCGGGCGCCGGCCGGTCATCCGCGAGCGCACCGAGCAGCTCGACGGCCGACTCGGTCGAATTGACCACCAACGCAGCGCGGTGCTCGAAGTGTGCTCGGCCCGCCCCGGCGGTGAGGCACACATCTTTGAGGTCGGCCTCCGGATGCGTGCTCAACCAGCTGCGGTAGTGATCGGCGAGCTGCACCAGTGCGGCAGGCGTGCGGGCGGAAAGCGGCAGCAGGCTGAATTTGGGAGGCGCCCCGGCGCCGACATCAGACTTGGGAGGCGCCCCGGCGGTAGCCGGCTCCGCGGGCTGGGCCGTGGTTGCTTCTTCGATGATGACGTGCGCGTTGGTCCCTGCGAACCCGAATGAGCTGACGCCGGCGATACGTGGGCGTCCGTTGCGCTCCCAGGCGGTGGCCTCCTTGACAACCCGCACCGGAAGCTCGTCCCACGGAATGTGCGGCGACGGGTTCTCGAAGTGCAGGTGCTGCGGCAGCAATTCGTGTTCGAGCGAGAGGATGACCTTGATGACACCGGCGATTCCGGCCGCTGCTTCCAGATGTCCGATGTTCGTCTTGACCGAACCGATCAGCAGCGGCTCATCGGGATCGCGGCCGTCGCCGAACACCGCCCCCGCGGCCTGGACCTCGATCGGATCCCCCAGCGAGGTACCGGTGCCATGTGCTTCCAGGTATCCGACGTCGCCGGGTTCGAGGTTTGCGCGTTTCAGCGCCGCGGCGATAACCCGTTGCTGGGCAATACCGTTCGGCACCGTCAAGCCCCCCGATGCGCCGTCCTGGTTGATCGCGCTGCCGCGGATCACGGCCCGAATCCGGTCACCGTCGGCAATCGCGTCCTCGAGCCGTTTGATGACGATGACGCCGCAACCCTCGCCGCGCGCATAGCCGTCCGCGGCCGCATCGAAAGTCTTGCACCGGCCGTCGGGCGCCAGCATGCGCGCGCTGGAGAACGTGATCATGGTCGCCGGAGTGAGCAGCACGTTCGCGCCGCCGGCCAGCGCGAGGTCACACTCCCCCAGGCGGAGCGCTTGGCATGCCTGGTGAATTGCCACCAGCGAGGAGCTGCACGCCGTGTCGACGGCGACCGCGGGACCCTGCAGCCCCAGCCGATGGCTGATCCGGCCTGCTGCCGCGGCGTTCGAAGTCCCGATGCCCAAATAGGCCTCGACCTCGTCGTAATTCAGCTCGCTGAATGCCATACCCAGAAAGTCGTGGGTGGACAAGCCGACGAATACGCCGGTGCTGGTGTTGGCCAAGGATGTCGGCGCGGTGCCCGAATGCTCCACCGCCCGCCACGCCGTCTCCAGCAGCAGTCGATGCTGCGGGTCCAGCAACCTGACCTCGCGCGCCGACATGCCGAAGAACGGTGCATCGAAGCCCGCGACGTCGTCGACCAGACCGGCCCGACGGGTTACGACCTTTCCGGGCGCACCCGGCTCCGGGTCGAAGAACTGATCGACGTCCCATCGGTCGTCGGGTACCTCCGAAACCGCATCCCGGCCTTCGCACAGCATCTGCCAGAATTCGTCGGTGTCCGCGGCGCCCGGAAACCGGGCCGCGTAGCCGACGATGGCGAAACCTGACGTCAACTCCGCCGGACCGGATACCTTGGGGTTCTTGTCGGCGGGTTCGGCCGGCCCGGGTTCGGGACGCTGACTTTCCGGGATTTGTTGTCCCACATAGTCGGCAAGCGCGGCGGCGGTTCGGTAATCGAAGATCAGCGTGGACGGCAGCGTGAGGCCGGTGGCCGTTTTGAGACGGTTGCGCAGTTCGACGGCGGTCAGCGAGTCGAAGCCGAAGGTCTGGAATTCAGCCTCGGGGTCGACGTCCTGCGCGGAAGGCAGGCCGAGCACCTCAGCTGCCTGCAAACACACCAGTCCCACCAGTAGTTCGTGTTGTTCGCCGGCTGTCAGCCCGCTGAGCCGTTGCGCCAGTGCCGATTTCGACTGGGCAGCATCACCGGAGCTCTCGATTCGGCGGCGTTGCGGGCGGCGCGCGAGCCCACTGAACAGGGCCGGTAAACCGTCGCTCTGGGCCAGGGCATCCAGCGCGGCGCGGTCCAGGCGGGTGGCAACCATCATGGGGTGATCAATCGCGAGCGCGGCGTCGAGCAGCTCCAGCGCCTGCCCCGGACTCATCGGGGCCAGCCCACTGCGGCTCATCCGGGCCCGGTCACGGTTGCTCAGATGCGCGGTCATGCCGCTGGCCTGTTCCCACAATCCCCACGCCAGCGATATCCCGGGAAGCCCTGCGGCCTGCCGGTGCGCGGCCAACCCGTCGAGGAACGCGTTCGCCGCCGAATAGTTCCCCTGCCCGGGTGCGCCCACCGTGGCCGCGATCGAGGAGCACAGCGCGAACAACGCCAGATCGAGATCACGGGTGGCCTCGTGCAGGTTCCACGCGGCGTCCACCTTGGCGCGCAACACCGTATCGACCCGATCCGGCGTCAATGACGTGATCGCTCCGTCGTCGAGCACACCGGCGGCGTGAATCACCCCGCGCACCGGCGGATACTCCCGCGACAGCTGGGCGAACAACGCCGTGACCGCATCGCGATCGGCCACATCGCAGGCCGCCACCTGTACCCTGGCGCCGGCCTCGGTCAACTCGGCCGCCAACTCGGCGGCGCCCTCGGCCTGATCGCCCCGACGGCTGGCCAACACCAGATGACGCACGCCGTACGCGCTGACCAGGTGGCGGGCCAGCACAGCGCCGACCATCCCGGTGGCTCCGGTGATCAACACCGTGCCGCCTGCCAGTCCATCGGCGAGCGCAGTGGGCATCGTCAAGACCACTTTGCCGATATGACGGGCCTGGCTCATGAATCGGAGGGCCGCCGGCGCGCAACGCACGTCCCAGGTGGTGACCGGGAGCCGATGCAACACCTGGGCGTCGAAGAGTTCGCGTACCTCGACCAACATCTCCTGCATGCGCGCCGGGCCCGCGTCCGACAGATCAAACGCCTGATAGATCACACCGGGATAGGCGGCGGCGATCTCCTGCGCATCACGGATATCGGTCTTGCCCATCTCGAGGAAGCGACCACCGCGCACCAGTAGGCGAAGCGATGCATCAACGAAACCACCAGTCAGTGCGTTGAGGACGACATCAACGCCCCTGCCGCCGGTGGCTGCCAGGAACTTGTCCTCGAAGTCCAACGTCCGGGAATCACCGATACGGTCGTCGTCAAACCCCATGGCGCGCAGCGTGTCCCATTTGCCGCGGCTGGCGGTGACGAATACTTCGACACCCCAGTGGCGGGCCAACTGCACCGCCGCCATGCCCACGCCACCGGTCCCGGCGTGGACGAGCAGCGATTCCCCGGGACGGATCCCGCCCAGATCGGCCAATCCGTACAGAGCCGTCAAGAACACCAACGGCACCGCGGCGGCGTCGGTCAGCGACCAGCCCTGCGGCGTCCGGGTGATGAGTTCCTGGGGCACCACGGTCAGCGGTCCCGCGCCGCCCAGCAATCCCATCACCGGGTCGCCGACGGCGACACTGGTCACTTCGGGACCGGTCTCGAGCACCACCCCGGCGCCTTCGGCACCCAGCGGCGGGACCTCGCCGGGATACATGCCCAACGCGACCACCACGTCGCGGAAGTTGACGCCCACGGCGGACACCCCCACCCGCACCTGCCCCGGCTGCAGCGGCGCTTGCACGTCCGGGCAGGGCCGCAACCCCAGATCCTCCAACGTCCCGCCGCCGCCGGCGGCCAACCGCCACGCCGGCTCCCCCGCCGGCAGCGGCAGCAGCGGCGGTGCCGGGGAGAGCCGGGCGGCATGAATCATGTTGCCGCGCACCAACAGTTGGGATTCACCGGCGGCGGCAAGCATCGCCACGTCTACCGCGCTGCCGGCGTCGGTGTCGACCAGCACGATCCGGCCGCCACTCTCATTCTGCGCGGACCGGACCATGCCCCATACCGCGGCTGCGGCCAGGTCGGTGACGTCCTCGCCCGGCAAAGCGACAGCACCGTGGGTCAACACCACCAGCGTGGCCGCGCGGTCGCGGCCGAGCCAGGACTGCAACACCTCTAGGGCGGCGTGGGTCGCCGCATAGACCGAGCCCACCACATCCACGTCCGCACCGGCAGATGCGCACTCCCACACCACGACACCGGCATCACCGGTCTTTGCGCCGCCGACGTTCACGTCTTGCCAGGTGACCACCGTCGGCGGGTTGGTCGCATCAATATCATTGTGGCTCAACGATATCGGTGACCACATCACGTCCAGTGGCCCCTGATCGGGTGCACCGCGGCTCGCGGCAAGAGCAGCGCCGAGCTGCTCGGCGCTCACCGGTCGCGTCACCAATGCGCCCACCGTCAAAACCGGCAATCCCTCGGTATCAGCCACGTCGATCGAGATCGCGTCTGGTCCCACCGACGTCAGCCGGGCTCGCACGCGTCCGGCGCCCGCGGCGTGCAACGACACGCCCCGCCAGCAGAAGGGCAGCCGGGTCTCACTGGTCTCGATGGCCAGCCCCAGGGCATGCAGCACTGCATCCAGCACCGCGGGATGCATCCCGACCCCGTCGACCGCCACCCCGGCACCGGTAGGAGCAGCCACCTCGACGAAAATCTCCGACTCGCGCCGCCAGATGGACACCAACCCTTGAAACGCCGGGCCGTAGGCGTAACCGCGGTCCGCCAATTGCGCATAGCCGTCCGAGATGTCGACGCTCTCCGCGCCCGGCGGTGGCCACACCGACCAGTCCACCGAGGCATCCGCAGCGTCGACCCCGAGCTTGCCCTCGGCGTTGAGCGACCAGTCCTCGGATTGATCTTCTCGGGAGTACACCGTCACCGACCGGTGCCCGGACTCGTCGGCCTGCCCGACGACCACCTGCACCTGCACGCCCACACCCGGCTGTATCACCAGCGGCGCCGCCAGCACCAACTCATCGATGACTCCGCAACCCACTTCATCACCGGCGCGGATCGCCAACTCCACAAATCCCGTCCCTGGGAACAGCACCGCCCCGCCGATCACGTGATCGGCCAGCCACGGCTGATCAGCCAGCGACAACCGGCCAGTCAGGACCACCCCGCCGAGATCGGGCCGCTGGACCACCGCACCCAGCAGGGCATGCTCAGTCCCGCCCAGACCCAGACCGGCCACATCGGTAGGCCCGTCCGCACCCCTGTCCCAGAACCGGCGCCGCTGAAACGCATACGTCGGCAACTCGACCCGCCGCCCACCCGAGCCGGCGAAAACCGCCGACCAGTCGACCGGCACGCCGGTGGTGAACAACTGACCCAGCGCCCCCAGCACGGAGGCCGCCTCCGGGCGGTTCTTGGCCAGCGTCGGGACCACCACTGCCTCGGCCGGGGCCACCGACTGCTCGATGGCGCTCGTCAGACCACTGCCGGGACCGACCTCGATGAAATGCGTCGCCCCCGCCGCCTGCAGATGACGCACGCTGTCGGCAAAGCGAACCGGCCGGCGGACATGCTCGACCCAATACTGCGACGACCCGAAGTTGCTTTCGGCGCTTGCCAATTCACCCGTCACGTTCGACACCAACCCGATTCGCGGCGCGCGCGCGTGAACCCGGGCCGCAACCGCCGAGAACTCCTCGAGCATCGGCTCCATCAACGGCGAATGAAACGCGTGCGAGACGGCCAGGCGGTGCACCCGCCGGCCCTGCTCGGCAAACCGATCGGCGATCGCGCTCGCGGTTGCCTGGTCACCAGAGATCACCACTGATTTGGGCGCATTGATCGCCGCGATGCCGACGCCCTCGTCCAGCAATGGCATGACTTCTTCTTCGGTAGCAGCCACCGCCACCATCGCTCCACCCGCAGGCAACGCTTGCATCAACCGGCCCCGCGCGGCTATCAGCATTGCCGCGTCGGCCAACGTCAACACACCGGCGACATATGACGCCGCGAACTCCCCGACCGAGTGGCCCATCACGAAGTCCGGCTGCACACCCGAGCGCAGCATCACCTCGAACAGCGCCACCTCAAGCGCGAACAGTGCAGGCTGGGCAAACTCAGTGGAGTCAAGCAGTTCCGAATCGGCACCCCAGATGACCTCGCGCAGTGGCAATCGCAGGTGCTTGTCCAGCTCATCGGCCACCGCATCGAATGCCTCGGCAAACACGGGTAACTGTCCGTACAGTTCCCGGCCCATCCCGAGCTGCTGCGAGCCCTGCCCGGGGAACACCACGACCGTCTTGCCCACCGGCCCCGCTTGCCCGACCACCACGCCCGTGCTCGCGGCACCGCCGGCCAGCGCCGCGAGCCCCGTCAGCAACGCCGGTCGGTCCGCACCCACCACCACAGCCCGATGCTCGAACACCGACCGGCCCGCCAGGGAGTACCCCACATCGACCGGATCCAGCGCCGGGTCGGCCTCGACACGGGCCAGCAGTCGGCCCGCCTGAGCCGTCAGCGCCTCCGCCGAGCGAGCCGAAATAACCCATGGCACTGCAGGCAATTCCGTTGTAGCCCCGGCAATTTCACTCGCATCGAGCACTGCCTGCTCGGGAGCTTGTTCGATGATCACGTGCGCGTTGGTGCCGCTGATCCCGAACGACGACACGCCCGCCCGGCGTGGACGCCCATGGAGCGGCCAGTCCCGCGCCTCGGTCAACACCGACACCGCGCCGCTTTCCCAATTCACGCGCGGGGAAGGCTCATCCACATGCAACGTCGCCGGCATCATGCCATGACGCATCGCCTGCACCATCTTGATCACCCCGGCCACCCCCGCCGCGGCCTGGGTGTGACCCATATTGGACTTGACGGAGCCCAGCCACAGCGGCTGGCCCGCCGGACGGTCCTGTCCATACGTGGCCAACAATGCCTGCGCCTCAATGGGATCGCCCAGCGTGGTGGCGGTCCCGTGACCCTCCACCACATCCACGTCGGCTGCGGTCAACCTCGCATTGGCCAACGCCGCCCGAATGACCCGCTGCTGAGCCAGCCCGTTGGGCGCGGTCAGCCCATTGGAGGCGCCATCCTGATTGATCGCACTGCCCCGCACCACCGCGAGCACCGAATGCCCCCGCCGCCGCGCATCCGACAACCGCTCGAGCACCAGTACCCCGGCACCCTCACCCCAGCCGGTTCCGTCGGCCGCCCGGGCAAACGCCTTGCAACGCCCGTCAGCAGCCAGCCCACGCTGCCGACTGAACCCGATGAAGATCGAGGGCTCCCCCAGCACCGTCACCCCGCCGGCCAACGCCAGTTCACACTCGCCCGCTCGCAACGACGCGATGGCCGAATGGATCGCCACCAGCGACGACGAGCACGCCGTATCCAACGACACCGCCGGACCCTCCAGCCCCAGCACATAGGCAACCCGCCCCGAAGCCACGCTCACCGTCGTGCCGGTCAACCCGTAGCCCTGTAGGGCCCCTTGATGTTTGCCGCCGTAACTCGCCGCGAAGATCCCGGTGAAGACTCCGGTCTGCGACCCCCGCAACGACAACGGGTCGATCCCCGCGTGTTCCAGGGCCTCCCACGAAACCTCCAGCATCAACCGCTGCTGGGGATCCATCGCCAACACCTCGCCGGGAGCGATGCCGAAAAACCCGGCGTCAAAACCACTCGCGTCCGCCAAGAACGCGCCCTTGCGGGTGTAGGTCTTGCCCTCCGCGTCGGGATCGGGATCGTAGATACCCTCCACGTCCCAACCGCGATCGGTCGGGAAGTCCGTCACCAGATCCCGCCCCGCCGAAACGACCTCCCACAGGTCTTCCGCAGAGTTCACCCCGCCCGGAAAGCGGCAGCCGATCCCCACCACCGCCACCGGCTCAGTCGCGCGTTGCTCGTGTTCGCGCAGCCGCGTGCGCGCCTCGTCGAGCTCGATAACCGTCTTCTTCAGATAGCGGAGGAGCTTGTCACGCTCGGTGTCGCTGCCCTCAACTTGTGTGGTCACAATCGGTCGCCTTCTTCTTTCATGGCTCGCCGAACTCGGAATCGATCAGCCGGAAAATCTCGTCGGGAGTCGCGGCCGCCTTGATCCGCGCGCTCAGCCCGTCCTCGCCGGCAGTGATGCCGTCGAGCAGGGCACGCAACCGATCGGCAACCCGCCGCTTGTCGTCGGGCCCGATGTTCGACACCTGGTCTTCGAGCCTCGTGAGCTCCCCATCGATCACCGCAAGGCTGTCAGCGCCGGTATGCGCCGGGGCGGACGACTCCGGCCGTCGGTCCGATCCGGGCAGCGCAGCCTCCACGTACTGCGCCAGCGCTGAGATCGTGCCGCAATCCCACCCGATCGTCTCGGGCAGTCGCAGTCCCGTCAGCGCAGCCACTCGATTGCCCAGTTCGACCGTCATCTGCGAGTCGAAACCCAGCTCGGAGAAGGCCAGATCCCGATCCACCGACCGGGGGTCTGGCTCGGCCAACAGCTTCGCGGCCTCCGCGCATACCGCGTCTGCCACCAGCCGGTGCCGTTCCTCCTGCAACAAGGCCAACCGCTCCTTGAGCGTGACTTCGCCGACGTCGCCGTCCGCCGGGTTAGGGTGCCCGGTCGCCGAGCAACCCGCCTGCGCGGCCGCGTCGAGGTGGGGCTCGGTCAACTGGGGCTCGGTCATCGGGAGGTCCCAAATCGGTTTCGTCGGACTCTCCATGCGAAGCACGCGCCGCAGCAGTTTCCCGTTCGGGGTTCGGGGGAGTCGCTCGACGATCGCGAATCTGTGCGGCACCTTGAATGCCGAGAGCGCGTTGAGCAATCGCTTGTGAATGTCGCGCACAGTCAGTTCGTCGATGACGACGTCGGCCGCCGGGACCAGAAATGCCTGCAACGTCGATGCGCCCGTGGACTCTTTCACGGCGACAACGGCAGCTGTAGCCACCGCGTCGTCTTCCATGACGAGCCGTTCGATCTCCCGCGGATCGACGTTGACCCCGCCGACGATCTCGGTATCGTCCGCGCGGCACTGGTAGGTAACCCACCCCTGGTCATCTATGGCCACCCGATCCCGCGTCTCGAGCCAACCGTCGCTTTCGGCAACCGGTTCAGAACGATTCCAATAGCCTGGCGCGATCGATGGTCCGCTAACCCACAGGTCCCCCTCGATCCCGGTGGCAGCTGTCGTGCCATCCGGCCCCACGACACGAATCTCATAGGGCGCTAGGACTTTTCCCAGCGTTCCCGGGCGCCATTCGTCGACGGTATTCGACACGAACGTCTGTCCGACCTCGGTAGATCCGATTCCGTCGAGAATCGGGATGCCGCCGAAGAATCTCGTGACCCGTTCGGCGAGACCGATCTCCATGGCCTCCCCCGCCGTCACCACACAGCGAAGCGAACGGAACGAATCGGAAGCGCAGGTATCGACCACCCTGGCAAAGAAACTGGGCACCCCGTAGAGCACCGATGGTTCGAATCGGGCGCTCAGAATGGCGGCCCGCTCCGGGCTGATCGGCACGGGATCGATGACCGCGGAACCACCGGTCGCCAGTGGAAACCAGACCGAATTCCCCAGGCCGTACGCAAAATACATCCGCGCGCTGGACAGCCCGGTGTCGCGGCGCGTGAGCCGTAACGCCTTCCCGCACATGCCCTCGACAAAAGTCAGTGGGTCTGCGTGACGGTGGAGCGCGGCTTTCGGCGCACCCGTGGTGCCGGACGTGTACGTCGCGTAGGCGAGATCGTCACTGCTGAGCGGTATGTAGTCACCCGGACCGACTCGCGCTGCCTCGGACACCAGCTCTGCGACGTCCGCAACGACCGAAGGTTGGAATCGATCGCACAGAGGACCGGATGTGACGACAAGCGCCGGCTCCGTGTCGCGTTCCTGAAACGCGTGGTCATCCCGGTTGAGATCGGGGTTAACCAGGAATGCCAGGATCCCGCGCGCCAGACATGCCAGCAGTAGCTGCACCAGCTCCGGCGAATCCGGAAGACACAACAGGACGCGATCTTCGCGGGAAAGACCCCGGCTTCTGAGCACTTCGCCGAGGCGCACGGCGCCGTCGTGGACTTGGCCGTGAGTCACCACCTCGGGCGCATAGTAGGCGGGCTTGTCGTACCAGCCCGCTTCCGACGCCCGCCGGGCGAGTAGTTCCGCCAGGTTTCCATTCACCACGACCAGATCCCATTCACCGTTTTCAGCTCTCCGCCGGACCCCGCGAGACGACATGGTCCGTACAAATAAATTCAGCGAATTCGGCCATTGAAGAATGTCCTCATGCCAATTCGCTAGCTTTTCGAAACGTCGAATTCAGGACCCGAAACTCTTCGAATACCGTGCGGAGGATGTATTCGGTGATAACAATGACCGGTTGTCCTCCGCAGATGATGCGATACCGGCGGGCGACGGTCTCCACTCGCGAATTCCGATATCCATCGAGCGCGGGCCAACTCGGTAATTTTCCGGCCCAGACCTTGGCCTCTTCTTTGTAGGTCTCGATGCAGCTGCCGGCCATGATCTCCCCAATAGGACGGTCCGTCTCCATCAGGCTTGTCATGATCTCGCTGGGTAACAAATCCATGGCTACCAACGATTTCGCAGCTACGAATGCGTCCCCGGAAGTCCGGCCCTTGAGCAAGATGTCGCGCTCGAGAACACGGCCGCTCGCTAAGCCATGACACTCTGCCATTCTCGGCGCGACGTTGTGAATTTGCTGTCTGATGATCTCTACAGCGATCTCTTCATTGGCCAGAACGTTCAGAATCCGCGTGAGGGTGCCATTGGTCGCCATAAGTATCTGAAGGTCGCGATTGAGCTTTCGAATTTCTGCTACCGCGAGTTCGGGTTCGTGGTCAAGGTCTGCCGTCATGTATGAATATCCCATAGGGTGAATTCGTGGTTTAGGTAACGCTTTTTCGAAAATGACGCCGAACGTCACAGTCCGTAGGCTGAATATACCCAGCACGTCGTCGTCGGTGCCGGAGGGGCAACCAGATCGTCACTCCGGAATAACATGCTATTCACTCGTGACATCGGCGCTACAGATCAGGCCGCGACTCTTTGAGAATTGGCTTGGCCGGGCGCGTGGTTCGGAGGGCCCGGTGGTCGGCTGATTGGGACACAGCGCAGCGACTCCTCGCGTGACGTGGTTCGAAGACGTTGCCTTGAACGTATGGCACGACGAAGCAAAACACGACGCGGGCTCGCCGCGAGACGAATCAGGGAATTCCCTGTCTTTTGGCCGTCGATCGGCAGCTTCAGCAGCGTGTCACCACCGGCGCACCCCGGAGCGCGCCCGGCCGACCCCTAGTGCGCGCTCGGCCCGTGGCTCAGCACGTAGTTGATGCCCGACATCAACTGCGAGGCCGGGTCGGCAGCACCACCGAAGGCGGCCTGCGTGGCCGGGGCGGTGGCGGCGGCGGGGTCATAGCCGTTGACGGGATCGACCGTGATCGGCGCGGTCGCCGGGTCGTCATTGCGCGAATATCCCGCATCCACCATGGGTTTCATCACGGCGTCAAGGTGATTCATGTCCGCTTCGGACATGCCGAGGTACTTGAACGGCACGACGAGCGGCAGGTGCTGCTCGGGGATCATGTACGTCGTGGTCGTCGCACCGCGGGAGTTGACGGTCTTGACGATGTTCTGCGGCGGCACGTTCTTCGGGTTGGTGAACGCCACCGCGGTGTGGCCCGTGGCCAGGCCGACGACCGCGTTCAGCAGCGCCATGAGGTTGTCCGGGCGGTCGGGCCAGTCGGCGATGCTGTCGTATGCGGAGATGAATTGGTAAGTGTTGTACTGACTGTCGACCACCGGCGGCATCCGGAAGTCGAGCGCCGGGACCGTGCTGCCCACCGGGAAGTTCTGCCGCAGGAAGCTCTCGGTCCACGGGTTGATCGCGAGCGGGTCACCGTAGGTCGCGAATGACAGCTCGTTGGGCGCCGGCGCGGCCGGGTCATAGGCCAGCCGGTCCTGCACGGCGTGCAGGACCATCGCGCCTTCGGACAGGCCGATCACGGTGCCCGGGCCGCCGTCACGGACCCGGCGCAGGACGTTGTCCTGTCCGATGTCGACGGACTCGCCGATGCTCGGGCCGTTCAAGCCGATTTCCGGCATCTTCTCGTGCAGTTCCTCGATGCCCGGGATGCCACCGAGCACGTGGCCCTGCACCTGGCCGGCGGGGTAGTCGACGATCTCGCGCTTGAGGCCGGGGAACCAGTCGGCGCCGGTACGACGGATGTATTCGTCGTAGGGAATGCCCATGACGTGCGCGCCGCCGAGGGCGTAGCCGCGGCCGGGCGTACCGATCGGTGGGATGGCCGGGACAATCGTGTCGCCGGACCCGGAACCGGCCGACGGCTCGTCGGCCGTCGCAACCCAATCCGCGAGCGGCCCGCCGGCACCGACGGTCAACAGCGTGGTGGCGATAGCCATCGAGCGGGCAAGTAGCTTGTTCATGCGTTGCTCCCCTGCGTTTTCGGTCGTGACGGCCACCAGTTCGCTTCTCCGACAAGCGTGGCCATGGCGGGCACGGTGATGGTCCGTACCAGGAAGGTGTCCAGCAGAATGCCGGCGCCGATGACGAATCCACCCTGGATCACCGTGCCGATGCTGGAGAACAACAGACCCCACATGGAGGCCGCGAAGATCAGCCCGGCCGCGGTGATGACACCGCCGGTCGATGACAGCGTCCGAATGATGCCGTACCGCATGCCATGTGGCGACTCGTCACGCATTCGCGAGACGAACAGCATGTTGTAGTCGGCACCCACGGCGACCAGCACCACGAAGGCCAGTGGTGGCACCGTCCAGTGCAGCGGCTGGTGGAATAGGTACTGGAACACCACAACCCCGATGCCGAGCGCCGCGAAGTACGAAAGCACCACGGAGCCAACCAGGTACAGCGGCGCGATGAGCGACCGCAGCAGCAGCATCAGGATCAGCAGCACCACGACGATGGTGACGATGATGATGAACCGGATGTCGTTCTGGTAGTAGTCGCGAGTGTCCTTGAGCGCCACCGGATATCCGCCCATGGACACCGTCGCATCGGACAGCGACGTGTTGGGCTGCGCGCCGCGGGCAGTGTCACGGATGGTGTTGACCTGATCCATCGCGGCGGCGCTGAATGGGTCGAGCTTGGTGAGCACCAGGTACCGCACCGAGTGTCCGTCGGGCGAGATGAACATCTTGGACGCCGACTTGAAGGCCTCGAGCTTCAGCACTTCCGGCGGGATGTTGAATCCGGCCTGGGTCGGGCCGCCCGCGTTCTGTTTCATCGACAGCAGGAACGCCCCGGCCTGGTCGAGGCCCGAACGCATCAGCTTGATCTGGTCGACGATCTCGTCGACCCCGTTGGCGACCTCCCGGCTGCCGCTCGCCGAACGATCGGCGCCCTGGCGCAATTTGGTCAGGTTGGCCTGCGCGCCGGCGGGGCTGTCAATCCCCAGGCTGCGCATCACCTTGGTCAGGTTGGTCATCGCGCCCTGCAGTTGCTGCACCGACGCGTTGAGGGTCTGCCGGTCCTGCATGGACTGCAACTGCCCGGCGAGCTTGTTGATCTCGTCGATGGTGCCGTCCTGGCGTGCTTCTTCGAGGCGCTGGAAGTGACCGCGGGTTTCGGCGCACGACAGGTCGAGATCGCATACCGCGTTGTTCTGCAGCGCCGCGAGCACCGGGCCCACCCAGCCGAACATGTCTTTGGCCGCCGTGTAATTCAGGCCGAGGGTGTTGCCCAGCTTGCTGACGCTGTTGATCAGCTTGGCCGCAGTTTCGACGTTCTGTACCAGCTTCTCGCCGCCGTACTGGCTGCGCATGGCGGTGAAGGCGTCGAGCGTCGTCTGCAGGCTGCCGGCGATCTGGGTGACCTGGCCGCGCACGTCGCTGAGGTTGGTCGCGAGGGTGTCGGCCCCCTTGGTCAGCCGGTTGATGTCGCCCGCCCGCTCGCCGATCATGTTGGCGCCGTCGGTCAGCCGGTCGCCGACCAGGCCCGCCTGGAAGGTGGCCCGGAACTCCGGCGGCACCTCGCCGAGCGGACGGGTGATACCGCTGACCATGGCGACGTCCGGCAGCTGGCTGATGCGCGACGCCATCTGCTCCAGATCGGCAAGGGCCTGCGGCGAACGGAGGTCGCGCGGCGACTGCACCAGGACGTACGACGGGACGGACTGGTTGATATTGAAGTGGTTTTCCAGCGCGGCGTACCCGACGGAGCTCGGGGCCGACGCGGCCACGGCCTTGCGGTCGTCGTAATTGAACTTCGCGAAGCTGGCGGCGCTGGCCAGCAGGATCAGCACCAGCAGGCTGGCCACCAGGTGCAGTCGCGGCCGGCGGACGATGCGCGCACCGGACCGTCGCCACAGCTGCGCGGTGAGTTCGTGCCGCGGTGTGATCCACCCGCGCGGGCCGACGAGGGTCAGGATGGCGGGCAGCAGCGTCACGGCGGCGAGGAAGGCCACCAGGATCCCGATGGCCGATGACACACCGACAGTGGAGAAGACGCCCATCTTGGCGAAGCTGATGCCGAGGAAGGTGACACCGACGGTCGCCGCTGATGCGGTGATGACCTTGCCGACGGAGGTCAGTGCCTTGCGGACGGCGTCGGTCGAGTCGGTGCCCTGCCGCACATAGTCGTGGTAGCGGCTGATCAGGAACACCGCGTAGTCCGTGCCCGCGCCGAAGATCATGGCGCTCAGCAGGATGATCGCCTGGTTAGAGACCCCCAGGCCGGTGAGCTGGGACAGCCCGGCGACGAGGGCCTGCGCGATCACCAGGGACATGCCGATGCCGGCGAGCGGCAGCAGCATGGTGACGGGGTTGCGGTAGACGACGAGCAGGACCAGGAGCACGAGGACCGCGATGGCGATCTCGATGGGCATCCGGTCCTTCTCCCCCGCGACGGTGAGGTCGGCGACGGTGGCGGCCGGCCCGGCGAGGTGAATCTTCAGCGGGCTGCCCGCGGTGCTGTGCTTGACGATGTCCGCGACGCGGTTGTAGGCGGCGTAGGACTGCGGCGTGCCCAGCGCACCGGCCAGGCCGACCGGCAGCACCCAGGCCTTCTTGTCCTTGCTGGTCAGAAAGTTGCGCAGCGGTGGGGTGCTGATGAAGTCCTGCAGCATGACGACGTCGTGCGGGTCGTCGCGCAGCGCGTCCACCAGTTTGCGGTAGGTGCCTTCGTCGGCGCGCTCGAGCCCGCGGTCGTTGATGAGGACGACGAGCAGCAGGTCGTCGGTGCCAGGTTCTTTGAACGCCTCGGTCATGTGCCGGGCCGCGACGCTCGACGGAGAATCGGCGGGGAGCATGGCCAGGGGATGCTTCTGGGCCATCTCACCCAGGCTGGGCACGGCCAGCGGTAGGACCACAGCGAGCGTGATCCACAGGCCGATCACCACCCAGGGCCACCGCACCACAAAATCGGTCAGCCGTCGCAAGTCAGGTCACCAATTCCCGCCGTCTGCGATCCGCGTGCAGACCGACTTCATCGCCTCCAGGTACCGGGTCACGGACTTCTTGGCGATGGGGTTGTCCGGATACATGACCTCCATGACCGTGCCGCCTTCGTAGCGGAACACATAGATGGTCAGCTGGTAGGAGTACCGGCCGTCGGAGTAGATGCCGATGTTGTTGGCGTACCCCATCTCGGTGGCCGCGAGGATGGTGTTGAGCGGCGCCGCGCCACCGTGCAGGAAATTCGACACCGGGAAGTTGGGCCGCGGCCAATCCAGCCAAGGCGCGAGTTCCAGCACGCGGTAGTACGGCACCCGCGCCATGTTCAGGTTGCCGTCGAACGACTCCTGCGCCGCCCAGGCGGCTTCGTTGAAAGTCGCGGCGGCGATGGGCACCGTGATGGGCACCAGGCCGGTGAACCAGCCCTGCGTCATGAAGTTGTCCGACGTACGCCGGGTGTCACGCGGAGTGAGCCCGTAATACGTTGCGGCACCGGTCAATTCGTGTTCGACCTGAGCCATGCAGGCGAACAGGCCACCGACGAATCGGGCGCCGGCCGCGTCACAGGCAGCCTCGAATCGCGCCGTCTGGTCCGGGTCCAGCAGCGATTCGCCGACCATGTCACCGACCGACGGCTCCATGGCGTTCCCCAGCGGCAGCGGGAACTCCGGCATGGTGTTGTTGTTGTTCTCAGCAAACTCTATCCAGGCCTGAACCTCGGGCGAGTCGACGGTCAGCGCCGAGGTGCGCTCGTGCTCCTGGACGCACCATTCGTCGAAGCTGCCGGCGTCGGGCAGAGCAAACGCTGAGCCCCCTGTTGTCAATGCTGTGTACCGGCCATGAGCCTCCAGCATGGTGATGCCGATCAGCGCGGCGTCCCCATGGACATGATCGATGGCGGCATAGAAGTTGAAGCAGTCTTCGCTCTGCACGATGCCGAAGGAGAAGCAGCCCCACTCCAGCGGCGTCGGGATGTCCACGACATGCTTGCGGACGTCTTCGATCGCCAACTCACCATGGTGGACGGGCTCGAATTCGAGGTCCTCGGGATCGGTGATCGTATGGCGAAGGATCTCGAACGTGCCATTTCCCGCCGCGCCGCTCGCCCCGGTGGGGGTGTACTCGAACCAGCTGCGGTAGGTGTCGTGCCTGCGCAGGTAGGAGTTGAGCGCCTCGTTCATGGCCGCGATATCGCACTGACCCGGCACTTCGCACGTCGCGATGATCTGGCGGGAGTATTCGAGGCCCGAGCCGGTGCGCTCGACGACACCCCGGATGTGCTGGCCCTGCATGTAGCTGACCGGAACCGGACTCACAGGCGCCTGCCGGGCCATGTCACGAGCCGCCTCGGTGGGATGCCAAGAAGTCAGGACCCCTGGGCTCGGCGTCCAATCATCGATCTTTCCGATCGTGATCTTCCCGATGCGCAATGACTTTCCTCCCAGGTTTGGACACAGTGAGGTCCGGCAACGCTGTTGGCGCCATCAACATACCCCGGCAACCTCTGCGGACGCCGTTACGCCTGGTGGGGCGGTCCTCGATGACCGCCCAGCACCGCGGCAGGTAATCCTCGTGCTTCAGCAACCTACATGTAATACTGGCCCGCAGACGATGAGCTGGCCGTGGCCGTTCGGAAGATCAACTGGCCATTCTTGAATGAGCTGGCCGTTCAGTAGATCTGCTGACCATGCGACAAGGCCGGCCGTTCGCAACATAAATTCTGGCGCTGAGCACGGTCTCCTTGCGTGGGATCGGACATCACCGGCAAACGCGGGAGGACATTTTTTTCATGGCAACGATCGAAGGTCCGGAAGCGTCCAGCTTTGCGATCGTCGGGTATGCCGCGCGATTCCCCGGAGCAACCGACGCCGAGTCCTTCTGGGAGATGCTGCGCGAAGGGCGGGACGCCGTATCCGAGGTGCCCCGGGACCGCTGGGATGTCGACGAGTTTTTCGACGCCGACCCCGACGCCCGCGGCAAGATCATCACCCGCCGCGCCGGCTTCATCGATGACGCCGTCGGCTTCGACGCGCCGTTCTTCGGGGTGTCCACCCGGGAAGCCAAGATGATGGACCCGCAGCAGCGGCTCTTGCTGGAGACGGCTTGGCGGGCGGTAGAGCACTCGGGCACCGCACCCTCTGCGCTGGCCAACACGCAGACCGGCGTGTTCATCGGCCTGGCCACCCACGACTACCTGGGCATGGCCTCGAGCGAGCTGACCTACCCGGAGATCGAGGCCTACATGGCCATCGGCACCTCCGGTGCCGCCGCCGCGGGCCGCATCAGCTACCGGCTGGGCCTGCAGGGTCCGGCCGTCACAGTCGACACCGCGTGCAGCTCGTCGCTGGTCGCCGTCCACCAGGCGTGCCAGGCCCTGCAGCTCGGCGAGTGCGATCTCGCGCTGGCCGGCGGCGCGAACGTCATCCTCAGCCCGGCCACCATGATCACGTTCTCGCAGTCGCGCATGCTGGCCCCGGACGGCAAGTGCAAGA
Organism: Mycolicibacterium aubagnense; assembly: GCF_010730955.1. Taxonomy (NCBI): domain Bacteria; kingdom Bacillati; phylum Actinomycetota; class Actinomycetes; order Mycobacteriales; family Mycobacteriaceae; genus Mycobacterium; species Mycolicibacterium aubagnense. The sequence continues at coordinate 3,801,712 of NZ_AP022577.1, read as the reverse complement.
CGTTCGACGCCTCCGCCGACGGCTATGTGCGCGGTGAGGGCTGTGGCGTCATCGTCGTGAAGCGGCTCGAGGACGCCATCCGTGACGGCGACCGGATCCGGGCCGTCATCCGCGGCAGCGCCATCAACCAGGACGGCGCCTCGGGCGGCCTGACCGTGCCCAATGGCGTTGCACAGCAACGAGTTATCGCCGAAGCACTGGAGCGCGCGGGCCTGACCCCCGGCGAGGTCGGCTACCTGGAGGCGCACGGCACCGGCACCTCGCTGGGTGACCCGATCGAGGTCCAGGCCGCCGCCGCGGCGTACGGCACCGGACGTGACGCCGATCAGCCGCTGTTGATCGGCTCGGTGAAGACGAATATCGGGCACCTGGAGGCCGCCGCAGGCGTCGCCGGGATCATCAAGGTCATCCTGTCGCTCGAGCATCAGGAACTGCCCAAGCACCTGCACTTCAAGAATCCGTCGCCCCACATCCCGTGGGACCGCATCCCGCTGAAGGTCGTCGACGAGGCCACCAGCTGGGAGCGCGGCGACCGGCCGCGCGTCGCGGGCATCAGCTCGTTCGGTTTCTCCGGAACCAACGCCCATGTCCTGCTTGAGGAAGCGCCGTCCGTGGCTCCCGCGGAGGCCCCGGCCGAGGAACACGACGACCGGCGCTTCATGGTGCTCCCCCTGTCCGCCCGGACCCCGGCCGCACTCGTCCAGTCCGCGGCGGACTACCGCGCCTGGTTGGCCGCGCACCCCGAGGCCACCCTGTCCGACGTCTGCATCACCGCCGGCGCGGGTCGCGCCCACTTCGAGCACCGCGCCGCGCTCGTGGTGAATTCCCTCGAGTCCGCCCGCGAGTTGCTCGGCGCGCTCGCCGACGACCGCCCGGCACCGGGCCTGGTGCGCGGCACGACCGCCGACAAGCCGAAGACCGCCTGGCTGTTCCCGGGGCAGGGCAGTCAGTACGCCGGCATGGCCAAGGAGCTGTTCGAAACCGAGCCGGTGTTCGCCGAAACCATGACGCGTTGTGCCGCGGCCGTCGCTGATTCGCTCGAAAAGCCTTTGCTTGACGTCATTTTCGACGACAGTCCCGGCGCCGAGGAAACCCTGCGGCAGACCAGCTACGCCCAGCCGGCGATCTTCGCCGTCGAGATGGGCCTGGCCCGGCTGTGGCAGTCGTGGGGCTTCGAGCCCGACGTCGTGCTCGGCCACAGTGTCGGCCAGTACACCGCGGCCTGCGTCGCGGGTGTGTTCAGCCTGGAAGACGGCATGCGCCTGCTCGCCGAGCGCGGCCGGCTGTTCGGCAACCTGCCCGCGGGCGGCCGCATGGTCGCGGTCTTCGCGGCGCCCGAGCGCGTCGAGCGACTCACCGATGAATACCCGAGCCTGTCGGTCGCCGCGTACAACGGCGCCAACACCGTGCTCTCCGGCCCGGGAGCCGATCTGGAGCGCGCCGTCGCAGGACTGACCGGCGACGGTGTCCGCTGCGACTGGCTGGACACCAGCCACGCCTTCCACTCGGCTCTGCTGGACCCGGCGCTCGACGAATTCGAGTCGTACGCAAACCAATTCACCTTCAACGCGCCGCAGCGCATCCTGGTGTGCAACCGGACCGGCGACACCCTGGGCCGCACCGCCAAGCTGGACGGCCAGTACTGGCGCCGGCACGCGCGCCAGCCCGTCGAATTCTCCAAGGGTGTCGAGACCCTGGCCAAGCTCGGTTGCGCGGTGCTGCTCGAAGTCGGCCCGCAGCCGGTGCTGACCGCCGCTGCCCTGCGCGCCTGGCCCGACCCGGCGACGGCGCCACGCGCCATTGCGTCGTTGCGCCGCAAGGGCGCTGACCATCGGCAGATCACCGAGGCACTGGCGACCACCTACACCGCCGGCCATCTGCCCGACTTCGCCGCCGTCCGGCCCGGCTCGACGCACAAGTTCGATCTGCCGACCTACCCGTTCCAGCGCAAGGCGTATTGGTTCCGCGACGAGCGGGTGGCGCCGACTGCCCTGGCGCACAACGGCGGCGGGGCAACCACAGAAGCCGTCCGCCTGCTCGAAGACGGCCGCATCGACGAGCTGGCCACCCTGCTGGGTGGCAGTGGTCAGTCCACCACCGAGGTGCTGAACAAGCTTGCCGCCCAACACAACCGGCAGCGCGGCGCACAGTCCCTCGCGGATGCCCGGTACGAAATCCGCTGGGACAAGGCTTCGGCCCCCTCCTCCTCGGAAATCGGTGAAGGCTCGGCGTGGGTCATCATCGGTGACCTCAGCGGCCAAGCCGCCGCCATCGAGCCGCTGACCGATGCCCTGACCCGTCTCGGACACCGGCACCGCATTCTCGGGTTGCCGGCGTCCGACGCGGACGAGCAGCAGCTGGAGGCCGACCTGCGCGCCGCCGTCGCGGACGAGCCGGCGCTGCGCATCCTGCACGTCGCGGCCCTCGACGCCGACAGTGCGTCGATGAAATCGCTGCTGCGGATGCAGCACCGGGTACTTGGCGGCACGCAGCGCCTGTTCCGCGCCGCGGCCGCCGCCGAACTGCGGGCACCCATCTGGGTGATCACCCGTGGCGCACAGCGGGTTACCGATACCGACACGGTGGCGCCGGAGCAGACCGGGCTGTGGGGCTTCGGTCGCTCGGCCGCATTGGAGTACCCACAGGTGTGGGGTGGTCTGGCCGACCTGACCGAGGGCGGTACCGACGAGTGGGCGCGGTTGATCAACCAGGTGATCACGGCGCCGCGCGGCGAGGATCAGCTGGCGCTGCGCGCCGAGGGTGTACACGTGCCCAGGCTGGTCCGCCGAACCGGGCAGCCGAACCCGACCGAGCTGGAATTGCGCGCTGATGCAACGTATCTGGTGACCGGCGGCCTGGGATCGCTCGGCCTGGAGATCGCCGGATACCTGGCCGCCCACGGCGCCCGGCACCTGGTGCTGACGAGCCGGCGGGCGCCCGGAGAAGAAAGCCAGCGTCGTATCGAGGCGCTGCGCGAGCAGCACGGCTGCGACGTCCGCGCCATTACCGCCGACGTCGCCAATCCGCACGACGTCGCCCGCCTGATGTCCACGCTTCGCGCCGAGCTACCGCCGCTGGCCGGTGTGGTGCATGCGGCCGGCGAGAACAGCACCACCGGCCTGGCCACCCTGGAAGACGCCGAACTGGAGCGCGTCTTCTCCGGAAAAGTCTGGGGCGCCTGGTATCTGACAGAAGCCGTCGCTGACCAGGAGCTCGACTTCTTCCTGTCCACGTCGTCGATCTCCGCGGTGTGGGGCAGCTACGGGCAGACCGCCTACAGCGCCGCCAACGCCTTCCTGGACGGCCTCACCTGGCGTCTGCGTGAACAGGGCGTGCCGGGTATGAGCGTCAACTTCGGCCCGTGGGGAGCGGGCGGGAAGGGCGACGCGGCGGGCATGGCCGACCTCGACGCCCGTACCCAACTGGAGCGCCGCGGCGTCCGCACCCTCTCCCCCGCCGACGCCTTGACCGGCATGGCCGACGTCATGACGGCGGGCGGTGCGCCGGCCGAAGCCGTTGTCGCACGCATGGATTGGGCCAAATTCTTGCCGGTCTACTCGCAGGCCGGCACGCGGGCCCTGCTGGCCGAGGTGGCCCGGGAAGTACCCGAGTCCGTCAGCGCCTCCGGTGCCGTCGGCGCGTCCGGGAACACCCGACTGGTCGAGCAGCTCATCGCCGCGCCGGTGCAGCAGCGTAAGAAGCTGGTCCTGGAGTACCTGCGGGACGCCGTCGCCGAAGTGACCCGCATGGACGCGTCCGACATTCGCGAAGAAGCCGGGTTCTTCGACCTCGGCATGGACTCGCTGATGGCCGTCGAACTGCGCCGCCGGCTGGAACAGGCTGTCGGCAAGGAACTTCCGGCGACCCTCGCCATGGATCACCCACGCCTCACCGATGTCGCGGACTACCTGCTGAGCGACATCCTCAACCTGAACGAAAAGGCCGGCGTGAAGGCCGTCACCGAGCTCAAGTCTCTCGCGGCCGCCGACGAGCCCATCGCCATCATCTCGGTGGCCTGCCGGTTCCCCGGTTCGCCTGACCCGGATGCGTTCTGGCAGGTGCTTTCTCAGGGCGTCGACGCGATCAGCGAGATCCCCGAGGATCGCTTCGACGTCGACGAGTTCTACGATCCCGACGCGCAGACGCCGGGCAAGATCTACACCCGTTCCGGCGGTTATCTCGACAGCGTCGACACCTTCGATCCGGAGTTCTTCGGCATCTCGCCCCGTGAGGCGGTGTGGATCGATCCGCAGCAGCGCCTGATGCTCGAAATCGCCTGGGAGGGCTTGGAAAGGGCGGGGTACGCGCCGTCCTCGATGCGCGGCAGCCGAACCGGCGTGTTCGTCGGCGTCGGCGCCAACGAGTACTCGCACCTGTTGTCGGGTGGCTCGGTCGAGAACCTCGAACCGCACTTCATCACCGGTAACGCGCTCAACGCCATCGCGGGCCGCGTGTCGTTCACGCTGGGCCTGGAAGGGCCGGCCATGGCGGTCGACACCGCCTGCAGCTCGTCATTGGTGGCGGTCCACCAGGCCGTCCAGGCACTGCATGCGGGCGACTGCGACATGGCCCTGGCCGGTGGCGTCAACGTGCTGCTGAGCCCGGCGTCCATCGTCGCGGCGTCCCGCGCGCGGATGCTGGCGCCCGACGGCCGCTGCAAGACGTTCGATGCGTCCGCCGACGGCTACGTCCGCGGTGAAGGCTGTGGCGTCCTGGTCCTCAAGCGGCTCAGCGATGCGCAGCGCGACGGCGACCGCATCGCCGCCGTCGTCCGCAGCACCGCGGTCAACCAGGACGGCGCCTCCAGTGGCCTGACCGTCCCCAATGGTGGTGCGCAGCAGCGTCTTATCAACACGGCTCTGGCCCGCGCCGGACTCAGCGGCGGCGATGTCGACTACCTGGAGGCGCATGGCACCGGTACCCCGCTCGGGGATCCGATCGAGGTGCAGGCGGCCGCGGCCGCCTACGGCGCCGGCCGGGACCCGAACCGGCCGCTGCTGATGGGCACGGCGAAGACGAACATCGGACATCTCGAATCCGCGGCCGGCGTCGCCGGCCTGGTCAAGGTCGTGTTGTCGCTGGAGCACGAAATGCTGCCGCAGACCCTGCATTTCACCAAGCCGTCGCCACATATCCCGTGGGATTCGCTGCCCGTCCAGGTGGTGGACAAGCCGACGCCGTGGCACACCGACGGTCGTCCGCGCCGCGCCGGCGTCAGCTCCTTCGGGTTCACCGGCACCAACGCGCATGTGCTGTTGGAAGAGGCGCCGGTGGTGACCGGCGATGACGATGTCGCAGACGACACCACGCCGGAGACTGCTACTACCGCCGACCCCATCAGCGTGTTGCCGCTGTCAGCGCGCTCGGCGCAGGGCCTGACCGCGCTGGCGCAGCGTTACCGCGACTGGCTCGAAGCGCATCCCGACGCGTCGATCGCCGACGTCTGCTTCACCGCCGGTTCGGGACGTTCGCACTTCGAGCACCGCGCGGCGGTGGTCGCGAACAGCGTCCACGACGCCAAGAACCTGCTGGAAGACCTGGTGGCGAACAAGCTGCGGCCGGGCGTGCTCAAGGGCGAGTGCACCGATCCGCCGACCACCGCCTGGTTCTTCCCTGGTCAGGGCAGCCAGTACCCGGGCATGGCCCGCGAATTGTTCGACACCGAACCGGTTTTCGCCGACGTGGTGCGCCGCTGCGCACAGGCGGTGGATCCGGTGCTGCCGCGCCCCCTGCTGGAGGTCATGTTCGGCAGTGATCGGGAAGCGGCAGAAACGCTGCGCAACACCGCATTCGCGCAACCGGCGATCTTCGCCGTCGAGATGGGCCTGGCCCGGTTGTGGCAGTCGTGGGGTATCGAGCCCGACGCGGTACTGGGTCACAGCGTCGGCCAGTACGCGGCGGCCTGCGTGGCCGGCGTGTTCAGCCTGGAAGACGGCGCTCGGCTGATCGCCGAGCGGGGCCGGTTGTTCGCCAGTCTGCCGGCGGGCGGCCGCATGGTGGCGGTGTTCGCCGATCCGGAATACGTGGAGCGCGCCGCCGAGGCATTCCCGCGGGTGTCGGTCGGTGCGTACAACGGCCGCAACACCGTGCTGTCGGGTCCGGGTGAAGACCTCGAACAGATCGTCGCCGCCTGCAGCGAGGACGCCACCCGCTGCACCTGGCTCGAGACCAGTCACGCCTTCCACTCGGAGCTGTTGGACCCGGTGCTCGACGAATTCGAGTCCTTCGCAACGCAGTTCCAGTTCGCGGTGCCGACGCTGCCGCTGATCTGCAACCGCACCGGCGCGGTGCTGACCGCCGAGACGCCGCTGAACGCGCAGTACTGGCGGCGGCATTCGCGTCAGCCGGTGCAGTTCACCGAGAGCGTCAAGACCGTCGCTGCGCTGGGTTGCTCGGTGCTCATGGAGATCGGCCCCCAGCCGATCCTGACCGCAGCCGCGCTGCAGTGCTGGCCCGAGTCGGCTGAGACGCCGCGCGCCATCGTGTCCCTGCGCAAGGGCGCCAATGCGCAACGCCAGATCACCGAAGCGCTGGCCACGACGTACATCTGCGGGCACCGGCCGGACTTCGCGGTCAAGAACCGCGGACACCGCATCGAATTGCCGACGTACCCGTTCCAGCGGCGCCGCTTCTGGCCCAAGACGGCCAGCGTCGCGGGCATGAGCTCCGGCGGGGCTGCGGCCACGTCCGGAATCCTCGGCAGTGCCAAGGATCTGGCCACGGGCGACACGATCTACAGCAATGTGCTGTCGGTCAAGACGCAGCCGTGGCTGTCGCACCACGTCATCTACGGCACCGTCGTCGTCCCTGGTGCGACGTACGCGGCAATGGCACTGGCCTCGGTCGGAGCGCCGGCGCGGGTGAAGGAAGTCTTCTTCTACGAGCCGATCATCCTGCCAGACAAGGCGGCTCGCGAGACGCAGCTGACCATCCGCTCCTTGGAGGGTGGAGACGGCTGGAAGTTCCAGGTGCACAGCCGGCCGAACGGGGTCCGGGAAGCCGAGTGGTCGTTGAACGCCGACGGCACGCTGCTGGCCGGTGCCGCCGAAGCTGATGCCGCCGATGATGTCGCCGGTTCGATGGAGGACGTCGTCGAGCGCATGGAGCGGCTGCGCCCGCAGCAGCTGTTCGAGACCTTCAACGACATGGAATTGGCCTGGGGCCCAACCTGGTCCACCTCGCTCAAGTCGCTGTGGGTTCGGGACGGCATGGCCATCGGCGATGTCTCCGTCGGGGACGAACTTGCCGAGCATCTCAGCAGCGAGCCCATTCACCCTGTCCTGCTGGACCTCTGCACCGGTGTGGCCTTCCCGGCCTTCCCGGCGCTGCTGGCCGCCGAACACGGCATGCACGACCTGTTCCTGCCGCTGCGGTACGGCCAGGTGGAGTTGCGCGAGAAGATGCCGCGGCGCTTCTACGCCCGGGCCCGCTGGCACACCAGTGAGCTGACCAACGAGACGCAGGTCTTCGACATCGACTTCCTGGATCGGGACGGCAAGCGCCTCGGCGGCATCACCGAGTTCACCGTGAAGCGTGCGCCGCGCGAGGCGCTGCTGCGCGGGCTCGGTGGCGACACCACCCGCCTGCTGTACACGCTGGGATGGCAGGAGGGCGCGACGCCGGCCGCGACCGGTGAGGACGGCGAGGCCGCCGCCCAGCCGACCGCCGGCACGTGGCTGGTCGCCGGCTTCGACGAACTGGCAGCCGGGCTACCGGGAGCTGTCAAGCTCGACCAGACGCTCGACGCCGCCGCCTGGCAGCAGGCGATCACGACCGCCGCCGAGAGCGGCTCACCGGTCACCGGAATCGTTTGGCGCGCTTCGGGACAAGACGATGTCGACAGCACATCGAACGTCGCAGCGCGGTTGGAGACCGAGGTCGGCACTGTCCTCAGCGCCATGCAGACCGCACTCGCCGAGGAGAAGCTGAACCTCACCGGCGGCCTGTGGATCGTCACCGAACGCGCCGTGGCCACCGAGCCCGGCGAGCCCGTCAACCCGGTGCAGGCCGCGCTGTGGGGCCTCGGCCGCACCGTCATCAACGAGCAGCCGACGCTGCGGCTGCGGCTCGTCGACCTCGATGGCGCCGACGACAACGCCACCAATTGGCTGAGCGGCATTCTGGGCGCTCCGGTGCCCGAGTCGGAATTCGCGCTGCGGCAAGGCAGGTTCCTCGTGCCGCGCCTGATGCACTGGGCGCGCAGCGGCCACCTGCCGATGCCGCGATCCGACGATTACGTGCTGGCTCCCACCGAGCGGGGTGCGATCGACAACCTGCGGCTGACCGAGAAAGAGGTGACGCCACCCGCGCCGCACGAGGTGCAGGTCCGGATCGAGGCCGCCGGCCTCAACTTCCGCGATGTGCTCAACGTGCTCGGCCTCTACCCCGGCGATCCCGGGCCCATCGGCGGTGACCTCTGCGGTGTCATCACCGAATTGGGTTCGGAGGTCACCCGATTCGAGGTCGGGCAGCGGGTCTTCGGCTCCATGCAGGGCGCCTTCTCCAGCCGGCTCAACGTGCCGGAGCAGTTGCTCGCCGTGGTCCCCGAGGGCATCAACCCGGTCGACGCGGCGACGCTGCCCGCGGCTGCGCTGACGGTCCGGCTCGCGTTCGACTGGGCGCAGCTCAAGCCGGGCGACCGCGTGCTGATCCACGCCGCCAGTGGTGGTGTTGGGTTGGCCGCGGTGCAGATGGCGCGTCAGAAGGGCGCGATCGTCTTCGCCACTGCCAGCACCTACAAGCGCGCGACGCTGCGCAAGATGGGTGTGGAACATGTCTACGACTCGCGCACAACCGATTTCGCGGACCAGATTCTCGCCGACACCAACGGCGAGGGCGTCGACGTGGTGCTCAACAGCCTGACCAACGAGGGCTTCGTCGAGGCCACGGTGCGGGCGACCGCCCAGGGCGGCCGGTTCGCCGAGATCGCCAAGCGTGACATCTGGACCCCCGAGCGCATGGCGGAAGTTCGGCCCGACATCAACTACGAGATCGTCGCGCTCGACGTCACGATGATGACCGATCCCGCGCACATCCAGCGGCTCATGGAAGAGGTGGCCGACGGACTTGCCAAGGGTGAGTGGACGCCGGTGCCTGCCGAGGTCTACCCACTGACGGAGGCCAAGACGGCGTTCCGCCGGATGCAGCAGGCGCGGCACATCGGCAAGATCGTCGTGCAGATGCCGAAACCGCTGCAGCCGCACGGGGATCGGACGTACCTGGTCACCGGTGGTCTCGGCGCGCTCGGCCTGCACACGGCGGCCTACCTGGCCCAGTTGGGCGCCGGGGACATCGTGCTGACCAGCCGACGCGAGCCCGATGCCGACGCGCAGCGCGCCATCGACGCCATGATGGAGCGCTTCCACTGCCGGGTGCACGTGTTCTCCGGTGACGTCGGTGACGAAGCCGAGCTCACCGCACTGCTGGACCGGATCCGCGCGGAGCTGCCACCGCTGGCCGGTGTGGCGCACCTGGCGGGTGTGCTCGATGATGCGCTGCTCCCCCAGCAGGATCTGGAGCGCTTCCGGAAGACCCTGGGCCCCAAGGCCTTCGGCGCGCTGCACCTGCACAAGCTGACGCAGGACGATGATCTCGACTTCTTCATCGTCTACTCGTCCGCGTCGGCGGTGTTGGGTTCACCGGCACAGGCCAACTACGCCACCGCCAACGCATTGCTCGACGGCCTGGTCGCGCACCGCAGGGCGCTGGGGCTGCCGGCGACGGCCGTCAACTTCGGTCCGTGGGGCCGCGGCGGCATGGCCAGCTCGCAGGCCGCCACCGCGAACCTGAGTGCGCAGGGCATGATGCCGCTCGAGCCGTCAGCGGCTCTGGCGGCGCTCGGCGAGGTCATCCGGCACGGTGCCGCGCAGGCGACGGTCCTCAAGGCCAATTGGCAGCGGGCCGCCAAGATGCTCGGCGGCATCCGTCCGCCGCTGCTCGACCAGGTACTGCCGACCAGCGACGCAGCGGCCACCGGTGACAGCGAGCTGCTCCGCCAGCTGCAGGAGATTCCCGACGCCCAGCGCGCCGGGTTCATCACCGAATTCCTGCAGAAGGAGGTGCAGGGCTTCCTGCGCCTGGCGCAGCCGCCGGCGGCCACGAGCCGGTTCCTGGATCTGGGCACCGACTCGCTGATGGCCGTCGAGCTCCGCAACCGGTTGTTCGGACAATTCGGCGGGAAGTTCGACATCAGCCCGACGGCGATTTTCGACTACCCGACGCTCGGCGAGCTCGCCGGGCACCTGGCGTCGCAACTGCCGCCGTCGGATGCGCCGGCAGCGGCTCCGGCTGACGGACCCGAGGCGCCGGCCGAAGCGGCTGGCGCGCCTGGTGCGGACGCTGCCGGCGAGGCTCAGACGGAGGCCGAGCCGGGGGCAGCCGCAGAAGGATGACCTCCACGGATGTGAGGGCTGTGCACGTCGATCGACGCCGATTCGTGCACAGCCCTCACACTCACGACTGGTTATCCGCGAGCGGGACTCCCGCCTCCGTGAGGCTTTCGGCGTATACCGGAGCAATCTTGCCGGAATACGGAGGGGCCATGTGTACCCAATCGACTCGGGTAGGCGTAGTTCCCACAAAACTCGGACACCGCTGACTCTGGTTGCAGAACCAGGGCCGCGAGTCCACCCATGCTCCACCTAGTGCCGCGGCTAGCTTCTGTTCTGCCTTAGCCTTCGAATACCAAATGGACGGAATCGTCCCGATGCAGCTCGACGGCGTACTGGATGCCTTACTGACGCATTCCTTGATCGCCTTGTCACTCGGCGGAGGCGCAACCAGCACCACTTTCTTGGCATTGCCTCTGAACCGATCGATGATCCGATTAAGCGAATCTGACCAATCCTGCATTGACATCTCGTGCCGTACCCCGACGACGCGGTCGCGAACGTAGGCGTTGGATATTACTACGACATCTGGCTTGACGGTATTGATGACCTCAACGGCGCTGTCCTTGCGGCCCGAGCATTCCGGGCTCACAGTAGCCCTATCAATGGTGTCCTGAGTGAAGACGCAGGACCCCATCGCTTGGTTGAACACTTGCAACGCACCATTCGATCTCAATGCGAGCTGGCGCCAGATTTCCGAATAGCCCAGCCCGACCGAATCACCGACCAGTACGACTTTCAGTGGCGCAGTTGGTGGCCCATAAATGCAGAGGTCCGGTGGTGCGATCGCCGACATCGAGCATTTGGCCGCCTCCGGTGTGACGAGCTGAGTGTCCCCCCCATTGAACAACGACTCCAACGGTGGGTTGAGAACGGGCCATTCCGTGGCCTGCAGGGCAGCGGTAATTTCGCCTTGCAATGCCTCAGCACGTGGACCCAGAGTCGCCGCAGGTAGAGCTGAGTCGAGCTGTGCACGGGACAGGTCAATCCCAGAGTCAGAGGACTGCACTATGTCCGGCGGTGTCACCGGCCTAGCCAACCACGCAGTACCTGCGACGGCCAGCAGCGTCGCGGCGGCCAGCGACGCATACTGCGTAGACCGCGCAGGCACGTAGCTGCGCCCGCGGGTACTCCGCGTGGACTCACCGGATCGTACGAAACTGGCGTGGCGCATTGGGTTTTCGATCAGATGGTATGAGGCGATCGCCAGACCGAAAGTCAAAGCCACGGCTGCCACGTAGTAAGGAACGCTCACACTCATGATGGCGCCAAGAAGAACTATCACGGGCCAATGAACCAAGTACAGGGAGTACGAAATATTACCGATGTACGTGGACACCCGATTGCGTAAGAACGGCTGATAGTCGGGCTCCCCTCCCACTCCGGCCGCGACGACCGCTGCCGCGCCAAGTACTGGAAGCACGGTCCACGGCGCCGGAAAACCCGCCTCGCTGTCGCTGATCAACGCGAAGCTGACACCAATGACGAGAAGGCCACCCCAAGACAGGACGGGCTTGAGAACTCGCGGAATCTGGGCCAGCAGATTGACTGCGGTTGCGAGAAGTGCGCCAACGCCCAACTCCCACACTCGCGCGAAAGTATCGAAGTACGCGGCCATCGGCGATTCCGTGGTTTCGTGTACTGCCCATAACAAAGATGCCAGGACGATCCCACCCATGACTCCGCCAGCGATTGCCATCCGCCGTGAATGCGTCCAACTCTTGCGCACGATGACCACACATACGGCGAAGATCACCGCGGGCCAGACAAAGTAGAATTGTTCTTCAACCGACAGGGTCCAGTAGTGCTGAATCGGTGACACTGTCGCTGCCATTGAATGGAAATAGTCTGTGCCGATACTCAGAAAGTGCCAGTTCGACCAGAATATGAACGCCCACAATGCGTCGACTCCGACCTCGTGGGATCGGAATCCGAGAAATATGACAGTCGATGCCAGATAGGTGAGGACCAGAACCACGGTGGCGGCCGGGACGATGCGGCGGATGCGGTTCCAATAGAACTGCCTAAACGAGACCGTGCCGGTCTTCTCTGCGCCACGCATGAGGTTCCCAGTGATCAGGAACCCGGAAATCACGAAGAACACATCGATAGCTGCAACGCCGCCTCTTGGCCATCCCCAAAGGTGGTAGGCGAAGACGGTGAGCATGCTGACCATGCGCAAGCCTTGGATATCGAGTCGCTGGTTTGCGCCTTTCGCGCGTTCGCGACGCCGGTGCTTCACATGCCCCGATGAGCCCATAGCCAACCTCCGTATCGCCAGGAGAGTTCAACCACTGCGACGCGCAGCTTACGGCCATGACAATTTTTTTGGATGGCTAACCGGAAGACTGGTTCCGGGCTGGATGCAACCCCGTCTCGCTCGAAGGCCATCTCCCACTGACGCAACACTGGATGCACGTGGCGGTCCGACATCGGTTCGACAGCAAGTAGCTCAACCCCTGAGCGTCGTCCACGACGCAAGGAGCCCAGGGCACTTCCATGGCGGCCCAACGCCCGCGCTGCGGAACATCGATCGACCCCGGACGAACTTCCGAAAATATCCCGCAACCTGCGCCGTTAGCTATTGACGCCGGGCACAATTTCTGCGAAGCTCCTATGAGGATTTCCTCCACGAGGATCTCATCATCGGAAGGCTCGGACTATGTCTGTTCTCGCGATGCATGTTTCGAACGCCACAGCTAAAATGCAGATCGGCATGGCCGCCTGCGCAGTAGCCGCAGCCGCCACACTGACTCCGGTGATGGCGCAGGCCGCACCGGTTCCACTTGCCCCGATAACGCATGTGGTGGACAACGTCATCCAGGGTCCACTCAAGTTCCTGCCACAGGCCAACTGGTGGCAGAACGAGCCCTGGTGGTGGTTTGGCAATTCGCCGAACCCGACGCCGCCCGCGCCCATCCTGGTAGGAAGCTTCACCCCGCTGTCGATCATCCCCGGCTTTCTCCAGCCGCTGTGGAAGCAAATCACGGCCAACATTAATTTCTCGGTCTGCTTCCTCGGCTTTGGTGCGAAGATCGGGCCGTACGGCACCATCACGGTTTCGTTGACTCGGGGCTGCTAGGCCGCCCGCGATCTCGTCGAGTGACACATTTCTTCTGTGGATACAGCGGGGGATGCTGACGACGACGCATCGGATGACGACAACAGCACCGACAGCAAGCGGCACCGCCGGCCGCGGCGTCGCCACGTCATCCGCGTAGTGGGACTGGCTGTCCTGCTCAGTGCAGTTGGATTTCTGTGCTGGTTGGGATTCGAAGGGTATTCGGCTAAATCTCACCTGGAGCGAGCGCGTGCTAACGCGCAGCACTCGAAAGAGGCGATGTCCGGCGGCGATCTTGATGCCGCCGTACGTTTTGCCTCCGACGCGGAGGCAGACGCCCGGCACGCGGACAGTGCAACGCGCTCAATTCCATGGAACCTCGCCACACATATTCCGTGGCTCGGAAGCCCCTTCAAGACGGCCCAAGAGATCTCCCAAGTCGTTCTGGGGCTGACATCTGACGTGATGAAGCCGGCGGCTGAGTTGGGCTCGGCGCTTTCCCCGACCCAACTGATCAAAGGCTCGCACGTCGATGTTCGGACCCTTCAGAACAAAGAGCCGGCGCTGGCCAAGATCGCGTCCGAAGCGCGGAATCTTGAATCGGATGCCGCCGCGATCACTGACCCCGCCTACCTATCCGCACTTCGAAACGCGCGCTCAGATCTTCAAGCGCAAATCGCCAAAGTCACGGGCCTCCTCGACAAAGCGACCCTCACCGCCAAGCTTGCCCCGCTCTTGATGGGCGTAGACGGACCGCGCACCTACTTCATGGGATTTCAGACCAACGCCGAAGCCAGGGGAACAGGCGGGATACTCGGCGGATTCGGAATTCTCCATTTCGACCACGGTGTGCCGACAGTAAACGCGTTGGGGCCCAACACCGAGTTGACCGGACCGTTCAAGCCGCTGGACCTTGGCCCGCAGTTCGACCAGGAGTACGGCTACGTCAACCCGAGCACCGACTTCCGCAACAGCAATCTCAGCTCGCACTTTCCATATGCCGCACAGATTTGGCGCTCGATGTGGTCGCAACAGACAGGCACGGATGTCGACGGCGTGATCGCAATCGACCCCGTCGCCCTCAGTTACGTGCTTGGGGCGACCGGGCCGCTAACCATGCCCGACGGCGAAACCATCACCGCGGACAACGTCGTCGAACTCACAGAATCGACTGCATACCAACGCTTCCCAACGGATCAGCGTGCGCGCAAGCAGTTCCTACAGGACATCGCCACTACCGTCGTCAAGAAGATGACCGGTGCCATCGACTCGCCGCGACGGCTCCTCGACGCACTCGGAAAGGCCGTGAGCGAGCGCCGGATCTCCATCTGGAGCGCATCTCCCGATGAGGAGAAGCTGCTTGAGCAGACACCACTTGCTCACACGATTCCTGACGATGCATCCCCATATGCCGCAGTAGTTTTCAACAACCTCGCCGGTAACAAACTTGACTACTACCTGCGGCAGGAAGTCACCTACGAGGCGGATGGCTGTGCGAGCAACACTCGCAACACGACGGTGACAGTGAAGTTGACAAGCGTCGTACCAGACACGCCCCTCCCCCAATATGTCGCCGGCTCACTAGGCATCAAGAGTGACGTCCCGATCACTTTGCCCAGCGGCTCTATGGTGACGTCAGTTCGCCTTGTCGCTACCAAGGGCGCACGCCTCACGGGCGCCTTCTCCAACGGCCAGCAGGTGCCCGTATTCAACGGAATAGACCGCGATCACCCAACTTTCGAGATCCAAGTAGCTATTCCGCCCAGGCAGTCGGGAGTACTGACCTTTCGCCTGTCCGAACCTACGAGCCCGGGGGCAGCCCAGGTTCCCCTGCAGCCGCTGATCGAGCAGACCGCGCCGGTGATCAAGGTTCCCGAATGCCCGCAGAAATGATTGCAGTTCCACCTAATTTGTCGGTGGCATTGACATACATTAGGTAGAGACACGGTGAGCGACGTGGAGGTTGACCGCAACCACCAGATGCAAACGTGTGAGGTCGACCGCGCCGGGCAGAAGGAGTGGACGCAGTGAATCTGCAGAACATTTTGAGAATACTCCGGACAAGATGGATACCGATCGCGGCGGCTATTGTCGTGACGGTACTCGGGACGGTGATCATCACTGCCACCACTACCCCGCTATATAAATCATCGACGCGGCTATTTGTTTCGACATATGCCGGCACTTCGCTGACCGACACGTACCAAGGAAATCTATTTTCCCAAGAAAGAATCAATTCTTATACGGTTTTACTCACAGGCGACGTGCTCGCTCAGCGCACCGTGGATGCGCTCCACCTTGATATGTCCGCGCAGGCATTGCGCAAGGAAGTCACCGCTCGGTCGAAAGCCGGCACCGTTCTGATCGACGTGGACGTTCTCGATCCATCACCTGTCCGCGCCCGCGATATTGCAAATACGTTGTCCAGCGAATTCGTCGCGATGGTCAAGCAGCTCGAGACCTCCGGGGACGGCAACCTCCCCGATACGCGGGTGGTGGTCGAGCAGCCCGCATCGGTGTCTAGCTCTCCGGCTATTCCAAACTTGTTCCGAAACCTAGCGCTTGGCCTGGTTGCGGGCGTCTTACTCGGTATCGCATTGGCTTTCGGTCTAGATGTTGTCGACAGCACCGTCAAGAAGCGCGAGGACCTTGAGAGCATCACCGGCGCCAGTGTTGTAGGTGAGATTCCGGTGGACAAGCCCCGACGCACTGCGCCGGTCATCTCGTTCGCTAGTGACAATTCCCGGATTGCCGAATCGTTCCGAAAGCTGCGCACCAATCTGAGCTTCCTCGCAGTCGACAATCCGCCGAGGGTAATCGTGGTTACAAGCTCCGTTCCTAATGAGGGCAAATCGACAACGGCGATCAATCTCGCCTTGGCGTTGGCCGAGACCGAAAACAACGTGGTCGTAGTCGACGGAGATATGCGTCGATCGATGATTCAAGATTATCTAAAACTCGACGGATCAGTTGGCCTGAGCACCGTACTCAGCGGCGCAGTACCGCTCTCAGAGGCATTGCAGCAGACAAGGTTTTCCGGGCTGACGGTATTGGCTGCAGGCACAACACCCCCGAATCCAAGTGAGTTATTGGCATCCCAGGCCGCCAAGAAGCTGCTAGCAGAGCTTCGTGGACAATTCGATTATGTGATCGTCGATTCATCTCCGCTGCTGGCTGTAACGGATGCCAGTTTGTTGGCGGCGGATGCGGATGGCGCCTTGCTGCTGGCACGATACGGGAAGACCAGGCGCGATCAGCTAACACACGCATCAGAAGCCCTTGCGAGCGTAGGTGCCGCAATGCTTGGCACGGTGTTCACGATGATGCCTCCGCGTAATCACTCGTCTTACGCTGGCAGTTATTACTACTACTACGGTAAAAGCCGTAGGGATACCCGTACCTCTTAGGGTCAACTCATTCAAACGATGAATTCACGAACCGTTGGTGCTATGCACGACAGCTTGACCTTGAACCGCAAGGTATTCGCGATCATCAAAAGCTTGTGTCTAATCAGCGTCCTGTCAGTACTAGCCGCGTGCACCCCGCAGCCCCCACCGTATGAATCACGGGAGACGTCCCCGTCTAGTGCATCCAGCCAGCCAGCGAAGCCTGAAGCAGCACCGCCGGATTCGCCGCCCACTGAGGCATCATTCGTTGATGAGTTCGCCCGGCAAGATACCACCACTGGACTCGGCGAAGGTTGGGACATGCGTACCGCGCAGAGCGGCGAATCACCCTTGCAACCAGCGACTGATGGCTACATCAAGGACGGGCACTTCACGTACGCTGGAAAAAGCGACGTAATTGCAATTCGCCAGTTTCGTGCTCCTATCCTCAGCATCGGCGCGGAAGGACAATTCGTCCGACGTAGCAGCTCCACTGCCGAAACCATCATGATGTTCGGCACAGCCGAGGACAGCAACCTTCAAACAAATATGGTCGTATTTACATCCAGCCGGACGGCATGGGGAGTGCATCTGCGGAACCAGGTCGCCAACAGCAAGCTCAAGGAAATAGCAAATGGCCAGTTCGCCCGGCCCCTAGAATTGGGCCGCATTTATAGGTTTCTCCTTCGCATCACTGGCAGCCAGGTCAGGATTACCGGTCCGGGCCTTGATGTATCGAGATCATTACCCACGCCGCTCCCGACCAACGCGTTCGGATTCTGGCGTGAATATCCAGACCGACCGCCTGCGGGGGGCATCTTTGATTTCGACAAAGTCTGGGCCCTTGAAGACGGTCTCCCGGCACAGCCAGTCGCGACATCAATCGCCACTACCGGCAACTGACCTTCGTCAGGTTGAAGGATTCACGCCAAATCAAAAGCAGGGCCGCCGAAGGCTTATTGGGCTGTACAGACGTCGAACAGTCGAAAGCTGCCAATCCGGAGCCGCTGCGACGTTCGGTGAAACCGCAGATCTATGGAGTTAGTCAACACAAACGATTGGCGCATTCGCAGAAGAGATTCCCCGAGGGTGTCATGGCAGACTGTGCGCGACTCCCAGCACACAACAAAGGTTGTTCAGGACCGGCGAATCCACAAGGAACCCGGTTCCCAATGATCGGCCCGCTGGCCAAATACGGGGCAGGAACTGGAAAGCTCCCGCGGGTAATGGTGCTTCAAGAAATTTAGGGCTGCGATGATGTGGTACTGGTCATTGAAGCTGAGGAACGCCTCTACCAGATACTGCTCGTTCCAGAATCGCACTTCACGGCTGAGCCACCCATCCTGGTAATCCTTAGGCGTTCGGATATCGTGAATGTGCACATACACACCCGACTTGAGGATTGGCAGTATTTGCAGATATTCGAATAAGACGTCGCCTTGCGGTCGGATCATATGCGATGAATCAATGAACAAAATATCGTTCTTCTCGAGTTCTCCGAAAACTGCGAGGTCGATTTGTTCCACTGGAGTGCGAATGAGTTCCACATTCAATTCGCTCAACCACGCCGCCTCATACGGCTCAATGCAGACATGACGGCACGAATATTCAACTGCCTCGGTTCGATTGGCCGCGATGGCGTTGCGCGCCATTAGAGTTGATTGACCGCTTCCAATTTCAATGATCCGCTTGGGTTTAGCGTACCGGATCATGTTGTAGAGAAATTCAGCATCACCGGGGCCGAACACGTGGTTGTCGTAATAGAAACCCGTCTCAGACTGGCGGTCCATCGGAAATGCGAGCAACTCAGCACCATACGACAACTTTTCGAGCAGATCCAACTGCTGGCCGATGTTTAGGTCGAGCCCAGGAAGCACACGGTCTTCTTCCAATGGCCGCGTCAAAGCAGTGCTGTCGAACAGCGGCTCATAGTAATGATTGCGAATTGGGAATATTCCCACTGCCCTAAATAGCCACCGCGTTCGCGGCAATCGCTCAACTCCGAAACGGCGCACAAGCTTCAGTGCCAACGAGGCGACGAGGACAATCGGCAAGAAGATGAAATCGATCATTGGCGCTACAGCTTGCGTCAGTTTGCACACGGCGATCCCTTCTGCGAATAAGCGACTGCGTCAGCCCGGCACTGGCCTGCAAACCCAGGGTCAGCTACTGTCGAATCAAACCACATCCGGAGCGGCGCACCAATCAAATTGACGGATGGCGAATCTACGCTCTCATGCGTTCGGACGTGAGCCCAATTTGGCCTCACTGATGCCAAAGTTGTCCATACCGTTCGTAGTCTGCGGCGCTCGAACAAGCAGCGCGATTCCGAGCAAGATGCCAAACGCCGGCGCTCCGAAGGCATCCTCGGGAATCGGGGTTGCCACCATCGTCACCAGATATCCGACTATGGCCGCTGCCGCCGCTGATCGCAGTGCAAATCCGCCGCGCCCAAAGATCGCGTGCATAACGGGAGTGACGAATGTGATCATGTACGCACACAGGCCTAACCAGCCGACCTTCGCCACGGCCCACCAATAGAACTGGTGAGCATAGTACGTCCCCGAAGTCGCCGTGAATCCCTTGCCCACAGGAGGGCGGTAGAGAAAGCCGAAACCGTTACCAAATACTTCATGCCCCAGAATCCCAGTTTTCAGCCACTTCACTTCGCTCTGCCGGTACAGCAATGAGTAGTCGAACTGTTGAGCGCTGCTGCTAAATCCCTCGAGCACTCGGGTCGAATACGCGGTGTAGACCGAGCCGAGATAGTTCAGCCCTGGAATACCGGCAGTCGTCGACAAAAACACTCCCACTAGCTCGAATGCGGCGATCCCGCCGACGGCGATAAACATTGCGCGCGATATTCCGCTACGAGTGTGCCGGCGGTCCTCAGTAGCGTCGGTCCGATAAAACAGCGGCGTCAGCAGTAGTGTGGCTCCAACGAGGACGACAGCGTTTCGCGAGAATCCGATAGCTGTAATTCCCAACGCGGGAACTAAATAGCCAATTGTCCGCCTAGTCAAATCGGGCCGTATCGCCCACAATGCGATCACAATAGCGAGAGTGGCGCTCGCTAGATGCGTTGTCGGCCCAAGCACTCGCTCCACATCAGCTCTGGCGTGCACCGTCTCGCCAAATAGCGCCGCGTCCTCGGTGCGCGCGTTGAGGTTCACGACGTTCCACGTGCTGAGCAGAATGAGAACGAATGACGCCCATAAGGTTATCTTCACGGCACGGAGCGCTGCATTCACTTCAACGGTTGACTCAATCCGGCCGACGATGAATATATACAACGTCATCGTGAGAATACTTCGGGCATCGTTCATTGTGGTCGGTACCGCATGACCATTCCATAATCCGTGGACGATACCGATGGTGGTGACTACGATTATGCTCGCAGCGCACAGGTCCGTATTGCGATTTGCACGTCGGCGGATCAATAGATAGAACGCAGTAATTATCAACGGAATCTCATGCAAATATATACCGAAACCGAGAATACGTACCTGCGACGGAATGAACGACGGAAAACTCAAGAAAGTCACGATGATGACTGCACTTATCCACCATTGCGGTGCGCGCAGAACCGCGATCGTCACAAAGAACGCAATAAAAGCGACGACAACGACCATCTGCATCTAACAGATGGTAGCTCAGGGTTGCCTGGATCGCTTAGTATTGCGTGAATCGCTTCGACTATTGCGCACTTGATCTTCAGGCCGAATGCTCTTCGTGACATACCGAAGAAGCTCAACGGGCGATAGGTTGCTTTCTTCCGCCTGATCGTAGTCTGGACAGGCTGCCTTGCACCGGATCCCAGTGGGTCGTCGACGGCCTTCGACCTCCCCGGCGCCCGCGCATCGATGGACACGATCCATCCCCACGCGTAATCACCGTGGCCCTGCGAACTCCCACGAGCAGGGCGCACAAACGCCGAGCAATGCCGGGAGCCGTTGTGGTACCCGGTGATCAATCCTGGTCAAGCACGCTTCACAGCTCGAAGATGTCCATCGGTTGCAGGTTTCGAAACCTGTTGGCCAGTAGCCGTTTTGGCGCACACGGAAGTTTCCGGGGGGTCATACACTTCGATGTCTGCGATGTTGATGGGGCAGTAGCGCAAACGGCTCAGCACTCGCAGTCGGTTGAGATACTTCGTCGAGCTAAGCGGCACACGACACAAAGCAGATACTGACGTCCTGGTAAACAGTTTCTCCAAAACCGCTTCCTGAACATGGCCTGTGGACGTAGCATCGGCGACATGCCGAGGCACATACGAGGCTGATGGACCGGCGTCCGAGGCTAGTGACACGTTGAATTGAGGATTCATCGGAAGCAGGGCCAAAAATATGCTGAACTTGCGGGCCAATGTGGCTAGCGTGGTGAACCCGCACGCCATGACCGATCGATGCATCCGCGGGCTCCTCGATACCCGCAATCCTGCGCGCAGCAGTAGCCCCCAGCCTGGGCACCGCGCCGGGCGGGTTGACATCTGGCAATTTCGCTACTGAGAGCGTAACGAGGTGCGTATATGGCAGACGGGCTGACCGTTGTTGGCGTGGGCCGCAGTGGCACTTCCACAGCAACGGCACTTGCGGAGATTGCTGGGCTGCGTGTGCCCCACGATGTCCTTCCTGCCGACGAGTGGAACCCTGACGGCTACCTCGAAAGCAGTAGCCTCATTCATTTCAATGATCGCCTCCTAGCCGCCAGTGGCCAGACGTGGCTGAAGCCACGCCGTACCGACCGCAACTCTGTAACCGAATATCGCTGTATACGCCGCGCCAAGAAGGCATTCCATAGTTCATTCGGCAATAGGCCGGGGTGGGTGTGGAAGGATCCTCGCCTAGCCATGTTGCTACCGTTCTGGGATCAAGTGCTCGGCATACAGCCGGCGTTGGTCCCATACCGGGACCCGGTTGCTGTTGCCGCGAGCATCTCTCGGCGAGACAATGTGAACCTCGATGTCGCCCTCGCGATATGGGAACGCCATTCGCGCCAAATGCTGGCATCAGTGACAGATCGTCCCGTCTTGTTCAGCGATTACTCGCTACTTACACAGCGCCCTGAAAGCTGGTTCCGGCAGTTCATCGACTTCTGCGTGGAATCTGGGCTAAATGTCACCAACGCAGGCATAGATTTTGGTGCGCGTATTCGCCGCATCGAACGACCTCCTGTACATAAGAAGCCGACTTTGCAGCAGTCCGAGTTGGCCGACCTGATCTGCAGCCTCGATGGTCCGCACGGACATTTTCAGCCAATCGCGCTTCCCGACGAATCGCCCGACACCCAACAACTCATCGACTCGGTGCAGAATCCACGAATGGCCACTCGCATCCGTGCGACATTGGCGATGAGACCGAAGTACGTTGTGGTATCAATCGGCCTGTGACCCAGCGCGTGGGGCACGAGTTTTGTATTGCGCGACAACGCAAATGCCGGCGTTGCCAATCGTTTACGAGCGACGTTTCCCAATCCGGATCGCCGTAGTGCCCCGGCCTGCTGCAGGGTGGCGACTGATGGCCCTTCCAACCGGTTCTGGGTTCTATCCATTCTGAGAGGCGAAACCCCTGGCGTGCTTCGACGGAGTCGCGGATGCAGTGGTAGATGAGCACAGCTTCCACATCAACCTGCTAACTGTGTCACCGCCGGCGAAACGCGTGCCTTGACGTGCGACGCGTCAATCCGTTCGCATCATGCCGCTTACCGTACGTAACACGCTGTGAATGTCGGACTGAGTAGCCCACCTGACAGCTTGGCGGTACGTGGCAGCAGCGCACGAAACTCACGTCTCGACAGCAGTCGTGTGAAATCCTTCTCGTGGTCCTTGCGCCAGGCGGGAATCCAATGCAGAAAGAGTGTCGACGTATGCGACTCGACGGGAAACCACTTATTCGGTGTTGTGATGATCCAGGTACGGGCTACCCGAGTCATCTCCTCAACCATTCGTCGCTGGTCACATTCCTGGCCGACGTGCTCAATGATGGCGTTGGCCAATGCAAAATCGACGTAGTCATCAGCGAAGGGCAAAGCACGTGCGTCAGCAATCATAAACGGGTACGTGGTAATAGCAGGTTCGATATTGATGCCCATTCTTACTGGATAGTGCTCTGCAATGCACTTTTCGATCACGCCGGAATTCGCCAAATTCGGGTTCTCGCCATTTTCATCGCCCGTCGCCCCCACCAACAGCACGTCCCTAACACCCTGCTCAGCCAAGAACCGAAGGATGAAGTGCGTTTTCTTTCTCCGGTTGTACAGACTGTATGCGAGAACCGCCCGGCGAACGGTTTTCCGGACGAGTTCCGCCAACGGCACGGCCTGCCCCCGCTCTCTAAAGATGTCTGCCGTATTGCTCACAGTCAGCGCATTGCCAACGTACCCCACGAACCTGGGCCTCAGGGTCGAATGTTCATTCCCCAAATCACCTCTCCAGTTGCGCACGGCGTCAAAGTATCTTGCATCACTTCTGTTTCAGGGGCATCTTGCGGACCGCGTTCCGTGCCGTGCCGCCATCAGTCCGGGCGCCGCCCATCGCTAAAAGCCACAGTCCCGTCTGCTCCAGAAGGACTGCGAAATGAGCGCCCCAGACGCAATCGATGTCGGCCAGATTGAGCGGTTCGCGAACCACCTCTAGGGCTTCTTACTTCCACTACGCGATGACCTGGGCGATCGTGCACTCCAAGCGCTCCGTCCTGGAGTCCCAGGAACCGACTCAACGCCCGCCGGAAGTCGCCGGCCGACAGGCCAACCTCAGTTGCTTGCGGGCATGCGTTAGTGAACCGCCCCAGTGAGGGTCAAGTCCAGGGACGTGGTGTATGACGTCGTCGTGTGATTCTTCGAGGTAGTTGGGTCAGGCGGGCAGTGCCGCGGGGGTAGCCTCCTGTTCGGTTGGGGTGTCGTTGACGGTGCGTGATTTGCTCAGAACGTCGAGGCCGAGGTAGCGCCGCGACTCGGCCCATTCGTCGTGTTGTTCGGCCAGCACTGCTCCGACGAGACGGATCAGGGCCGCGCGGTCGGGGAAGATGCCCACGACGTCGGTGCGCCGGCGGATCTCCTTGTTGAGTCGTTCCTGGGGATTGTTGCTCCAGATCTGGCGCCAGATCTGCTTGGGGAACGCGGTGAACGCCAGCAGATCCGGCCGCGCCGCTTCGAGGTGATCGGCGACATTGGGCAGCTTGTCGGACAATGCGTCGATGATCCGATCATATTGAGCAGCAACGGATTCAGCGTCAGGTTGGTCGAACACCGAGTGCAGCAGGGTGCGCACCCAGGGCCACGAACTCTTGGGAGTGACGGACATCAGGTTGGTCGTGTAGTGGGTTCTGCAGCGCTGCCACGCCGCTCCGGGCAGGGTGGCCCCGATGGCGGCGACCAGCCCGGCGTGGGCGTCGCTGGTGACCAGTTTGACCCCGGACAGGCCGCGGGCGGTCAACGACCGCCAGAACGTCAACCAGCCCGCCCCGTCCTCAGCGGTCGTGACATCGATTCCCAGGATCTCGCGGTAGCCCTCGGCGTTGACCCCGACGGCGATCAGGGCGTGCACGTTGACCACCGGCCGGCTTCACGCACCTTGAGCACCAGAGCGTCCGCAGCGACGAACGTATACGGGCCGGCATCGAGCGGCCGGGTCCGGAACGCCTCCACGGCGGCGTCGAGTTCCTGGCCATCACCGACACCTGCGACTTCGACAACGACGTGATGCCCAGGGTCTCGACCAGCTTGTCCATCCGCCGCGTCGAGACACCAAGCAGGTAACACGTCGCCACCACCGTGGTCAGGGCCCGCTCGGCGCGTTTACGGCGCTCCAGCAGCCAGTCCGGGAAGTAGGATCCTTGCCGCAGCTTCGGGATCGCAAGATCAAAGTCCCTGCACGGGTGTCGAATTGACGGTGTCGGTAGCCGTTGCGGGAATTGGTGCGCTCAGCCGAGCGTTCGCCGTAGCCGGCACCGCATAGGGCGTCGGCTTCGGCGCCCATCAGGTGTGGATGAACGTGGCCAGCAGCTCGCGCAGCACGTCGGGATGGGCAGTGGTGAGTCGTTCGGCCAGCACAGTGGGCAGATCGATATTGTGGGCAGTGGTCATCGCGTCGATTCCTTTGCTCGAGTGACTTTGGACGGTCTCTCGAAGAATCACGCGATGACCTTCAATCACTCGGCTACGACACGCCGGTACCGCTGATCAGGTCCGACTCGTACACCACCTTGATGGACGCAACCCCAGTGAGCGGCCCGAGTGCGCTCCACTCGCATCTTTGCGGGCTTCGACGTTTACTGACGCCACCGTCAAACCCGCCGTATGCTGGCAGACATCGGACCGGGAGATGACTACAGTGAACAGTTTTGCGTTACGCATAGCAGCCGTCACCGGGGCGACGCTCGCACTAGCGATTGCAACAGACGCTGGCGGCGGTGTCGCATCAGCCACCGATCCCTTCGCAGGGATGCGCTACGACAAGGTGGTCGAGTCCATCAAGTCGTGGAAAGGAAAATCTGAGGTTGTGTCCATTGTCGGCGACCAACTGAAGCGAGATGACTGCATTGTGTCTGAATCTAGGAAAGAAAAGAAGACAGGAAAGTACTTGTTGTATCTGTACTGCGACGGTTCCTACGCGACCGCTGGCGAGCCTGGCCATTCAGCCGGGAGCCCAGAAGGGCGTAATGCCGCGAAGCACGAAGCGCAAGTACAGTGGTTACGGGAGAATCCCGACTACTGCAGAACGCTGAAGCAGTCTCACCCTGAATGGTTCAAGCAACCGGTAGAAGGGTGTGAACACGCCCCCAGTTAAGCAGGTCCATTGGACTCTGCTACCGCAGGAAGGGCGGACACGTTTTGCCCCGCGCTGGTGGGGCGCATTGCTAATCACGCGACTATCTGAATGGCTCCGATACGATCCGAGCCGTTATCCACTCGGTTACAACCCTGGACTCGACGGCTTGCGCGGCACCGCGACGCTGTGCGTTCTAGCGGCACACTTAAGTCCAAGTTGGTGTCCAGGGGCGTTCCTATACATGGACATGTTCTTCGTGATGAGCGCGTATCTGATTACTTCACTACTACTGAAGCGATGGACAAAGACGGGGAACGTCGGATTCGCCACCTTCTACATTCGTCGCGTACTTCGACTATTTCCCGCCAACTACGCGATGATTCTTTCCTTTCTCGTCGCCGCGTACTTCATTCTCGATGACGACTTCCATTGGCATCTAATTTCAGCGGCTGCGGCGGCTACTTACGTAAGCAACTGGACGAGAGCATTCGAGGCTCCGATACCCGGATACCTCGGACACACCTGGTCGCTTGCCGTCGAAGAGCAGTTCTACCTGATTTGGCCGGTCTTCCTCACGCTGCTGTTGAAGGCCATCGGATTCCGGATGCGGCTTGTTGCGCTACTGATTCTCCTCGGACTCGGATTTGCTGGCTGGCGGAGTTGGCTCACAGTCCATGGAGCGTCCATCGATCGCCTCTACAACGGCACCGACATGCGCGGCGACGCCCTTCTGATTGGTTGCGCGTTAGGCGTCGCGATGGCACTTCCCAAAGTGCGCGGGAGCGCTGCCCTTCAGCGGACCGCGAAGTTCTTGGCAGTCCCATCGCTGGTCGCACTGATTGTCGGAGGATTCGCGACGGATTTTCACGACCGGGCGATGTATGCCGGCCTCTCAGTGTTCTTCACATTGGCATCCGCTTGCCTAATTACCGCACTGGTACTCCCAGAGCAATCGATTCCGCATCGAATATTCCGGTCGCCACCGCTGGTTTTCCTGGGCCGCATCTGCTATGGCCTGTACATTTGGCACTTCCCGATATTCACGGTCATTATGTTTGGCTTCGCCATCGCCGATCCCTTGACAGTCGGGATGATCGGAGTTCCGCTGACATTTGCCGTCGCACTCTTGTCCTGGAGATTCATAGAGAGCCCGTTCCTCAAGGCGAAAGACCGAATTTCGATCCAAGGTCCGATACACGCCACACGATGAAACGGAGTGCAGTTTCAGCAGCTGTTCTCACAAGACCCTTCGACCTCGCCTGACCCAGCCCCCGCACGACCGCGGGCGGAACTTGCAAGACCCCGTTGATCACGGCCGAAAACTCCGTCCACCATCGATCACGGGTATACGCTGTCAACTACGGAGACCGCTGCTAATTCAATTGCCTGACAACGCCAAATGTGCGGCGTTCACCGTCTGCACCAACGGAAACAGGCCGAGATCTAGCCGCACTCATCTGCGGTAGCACCTGGGCGAACGCGATGCATACGGGTGGCCAGAACGAGGAACGGAAGGAAGGCGACAACCGATACCGATGAACGAGACAATGAGTTTCGCGTTTAGCCGGGAGGAGCTACTTCAGGTGGCTGACGCGCATCGCGAAGAGTTCCAGACCGCCGACCCATTCCCCCACGTTGTGATTGATAACTTCCTTCCACCAGAGGCACTCGAGCCAGTCCTGAGCGAATTCCCCGAGCCAAGCGATACCGAGTGGCAGCAGTACGACAATGGTCGCGAAGTGAAGCTCGCTCTCGCCGATTCGGAGCGCATGGGACCAGCCACCCGGCATCTGCTGGCGCAGTTCAACTCCGGCCCATTCGTAGACTTTATTGAACGTCTCACGGGGATTGAGGAATCGTCCTGATCCACATTTCTTCGGTGGCGGACTGCATCAGATCCGCTCGGGCGGCTTCCTCAAGGTTCACGCCGACTTCAATCACCACCCACGACTCAACCTGGACCGGCGGTTGAACGCCCTGCTCTATTTAAACAAGGATTGGGAGGAATCCTGGGGCGGCCACATTCAGTTATGGGACCGCGATATGCAGCATTGTGTGCATAAAACGCTGCCCATCTTTAACCGCTTTCTGCTCTTTGCGACAACGGACTTCTCGTATCACGGTCATCCTGATCCTCTGACCTGCCCTCCAAATCGTTCGCGCCGGTCAATGGCACTTTACTATTACACAAACGGTCGCCCCGATGAGGAAAAATCATTGAGCGAACACTCCACTCTATTCCGCGCTCGCCCTGGTGAATCCATGCAGTCGACGTTGAAGCAAGAGTTGAAACGGTGGGTGCCACCTGCCGCTCTGGAGGAATGCAGAAACTTCGGAATCGACAATGAAGATGTAGCAGTCGGGTGTCCGGAGCAGCGTTCCGGTACCGATGCGTCAACATGCGCGGGAATCAGCTATTGACCGCCGTCACTCAATCGACTGAACCGCGCCCAACTCCCGGTCCGGCGGGCTCTGGGCGACTCGTCGCCCCAGCGAGCATGCCGGAGTGTGGATCGAAAGCTGCCGTGCCAGTCGAGGCCCAGACTGTCGGCCCGGTCCAACTGGCGAATCGACATCGGCCCACCCGGCGAGGCGAGGTTGGCGGGAGACGCAGCCAGCCGCTCGTAGCGAAACCACCATGGCCAGAGGCCATTTGCTGTGCGCGCAGCCCGATAGTTATCGCCGTCGCAGCGCCGCTGCTTCCCTAGCGTGTCGACCGTGAGTGCGCCATGCATGCGCTTGCTTCAAGCCGGCCGCTGACAGATTCCGTTCGCAAACATCGAACAATGCCGCCTCGGCACGATTACTATTTCACGAGGGCGTCAATCAATTTGGAGGTGGCGGCTTGGTATCGGATGTCGTGTCGAGATACCGGCGAAACTACGGTCTGGGGGACGAGATCGGGCTCGAGCACGTGAAGTTGCACGAGCAGCTTGAGGGGCGGCTCACTCGCGAGCTGCTGGCGTCCACGCCCGAATTGCGCTGGGAGGTATTCAGCGCCGCATATACCGAGCTATATGAATCTCTACCCTGGCTGAACAGATCTGACGACTCGAGACCAGCATGGTGGACGGCCGCCTGGCTCAAGCTAGTGCCGACGCAATCCGACGTTATCGAGGTGGGAAGCGGTCGAGCAGCACTTCTTCGTGATCTGGTGAGATCCGGGCACCGGTGTGTAGCCACCGAGATTTCCCCAGAGCGTGGTTCAAAACATCTCGCGGAGTCCGACGGACTCCAGTGGCACATCACCGATGGCATCCATCTCGCATCATTCGAACCTGACGAGTCATTCGACGTCGTGATTTCTACGCAGGTCATCGAGCACTTTCATCCTGACGACCTGCCGGCACACCTCGAGAACACGCGCCGCATCCTTCGACCTGGAGGTTGCTATCTGTTCGATACTCCGCATCGGAGTTCGGGCCCGCATGATCTTTCCCGTGTGTTCGAGTACGACCGCGCTCAATTCATGCATTTGAAGGAGTACACACACGACGAACTCTCGAACGCCCTGAGCGCTGCGGGCTTCGATACGGTGAAGGCTGTCATAGCATTTCGCGGATTTGTCGTCCAGACTCACATAGGTCTACAACTGTTGCGTCTACTGGATCGATTCGAAGAACGGGCAATCTCGCGCGCCAAGTCAAAGCGGATGCTTAGAGCGCTGCTGAGCAAAATCGGCGTCTCGCGGAACATCTGGCTGGCGGCATATCGCAAGTCGGCATGATGCACTCGACGGGCCTTGAGCTGACGATGTGCCTTCATGCACTCGTACCACCCCGTCCGTCAGGCCAAGTCCGTCATTCCAAATCTCGCGTCACACCCGAGATCGTTGCAAATGTCAAGAAGCTCTGGCCGGACGGATAATGAGGCATGACAGATCCAGTAGCGCATCGTCAAAATGGTCACAAACCAACTGCTTCGATAATCGTTGTCATGTTCAACTCATCGTCGACGCTGCCCGACTGCATGCTGTCCATACCAGCTGACTGCGAGGTCATCCTTGTCGATCAGCAGTCGTCAGACTCATCGGTCCAAACTGCTCTGCAATACCGACCTGACGCCAAGCTGATCCGGGCCGGGAAGAACCGGGGCTTCGGTGCGGGGTGTAACCTCGGTGCTGCCAACGCGACTGCGGAAATTCTCATCTTCTTGAACCCAGACGCTGCGTTTCAATCATCCGAATCTGTAAAGATCCTCTCCGAGTGTGCCGCTAGAAACAACGTTGTCGCCGGTCCCCGAATCCTCAATTCCTCCGGTCATGATCAGACACGGGCTCGATACTGGTCGTGGCCAGTCGCGGACATAGTTGACGTGTTTTCGCCAAACGCACTGATCGTTGGGCGACTCCTCCGCGACATCCCGCAAACCGACGCCGTGTACACCGACGGTGGTGAGGTTGCATACGTCCAAGGGTCGTGTATCGCGGTAAGCGCAATAAATTTCTGGCGCGTGGGCGGGTTCGATGAGCGCTTCTACCTTTATCAGGAGGAAGAAGTCCTGGCTCGGCGGTTGCTGGACATCGGAGTGAAGAACCGACTTGAACCAGGCGCAGTCATAATCCACATCGTAGGATGCTCCACTTCGCAGTTCCCAGATTTCTCGGCAGGCCAGTACTTCCGGTCGCTTGCACTTTCGCTGATTCTGTTCCGCCGGAAACTGGTTGCGCTTCCAACAATCATCACGCTATGGATAGTGCTCCAAATGATGGCAACCCTAACGCCACTCCGTAAAACAATAGGCTGGCGATCCGAGAGGGGCCGCAGTTGGTACCGCGCCGCAGCGGCCGGATTGATCAGCGGGGCGCTTCGCCGAATGGCAGAACCACCGCCTCGTTCCCACACGCGCATTCCGACGCTTTCGACTGAGCGGTGAATCCCTGCGGTTAAAGCATCAGTGACCCAGGTGAGCATCCCGGCGGGGGGATTACCTGCCGAATCATAAAATGCATCAGCAGAGGGTTTGGATACCCACCGCGCCACACCAAAACTGGCACTATTGGAGACCATCTTGCGGACGCGAGATTCGTTGCGCGCAAGTCGAATCACAGAAATAACGTGAGAATCGACCGTCCACAGAATTCAGGCGTGGCATACTTCGGGAGTGAGCTTTGACGAAACGGTCGAAAGGCTGCCGCTGGTGAGTTCAGTCATCTGTCCTCACTGCCGTGGACGCCTAGACCGGCATGAGGCAGAGGTCATTTGCCGGTCCTGCTCAGCGAGGTACCCGGTCCTTCCAGGGGGATATCTCAATTTGACGCCGCCTTCGTCAACAATTGGGTTAATTGAGTGGTCGCCCGACGACGTCTATCTGGCAGAGCAAGATTGCGGAACCGCTCGCGCCGAGCGTTGGCTGGCCCGCCACCTGCGACCAGGCGACCGGAATGCTCTTGACATCGGGTGCGGAACGGCATCCATCGGCAAGATGATCGCCGAGTTGTATCCGACGATCGACGTTTGGGGAATTGACCTCCCAGGCAACCTTGTCGGGTGGAAGGACGCTGGGGCGAATCCTGAGCGCGTCCTGGCCGGATCTGCGTTGGATCTGCCGTTCGAGTCCGGCATGTTCGACCTAGTGTGGTCGTTTGGGGTAATCGAACACATCGGTGAGCCGGACCCGCCGGCAGAGCGGGAATCCGACCGCTTGCGCTACATCAGCGAGATGATGCGCGTCCTCAGGCCGGGCGGTCGAGCTATCATCGTCGCCCCCAATAAGTCGTTCCCGCTCGATCCCGCTCACGATTGGTCGGCGACCAACTTTGGCCACCGTCTCTTTGAGCGCACCCACCTCTGCCTGCACGCCACGTGGGGTCCTCACCCGTTGATGTCATTCCAAGAAGTTCGACGAATGGCCCGCGAAGCCGGCGCAAGTAAGGTTCGTCCTCTCAACATGGCGAATTATTTCGATTTCGTGCGCGTCGGCGCAGGGCGTGCCGGGCGACTGGTGCCGGTTGCGCGCTTTTATCTGAATTTGCTTCCTGATTGGCTCGGTGCGACACCACTGGCTCCATTTTTGGCGGTCGAACTAACTCGGTAATGCCCGACACGTTTGGTCAAGCCCTCCCCCACCGCATGGCGGTCCGGTCCTTTGAGCAGGTCTGACACAGTGCCACCCTCAAATCTCAGTCACAACATCAATAGATGCGAACTACAATGCCAGTATCAGTCCGATCTGCTTCTTTGGCACCAGCGGGCTGGTAAATTCTCCATATGACTGACCGCGACGTCGTGCGCGCAGCGCAGGAGAGACTCCATGGGGAGGGGTATGACTATGTCCCCGGTAGTCCGCATCTCAGACACGCAGCCTTACGGGATCGCGTCACCAAGAATGTCCGTGATGCCATCGCCGAAATTCTTGAGCGCCAAGACTCGTGCGACGTGTTGGAGGTCGGAGCTGGGCACGGAGTTTTCACTGACACGGTGTTGGACGCGGGCGGCCGACCGACTGCCACGGAAATGTCCAGGCCGAGCCTGGATCTGCTGAGAACCAAATACCACGATAATCCCCTGGTACGCCTGCTTTACGATGAGGATGGCAATACTTGGCAACAGGACGGATCGTCCTACGATGTCATCCTGTTCATCTCGGTTATTCACCACATTCCCGATTACATGGCCACAGTTATTGGTATGTGCGACAACATCTTACGCCCCGGCGGCAGCATCGTCACCTTCCAAGACCCATTGTGGTATCCCCGTCAAACGCGGTGGGCGGGAGTCGCGAACTGGGGCTCATATTTTGTGTGGCGCGCAACGCAGATGCGGGACATTCGGCGGGGGCTCAATACTCGGATTCGTCGCTGGAAAGGCGAGTTCAACGATGATGACCTTGTCGAATACCACGTCGTCCGTGACGGCGTCGATGACCTTCTTCTTGAAGAGGCATTAAAGAAGCGTTTTGACGATGTTCAAGTAGACCGATACTTCTCGACCTTCATGCCACTGCTGCAGCGAGTCGGTACAAAGTATTTTCCGCCCAATACCTTTGGCATCGTGGCACGTGGCAGGAAATCCTATTAGTTTTTGCTCACCCCGAGCGTCGGGCCGCGACCCTCGCCCAACTAGCCACAGCTGGCATTCCGTGTAGGTCGCGGCTGATTCGGCACCTCGGCATAGTCGAATTTCAAATCGAGCCACCGACAGCCTTGATTGATCCCGGCGCGCGGCGCGTTCGATTACTTGGCGGGGCACTCAGCAGAGCCGGCGCGCTTTCGCAGCTGCGACTGCGGCATAAACCGCCTGATGCTTGCGGGCGATGGTTGCAGGCTGAAGCGATTCGTCGGCCGTCCTTTGCGCTCCATTGGCCAACGTAGCGAGCAGTCCGGGCTCAGCGAACAGACGAATGATCGCATCCCGAAGTCCGTCGACTGTGGGAGACTCCACAAGAAGGCCGTTTAACCCGTCCTCGACCGCCTCACCAAGTGCACCAACGTCTGTTGCGATCACAGGCCGCCCGTTAGCAAACGCCAACGGTACGACACCGCTCTGACTGGCTTCTCGATAGGGCAGAACCACCGCGCTAACCGAGCCAAAAAGCGCTGGCAAATCCTCGTCGGGAATGTAGCCCTCTCGCCATTCGAACAACTCGGGAGTGTTCACGAGCGAACGGGCTCGCGGACCTTCTGAGCCGTGGCCGGCGACAATGAGCCGAACATCGCCAAGAATCTTGCCGACAGCTTCCATCGCCTGTATCAGCAGATCGAGGCCCTTGTAGTACTCCCACCAGCCGAAGAAGAGCAGGCATCGATCGTGCGGAAGCGGGTAGCGCTCTGTTGGGTGGGCCAGCGAACCATGGGGGACAACTCCGATGTACGCCAGAGCTCGAACGCGGGGGTCTTCGCGAAGCAATGGAACCAGCCGTTCACCATGCACAACAAACCCATCGCTGGTTCTATACAGCGCCCATCTCACGAGCCGCTTGAAATAGCTCGTATGAAACTGCCGGCCAGGGTGGGGCGTCACGTCATGCACCGTCAAGATCCTTGACGACCGCGGCACAGCAAGAGACAGCAACAGTAGTCGCCAGTCTGAATGCCATTGCGAATGAACAACATCAGGCCGAAACTTCCTGACCTTAATGATGAGTCGAACGAGCGCTCCAAGGCTGCGCAGATCAGACTGTTTGCCAGGCACGAAGTCGACCTGAACTGGATCAAACATCGCCTCTTTTTCGCGGATAGCACGGCCCGGCAGCCCCAACTCCGTGCCGTGGTCTTTGAGCACGCATCTCACGTCAATGGTGTCCTTCAGCGAAACCGCTATTGGTGCAGCGTAATTGACAAACCAATCGATGATCATCAAGACACGTAGGTCATTGGTATTTCCGGTTTGATTCAGTGTTCGATAATCCGGATCCATCTCGAACCGCCCTAAGCCCGAGGCGGGCTGCTGGGAACAGAAGCGCGACAATTCCACCGAGTTCGCCTGCGGCGTTTGGCTGCGACATCGATTGCCCGCGAAAAGATGGGCGACAGATTCTGCCAAAACACTTCCGTCGTGAACTCAGATTCGACCCGAGTCCATGCGGCGAACCCGATGTCGTCAATGAGTCCGGGGTCGGCGAGAACGCGCAGAATGCAGTGTTGCAGGCAGACCGAGTCGCCCGGTGCCACCAGGAAGCCGGATACTCCGTCCTCGATCATCTCGACCGCGCCGCCATGCCGCGTCGCAATGACCACGCATCCGCTGCGCATCCCTTCGAGCACTACGGTGGGCAGGGGATCAGGCAATATCGACGGCACCACGACGACGTGCATCGAGTCGAAAAGCGCCGGGATGTCGGAATGGAAGCCGACTAGCTGTATTTGACTGGCGAGCCCGCGACGGTCAACAGTTGACTCAATCTCACCGATGCGCCATTGTTCGTTCGGCACTGGCTCGCCAGCGATGACGAACTCGATGGGCTCGCCCTCCGAGGCGAGTTCGATTGCCGCGTCAAGGAATACCTGATAACCCTTCCACTCGCTCAGGCGGCCGGCAAAGCAAACACGTAACGGCGGCAGACTGGGTTTCGCCGCGAGGGCTCGCGGTGAAATTCCATTACGCAGTAATGCTACGTGTCCCGGCGATTCCCCATCGCCGCACAAATGTCGGAATACGGCTGCTGAGACGACGATTACTTGATCGGCGGATAGCGGCAACCTACGAAAGAACCACGCCAACCAACGGGGATTCTCAATGATCTCATGGACATGCCAAATGAGGGACCAGCGCCGCCGACGGCCCAAGAACGCCCCGATGATCGACGCCGATGTGTTGACGTAGACCACCTCAGGATCGAACGCACTGATCTGCTTCAGCACGAACTTCCTGGCCTTCCAAAGACTCAGGACAAACTTCGGCAGGTGGGTCGTGGTCAGGTAACGTCGTCGGGCAATTCCTAACGGCCCGTGGCATACGTCGACGCCAATTTCGGTCAAACGGTCAGTCAGCCATCCAGGGTGTGCGTCGTCGGGGAGCAACACGCGGACTTGCGCTTCCCTCTGGCACAAGTAGTTTGCCACGGAAAGGAGTACCCGGTCGGAACCGTAAGCCTCATCCGCTGAATGCAGTAGCAATATGCGATTACCGGGCTTGAGCACTTTACTCACTTTCGATCCGGTGTGTCATCGGTGTCCGGAGGAGAGCCCCCGTGGGTCGCCTCTTGTCGTCACGTCAAGCGCATGTCCGTTCGCGAGACACTTGACGGCACGCGTCGCGGCCCACGGTCATCGATACTCCGCATGACGCTTCGCGAGCGATCGATCCGGACGGAGTAACAGGACGTACGGACGGACTACGGCGCCTCGCGGACCATCCTCGCGCGAGCCGGAGGTCTGCAGCAGCCATCCCGACCTCGACGCTGGTCTGCTCCATAGCCGAGCACTTCGCTTCGGGTTTTCTCGGCACGAGCGCACTGTTCCAACTGTAGTGTTATAGGCAGATTCAGTTGGGAAACTTCACAGTAACGACTCGGCCTTTTAGCAAAATCCAGAATCAGCTAGCCGTCATGGGAACGACGTTGGATGCCTTGAGCGAAACGGAATTGGTGACACCACTATCTCCGCGATTTGCTGACGAGTCGTGCACGACGCCAAAACCTGACGACACGGGGACCCACGGTAGGGCGACCGAGCCCGAACCACACGCATTGGCGGCTATGACACGCTCACGATGGTCTACCGCGCCGCGTCGTGCGCGACCGACCCGTTCGACCAAGACACCCAGAAACCCGTCGCGTGGCAAAAACAGGGTTCGATCATCGTGACAGATTCCAAGAAAGCGCCCACGGCACAAGGAACCACTTCACTCAAACTGGGTTCGGCGGTTCAAATGCTGCCGATTGTGGCCGGCTACAGCGTTCAGCTTGTCTGTACACCGTACATAGTGGCTCGGCTCGGCTTGCATGATTTCGGCATCTGGGCGATCACCGGGGCAATTGTGCAGTACGGTGCACTCCTTGACCTGGGCGCGTCGCGAGCGACCGTCCGATATGTGGCATTGTTCCATACCCAAGGTGACGCAAAGAGCGAGGGCGGCGCCCTCACTCTGTGCATTACGATGCTGCTTGCCTTATGGGCATTCCTCAGCGGGGTGGCGGTATTGGCGGCGCATCCCACAAGCCGCTTGCTTGGATTGAGTGACCCAGCATTGACGCGTTCCCTGCTGCTGAGTTCAGTCGCGATTTTGTTCTTGGGCCTGCTCGGCTGGGTATTGACAGCTGCATCGATAGGTATAGGTCGTGTTGTACCCACAACGGTGGGTCTGGCAATCTTGTCGGTACTCCAAGCGTCCGGGGGTGTCGCCGGGTTGGCGCTGAATCCGTCTTTAACTACTTTCGCGTACGGTTCCGTCGCCGGCTCGGCCCTCGGGTTTGCCGTCGTGCTAATCATCAAGCTTGCTGGCGAACGACGCATTCCATTCGCGATGCCGACATTGGCGTTGACGCGCGAATTTTTCGGTTACGCAGTGACATCTCAGATCGCTGCAGCCGCCGACACGTTGGTACTCCAATCCGGAAAACTAATCGCAGGCCTCATGATCGGCCCCTCCGCGGCGGGCGTCTATGAACTGGCCAACAGACTTGCAATGGGAGCGCAAGTCTTAGGAAGTGCATCCGCATCTACATTGACCCCGCATCTGACACAGAGTTACATATCTGGAGGCATGGACGGTGTCCTGCACCAGTATGAGCATCTGGTCCGCCGCAACACATCGGTCTCGCTGATATTCCCATTTTCAATGGCGGCTACTGCCATTTCAGCTATTACCGTGTGGCTCGGCCACGATCGTCAGCAGGTTATCGTCGTCCTGCTTGCACTGCTGATAGGAATAGCAGTCAACCTCTCGACTGCTATATGCTCATGCACACTATCGGCAATCGGCAGACCGGCAGTGATCGCAAAGGTCTCGGTTGCCACCGGTGTCTTTCAAACGATAGCAGCGGTTGCCGCCACATATTTCTGGGGATTCGCAGGGCTAGCTGGGGCAATTGCCATCGGTGTCCCCATCGCGAAATTTCTGGGCCTTTACTACATGCATGCGAAACTCGATATCCCATTGAATTTGTATACTCGCGGCGTCTTGGGCCCCTTCGCTGCCGCCGGAGCGGCGACCGTAGCCGCCCTACCGTTCAATTTCCTAGTCGCGACTGACGACCGCAGGTCGGCCATCTTGCCGTTTTGCGCATCAGCCACCGTATTCTTCGCAACCTATTTGTTCATCGGTTGGAGGCGTGGGTACTTGCCTGCAGTGACGCTTCCTTCGAAATGGCTTCAGGCCTTCAAAGGAGACGAATTGCTACGTCGGACCCGTCGATACTTCGATCATTCTTGACTGTCGCGAAATGACAGTCCACTAGTATGATCGACTTCGTGAGCCGCCTTGACCTTAGGTGCGCCCGCTTCTATCTGAACGGCATACCGCGCGTTGAGGACGGTCGCGCCTGGAGACAGGTCACGTAAACCCAATTGCTGGACTGGTGATCAAACGTTACATCGCTAGTCTCTGCGGTCGCGCCGGGCGAGGAACTGGCAGGTCCAGCTTCGCAGCACGGCTTAAGATGGGATGGACTTCGGCATGTGCAGCCACGCCGCGCGCCTCCATCACCGCGCGCATCGCACCGTCATAGCTGCGGGCGACCGACTCCCACGAATAGTGCTGTGCGGCCCGCAGCGCCATGGCGCGCGATTCATCTTCCCGCTCAGCGCGATTCCCCATGAGGTGCAGAATGGACTTAGCGATCAACTCAGGATCATCCGACACGAACTCGCCGGCAGAACCGAGAACCTCGCGGTTGTAGTCGGTGTCCGCGCCAAGATCGGCGCACCCGCCGCCATCGCCTGCACCAGCGCTGGGTTGGTCCCGCCGACGCTGTGGCCGTGGAAATAGAGGCCCGCATGCTGCCACAACGCGAGCAGCAATTGATGGTCGTGTACATGCCCCAACCAAGTCACCGAAGGATGCGCGGAGAGCTGTCGCGCGGTGTCATCCAATTCGCCGCCGTACCCGGAGCTGCCGACGATAACCACCGGGTGATGCTCCGCGATGGCCGGAACCGCCTCAAAGAACTGAGCCACGGTGTTCTCCGGCACGAATCGTGTTACCACAAGGACGTATTCGCGCCGCGTCAGCCCTTCTGGCACTGGTAGTTCGGCCGTGATATCGCCACCGTAAGGAATATATGCGCCGTCAGCGCCGAAGGTTTCCTTCCAATACCTGGCGATCCTGCGCGCATCGAAG
Organism: Mycolicibacterium aubagnense; assembly: GCF_010730955.1. Classification (NCBI taxonomy): domain Bacteria; kingdom Bacillati; phylum Actinomycetota; class Actinomycetes; order Mycobacteriales; family Mycobacteriaceae; genus Mycobacterium; species Mycolicibacterium aubagnense. Next base: position 3,763,391 of record NZ_AP022577.1, on the reverse strand, counting down.
ACGAGCCCGTCCGCCCACTTCGCCGTACACTCGGCAGCTCTTCTATAGACCCTCTTGGCCAGCGGGCTCCATTTGTCGCGTTCCCATTCCAGTCCATCGACATTCACCAGAGTCGGTATCCCCCGCGCGCGCAGGATGGGCAGGAAGTAGCCGTTCGCACAATTCATGATCAATGCCACATCAGGTTTGCGAGCCGCGGCATCCAGCGCAGCTGTCAGACCATGCGACAACGTGCTCAGTTTCTGCGTCTCCATACCCCAGGTGACCTTCCGCTTTATCCGCGGATCCAAGGTGGGGTCATCGGGCTTCGTAGCACCACGCCGGCCATAAACTGTGACGTCCCACCCCATATCGGCGAGATCAGGTGCGAGTTTTCGTACGGCCGTCTCAAATCCCCCGTAATAGCTGGGGTATCCACGTGTACCGATTATTGCGACAGAAGACATCTGGACCCCGATCTAATCCAAACCCTGCGGCGCGGAAGGGGCCTCTTATGTATCCCTTGTGGAATCCATATGAGCCCTACATGAGGGCGATGCTACGACTGCGAGAGTCCCATGTATCCGCTTTCGCGAAGGTTTTTTGCTAAAACGTCAATATTGATTAGTTGGGCTCGGTAATTTGAATGAGGACACACATCCATCAGCAACCAATTCGACAGTTGGGTAGCAATTCAGGAACCTTCATGAGACCGCTGAATTAACGCTGTAGTAGTATTTACCTATGTGTCAATAATTGCTGGTCAGGGGCTTTCGGCTGATGTGCTGAGGGGTACAAGCGATCAGGGGTGATCGACGCTCGCAAACCCCGGGATGTCGCAAACCCGGGCGCCAGCAACACCACGACGAATCGTACCCATCCGAAGCCAGCAAGGACCCTCGACCGGTGCCATCACCACTCCCGGTCGAGAAGATCAAGCAGGTAGCAGCCGTAACCGGACCGCACGAGGCCCTCCGCGCGCTCCCGGAGTTCGTCGTCCGTCAGGAAACCTTGCCGCCACGCGACCTCTTCGGGCACGCCGACCTTGAGCCCAGTCCGTCGCTCCATGGTGCGGACGAACTCGGCGGCATCCGTCATATGGTCGACCGTGCCGGTGTCGAGCCACACTGTTCCGCGGGGCAGCACCTGAACGTGGAGCTGGCCCCGCTCCAGGTACCCGAGGTTGACGTCGGTGATCTCATACTCCCCGCGGTCACTCGGCTTCAATTCCCGTGCGATTGACACCACGTCATTGTCATAAAAATAGAGACCTGGAATTGCGTAGTTGCTTTTCGGAACTTTCGGTTTTTCTTCAAGCGAAATCGCCATTCCTTGGGTATCGAATTCAATGACGCCATAGTCGCTGGGCTCGGCCACCCGGTAAGCAAATATGGCGCCGCCGTCAACGTCACTGAATTTCTGCAGGCGAGTTCCCAATCCCGGTCCATACAGCAGATTGTCACCCAATATGAGCACGACTTTATCGCTGCCGATGAAGTCGGCGCCGATAGTAAAGGCTTGCGCAAGCCCCTCTGGCGATGGCTGCTGCGCATACGTGATCGAGACGCCAAAGCGTGAGCCGTCACCCAACAGCCGTTCAAAACTCGGCGCATCGAAAGGCGTGGTGATCACCAGAATGTCGCGTATGCGCGCCAAGAGCAGCGTAGAGAGCGGGTAGTACACCATCGGCTTGTCATAGACCGGTATCAACTGCTTGGACACACCCAAGGTGATCGGATGCAGCCTCGTGCCCGATCCGCCCGCTAGGATGATGCCCTTCACGGGCTTATCGTGGCACGTAAGGTGCGTGCGCACAGGAGTATTGACGTTTGCGTTAGGACTGTTCTGGGAGGTCGGGCTGCGCATCTTGTTCGTCTGCACTGGGAACATCTGCAGATCACCTATCGCGGAACGACTTTCGGTCGCGGCTGCCGCCCCGATGGGCATCGCCGACTTCACCGCCACGAGTGCGGGAGTGCACGCCATGATCGGACACCCGATACACGAGCTCGCCGCTGATGTCTTGGTCCGACTAGGTGGTGATCCGACCGGTTTCACCGCACGGCAGCTGACTCCGCCAATCGCCTTTGACGCCGACCTCGTCCTCACGATGACCGAGGTGCAACGCACTGCGGTATTGGAACTAGCGCCGCGACAGTTTCGGAAAACGTTCACCCTTGGGCAAGCCGCGCTCCTAGCGTCTACCTACGGCCCACGCTCGGTCGCCGACCTGGCCGCGCTGCGTCCCCGCCTGCCCGAGCATCACCCGGCGGAAGTCGCTGATCCTATCGGCCTCGATCTTGAAACGTTCGAGGCAGTGGGCCAACAGATCGCCGCGCTGCTACCGCCTGTGCTCACACTCTGCCGCTAGGGCAGGTTAGTAGACATAGTTCGCATAGGGCGCGTTTTCGGGGTTCTTCATCTCCCAGTCAAGAACGCCGTTGTCACGCCAAATGAAGTCGTCAACGCCCAATTCGACGAAGCGTTCATGGAGACGATCGTTGTAATGGAGCATGAACGCGCGGACGAGGCGCTGAATCTCGGGATTTCGGGTCCGTTGAGTGTTTCCAGACGACAGATTGTTGTTGTACTGGATGTATCCCCAGTTCTTGATATGACACATGCGGGTCGTGAGGAACGTCCGTAGGATGAGTTCGTAATCCTCGCACGTGTGCAATTCAGAATTGTAGCCGCCGGCAGCCCGATATCCTTGTCGAGTCCAGGCCCTGAAATGGTTTGGCGCGGCAACGATATGGCGAATGGTCTTCGAGTTAACTTCAGGAGAATTTGCAACCAGATACATGGAGTCCTTATGGTATTCGCCCCTGTAGCTGCCGAATCCGAAGCCCCAGCCTTCGGGGAATGTCGCATTCTCCCCGCTTTCCAAGATATCGGCACAGTCCGAGTAGAAGAAGCCCGCATCGGGGTACTTTCGGTGTGCCTCGACCAGGTGAAATAACGCATCCGGGAGCAACTCGTCGTCGTGGTCCAGCTCGAGCAGCAGGTCACCGATTGCGAGGCCGCACGCCCGTCGCTTCACTTCGCCGATCGCGCCGGACGGTCGATCACCTCGGTGAACGCTGATGCGGTAATCGCTTCGTGCAAGTTCTCGCAGCTCTTCGAAAGTCGCGCCGTCATCGGGTGAATCGTCGTAGATCACCCACTCCCAATTCGTGTAGGACTGTGCAAGGAGCGACGAAAGAGGGCGACCGATCTTAGCCCCGGTAAGGTACGCGGCGGTGAAAACGCTGACTAGTGGCTGATCCGGAAATCTTCGCTCCGTCGCATTGGCGACGTAGTTGTGAAGTATTTGCTCCGCAACATTTGAGAAATCGACGTCATCGACGGAGAAGTGCAGCCACCGCTTGCGAAGTTCCATTGGCGCGTTCATAAGTTCAGGAAAGGACTCCTGGTCTTCGCCGAACGTGATGAAAACTTGTGGACGATGTTCTACAACGATTCTGCCAAAATTCGAAGTACTGTCGAATGCGACGATGTCGAACCGATCGGCTTCCGTCTCGAACGCGTGCGGTAATTTTATCTTGTTGAGTTTTTTCGAGTCGGTCAAACCGAATGCGCAGACTCTAATCAAATCGAATGACATATCAATCCTGTCGCAGCGCTCTGTGTTGGCCGTGATTCGTCGATGTTCGAGGCTCGCGCGGGGCGCGGGTGGTGGCAGCCAATATAAATGACGTGCGTTTGCAGCACTAGGGGTTTCGCGTCCGATGGACGAACCCCTGAGAGGCTGGCGGTTCGCCGCCAACCACGGCGGCTCCTTTGCTGCCACTTCCCGTACGACCTTGGCCAAGGTCAACAACACGGTGGTTCCGCTGAGCCACTTTCCCAACGCCCCGACACCCTGGCCAACCAAGAAGCCCCGGCCCGGTCCTCGCAGGAGCCGACCTTGGCCAGCTGCTGGACCCAATATCACGGATTCGTCGAGTTAATTGACGCACACGCTCTAAAATCTGCGCAGGCTGGAGGTCTTTGCGGCACGGTCGGTGGTAGTTGCGGACCCCATGGACGCTCCAGGCCGAGGAATGAGGTAGCTCGTGGCGCGCCATCGGAAGTCGACAGCGCGAATGCGCAAAGCGCTTTCCAAAGCGCTTTTGACAATGATGGCGGCATCGACAGCTGTCGGAGCCGTCGGCACGCCGGTAGCTTCGGCTTTGCCAAAAGAACCGAATCCCGTTCCTGGCCAGCCCCACCCGACGCCACGGCCGGTTACCGCGACCCCGCCAAAACGTCCACCGCTACCTGCGAGCGCGCCACCCGTCGGAACGACTCCGGGGCCACTCCCCCCGACCCCCATCGGACCAACGTCACCGTCTTCCGGGCCGACAACGCCCAACGTAAGTTCTCCTGCCAATCCTGGCCCCATCCCGGCTCCACCGCGGTGGAGACCGCCGCCTTGGGTTCGCTTACCGCCGTTCCCCTGGCCTCCAAAGCCGCCGCATCCGCCCGGTCCGCCAGGTCCCCAAGGGCCCCAGGGCCCGCAAGGTGCGACCGGACCTCAGGGCGCGACAGGTTCCCAAGGCGCACAAGGTGCAACCGGTGCCCAGGGTGCGACAGGTTCCCAAGGCGCACAAGGTGCAACAGGTGCAACAGGTGCCCAAGGCACAACCGGTTCTCAAGGAGCACAAGGCGCCACCGGAGCACAGGGAGCCACTGGTGCCCAAGGCGCGACTGGATCCCAAGGAACGACGGGCGCTCAGGGGGCAACCGGTGCGCAGGGGGCGACGGGTTCCCAAGGAGCAACTGGAGCACAGGGAGCGACGGGTTCCCAGGGAGCGACAGGAGCCCAAGGCACGACAGGTGCGCAAGGCACCAACGGAGCAACAGGCGATACCGGAGCCACCGGTGCCACGGGAGCCCAAGGCACCACGGGTGCACAAGGCGCCACCGGATCAACAGGTGCAACCGGTGCCACGGGAGCTCAAGGTACAACAGGTCCGCAAGGCGCTACCGGAGCCCAAGGCACCACCGGTGCTCAAGGCACGACAGGTGCGCAAGGCGCTACCGGAGCCCAAGGCGCGCAGGGCGATACAGGTGCCGTGGGCCCGCAAGGCGCAACCGGAGCCCAAGGCACCACCGGTGCAACCGGTGCCACGGGCGCTCAAGGCACGACAGGTGCACAAGGCGCCACCGGAGCAACCGGAGCAACCGGAGCCCAAGGCACCACCGGAGCAACAGGCGATACCGGAGCAACCGGTGCCACCGGTGCCCAAGGCACGACAGGTGCCACCGGTGCTCAAGGCACGACAGGCGATACAGGTGCCGCCGGCCCGCAAGGCGCAACCGGAGCCCAAGGCACGACAGGTGCGCAGGGCGCCACCGGCGCACAAGGCACCACCGGTGCTCAAGGCACGACAGGTGCACAGGGCGCTACCGGAGCCCAAGGCGCGCAAGGCGATACAGGTGCCGTCGGCCCGCAAGGCGCCACCGGCGCTCAAGGCACCACGGGTGCTCAAGGCGCCACCGGTGCAACCGGTGCCACGGGAGCTCAAGGCACCACGGGTGCCCAAGGCGCTACCGGTGCTCAAGGCACGACAGGTGCGCAGGGCGCCACCGGATCAACAGGTGCAACCGGTGCCACGGGAGCTCAAGGTACAACAGGTGCACAAGGCACGACAGGTGCGCAAGGCGCTACCGGAGCCCAAGGCACCACCGGGGCAACAGGCGATACCGGAGCCACCGGCGCACAAGGCACCACGGGGGTTGCGTCCATCAAGGTGGTGTACGAGTCGGACCTGATCAGCGGTACCGGCGTGTCGTAGCCGAGTGATTGAAGGTCATCGCGTGATTCTTCGAGAGACCGTCCAAAGTCACTCGAGCAAAGGAATCGACGCGATGACCACTGCCCACAATATCGATCTGCCCACTGTGCTGGCCGAACGACTCACCACTGCCCATCCCGACGTGCTGCGCGAGCTGCTGGCCACGTTCATCCACACCCTGATGGGCGCCGAAGCCGACGCCCTATGCGGTGCCGGCTACGGCGAACGCTCGGCTGAGCGCACCAATTCCCGCAACGGCTACCGACACCGTCAATTCGACACCCGTGCAGGGACTTTGGATCTTGCGATCCCGAAGCTGCGGCAAGGATCCTACTTCCCGGACTGGCTGCTGGAGCGCCGTAAACGCGCCGAGCGGGCCCTGACCACGGTGGTGGCGACGTGTTACCTGCTTGGTGTCTCGACGCGGCGGATGGACAAGCTGGTCGAGACCCTGGGCATCACGTCGTTGTCGAAGTCGCAGGTGTCGGTGATGGCCAGGAACTCGACGCCGCCGTGGAGGCGTTCCGGACCCGGCCGCTCGATGCCGGCCCGTATACGTTCGTCGCTGCGGACGCTCTGGTGCTCAAGGTGCGTGAAGCCGGCCGGGTGGTCAACGTGCACGCCCTGATCGCCGTCGGGGTCAACGCCGAGGGCTACCGCGAGATCCTGGGAATCGATGTCACGACCGCTGAGGACGGGCGGGCTGGTTGACGTTCTGGCGGTCGTTGACCGCCCGCGGCCTGTCCGGGGTCAAACTGGTCACCAGCGACGCCCACGCCGGGCTGGTCGCCGCCATCGGGGCCACCCTGCCCGGAGCGGCGTGGCAGCGCTGCAGAACCCACTACACGACCAACCTGATGTCCGTCACTCCCAAGAGTTCGTGGCCCTGGGTGCGCACCCTGCTGCACTCGGTGTTCGACCAACCTGACGCTGAATCCGTTGCTGCTCAATATGATCGGATCATCGACGCATTGTCCGACAAGCTGCCCAATGTCGCCGATCACCTCGAAGCGGCGCGGCCGGATCTGCTGGCGTTCACCGCGTTCCCCAAGCAGATCTGGCGCCAGATCTGGAGCAACAATCCCCAGGAACGACTCAACAAGGAGATCCGCCGGCGCACCGACGTCGTGGGCATCTTCCCCGACCGCGCGGCCCTGATCCGTCTCGTCGGAGCAGTGCTGGCCGAACAACACGACGAATGGGCCGAGTCGCGGCGCTACCTCGGCCTCGACGTTCTGAGCAAATCACGCACCGTCAACGACACCCCAACCGAACAGGAGGCTACCCCCGCGGCACTGCCCGCCTGACCCAACTACCTCGAAGAATCACACGACGACGTCATACACCACGTCCCTGGACTTGACCACCACGGGTGCCCAAGGCGCCACCGGAGCAACAGGCGATACCGGAGCAACCGGAGCCCAAGGCACGACAGGCGCCCAAGGCGCCACCGGAGCCACGGGAGCTCAAGGCACCACCGGTGCTCAAGGCACGACAGGTGCGCAGGGCGCTACCGGAGCCCAAGGCGCCACCGGAGCAACAGGCGATACCGGAGCAACCGGTGCTCAAGGCACCACCGGTGCTCAAGGCACGACAGGTGCGCAAGGCGCTACCGGAGCCCAAGGCACCACGGGTGCCCAAGGCACCACGGGTGCACAAGGCGCCACCGGAGCAACAGGCGCCACCGGAGCAACCGGTGCCCAAGGCACCACCGGTGCTCAAGGCACCACAGGTGCGCAGGGCGCCACCGGATCAACAGGTGCAACCGGTGCCACGGGAGCTCAAGGCACCACAGGTGCACAAGGCACGACAGGTGCCCAAGGCGCCACCGGAGCCCAAGGCGCGCAAGGCGATACAGGCGCCGTCGGCCCGCAAGGCGCAACCGGAGCCCAAGGCACCACCGGTGCAACCGGTGCCACCGGTGCTCAAGGCACCACAGGTGCACAAGGCGCCACCGGAGCAACAGGCGATACCGGAGCCACCGGCGCTCAAGGCACCACCGGTGCTCAAGGCACGACAGGTGCGCAGGGCGCCACCGGAGCCCAAGGCACCACCGGTGCTCAAGGCACGACAGGTGCCCAAGGCGCCACCGGAGCAACAGGCGATACCGGAGCAACCGGTGCCCAAGGCACCACCGGTGCTCAAGGCACGACAGGTGCGCAGGGCGCCACCGGATCAACAGGTGCAACCGGTGCCACGGGAGCTCAAGGTACAACAGGTGCACAAGGCACGACAGGTGCTCAAGGCACGACAGGTGCGCAAGGCGCTACCGGAGCCCAAGGCGCGCAAGGCGATACAGGCGCCGTCGGCCCGCAAGGCGCAACCGGAGCCCAAGGCACCACCGGTGCCACCGGTGCTCAAGGCACCACAGGCGCACAAGGCGCCACCGGAGCAACCGGCGATACCGGAGCAACCGGTGCCCAAGGCACCACCGGTGCCCAAGGCACCACCGGTGCACAAGGCACCACGGGTGCCCAAGGCGCCACCGGAGCCACCGGAGCCACCGGAGCCCAAGGCACCACCGGTGCTCAAGGCACCACAGGTGCAACCGGTGCCACGGGAGCTCAAGGCACAACAGGCGCACAAGGCACCACAGGTGCCCAAGGCGCCACCGGAGCACAAGGCGATACAGGCGCCGTCGGCCCGCAAGGCGCAACCGGAGCCACCGGAGCCACCGGTGCCACGGGAGCTCAAGGCACCACAGGTGCACAAGGCACGACAGGTGCGCAAGGCGCAACCGGGAGGCGCGCAAGGCGATACAGGCGCCGTCGGCCCGCAAGGCGCAACCGGAGCCCAAGGCACCACCGGCGCTCAAGGCACGACAGGCGATACAGGTGCCGCCGGCCCGCAAGGCGCAACCGGAGCCCAAGGCACCACAGGTGCGCAGGGCGCCACCGGATCAACAGGTGCAACCGGTGCCACGGGAGCTCAAGGCACCACCGGCGCTCAAGGCACGACAGGTGCGCAAGGCGCCACCGGAGCAACAGGCGATACCGGAGCAACCGGAGCCCAAGGCGCCACCGGAGCCCCAGGCACGCAAGGCGATACAGGTGCCGTCGGCCCGCAAGGCGCAACCGGAGCCCAAGGCGATACAGGCGCCGTCGGCCCGCAAGGCGCAACCGGAGCCCAAGGCACCACCGGGGCAACAGGCGATACCGGAGCCACCGGCGCACAAGGCACCACGGGTGCCCAAGGCGCCACCGGAGCAACAGGCGATACCGGAGCAACCGGAGCCCAAGGCACCACGGGTGCCCAAGGCACCACGGGTGCACAAGGCGCCACCGGAGCAACAGGCGATACCGGAGCAACCGGTGCCCAAGGCACCACCGGTGCTCAAGGCACCACAGGTGCGCAGGGCGCCACCGGATCAACAGGTGCAACCGGTGCCACGGGAGCTCAAGGCACCACAGGTGCACAAGGCACGACAGGTGCTCAAGGCACGACAGGTGCGCAAGGCGCGCAAGGCGATACAGGCGCCCAGGGCGCCACCGGAGCCACGGGAGCTCAAGGCACCACGGGTGCACAAGGCGCCACCGGAGCCCAAGGCGCGCAAGGCGATACAGGCGCCGTCGGCCCGCAAGGCGCAACCGGAGCCCAAGGCACCACCGGTGCAACCGGTGCCACCGGTGCTCAAGGCACCACAGGTGCACAAGGCGCCACCGGAGCAACAGGCGATACCGGAGCAACCGGTACCCAAGGCACCACCGGTGCCACCGGTGCTCAAGGCACCACAGGCGCACAAGGCGCCACCGGAGCAACAGGCGATACCGGAGCAACCGGTGCCCAAGGCACGACAGGTGCACAAGGCACCACAGGTGCGCAGGGCGCCACCGGATCAACAGGTGCAACCGGTGCCACGGGAGCTCAAGGCACCACAGGTGCACAAGGCACGACAGGTGCCCAAGGCACTACCGGAGCCCAAGGCGCGCAAGGCGATACAGGCGCCGTCGGCCCGCAAGGCGCAACCGGAGCCCAAGGCACCACCGGTGCAACCGGTGCCACCGGCGCCCAAGGCGCCACCGGAGCCCAAGGCGATACCGGAGCAACCGGAGCCCAAGGCACGACAGGCGCCCAGGGCGCCACCGGAGCCACGGGAGCTCAAGGCACCACGGGTGCACAAGGCACCACGGGTGCAACCGGTGCCACCGGTGCCCAAGGCGCCACCGGAGCAACAGGCGATACCGGGGCAACCGGAGCCCAAGGCACGACAGGCGCCCAGGGCGCCACCGGAGCCACGGGAGCTCAAGGCACCACGGGTGCCCAAGGCGCCACCGGAGCCCAAGGCGCGCAAGGCGATACAGGCGCCGTCGGCCCGCAAGGCGCAACCGGAGCCCAAGGCACCACCGGTGCAACCGGTGCCCAAGGCACCACCGGAGCCCAAGGCACCACAGGTGCGCAGGGCGCCACCGGATCAACAGGTGCAACCGGTGCCACGGGAGCTCAAGGCACCACAGGTGCACAAGGCACGACAGGTGCGCAAGGCGCAACCGGAGCCCAAGGCGCGCAAGGCGATACAGGCGCCGTCGGCCCGCAAGGCGCAACCGGAGCCCAAGGCACCACCGGTGCAACCGGTGCCCAAGGCACCACCGGAGCCCAAGGCACCACAGGTGCGCAGGGCGCCACCGGATCAACAGGTGCAACCGGTGCCACGGGAGCTCAAGGCACCACAGGTGCACAAGGCACGACAGGTGCGCAAGGCGCAACCGGAGCCCAAGGCGCGCAAGGCGATACAGGCGCCGTCGGCCCGCAAGGCGCAACCGGAGCCCAAGGCACCACCGGCGCTCAAGGCGCGACAGGCGATACAGGTGCCGCCGGCCCGCAAGGCGCAACCGGAGCCCAAGGCACCACAGGTGCCCAAGGCGCCACCGGAGCAACAGGCGATACCGGAGCAACCGGAGCCCAAGGCACGACAGGCGCCCAGGGCGCCACCGGAGCCACGGGAGCTCAAGGCACCACGGGTGCCCAAGGCGCCACCGGAGCCCAAGGCGCGACAGGTGCGCAAGGCGCAACCGGAGCAACCGGTGCCCAAGGCACCACCGGTGCTCAAGGCACGACAGGTGCCCAAGGCACTACCGGAGCCCAAGGCGCGCAAGGCGATACAGGTGCCGTCGGCCCGCAAGGCGCAACCGGAGCCCAAGGCACCACCGGAGCAACAGGCGATACCGGAGCAACCGGTGCCCAAGGCACCACAGGTGCACAAGGCGCCACCGGTGCCACGGGAGCTCAAGGCACCACGGGTGCACAAGGCACCACGGGAGCCCAAGGCGCCACCGGAGCAACAGGCGATACCGGAGCAACCGGTGCCCAAGGCACCACCGGTGCTCAAGGCACGACAGGTGCCCAAGGCGCCACCGGAGCAACAGGCGATACCGGAGCAACCGGCCCGCAAGGCGCAACCGGAGCCCAAGGCACCACCGGTGCCACCGGTGCTCAAGGCACCACAGGCGCACAAGGCGCCACCGGAGCAACAGGCGATACCGGAGCAACCGGTGCCCAAGGCACCACCGGTGCTCAAGGCACGACAGGTGCCCAAGGCACTACCGGAGCCCAAGGCGCGCAAGGCGATACAGGCGCCGTCGGCCCGCAAGGCGCAACCGGAGCCCAAGGCACCACCGGGGCAACAGGCGATACCGGAGCAACCGGAGCCCAAGGCACCACCGGTGCTCAAGGCACCACAGGTGCGCAGGGCGCCACCGGATCAACAGGTGCAACCGGTGCCACGGGGGCTCAAGGTACAACAGGTGCACAAGGCACGACAGGTGCCCAGGGCGCTACCGGAGCCCAAGGCGCGCAAGGCGATACAGGCGCCGTCGGCCCGCAAGGCGCAACCGGAGCCCAAGGCACCACCGGCGCTCAAGGCGCGCAAGGCGATACAGGCGCCGTCGGCCCGCAAGGCGCAACCGGAGCCCAAGGCACCACCGGCGCTCAAGGCGCGACAGGCGATACAGGTGCCGCCGGCCCGCAAGGCGCAACCGGAGCCCAAGGCACCACAGGTGCGCAGGGCGCCACCGGAGCAACCGGTGCCCAAGGCACCACCGGTGCTCAAGGCACGACAGGTGCCCAAGGCACTACCGGAGCCCAAGGCGCGCAAGGCGATACAGGCGCCGTCGGCCCGCAAGGCGCAACCGGTGCCCAAGGCACCACCGGAGCACAAGGCGATACAGGCGCCGTCGGCCCGCAGGCGCAACCGGAGCCACCGGAGCCACCGGAGCCCAAGGCACCACCGGTGCTCAAGGCACCACAGGTGCAACCGGTGCCACGGGAGCTCAAGGCACAACAGGCGCACAAGGCACCACAGGTGCCCAAGGCGCCACCGGAGCAACAGGCTATACCGGAGCAACCGGAGCCCAAGGCACGACAGGCGCCCAGGGCGCCACCGGAGCCACGGGAGCTCAAGGCACCACGGGTGCCCAAGGCGCCACCGGAGCCCAAGGCGCGCAAGGCGATACAGGCGCCGTCGGCCCGCAAGGCGCAACCGGAGCCAAGGCACCACCGGTGCAACCGGTGCCACCGGTGCTCAAGGCACCACAGGTGCACAAGGCGCCACCGGAGCAACAGGCGATACCGGAGCAACCGGTACCCAAGGCACCACCGGTGCCACCGGTGCTCAAGGCACCACAGGCGCACAAGGCGCCACCGGAGCAACAGGCGATACCGGAGCCACCGGTGCCCAAGGCACCACAGGTGCACAAGGCACCACAGGTGCACAAGGCGCCACCGGATCAACAGGCGATACCGGAGCAACCGGTGCCCAAGGCACCACAGGTGCACAAGGCACGACAGGTGCCCAAGGCACTACCGGAGCCCAAGGCGCGCAAGGCGATACAGGCGCCGTCGGCCCGCAAGGCGCAACCGGAGCCCAAGGCACCACGGGTGCAACCGGTGCCACCGGTGCCCAAGGCGCCACCGGAGCCCAAGGCGATACCGGAGCAACCGGAGCCCAAGGCACGACAGGCGCCCAGGGCGCCACCGGAGCCACGGGAGCTCAAGGCACCACGGGTGCCCAAGGCGCCACCGGAGCCCAAGGCGCGCAAGGCGATACAGGCGCCGTCGGCCCGCAAGGCGCAACCGGAGCCCAAGGCACCACAGGTGCGCAGGGCGCCACCGGATCAACAGGTGCAACCGGTGCCACGGGAGCTCAAGGCACCACAGGTGCACAAGGCACGACAGGTGCGCAAGGCGCAACCGGAGCCCAAGGCGCGCAAGGCGATACAGGCGCCGTCGGCCCGCAAGGCGCAACCGGAGCCCAAGGCACCACCGGCGCTCAAGGCACGACAGGCGATACAGGTGCCGCCGGCCCGCAAGGCGCAACCGGAGCCCAAGGCACCACAGGTGCGCAGGGCGCCACCGGATCAACAGGTGCAACCGGTGCCACGGGAGCTCAAGGCACCACCGGCGCTCAAGGCACGACAGGTGCGCAAGGCGCCACCGGAGCAACCGGTGCCCAAGGCACCACCGGTGCTCAAGGCACGACAGGTGCCCAAGGCGCCACCGGAGCCCAAGGCACCACCGGAGCAACAGGCGATACCGGAGCCACCGGTGCCCAAGGCACCACAGGTGCTCAAGGCACGACAGGTGCCCAAGGCGCCACCGGAGCACAAGGCGATACAGGCGCCGTCGGCCCGCAAGGCGCAACCGGAGCCACCGGAGCCACCGGAGCCCAAGGCACCACCGGAGCCACCGGAGCCACCGGAGCCACCGGAGCCCAAGGCACCACCGGAGCCACCGGAGCCACCGGAGCCCAAGGCACCACCGGTGCTCAAGGCACCACAGGTGCAACCGGTGCCACGGGAGCTCAAGGCACAACAGGCGCACAAGGCACCACAGGTGCCCAAGGCGCCACCGGAGCACAAGGCGATACAGGCGCCGTCGGCCCGCAAGGCGCAACCGGAGCCCAAGGCACCACCGGCGCTCAAGGCACGACAGGTGCGCAAGGCGCAACCGGAGCAACCGGTGCCCAAGGCACCACCGGTGCTCAAGGCACGACAGGTGCCCAAGGCGCCACCGGAGCCCAAGGCACCACCGGAGCAACAGGCGATACCGGAGCCACCGGTGCCCAAGGCACCACAGGTGCTCAAGGCACGACAGGTGCCCAAGGCGCCACCGGAGCACAAGGCGATACAGGCGCCGTCGGCCCGCAAGGCGCAACCGGAGCCCAAGGCACCACCGGTGCAACCGGTGCCCAAGGCACGACAGGTGCACAAGGCACCACAGGTGCGCAGGGCGCCACCGGATCAACAGGTGCAACCGGTGCCACGGGAGCTCAAGGCGCGCAAGGCGATACAGGCGCCGTCGGCCCGCAAGGCGCAACCGGAGCCCAAGGCACCACCGGTGCAACCGGTGCCCAAGGCACCACCGGAGCCCAAGGCACCACAGGTGCGCAGGGCGCCACCGGAGCAACCGGTGCCCAAGGCACCACCGGTGCTCAAGGCACGACAGGTGCCCAAGGCACTACCGGAGCCCAAGGCGCGCAAGGCGATACAGGCGCCGTCGGCCCGCAAGGCGCAACCGGTGCCCAAGGCACCACCGGAGCACAAGGCGATACAGGCGCCGTCGGCCCGCAAGGCGCAACCGGAGCCACCGGAGCCACCGGAGCCCAAGGCACCACCGGTGCTCAAGGCACCACAGGTGCAACCGGTGCCACGGGAGCTCAAGGCACAACAGGCGCACAAGGCACCACAGGTGCCCAAGGCGCCACCGAGCAACAGGCTATACCGGGCAACCGGAGCCCAAGGCACGACAGGCGCCCTGGGCGCCACCGGAGCCACGGGAGCTCAAGGCACCACGGGTGCCCAAGGCGCCACCGGAGCCCAAGGCGCGCAAGGCGATACAGGCGCCGTCGGCCCGCAAGGCGCAACCGGAGCCCAAGGCACCACCGGTGCAACCGGTGCCACCGGTGCTCAAGGCACCACAGGTGCACAAGGCGCCACCGGAGCAACAGGCGATACCGGAGCAACCGGTACCCAGGCACCACCGGTGCCACCGGTGCTCAGGCACCACAGGCGCACAAGGCGCCACCGGAGCAACAGGCGATACCGGAGCCACCGGTGCCCAAGGCACCACAGGTGCACAAGGCACCACAGGTGCACAAGGCGCCACCGGATCAACAGGCGATACCGGAGCAACCGGTGCCCAAGGCACCACCGGTGCTCAAGGCACGACAGGTGCCCAAGGCACTACCGGAGCCCAAGGCGCGCAAGGCGATACAGGCGCCGTCGGCCCGCAAGGCGCAACCGGAGCCCAAGGCACCACCGGGGCAACAGGCGATACCGGAGCAACCGGAGCCCAAGGCACCACCGGTGCTCAAGGCACCACAGGTGCGCAGGGCGCCACCGGATCAACAGGTGCAACCGGTGCCACGGGGGCTCAAGGTACAACAGGTGCACAAGGCACGACAGGTGCCCAGGGCGCTACCGGAGCCCAAGGCGCGCAAGGCGATACAGGCGCCGTCGGCCCGCAAGGCGCAACCGGAGCCCAAGGCACCACCGGCGCTCAAGGCGCGCAAGGCGATACAGGCGCCGTCGGCCCGCAAGGCGCAACCGGAGCCCAAGGCACCACCGGCGCTCAAGGCGCGACAGGCGATACAGGTGCCGCCGGCCCGCAAGGCGCAACCGGAGCCCAAGGCACCACAGGTGCGCAGGGCGCCACCGGAGCAACCGGTGCCCAAGGCACCACCGGTGCTCAAGGCACGACAGGTGCCCAAGGCACTACCGGAGCCCAAGGCGCGCAAGGCGATACAGGCGCCGTCGGCCCGCAAGGCGCAACCGGTGCCCAAGGCACCACCGGAGCACAAGGCGATACAGGCGCCGTCGGCCCGCAAGGCGCAACCGGAGCCACCGGAGCCACCGGAGCCCAAGGCACCACCGGTGCTCAAGGCACCACAGGTGCAACCGGTGCCACGGGAGCTCAAGGCACAACAGGCGCACAAGGCACCACAGGTGCCCAAGGCGCCACCGGAGCAACAGGCTATACCGGAGCAACCGGAGCCCAAGGCACGACAGGCGCCCAGGGCGCCACCGGAGCCACGGGAGCTCAAGGCACCACGGGTGCCCAAGGCGCCACCGGAGCCCAAGGCGCGCAAGGCGATACAGGCGCCGTCGGCCCGCAAGGCGCAACCGGAGCCCAAGGCACCACCGGTGCAACCGGTGCCACCGGTGCTCAAGGCACCACAGGTGCACAAGGCGCCACCGGAGCAACAGGCGATACCGGAGCAACCGGTACCCAAGGCACCACCGGTGCCACCGGTGCTCAAGGCACCACAGGCGCACAAGGCGCCACCGGAGCAACAGGCGATACCGGAGCCACCGGTGCCCAAGGCACCACAGGTGCACAAGGCACCACAGGTGCACAAGGCGCCACCGGATCAACAGGCGATACCGGAGCAACCGGTGCCCAAGGCACCACAGGTGCACAAGGCACGACAGGTGCCCAAGGCACTACCGGAGCCCAAGGCGCGCAAGGCGATACAGGCGCCGTCGGCCCGCAAGGCGCAACCGGAGCCCAAGGCACCACGGGTGCAACCGGTGCCACCGGTGCCCAAGGCGCCACCGGAGCCCAAGGCGATACCGGAGCAACCGGAGCCCAAGGCACGACAGGCGCCCAGGGCGCCACCGGAGCCACGGGAGCTCAAGGCACCACAGGTGCACAAGGCACGACAGGTGCGCAAGGCGCAACCGGTGCCCAAGGCACGACAGGTGCACAAGGCACCACAGGTGCACAAGGCGCCACCGGAGCAACAGGCGATACCGGAGCAACCGGAGCCCAAGGCACCACCGGTGCACAAGGCGCAACCGGAGCCCAAGGCGCGCAAGGCGATACAGGCGCCGTCGGCCCGCAAGGCGCAACCGGAGCCCAAGGCACCACCGGCGCTCAAGGCACGACAGGCGATACAGGTGCCGCCGGCCCGCAAGGCGCAACCGGAGCCCAAGGCACCACAGGTGCGCAGGGCGCCACCGGATCAACAGGTGCAACCGGTGCCACGGGAGCTCAAGGCACCACCGGCGCTCAAGGCACGACAGGTGCGCAAGGCGCCACCGGAGCAACCGGTGCCCAAGGCACCACCGGTGCTCAAGGCACGACAGGTGCCCAAGGCGCCACCGGAGCCCAAGGCACCACCGGAGCAACAGGCGATACCGGAGCCACCGGTGCCCAAGGCACGACAGGTGCGCAGGGCGCTACCGGTGCCCAAGGCGCCACCGGATCAACAGGCGATACCGGTGCCGCCGGCCCGCAAGGCACCACCGGTGCTCAAGGCACGACAGGTGCGCAGGGCGCCACCGGATCAACAGGTGCAACCGGTGCCACGGGAGCTCAAGGCACCACCGGCGCTCAAGGCACGACAGGTGCGCAAGGCGCCACCGGAGCAACCGGTGCCCAAGGCACCACCGGTGCTCAAGGCACGACAGGTGCGCAAGGCGCTACCGGAGCCCAAGGCGCGCAAGGCGATACAGGCGCCGTCGGCCCGCAAGGCGCAACCGGAGCCCAAGGCACCACCGGCGCTCAAGGCACGACAGGTGCACAAGGCGCCACCGGAGCACAAGGCACGACAGGTGCGCAGGGCGCTACCGGAGCTCAAGGCACCACCGGCGCAACCGGTGCCACGGGCGCTCAAGGCACCACCGGTGCACAGGGTGCCCAAGGCGCGCAGGGCGATACAGGCGCCGCCGGCCCACAAGGCGCCACCGGAGCCCAAGGCACCACCGGAGCAACCGGTGCCACGGGAGCACAAGGCGCGACAGGTGCACAAGGCGATACAGGCGCCGCCGGCCCACAAGGCGCCACCGGAGCCCAAGGCGCCACCGGAGCAACCGGTGGCACGGGAGCACAAGGCACCACGGGAGCACAAGGCAGCACGGGTGCGCAGGGCGCAACCGGAGCAACAGGCGATACCGGAGCAACCGGAGCCCAAGGCACGACAGGTGCACAAGGCGCCACCGGAGCAACCGGTGCCACGGGAGCTCAAGGCACCACGGGTGCGCAAGGCGCCCAAGGCACGACAGGTGCGCAAGGCGCCACCGGAGCCCAAGGCACCACGGGTGCACAAGGCGCCACCGGTGCTCAAGGCGCGACAGGTGCACAAGGCGCCACCGGAGCCACCGGAGCCCAAGGCACCACGGGCGCGCAAGGCGCCACCGGAGCAACCGGTGCCACGGGAGCTCAAGGCACCACGGGTGCGCAGGGTGCCCAAGGCACGACAGGTGCGCAAGGCGCCACCGGAGCCCAAGGCGCGCAAGGCACGACAGGTGCGCAAGGCGCCACCGGAGCCCAAGGCACCACGGGCGCACAAGGCGCCACCGGTGCGCAAGGCGCCACCGGCGCAACAGGAGCGCAGGGCGCAACTGGTGCCCAGGTGGGGTACGTGACGATTTCAGGTTGCACCGGCTCGCTGACGGGGCTAACAGGTACCTGCAGCTCGAGCGTTTCCAGCGCCGGCGTGTACATGGTGCCGGCTTATGCGGTTGATGCCAGCACCAACAAGGGCGGGACCGTTAGTGCACCAACGCTTACGGGAGGCACCTGCAGCAAGCTCTACGACATGTACTCCACAGTCGGCGGAGGCCTTCTTGGCTTTGCCAATGTCCCGGTGGGAAGTGTGTACCGATGTACCTAAATCAGAGCGAGCTGCCCAGTGTTGAACGCGTCGAGATCGTCCCCTCAGTTGCGCAATACGACGGCGCCGATGAGGTACCGGTGGGCGCGATGAGCCTATGGCTTCGGCCTCACGACGATGTCGGGCTTCATGGAACAGAGACCTTTTCACAGCAACGAGGAGTGGAGTGTTGAATGTATTCACAGCTTGAGGTAGAGCCAGTCGTCTCGACCCACAAGACCAACGCGAGATGGCTTTCAGCGGAGAGACTCTCGTTGATCGTGCCAGGGTTCCTGGCTGGGTGTCTGGGCGTACTCATTCTCGCGCAGCCTTTCGCAATGAGAGGTGTTCACGGGTCGGCGGCGAGCGGTCTGGGTTACGACGATGGCATATTGCTGGGGTCGGCTATCAGGCTGATCCACGGCGACCTGCCGTACAGCAGCTTCCTGTTCCTGCATCCGCCGGGCATGTCTGTCCTGATGTCGCCCGTCGCGGCGGTCAGTGTTCTCGCAGGTTCATCGACTGCGCTGGTGTTGGCCCGCATTATGACCATACTGGTTGCCATTGCGAACGCAGTGCTGGTGGCTTCAGTGGTGCGTCGGCGCGGCCCGGTCGCATCATTGGCAGCGGGCGTGCTATTCGTATTATTTCCGTTGGCAATCAACGCAACTCACACACTGCTACTCGCGCCATACACAGTGCTGTTCTGCTTGATCGGTGCCGCCTTGCTCTTCCAATCCGGAGACATCGCAAGTCCGCGCCGAGTCATTCTGGCAGGCCTGGCCTTCGGATTTGCTTGCACCGTCGAGTTGGCGGCCATACCCGTAGCGCTGGCTGCCCTGGTCGTAGTCGTCATTATGCGGCGAAAGTCCGCACTGAGGTTGGCAGCGACCATGGTCGGTACGTTCGTGGTGGTCTGCCTGCCGTTCTTCGCCGCCGCCCCCGACCGATTCTTCGACGACGTCGTCGTCGCTCCGTTCCAACATGAGTGGGCAGGTAATGCATCGGTAGTGTTCAAGGTGCGGCAACTGGTTGGTGCAGAAGGTATTTCATGGATAGACGTCCCCAACAGCGTTGTGATCGCCGGCGCGCTGTTGCTGATCGCGGGTTTCGCCTACTGGGTGTTCAGGTCCCGTACTGATTTCGTCGTCAACGACTGGTTCGTGGTGGCAGCCTTGCTGGCCACCGTCGCAGTGGCAATGGTTGGCGGCCAGCTGTATTCGCAGCAGGCGTATTTGCCGGCCGCGTTCATGAGCATGGCGGCGGGCTCATTGGTTGCAACGCTTGCGAAGCGTTTCATCTCCACTCAGCGGGCAGCACTGGCGTGCCTCGTATTGGCCGGTGCGCTGTCCGCAGGAATGATGGTGCAGGCCGGCGCTCACGCCCGCGCACTACTCGCAGGGTCGTTCAACCCGGCGGACGTCATACAGGCAGCTGTCCCCGACGGGTCATGTCTGGTAACCGACCTCACCACGTCCGCTGTGGTCGCGGACCGGTTCACCTCGAACAGCAGCGCGTGCCCGACGATGGTCGATCCGTACGGGGAGTGGATTGCGCGGACTGATCAACACGGGCTGTACACCGGCACGTACCCGACGGACTTCGTGACCGCATTCGCCGACAAGCTCAACCGCGCGGACTATGTCGCCCTCGTTGCGCCGCTCAGCAGTTACATCCCGTGGACTCCCGAACTGAGTCAATGGTTCCTGTCGAGTTTCGATACCGTCCAACAGACTTCGACGGTGACGGTCTACAAGCACATCAAACACGTTGCGCCGCCGACCAAATTCACGACGTTCGTTGGGATGTCCACCGGCGCAATCATCGCGCAGGGCATCGAGGCGGAGGGTAACGGGGACCTTGACGCCGCGTTCGGGTCTTACCTGACGGCCGCCTACCGCGATCCCGACAACAAGTTCGTCCACTTCAACATGGGCCACCTCTATCAAGAGAAGAACATGATTGCGGAGGCGGAACGCGAATACGGCATTGCGTTGGCCATCGACCCCACCTTCGTAAAACCGCTGTACAACCTCGCTGTCATGAACACTGATTCCAACCCCGCGCGGGCGATCGCGCTGTACCAACGAGTTCTCGAGCTGAATCCCGATTCGCCTGCCGCGAAGTTCAACCTCGGCGTCTTGATGGTGCGGTCAGGTGACGCCAACGGTGTCGATCTGATCCGCGATGTCGTTGCCGCAGACCCCGCTTTCGCCAAGAGTGTCCCACCGGACATCAAGTTGGGCTGAACGGCTACCGGCGCGGTGCGAGGAGATCCCATGACGCAGACGATCTGTCTCAACATGATCGTGAAAGACGAGCGACATGTCATCGGTCGTTGTCTGGAATCAGTGAAAGGACTGATCGACTACTGGGTGATCGTCGATACCGGATCCAGTGACGGAACACCCGAGCTCATCAAAGAACTGCTGGCCGATATCCCGGGTGAATTGCACCACCGTCCATGGCAAGACTTCGGCACCAACCGCTCCGAGGCGCTCGAACTAGCCCGTGGCAAAGCGGATTTCATGCTGATCATCGACGCCGACGAGCAGCTCGTCGTGCCGGATGGATTCCAGTGGCCCGTCCTCGATCTGGATTACTACGACGTGCTGCACGCCAATGGAGTCGCCGAGAACCTGTTCTGGCGGAGAAGCCTGCTACGCGACAGTTGCGATTGGCGCTATGTCGGTGTGCTCCACGAGTTCCCGGCGTGCGACATCGAACGCTCCGGCGGTCGGCTTGACGGTCCGTGCATTGTCGGCTACTTCGACGGCGGACGAAGCCAAGTCAGTCCGCACGAGAAGTACAGCAACGATGCTCGAATACTGGAGCGCGCGCTCCAGGAAGAGCCTGACAATGACCGCTACGTCTTCTACCTTGCCCAGAGCCATCGCGACGCCGGTCACCTGGAACAGGCGTTGGCAGCGTACGAGCAACGGATCACCATGGGCGGGTGGGACGAAGAAGTCTGGTATTCCATGTACCAATGCGCCTGTATCGCTGAACGTCTGGAGTTGGACGAGTCCGTGGTGATCCATCTCTACATGCGGGCCTACGACTTTCGGCCGGCACGCGCCGAAGCGCTGGGCAACTTGGCGCGTTATCTTCGCGAGCACAACCACATGGCCTCGGCAAGGCTGTTCGCGGCAGCAGGTTTGGAGATCGAGAAGCCCACGGACACACTGTTTCTCGATATCGAGTACTACACCTGGCGGTGCCTTGATGAGCTGTCGGTCGCCGACTACTGGCTGGGCAATTACGCGAACAGCGCGGAAATCTGCCGGGAACTGCTTGAGTGGTCGGAGGTACCGGAGGGCCACAAACCACGCATCAAGGCGAACCTCGATTTTGCTCTGCAGAAGCTGTCGTCCGACGCGCCCTATTCTGCGAAGCACGCGCTATCGGACGCCCACCAGGCCGGCCAAAGATTGCGGAGTAGCCACCCCTTCTGAGCCCGGCGCGCTGAATAGCCACTCAAGCCCAGCGCGTCGACTCAACCTCAGCCGGCAGCGGCGCATGCAAAGGCACGTCAAGGCCGTCGTAGATGCCCGGCTTCTGGGTGGCGAGCCACTCGATGGCCCCGAGGAGCCGGTTGGCCGCGGTGGTGTTGCCGCCGTCGGCCCTGGTCCCGCCCGGCACGTCGGCGCGGACCACGATGGTCAGCTGCGGGTCACCATCGATGATCACCCGGTGGTCGCCCACGCCCTCGTCGGGCTGCGGCCAATCCGGCGCGCACGACGGATCGATGCGGGTGATGTGTTCGATGATCACGCGCTGCACGCCCTGCGACCAACCGATGACCTCCAGCCGGAAGGCGCCCTGGGTGCCCGCCGCGAAGCGGCCCATGACGTTCTCGACGTCCTCGGCCAGCGGCAGGCGCTCGCAGGTCTCGGTGATGTCATCGATCTCGATGCCGAGCCCGCGGCCGATCAGCCGCACATTGCCACCCCACACCATCGTCGGGACGGTCGGAATCAGCATCAACGGCGTCTCGTCCATCGAGCCGCCGAAACCGCAGCGCACCCGCACCGCTTCGGGCTGGTTGTAGGTCGAGTAGTCGAAGATCTCCTGGCATCTGATTGTCTTGATCCGGGTGCACAACCCGGCCGCCGTCACAGCGAGCGCGTCGTTGCCCCACCCGGGATCGACTCCCGACACCAGCAACGAGGCATTACCGGCGGCTGCGGCGTCGGAAAGACGCTCGACCCACTCGGCCGGCGCCGACGCCGGGTCGTATAGGGAGTACAGCGACGGCGTCACGACGTGCTTGCCGGCCCGCAGACAGCGCTCGATCTCAGCGATGGCCTCCTCGGGACGGATGTCTCCGGAAGACATATAGGCCACGGCGTCGCAGTCCGCGAGGGCCGCGTCGATATCAGTGGTGGCGACCTTTCCGGTCAGGGTGTCCAGCTTGGCGAACGTCGCCGCGTCGCGACCCGCCTTGCCCTCGCTCGAGGTGATGACTGCCGACAACTCGAGGCCGGGGAAAGCCACCGCTGATCGGATCGCCGTGGCCCCCATATTTCCTGTTCCCCACACCACAATTCGCCGCATTTGTGCACCGTACTTCACCCCCGAGTGACCATCCTCACACCCTGCCGAAATCGCTGGTCAGCGAGTTTTTGACGGGCCCGATGGGGCTCCGATCAACTACTGGGTTGGTGCTTGCGTACAAATTGCCCACAAGTGCTTTGCGATGAAGTTACCCGGCGGTATAGTTAGCCGCAGTTACTGGTGGGTAACTTAGCCCTGAGTACCCAACCGACAGTTCCATCTCATCGAGGAGAAATCGTGGGCCACTACAAGAGCAACGTCCGTGACCAGGTGTTCAACCTGTTCGAGGTCTTCGGCGTAGACAAGGCGATGGGCGAAGGCAAGTTCGCCGACCTGGACGCCGACACCGCCGGAGAAATGCTCAACGAGATCGCGCGCCTCGCCGAGGGCCCGATCGCCGATTCGTTCGCCGACGGCGACCGCAACCCGCCGGTCTTCGACCCCGCGACCCACACCGTCACGCTGCCCGCGCCGTTCAAGAAGTCGATGCGCGCTCTCCTCGACGGCGGCTGGGACAAGGTCGGTCTGAAGGAAGAGCTCGGCGGCATGCCGATGCCCCGCGCGCTGCAGTGGGCGCTCATCGAGCACGTCCTCGGCGCCAACCCGGCCGCCTACATGTACGCCATGGGCTCGGGCATGTGCGAAATCTTCTACAACAACGGCACCGACGAGCAGAAGAAGTGGGCCGTCCTCGCTGCCGAGCGCGGCTGGGGCGCCACCATGGTGCTGACCGAGCCCGACGCCGGCTCTGACGTGGGCGCCGGCCGCACCAAGGCCGTCCAGCAGGCCGACGGCACTTGGCACATCGACGGTGTGAAGCGATTCATCACCTCGGCCGACTCGGACGACCTGTTCGAAAACATCATGCACCTGGTGCTGGCCCGCCCCGAGGGCGCCGGACCGGGCACCAAGGGTCTGTCGCTGTTCTTCGTGCCGAAGTTCCACTTCGACCCTGAGACCGGTGAGCCCGGCGAGCGCAACGGTGCCTTTGTCACCAACGTCGAGCACAAGATGGGCCTGAAGGTTTCGGCCACCTGTGAGCTGACGCTCGGCCAGCACGGCACCCCCGCCGTCGGTTGGCTCGTCGGCGAGGTGCACAACGGCATTGCGCAGATGTTCGACGTCATCGAGCAGGCCCGCATGATGGTCGGCACCAAGGCCATCGCGACCCTGTCGACTGGCTACCTGAACGCTCTGGAGTACGCCAAGACCCGCATCCAGGGTGCCGACCTCACCCAGATGATGGACAAGACGGCTCCGCGCGTCACGATCATGCACCACCCGGACGTGCGCCGGGCACTGCTGACCCAGAAGGCCTACGCCGAGGGCCTGCGCGCCGTGTACCTGTACACCGCGTCGTTCCAGGATGCCGAGGTCGCCAAGGCCGTCCACGGTGTGGACGCCGAGCTGGCCTTCAAGGTCAACGACCTGATGCTCCCGATCGTCAAGGGTGTCGGCTCCGAGCGGGCCTACGAGAAGCTGACCGAGTCGCTGCAGACCTTCGGTGGTTCCGGCTTCCTGCAGGACTACCCGGTTGAGCAGTACATTCGCGACGCCAAGATCGACTCGCTGTACGAAGGCACCACCGCCATCCAGGCGCAGGACTTCTTCTTCCGCAAGATCATCCGCGACAAGGGCCAGGCCCTGGCGTTCGTGGCCGGCGAGATCGAGCAGCTGATCAAGAACCAGGACGGCAACGGCCGTCTGAAGGCCGAGCGCGAGCTGCTGGCCACCGCTCTGGGCGACGTCCAGGGCATGGCCGCCACCCTGACCGGCTACCTGATGGCCGCTCAGGAAGACCCGAAGTCGATCTACAAGGTGGGCCTGGGCTCGGTCCGGTTCCTGCTGAGCGTCGGTGACCTGGTCATCGGCTGGCTGCTGCTGAAGCAGGCCGCTGTTGCCATCAAGGCTCTGGACGACGGCGCCGCCGGTGACGACCGTGCCTTCTACGAGGGCAAGATCGCGTCCGCATCGTTCTTCGCCAAGAACATGCTGCCGCTGCTCACCAGCACCCGCACCGTTCTCGAGTCCATCGACAACGAGACCATGGAGCTGGACGAAGCGTCCTTCTGATCCATCTCAAAGAAGCAGCCCTCGGCATTCGCCGGGGGCTGCTTCTTTTTGCGCTGACTGTGCGCCGGCTCCGCGCGTTGACTGTGCGCGAACGCAGAACTTCTGCGGGTAACCGTCTACTCTCACGCACAGTGAACTCCTGGCCACCCAGCCACCTATTTCACTGTGCGCCACAGCAGACTTCTTGCGAGTAGCGAGCAACGCAAACGCACGATCAATGCATGCGGTCGAGCGGTGGACCAGGCAGTGGCGCCGTGCGCGGAGCAAGTCCAAGCCCTGGCCGCCACAAGCGGCCCCATTCCCGCTCGACCCGCACGATGACCGACGGCTTGCGATGCCCTGCAGCAACCCTGACGTGCGTCCACCCGATGTGCGCGATGTAGTCGCCGCGCATGATGTCATAGCCGAGCGAATCCGCATGTTGCATGCCCTCGTACTCAACAGCCAGCATGAGTTCCTCCCAACCCATGTCGATGAAGTAGATCGGGTTCGCGTCGGGTCCGAGTACCGGTATCTGCGTCTGAGGCTTGGGGAACCCCGCGCCGATCAACGTCAATCGCAACCGGGTTTCCTGCGGCGAATGGCCGCCTGGGTCGAATAGGTCGAGCGCCCGCTCAAGTTGGCGCAGTCCACGGGCGTGGCGATGACGGTCCGCCAACCTCAGAACGTCCTCGCCCTTGAACCCGGTGGCGCGAGCGAGGGCGTCGAGGCGAGCGACCGCAGACCCGATCAGCCCGCGACGGCCCAGGTCGAATGCTGTGCGCTCCACGCTGGTGACGGACATGCCGTCGACAAGCGTGACCTCGTCGTCGTGCACCGTGTCCCGGCGGGTGATCACGCCCGTAGGTGCACGAATCTTGGTGCTAATCAGCTCGATAGGGACGTCGTGAGCCACCCATCGCGCGCCGTGCAGGGCCGAAGCCGCGGCGCCTGCAATCACCCCGTCGCGGCCCGACCACAACCATGCCGCGGTAATGCGCTGCTGGAGCGACAGCGCTGCCCGCTTGTCCACGTAGATCTTTGGCATGAGCAGCCGATGGTGGCGACCGAGCTCGTAGCGGTTCAGCACCCCCGACGCCAGAGCTTCGCTGCCGATGAATGGTTCGGTCATGGTGACACCGTCTCCGCTGTCAGGGACATCCGCGGCGTTGTCAGCCACCCCGAAGGCGACGCCTGGGGATCGATCTGGAACTGTGGATAGCACCTACCCACGCGAATGGCCGTCTGCATACGCGCACTCTCAATCAGCGCGCGTACATCCCGCCCGGGCACCCCATCCGCCCGTTGACTGTGCGGCGTAGCAGAACTTGTGCGAGTAGCCGTCCGTCAACCCGCACACTCAACCGGCAAGCATCAGAACTTGTGCAATTAACCCCTCTGCCAAGCCAGAGTCACACTCCAACTAGTCCGGCAGGCGTTGGCTGATCTCGAACGCCAGGCACAGCTCGGCGACGTCGCGGGGACGTGAGAGCGAGCGACCGGTGTGCTCCTCGATGCGATGCAGGCGGTGCCGAATGGTGTTGGGGTGGCAGAAGATTGCGGCGGCCGCCTCGTTGGCGGAACCGCCCGCATCGAGCCAGGCCTGAAAGGTCTGACTCAGGATGGACCGCTCCTCGGAAGGCAGCCCGCGCAGCCCGCCGAGCACCGACTCCTCGATGCGGTTCATCACCTCCGGCGCGCTGACGGCGGCGAACGCCAGCGGCGCGTCATCGAAGGCGCAGACGAAGCCGTCGCGACTGGGCTTGCCGGCGACCGCCAGTCGGGCCAGACGCAGACCCTCGCCGGTCTCCGCCAGGCTCGCGAACGCGGGGCTGAGGCCGACCCGCGCTGTCGCGATCTTGCGGAGCACCTCGACCAGCACGCCGTACGTCGCGTCCTGCCGCAGGTGCACGACACCGACCTGCAGGTCGGGCAGCAGCCGCCAGGCCGACCTGATGTCGCGCGCCGCGAGCTTGCTCGCGATCTCTGGCAGCCCCACCTTGCCGATGGCCGGAATCTCGGCGGCGGCGACGACATACGGCCCCGTCGTCGGGAGACCAAGGAGATCGGCTGCCTCCCAAAGACTTTGGTTGTCGGTGATACGGCCGAACAACACCGCTTCCACCAGTGCCGAACGCTCTTCTTCCCGGTCCACGATCTGGCTGGTGAGCTGTTCGCGGTAGGCACCCGTCATCGCCTGGGTGAACTCATCCTGGCTGAGGAAGATGCGCGCGCTGGCCTCCAGGATGGACTCGGTCGGGATGCCGGCCTCCCGTGCCGCGGCGACGCTGCTCTCCCACATGAAGCGGAAACCGATGCGATAGGCCGTCATCACCGCCGCCAGCGGAATGCCCTCGACGGCCCGTTGCCGGCCGGTCGCCTCGGCCGGCGACAGGTCCGCCTCGCCGTCACCGCAGAGCGTATGGAACACGAAAGTCATGTTGGCGATACAACTTTCGCGCACATTGTCCCGGGCTGACGGTGTCGCGCGGTAGCCGTCGATCCGGCTGTAGATGCGGTCGGCCAGTTGTTCGCCGAGCGTCTCCACGCGCGCGAGCATGATCCGGCCGAGTTCCCGCATGTGCTCGTCGACCCCGGCCCGCATCAGCCCACCTTAGGTGAGCGCGCGGGCCGATTGTGGGCGATCACATTTGGCGATGGGCACTGTTGTTCCCGCCACCATCGCCTCCGGGGCCGCACGGAATCACGCTTAGATGCATGACCAACCTGAGCCACAACCTCGTCGCCAGCCGGACCCGTCGCCCCGACCATGTGGCCCTGCGCTGCGACGACCAGACCTACACGTACGCCCAGTTCGACGATGCCGCCGCGCGCGTCGCGACGCTGCTGCAGCAGGCCGGCATCGAGCCGGGCGACCGCGTCGGCGTCATGCTGCCGAACGGGCCGGCCTTCGCTGCCGCGTTCTACGGGATCATGTACGCCGGCGCCGTCGCGGTGCCGATGAACCCGCTGCTCAAAGCGCCGGAGATCGAGTTCTACCTCTCCAATACGACGGCCAGGGCGTTGTTCGCGACGCCGGCCTTCGCCGACGAAGCGGAGGCCGGCACCGAGGCTGCACGCGCAGGCTGCTGGGTGGTGGACGACGCCGGGCTGGCGGCGCTGATCGCGGACCTGCCCGCGCAACCCGCGCCGGTCGAGCGGGCCGACGACGACACCGCCGTCGTCCTGCACACGTCGGGTACGACGGGCAAGCCGAAGGGCGCCGAGCTGACCCACGGTGGCTTGGGCCGCAACGCCGACGTCTGCGTACGGACCCTGCTGAACATCGGGCCCGACGACGTGGTGATGGGCTGCTTGCCGCTGTTCCATGTGTTCGGCCTGACGTGCGGCCTGAACTCGGCCGTGCTGGCCGGCGCGACGCTGAGCCTGCTGCCGCGGTTCGATCCGGCGAAGGCCCTGGAGTTGGTCGAGCGGGACGGCGTCACGATCTTCGAGGGCGTGCCGACGATGTACTCGGCGCTGCTGGCGGCGGCCGGCTCGGCTTCGACGGAGACGCTACGGGTGGCGGTCTCGGGCGGCGCGGCCATTCCGGTCCAGGTGCTGCAGGACTTCGAGACGACCTTCGACTGCCCGGTGCTGGAGGGCTACGGCCTGTCCGAGACCTCGCCGGTGGCGGCGTTCAACCACCCGGACCGCCCGCGCAAGCCCGGCTCGATCGGCACGCCGGTCGAAGGGGTCCAGATGCGGGTGGTCGACAACGACGGCGTAGAGGTCGCACAAGGCGAGCCGGGCGAAATTGAGATCCGCGGCCACAACGTCATGAAGGGCTACTGGAACCTGCCGGATGCCACGGCGGGAGCGATCAACGCGGATGGCTGGTTCGCCACCGGCGACATCGCCCGGACCGACGAAGACGGCTACTACTACATCGTCGACCGCAAGAAGGCGCTCATCATCCGCGGCGGTTTCAACGTCTACCCCCGCGAGATCGAAGAAGTGCTCTACACCCACCCAGCGGTCGCCGAGGCGGCTGTGGTGGGCATCCCGCACGACTCGCTCGGCGAGGAGGTCGGCGCCGCCATCAGCCTCAAGCCCGGCATCGAGGTCGCCGCCGATGAACTCCGTGAGTTCGTCAAGAGCCAGGTGGCCGCCTACAAGTACCCGCGACGCATCTGGTTCCTCGACGACCTGCCCAAGGGTCCGACCGGAAAGCTGCTCCGCCGCGAAATCACCGTTCCCACAACCGAAAGCGACAAGTGATCATGGCAACCCTGCACCCCGAAGAACTGGCTGCACCACTGGACCTGCTGCTGACCAGCGCCACCAAACCTTTCGCGCGCCGGATGATGCCCGACCAGGCCTGGGCCCGGATGGCCGCCAGCCTGGCCACGCAGCCCGGTACCGTGCTGGAGCGCGGCAAGGAGCTGGCCCGCGAACTCGGCAGCATCGCCGCCGGGGACTGCGATCTGGCGCCGCAGCGGGCGGACAAGCGGTTCAGCGACCCTGCGTGGCAACAGAATCCGGTGCTACACCGCATCATGCAGGGCTACCTGGCCGCGTCGGATACTGCCGAGAAGCTGTTCTCCGACGCCGATCTGGACTGGCGCGACGAAGCGCGGATGCGGTTCGTCTTCGACAACGCCATCGAGGGTCTCGCGCCCACCAACAACCCGTTGATCAGCCCGCTGGGCTGGAAGGCGATGATCGACACCGGTGGCCTCAGCGCCGTTCGCGGCCTGAAAGCCTTTGCCCGGGACATGATGTCGTCGCCGCGAGTGCCAGCCATGGTCGAGCCCGACGCCTACACCGTCGGCGAGACGGTGGCCGTCACCAAAGGCGCGGTGGTGCTGCAGACCCGGATGTTCGAGCTGATCCAGTACGCACCACAGACCCCGACGGTGCACTCGGTGCCGCTGCTGATGGTGCCGCCGGTGATCAACAAGTACTACATCATGGACATCGCCCCCGGCCGCAGCATGATCGAGTACTTCGTGCAACAGGGGCAGCAGGTCTTCGCCATCTCGTGGCGCAATCCTCAAGCACGGCACAAGGATTGGGACGTCAATGCCTACGGTGCGGCGATCATCGAGGCGATCGACGCGGTGCGGGCCATCACCGGCGCGGCCGGCACCCACCTGATGGCGAGCTGCTCCGGCGGCATCATCACCGCCATGACCGCGGCGCATCTGGCCGAGACCGGCGACGGCGACAAAGTCGCCAGCCTCACCCTGGCGGTGACGGTGCTGGATCAGGACCGGGCCGGATTCGCCTCTGCCGCAATGAGTGACCGCGCAGCGCAGGCCGCGATCGCCACGTCAGCCCGCAAGGGCTACCTGGACGGCAAGGCCATGGCCGAGATGTTCGCCTGGCTGCGACCGACCGATCTGGTCTGGCGGTACTGGGTCAACAATTACGTGCAGGGCCGCAGTCCGGCGGCGTTCGACGTGCTGTTCTGGAACGCCGACACCACCCGGATGGCGGCCGCGCTGCACCGCGACATGGTGCTGATGGGCCTGAACAATTCGCTGGTCACCCCGGGTGCCGCGAGCATGCTCGGCACGCCCGTCGACCTGTCCAAGATCACCTGCGATGCCTACGTCATCGGCGGTATCGCCGATCATATCTCACCGTGGCAGGCCACCTATCGCAGCGCGAAGTTGTTGGGCAGCAAGGACAACCGCTATGTGCTGTCGACCAGCGGCCACATCGCCGCGCTCGTCAACCCGCCGGGCAACCCGAAGGCGTCATACCGGATCGCGCAGGTGCAGGACGGGACGCCCGAGCAATGGCTCGCGGAGGCCGAAAAGTCGAGCGACTCATGGTGGCCCGACTACGTCGCATGGCTGGCAGAGCGCAGCGGTGACGACGTCGAGGCACCCAGGACGTTGGGCGCCGAAGGCTTCGTCGCCACCGGCCCGGCGCCCGGCACGTACGTGCTGCAGAAATGACCGCGACCGAGCGGTATGTGTCGGTCGGTGGTCAGCGACTGCGGGTCCGCGTTGACCGGGGCACCGACCCGAGTGCGGTCCCGCTGGTGCTGTGCAACGGCATCGGTGCCAGTCTGGAGGTGCTCGACCCCTTCGTCGAGCACCTGCCGGCCACCACGGTGATCCGGTTCGATGTACCCGGAACCGGGGGCTCGCCAACGTCGTTCGCGCCCTATGGTTTTCCCTACCTGGCCTGGGTGCTGGGCCGGACGCTGAACAAGCTGGGGTTCACCGTGGTCGATATCCTCGGCCTGTCGTGGGGTGGCGCCCTGGCCCAGCAGTTCGCGTTCCAGAACCCCCGGCGCTGCCGGCGGCTGGTGCTGGTGGCCACCGGGACCGGTGCGGTGATGATTCCCGGGCACCCTCGGGTCCTCGCGAAAATGGTTA
This sequence comes from Mycolicibacterium aubagnense, assembly GCF_010730955.1. Classification (NCBI taxonomy): domain Bacteria; kingdom Bacillati; phylum Actinomycetota; class Actinomycetes; order Mycobacteriales; family Mycobacteriaceae; genus Mycobacterium; species Mycolicibacterium aubagnense. The sequence goes on along the minus strand of NZ_AP022577.1, from coordinate 3,732,099 downwards.
CCCCGAAACGGTTCTCGAATGCCGGCTATGCGGCGTCGATCGCCGGCGAGCTCTACGGCGGCACCGTGCGGCAGCACGGAGAGGACATCGCCAAGCTGTTCAGGCAACAGCTGCATGCCGGTTCGAAGGTCGGATACGTGCACCAGTTGTTGGCGGGTGCGGTGTGGACGAGCATCCACGCACTGCCCGCGGTTCGTCAGGAGACCCTGATCGTCGCGGGCACCGACGACCCGATCATCCCGGTGGCCAACGCCCGGATCATGAATTTCCTGATGCCGCACTCACATTTGTATCTGCACTCCGGCGGACACGTCGACCTCATCACCAATGCCGGCGAACTGGCACCGGTGATCGCCACGTTCCTCAGCGAGCCCGGGGAACGCGCCTAACCGCGAGCAGCGATCAGGCGACGACGCCCGGCGAAGGTCTGTCTCCCTCGGCGCATGCGATTTGGCGCGGTCAACGTGCCTTGACTGTCAAGGCACGTTGACCGCTCCCGGCGAGAGTTGTGTAGGGAGAGGCAGTTCAACCGGCCCGGTCACGGAACCGGCTGTGCAGCGCCTGCTTGGAAACGCCGAGAACCCTCGCTATCTCAGGCCACGTCCACCCAGCAGCTCGAGCGTGAAGGACGGCCTGGTCATAGCGCTCCTTTGCGGCAGCCAGCCCGTCACGGGCGTCGGCCAACGCACGCAAGCTGTTTCCACTGTAGAAATCGGCCAACACCGGATCGGGTTCCGGTTCACGCTCCTCGAACACGTCATCATCGGGCAAGTCGATATCGAGGCCATTGAGGGTTCGATACGCGCCCTCCTCGCCCAGGAGATCCACCAGCGCACGACGACCCAGTTCACGCATGTACGGGTCATCACTCGGTCCACCCATGCTTGTCCCCTCCCCACAGATGTTTCGGGAAGTATCCGCCCGGGCACCGACAGGTTGCGTGAACCGAGCACCTGCCTCTAGGACATGTTCGATCTGGGCCGGTCAACTGTCCTTGACCGTCAAGGCACGTTGACCGCTCCAAATCGCAGGTGCCACAGGAGAGCCGACACGCCAGTGCCCGACACACCGATAGACGCCAGTAAGGACCGCGGGCGGGTCAGTCGGGCTCAGGCGACGACGCCGCCCACGAGATGGCCGACGGCATAGGTGGCGCCCAATGCCAGGGCGCCGCCTATCACGTTGCGAGCCACCGCCTTTCCGACGGATGCGCCGCCGAGCCGGGCCGACACCACCCCGGTGATGGCCAATGCCAGGAGCACCGCGAACATGGTCACCGGAACCCGGTAGTCCGTCGGCGGCAGCAGTATCGCCACCAACGGCAACAACGCCCCGACGGTGAACGCCACCGCGGACGAGAAGGCGGCCGCCCACGGGTTCGACAAATCCCCTGGGGTGATACCCAATTCGACGACCGCGTGCGCCGCGAACGCGTTGTGATCGGTGAGTTCCTCCGCCGCCGTGCGCGCGGTCGACGGCGACAGGCCTCTGCCTTCCAGCAGACTGGCCAGTTCATCGAGTTCGGCGGCGGGGTCCTCTTTGAGCTCACGACGTTCTTTGGCCAGCAGAGCCCGTTCGGTGTCGCGCTGGGAGCTCACCGACACGTATTCGCCCAATGCCATCGACACCGCGCCGGCCACCAGTCCGGCCATACCTGCGGTGAAGATGGGCCCGCGCTCTGCCGTCGCGGCTGCGACACCGACCACGATGCCGGCGGTGGACACAATGCCGTCGTTGGCGCCGAGCACGCCGGCGCGCAACCAGTTCAGTTTCGACGCAACCGAACCCTCATGAGGCTCGGCTGCATGCGACGAGATCGCCATTCCGGCAACGCTATCCAGGTCGGCGTCGATCCGCCAGCCAATGAAGCCTTGCCAAACCTGGTCAAGATTCGATGTTCTTCAGCACCGCGCGGGTGCGAGCCCGTCCTTCGGCGGACGGATCGAACGTCACGCCGACGTATTCGTCGACGCCGGCGGCTTCGATCTCGGCGAGGCGATCACGCACCGTCTGCTCGTCGCCGATGATCGCGACGTCCTCCGGTCCGGCGTAGCCCTCCCGGTCGAGCATCGCGCGGTACGACGGCAGGTGCCCGTAGATCGCGAACTGCTCAGCGGCCTGCTTGCGGGCGCCGTCGACGTCGTCGGTCACCGAGACCGGAATGGCTGCCACCACCCGGACGGCGTCGGCCCGGCCGGCGTCGGCCGCCGCTTGACGCAGTGTCGGGCTGACGTGGCCCGCAAGGGTTTTCGGCCCGGTCATCCAGGTCACCGTGCCCGAGGAACGCCGTCCGGCGATCTGCAGCAGCTTCGGCCCGAGGGCGGCGATGTACACGGGCGGGGTCGGGGCACCGGGGATGATCAGCGCACCGCGGGTGGTCACCGTCTCGCCGCTCGCGTCAGCCTTCTCGCCGTTCAGCAGCGGTAGCAGACCGTCCAGGTACTCACCCAGCCTGCGCACCGGCTTGTCCCACGGGATACCCCACATGCCCTCGGTGACGGCCTGGTGCGTCATCCCCAGCCCGAGCAGCAGCCGTCCGCCCGACATCTGGCTGATGGTCAGCGCCCGCTGCGCCAGCAGCATCGGATGCTGATTCTGGATGGGCAACACGCCGGTGCCGACTTCGATGCCGTCGACTTCCCGCAGCCCGACCGTCAACACGGTGAGAAGGTCTGGCTCGTAAGGCATCTGGGCGAACCAGGCCCGACGGAAACCCTCCTCACGCAGCTGAGCGAGGTACGCGACGGTGTCATCGACGGGAGATGTGAAACCACTCAACGAACCGAAAATGCTGATCTTCACGGGATGCTCCTTGAGGCCGGTCTGGGTCACCTGTGAGTATCGAACCATGACTTCCCAGCGAGTAGTGAAGGCGGATCGCGCGTGAGTACCGACGCACCCGAGACTGCCCGACTGCAATATTTCGGCCCCAACTGGTTCGCGTCCGTAATGGGCACCGGCATCGTCGCCACCGCAGCCGCGTCGCTGCCGGTGCAGCTGCCCGGGTTGCGGGGCTTCGCCGAAGGCGTGTGGGTGATCGCCACCGCCTTGCTGGTGCTGCTGATCGTCGCGGTGTCGGTGCAGTGGGTCCGCCACCCCAAGGTGGCTCGCGGCCAGGTGCGCAATCCGCAGATGACGCACTTCTACGGCGCGGCACCGATGGCACTGATGACCGTCGGCCTCGGCGCCCTGCTGATCGGCAAGGACCTGATCGGCACGCGCTTCGCTGTCGACCTCGACTGGGTGCTGTGGACCGCGGGCACCATCGGCGGCCTGTTCACCGCGATGACCATCCCGTTCCTGATGTTCACGCAGCTGGAGGTCGGGCCGGACGCCGCGTTCGGCGGCTGGCTGATGCCCGTCGTGCCCCCGATGGTGTCGGCGGCGTCGGGCGCGCTGCTGCTGCCGCATCTGGAGCCCGGCACCGCCCGCACGACGATGTTCTACGGCTGCTTCGCGATGTTCGGGCTGTCACTGATCGCGGCGCTGATCATCATCACGATGATCTGGAGCCGGCTGGCGCACTACGGCACCTCGGGCTCCGCGCGCGTGCCGACGTTGTGGATCGTGCTGGGCCCGTTGGGGCAGGGCATCACCGCGGCGGGGTTGCTGGGAACCGCGGCGGCCTCGGCCATCAGCCCCGAGCTGGCGGCGGGCATGAACATCTTCGCCGTGCTGTTCGGCGTCCCCGTGTGGGGCTTCGCGGTGCTGTGGATCAGCCTGGCCAGCGCGCTGACCGTGCGGACCATGCGGCGCGGCATGCCGTTCGCGCTGACGTGGTGGAGCCTGACGTTCCCCGTCGGCACCTTCGTCACCGGTACGTCGCAGCTCGCCGCGCATACCGGCCTGCCCGCGTTCCGCGTCGCCGCCGTCGTGGCATACGTCTTCCTGCTGGGGACCTGGGCACTGGTGGCGGTTCGCACTTTGCGTGGCAGTGTCGGAGGCAGCCTGTTCACCCCGCCACCTGCTCCGGCACCCATCCACAAGGACCCGAAATGAGCGACACTGCTCGGGTGTACGACCCGGTTGATCCAGCCCAGCCGCCCCGGGTCACGGTGGACCGGTTGTGGCCCAGGGGAATTCGCAAGGAAGACCCACGGGTCGGCACGTGGATGCCGCATGTCGCGCCGTCGAACGAACTGCGCACGTGGTACCACGCGCATCTGGACCAGCACGACGACTTCGCCGCCCGCTACCGCGAGGAGCTGGCTGGCTCCGACGAATTGGCCAAGCTCCGGGCGCTGGGCCCCGTCACTCTGACGACCGCGGCCAAGGACATCGCCATCAGCCACGTGCCGGTGTTGGCGGAGGTCCTGCAGCAGGACTGAGTCTCAGTGCGAGGCTTCCGACCGCGGTGCGGTCGCGAAGTCGACGAGCGCGGCACGGGCCTGCCGATCAGCGTGGCCGAGGCCGAGTTCGAACAGCGCGCACTCGACGGTCGCCCCGATCCACAGCCGGGCCGCGGTAGCCGGGGCCGGCCAGCCCAGTGCGACGAAGTCGGTGGTCAGCAGCGTCACCGTCGCCTCATTGCGCCGGGCGATCTCGTCTTGGATCGGTACCAGCGCCCGGGCTTCGAGGATGAGCGCTCGCACGCCACGCTGGTTCAGACAGGCGTCCAGATAAGTGGTGGATATCGCCGCCAACCGGTCGCGCCCCGACGGCAGGCCCGCGACGGCCTGCTGCACGTCGGTGAGTATCCGATCGTGAAACCGCCGGTGCAGCTGCACCAGGTACGCCGTGCGGTCACCGAAGTGGTGAAAGAACGTCCCCTTGGCCACCCCGGCCGCTGCGGTGATGGCATTGACGCTCAGGCTGTCCAGCCCAGTCGTCTCAGCCAGGGCGAAGCCGGTGTCCAACAGCATCTCACGGGTTCGTTCTTTGGCTGCCGCCCGCGATATTCCGGTCGTCATGACATCCTATTCGTCCCCATTGACCGACTGGTCAGCCGTGATGTTACTTGTTTTTCCTCAGATAGACGGAATTCATATTGTTCATTGACCGACCGGTCGATCAATATCTAGCATCGTGTCATGCACACAGTCGACACCCGCGCCGGAACACTCACCTACCAGGACCGCGGTGACGGCCCGGTCCTGATCCTGTTGCACGCCACGTTGCACAGTCACCACGACTTTGATGCCATTGCTCCCACGCTGGCACGCGACCACCGCGTCATCGCCGTGGACTGGCCCGGCTGCGGCGACTCGCCGCCGGCCGCGGACCCGGCGAATTTGAGTGCGCCACTGTTCGCCGACGCTCTCGAAGACCTGGTGGACCACCTCGGAGCCTCGAAGGTGGTATTGATCGGCAACTCAGTAGGCGGCTTCGCAGCCGCGCGGCTGGCGATCAACCGGCCGCAGCAGGTGGCCGGGCTGGTGCTGGTGCAGACCGGCGGTTTCATGCCGATGAATGCCGCGGTACGCCTGTTCTGCCGGACGATGGGCACGCCAACCGTGTTCAAGGCGCTCGCACCCCTGTTCACCCGGGCGTACATGAAGCCACGGACCGCACTCGACCACGAGATCGTCGATCACACCCAGGCACAAGTGCGCACGGCCGCGGGACGGCTGCAAGGAGCCGCGCTGTGGCGTAGTTTCGCCGGGCGCGATCACGATCTTCGGTCGCGTGCAAGGCACATAACCGCACCGACGCTCATCATCTGGGGGCGCCGCGACGTCGCCATCCCGCAGGCGGCCGGTCGCGCGGCCAACGCCGCAATCGCCGGCTCCGAGTTCGTGGTACTGAACACCGGCCATGTGTCGTTCTCGTCCGCACCTGACGAGTTCCTGGCCCTGACCCAACCGTTCCTGGCGACCATCCGCGAACACATCGCCTGACGCCGCACCTCGATATGAGAGTGCCCCGTGCCTCCGTCAGGTCGGGGGTCAGACGGAAGCACGAGGCACTAGGGGTATCGCTGCTGCCTCCTAGAGCGTTACACCCGAGCGTTTTGTGCACGAAAATCCGCGGCCGGCGCGAAAAATCGTGCACAAATCGCTGGTCTACGCCTCCAGGATGGCGGTGACGCCCTGCCCACCTGCGGCGCAGATGGAGATCAGGCCGCGGTAGGTTCCGGTCCCTCCGTTCGCAGCCTTCTTCTCGGCGAGCTGCTTGGCCAGCTGGGCCACGATGCGGCCGCCGGTCGCGGCGAACGGGTGACCCGCGGCCAGCGACGAGCCGTTGACGTTGAGCTTCGACCGGTCGATAGACCCGAGCGGGGCGTCCAGACCGAGGCGGCCCTTGCAGTACTCGGGCGACTCCCACGCCGCGAGCGTGGCCAGCACCACGGAGGCGAACGCCTCGTGAATCTCGTAGAAGTCGAAGTCCTGCAGCGTCAGGCCGTTGCGGGCCAGCAGCCGCGGCACGGCGTAGGTCGGAGCCATGAGCAGGCCGTCCGGGCCGTTGACGTAGTCGACGGCGGCGGTTTCGGAGTCGACGAAGTAGGCCAGCACCGGGATGTTCCGCTCGGCGGCCCACTCGTCGGTGGACAGCAGCGCCACCGACGCGCCGTCGGTCAGCGGGGTCGAGTTGCCGGCGGTCATGGTGGCGTCACCCAGCTTGACCCCGAAGACCGGCTTGAGCTTGGCCAGCTTCTCGGTCGAGGAGTCGGCGCGCAGATTGTTGTCGCGGTACAGGCCCAGGAAGGGGCTGACCAGGTCATCGAAGAAGCCGCGGTCGTAGGCAGCGGCCATGTTCTGGTGGCTGGCAGCGGCCAGGGCGTCCTGATCGGTGCGCTTGACGCCCATCTCCTTGGCGGTCTGGGCGGCGTGCTCGCCCATCGACAGGCCGGTGCGGGCCTCGCTGTTGACCGGGATCTCGACGCCGACGGCGGCCGGCAGCTTGCCGACGAGCTTGAGCCGGTCGACGTTCGACTTGGCGCGCCGCAGGCTCAGCAGCACGCGGCGCAGGTCGTTGCCGAGGGCGATGGGTGCGTCCGACGCGGTGTCCACACCACCGGCCGCGGCCACCTGGTAGCGGCCGGCAGCGATACCGTCAGCAGCCGCGATGGCCGACTGCAGGCCGGTGCCACAGGCCTGCTGCAGGTCGAACGCCGGCGTATACGGCGACAGCGAGGTGCCCAGCACACACTCGCGCATGAGATTGAAATCACGGCTGTGTTTGAGCACGGCGCCGCCGATCACCATGTCGAGCTTTTCGCCCTTGAGGTTGAAGCGGTCGATCAGACCGTCCAGGGCCGCGGTGAACATGTCCTGGTTGGAGGCGTTTGCGTACGCACCGTCGGATCGTGCGAAGGGAATGCGATTACCACCCAGGATTGCTACCCGGCGGCGGCTGTTGGTCTCGGCCACGGTTTTCTCCAGTTCGTTGGCGTTGGCTGACTGAGGCAAGATGTTGCTTGGTGCCTATATTACCCACCGTTCTTACTCTGGAGTAAGTTCGTCTCTGACAAGACGGTTCCGTCTATACGACATACGTCCGCAGAAAGGTCCGCAATGGCTGACGTCCTCTCCCAAGTTCTGACCTCCGGCCCAGGTTCGTTCCTGGCCAAACAGCTCGGCGTGCCGCAGCCCCAGCCGCTGCGCCGCTACAAGGCCGGCGAGCCGGCGCTGAACGGCCCACTGCTGATCGGCGGCGAAGGCCGCGTCGCCGAGCCGCTGCGTGCTGCCCTGGCCGACGACTACGACCTGGTCGGCAACAACGTCGGCGGCCGCTGGGCCGACTCGTTCGGTGGCCTGCTGTTCGACGCCACCGGCATCACCAAGCCCGAGCAGCTCAAGGAGCTGCACAAGTTCTTCACCCCGGTGCTGCGCAACCTGGCCGCCAACAGCCGCGTCGTGGTCGTCGGCACCACGCCCGACGAGACCGACACCATCGACGAGCGCATCGCCCAGCGCGCCCTCGAAGGCTTCACCCGGTCGCTCGGCAAGGAGCTGCAGCGCGGCGCCACCATCGGGCTGGTCTACCTGTCGGCCAAGGCCTCGCCGGCCGCGTCGGGCATCGAGTCGACCGTCCGCTTCCTGCTGTCGGGCAAGTCGGCCTACGTCGACGGCCAGGTGTTCTACGTCGGTGCCGCCGACTCCGTCGCCCCGGCGGACTGGGACAAGCCGCTGGCCGGCAAGGTCGCCCTGGTGACCGGTGCCGCCCGCGGTATCGGCGCCGAGATCGCCCGGGTGTTCGCGCGCGATGGCGCTGCCGTCGTCGCCATCGACGTGCCGCAGGCCGCCGACGCGCTCGCCGAGACCGCTGCCGCGGTCGGTGGCACAGCGCTGGCGCTGGACGTGACGGCCGACGACGCCGTCGAAAAAATTGTTGCGCACCTGGCGGAGAACTATTCGGGCATCAACGGCGGTAAGGCCGATGTGCTGGTCAACAACGCCGGCATCACCCGCGACAAGCTGCTCGCCAACATGGACGACGCCCGCTGGGACTCGGTGATCGCCGTGAACCTCCTTGCGCCGCAACGCCTTGCGCAGGGTCTGGTGGAGAACGGCACCATCGGTGAAGGCGGCCGGATCGTTGGCCTGTCGTCGATGGCCGGTATCGCCGGTAACCGCGGCCAGACCAACTACGCCGCCACCAAGGCCGGCATGATCGGCATGACCGACGCGTTCGCCCCGGTATTCGGCGAGAAGGGCGTCACCATCAACGCCGTCGCGCCGGGCTTCATCGAGACCAAGATGACCGACGCCATCCCGCTGGCCACCCGCGAGGTCGGCCGTCGGCTCAACTCGCTGTTCCAGGGCGGCCTGCCGGTCGACGTCGCCGAGCTGATCGCGTACTTCGCCAGCCCCGCGTCGAATGCCGTGACCGGCAACACGATCCGGGTCTGCGGCCAGGCCCTGCTGGGAGCGTGATGAGCGCTTGCGCGAAGAACAGGAGGCACTAGCCATGGCACAACCAAACGGTCTTTTGAACATGGCGCGGGCGGTGGCAGGTGCACTGCCGTTCGTGTCGCGCGGCTCCACCCTGCCGGCCCGCACCGTCACGGTGTCGGGCCTGACCATCGACCCGAAGAATGTTGCCGAGTACGCCGCGGTGACCGGGCTGCGGTTCGGCGACACCGTGCCGCTGACCTACCCGTTCGCGCTGACGTTCCCGACCATGATGTCGCTGGTCACCGGATTCGATTTCCCGTTCGCCGCAATGGGTTCGGTGCACATCGAGAACCACATCACCCAGTACCGGCCCATCAAGGTCACCGACAAACTGGACGTCGCGGTGCGCGCGGAGAACCTGCGCGAGCACCGCAAGGGTCTGCTGGTCGACATCATCACCGACATCAAGGTCGGCAATGATCTGGTGTGGAGCCAGGTCACCACGTTTCTGCACCAGCAGCGGACCAGCCTGTCGGGCGAGCCCAAGCCCGAGCCGGTCAAGCAGCCGAAGCTGCCGCCGCCCAACGCGGTCATCAGCATCAGCCCCGGCCAGATTCGGCACTACGCCGACATCGGCGGCGACCACAACCCGATCCACACCAGCTCCATCGGCGCCAAGCTGTTCGGCTTCCCGACCGCGATCGCGCACGGAATGTTCAGCGCCGCAGCGGTTCTGGCCAACATCGAGGGCCAGCTTCCGGACGCCGTTCGGTACTCCGTCAAGTTCGGGAAGCCCGTGCTGCTGCCGGCCAAGGTCGGGCTGTACGTCTCACAGGACGGCGACGGCTGGGAGCTCGCGCTGCGCAATCTGTCGAAGGGCTACCCGCACCTGACCGCGACGGTCACCGCGCTGTAACTCGCGAGCTGGTGCAGGGCGCTGCTCAGCGTGAAGTAGATCGCGAAGATCCAGCGATTTCTCGCGATCTACTTCACATTGGGCGGGTATCGGGCGGGAGCAGTTGGACCGACGGGCGGCCATTGCCGGCGCCGTCGGGAACGACGCGAGCCGCGACGCCGTAGACCGACGAAATCAATTCGGCAGTAAGCACTTCGGCGGGGGTACCGGCCGCCACAACCCGCCCCTTGTCGAGCACGACGAGCCGGTCGCAGAACAGTGCCGCGAGCGTGAGGTCGTGCAGCGTCACCACCGCCGTCACCGGCAGCGCACGGATGAGCGCGAGCAACTCGAACTGGTGGCGGATGTCGAGATGGTTGGTGGGTTCGTCCAGCAGCAGTTCACGGGGCTCCTGAGCGAGCGCCCGGGCAATCTGTACCCGCTGCTGTTCACCGCCGGACAGCGTCCGCCAGTCCCGGTCGCGCATGCCGGCAGTCTCGGTGTACACGAGGGCACGCTCGACGGCGCGGTTGTCGGCCTCCGTATCGCCAGACCAGATGTCGCGGTGCGGAATTCGGCCCAACCGCACAATCTGCTCGACGGTCACGTCCAACTCCGTGCCGACCTGCTGCTCGACCACCGCGATGCGTTGCGCGACGGCGCGGCGCCGATGGCCGGCCAGTGAACGTCCGGTGAGCAGGACCGCCCCACCGTCGGGATGCCGCAGTCCGGCGAGCAGGCGCAACAATGAGGACTTGCCGGCGCCGTTGGGCCCGAGCAACCCCAGCGTCTCACCGTCGGCCACCGTCAGGGACACCCCGTCGATGACGAGCCGTCCACCGGCCGACCAGCTGACCGATTCCGCCGCGATCGAGGCCGTCACCGAAACCTCCTGCGGCGAGCCAGAATCCACATGAAGATCGGCACACCGACGAGCGCCGTCACCACGCCGACCGGCAATTCCTGGGGCGCGAATACCGTGCGGGCCGCCGCGTCGACCCAGACCAGGAAGATGGCGCCGGTGATCGCGGTGACCGGCAGCAGCCGGCGGTGGGACGGCCCGACGATCATCCGAGCCGCGTGCGGCAATACCAGTCCGACGAAACCGATTGCGCCGGCCGCACTCACCAGCACGGCCGTAAGCAGCGCCGTGGTCGCCAACAAGACGGCCCGGACCCGCCGCACCGAGACACCCAACGCGGCGGCCGCGTCACGACCGAAAGCGAACGCATCCAAGGCATCTGAATGCAGCCAGCAGATCGCCAGGCAGACCGCGCAGATGAGACCGCACAGCGCCACCTGAGACCAGCCGGCCCCGGCCAGCGAGCCGAGCAGCCAGAACAGCACTCCGCGGGTCTGTTGAGCGTCGGCGGAAGAGAACACCACCAACGCCGTGGCCGCCGAAAAGAGCTGGGTACCAGCGACTCCGGCCAGCAGTACGCGGTCCTGCCCGCCGCCGGAGACGGCGGCCAGCGCCAGGACCAGAACGAACGCGATCACCGCACCGATGAAAGCACCGCCCGACAGCGTCAGCGCACCACCGATACCCGCCACCACCACCAGCACCGCTCCCGTGGATGCACCGGAGGAGATGCCCAGCATGAACGGGTCGGCCAATGGGTTGCGCATCAGCGACTGCAGGATCGCCCCGCAGATACCCAGGCCCGCACCGCAGCTGGCAGCCAGTAGCGCCCGTGGCAACCGCAGCTCCCACACGATGCCGTCGTCGATCGGTGTGATATCCGCTGGACGGCCCCAAACATGTTGCGCGACGACGGCATACACGTCGCCGAACCCGAGGTCGGCGGGCCCGATGATCATCGCCGCCGCGATCGACAGCGCCAGGACCGCGAGGCCGAGCATCACCATCCCGGTGGTGCGCACCGCCGTCAGGACTTTCCGCCCAGCCCGAACGCGCGCAGCCCGGATGCGAAGGTCTCGACGGCATCCACGTTGCGCAGCGACGGGTCCATCGCGCTGGCAGGCAGCACGATCCACCGCCGCTCCCGCACAGCCCTCAATTTGCTGGCCGCGGGGTCGGTTTCGAGGAACTTGATCTTGGCGGCGACGCTGTCACCGTCCTTGCCCCGGGTGAGATCGGCGAGGACCAGCACATCGGGATCGCGTTGCAGAATGGCCTCCCAGGAAATCTCGGGCCACAGTTGCCGGTTGTCGGCGAACGCGTTGCGCGCTCCGACGGCGGCGGTGACGATCCCGGGCGCACCGCAGCAGCCCGCGATGTATGGAGTTCTGGTACCGGCGTACCACCACATCACAGAGACGTCGTCGGCTTTGAGGCCGTTTGTCGCGGTCGCCATCCGGGTCCGCAATGTCGACACCAACTTTTCACCGCGCTCAGGAACATCGAAAACCTCGGCAAGGTCGCGGATTTCGGCGTACATGTCGTCGAGGGTCAACGCGCGCTGCTGCGCCGCGTCCTGGCCACCGCACTCGCTGGAGGACTGGTACGTCGGCACCCCGAGGCGCTCGAACCGATCCCGCGGGGCGACGCCCTGATCGGTGAACGACCAGTCGAACGTCGCGTAGACGAAGTCTGGCTTCTCCTTGAGCACCCGCTCGAACGATGGAAATTCTCGGCTCAGCACAGACACTTTGGCGTTGTCGTCGGCGAGGTCGGGCCGCACGTCGTCGCTCCAGGATGCGGTACCGGCCATGCGGTCGCTGAGCCCGAGCGCCAGGAGCAGTTCGCTGGCCGGCTGATTGATCGACACCGCACGCCGCGGTGGCGCTGTCACCGTCACCGTGCGTCCGCAGTTCTGCAACGTGACGGGATAGCCGGCCGTTCCGGCGTTGAGAGTTCCGGTCGCGCGCGGTCCGCCACATGAGCAGACCAGCGAAACAATCAGTGAGACAAGGACAATGGTACGTCGAGACACGGCGGCGCCTTCCGATCCGGGACTCGGGTCGCGGAGTCCATCCGTGGGGGGTCCTCGCACCGCCAGGCCGCGAGAGCCCGAGCCGGCAGGTCTTCGGACTCGGGATCATCCAGCCGGAGCGCCTTCCCAGCCCACATGGGGCCAGTGGCCGTTGCTCCGCCTGTCCCCCTCACCGCTGCGCGTCAGTTCCGGGTTCGCACCGGATTCCCTGACCCAACCGCGTTGGGTTCGACTGGCTCAAGCGGACCATACCAGCCGTCTCGAAACTGAGCTCATGGTCGAAGTTCGGCAGATTTTTCGAACACAAGCTCACGCTCGGCGCGCGGATCAGGACTCGGCGCGCTTGCCCTTCAGGCCGCGCCAGAACAGGTTGATCATCAGCTCGGTGGCATCGTTGACATCAGTGTCACCGGCACTCACCCGCGACGCGATGGCCTCACCCGCGCCCACCAGGGCCACGGCCATCATCTCGAAGTCGCTGTCCGGCTCCGGGTTTCGCGTACCGGTACTCAGCAGCCGGGCAACCAGGTCGATGATCTTCTCACGGCCCTCGCGCACCGTGTGGGCGAACGCCTGCGAGCTGGTGGCCTGGGTGTACAGCACGATCCAGGACGCCCGGTTGCGGTCGATGTACGTCATGAACGACAGCACCGCGTTACGCAGCAGGTCGCGCGGACTCTGGGCGAAGTTGATGTCCGCCCGGACGGTGTCGACGAAGCGGGTCAGCTCCCGATCCAGGCACGCGGCGAACAGCTCTTCCTTCGAGCCGTAATAGAGGTACAGCATCGGCTTGGAAATCTCGGCCTGCGCGGCGATCGCGTCCATCGAGGTCTCGTGATAGCCGTTCACCGAGAACATCTGCACGGCGGCGTCGAGCATCTGCTGTTCGCGGACGGCCCGCGGCAGCCGCTTGGTTCCACCTGCCATCAGATCAGGGTATTCAAAACAAGGCTCACTTCACGCATTTCGCGCCCGGCCCTTTCATGGCCGCCACCCGCAGCACCGACTTGTCGATCTGCGCCTGGTCCAGCTGCCCGGCCTGCGCGGCCGCCTCGAGCTTGTCCAGCACGTCCGGGATGCCGTCGGTGGTGATCCACAGCGCGACGTCCGCGCCGGCTTGGAGCGCCTTCAACGCCGCGTCAGCGACGCCGAAGTGCTGACTGATGGCAGCCATGCCGGTCAGATCGTCGGTGAACACGACGCCGTCGAACGGCGGGCCGCCGTACTGGCCGCTGCGCAGCAGGTCGTAGGCCGGCTTGCTGAGGCTGGCCGGGTCGTCGCCGAGGGTCAGGCCGGGCACCTGCAGGTGCCCGACCATCACGGCGACGGGCTGCTGCGTCGTCAACGTCCGGTACGGCACCAGGTCGTTGTCCTTCAGCGCCTCCAGCGGCGGCGTCTTCACGCCCCCGGTGTGCGAGTCGCCCGAGCCGTGGCCGTGACCGGGGAAGTGCTTGAGCACCGGAACCAGCCCCGCCTCGCGCAGGCCCGCGGCGTAGGCGCCGGCGTACTCGGTCACCTTCTGCGGGTCCGAGCCGAAGGAGCGGTCTCCGATCACCTCGTCATCAGCTTCTTCGGTGACGTCGGCGTCGGGCGCGAAGTCGACGGTGATGCCGAACTTGTCCTTCATCTGCTGCCCGCGGTCCTTGGCGATGGCCTGGACCTCGGCCGGGGTCTTGGTCGTCGCGAGGACGCGCGCCGACTCCTGCGGCCCGATCAGCTTCTTCAGCCGGGACACCCGGCCGCCTTCTTCGTCGATGCTGACCGCCAGCGGCAGCGCACCTGACGCGGCCTGCAGCGCACCGATGGTGCCGTCGGACAGCATGGACAGGTCCGTCCAGCTCCCGATGAAGATGCCGCCGACCTGCTGCTGAGTCACCGCGGCACGGGCATCGGCGGCATCCTTGACGCCCACCATGAGCAACTGGGCCAGCTTCTGCCGCAGCGTGAGGGTGCTGAGCAGGGCGTGCGGATCGCACGGCGGGGCGGTCGGCGCGGGGGCGTCCATGGGCTTGCTGGAGGAGGCCGTGCTCTTGGCCGGGCTGGACGTGCTGGACGCAGCAGGATGGTCGGACGACGAGGAGCAACCCGCCACCAATCCGGACACCAGTGCCAGTACGCCGAGGGTTCGGTGCAGGGACATGGGCACCGAGCCTAGTCGCGGGACGAGGGCGCCTCGGTCCCGCGATCACGTGTGAGTAGGCTGGCGAACACGGAAGCAGGCAGGTCGTCATGCTAGTTTGGGCGCCATGGACCGCTTCCTCGTGCCCGCCGGAGCCAGCATCGTGGTCGGTCTCTTGCTCGGCGCCGCAGCGGTCTTCGGCACCACGCTGATGCTGGAGCAGAACACCAAGCCGACGCTGCAATCGGGCGATCCAGCGTCATCGGTGCTCAACCGGGTCGAATACGGCAACCGCAGCTGATCCCGCGGCGCCGCTCTCCCGGCGCTGCCTATGGGTCGTCAGCGCGGCCGCACTGGTCCTGACGTTCGCCCAGTCACCGGGCCGGGTCTCGCCCGACACCAAACTCGATCTCACCGCCAACCCCGCGCGCTTCCTCGCGCGGGCGGCCAACCTGTGGAGCAGCGACCTCCCCTTCGGGCAGTCGCAGAACCAGGCCTACGGCTACCTCTTCCCGCACGGCGCGTTCTTCCTCCTCGGTGACGCCATCGGCCTGCCCGGCTGGGTGACCCAACGACTGTGGTGGGCCTTGCTGCTGGTCGTCGGGTTCTGGGGCGTGGTGCGCGTCGCCGAAGCGCTCGGCATCGGCAGCCGCTCGTCCCGCGTCCTCGCCGCGGTGGCATTCGCCCTGTCGCCACGCGCGCTGACGACGCTGGGCGCGATCTCGTCCGAGACGCTGCCCATGATGCTGGCGCCGTGGGTGCTGTTGCCGGTGATCCTGGCGCTGCGCGGGGACCCGAGAATTCGGCAGCTGGCCGCGCGCTCGGCCGCCGCCGTCGCGCTGATGGGCGCCGTCAACGCCGTCGCCACGTTGACGGGCTGCCTCGCCGCGATCGTCTGGTGGGCCGGGCACCGGCCCAACCGGCGGTGGTGGCGCTTCACGGCATGGTGGTTCGGCTGCACGCTGCTCGCCATCGTGTGGTGGGCGGTGGCGCTGGTGCTGCTCGGCCGGATCAGCCCGCCGTTCCTGGACTTCATCGAATCGTCGGGGGTCACGACCCAATGGCTGTCGCTGACCGAGGTGCTGCGCGGCACCTACGGCTGGACGGCGTTCGTCGCGACCAACGCGACGGCAGGTTCGTCACTGGTCACCGGTTCGGTGGCGGTGCTCGCCACGACCCTGGTGGCGGCGGGCGGCATGGCCGGTCTGGCGATGCGCAGCATGCCGGCCCGCGGCCGGCTGATCTCGATGCTGCTACTCGGCCTCCTGCTCCTGGCGGTCGCGTACTCGGGTGGCCTGGGCTCCCCCATCGCGCACCAGGTGCAGACCTTCCTCGACGCCGCCGGCACCCCGCTGCGCAACGTGCACAAGCTCGAGCCCGTGTTGCGGCTGCCGCTGGCGCTGGGCCTGGCCCACGTGCTGGGCCGGATTCCGCTGCCGGGCACGGCACCGTGCCGGGAATGGATCAACGCGTTCGCCCACCTCGAGCGGGACAAGAGGATGGCCGTGGCAGTGGTGCTGCTGACCGCGCTGGCCGCGGGGACATCGCTGGCGTGGACGGGCCGCCTGGCCGCGCCGGGCGCCTATCGCGCCATTCCGCAGTACTGGCACCAGACCGCGGACTGGCTCGACGCACACAACGCCGAGACACCGGGCCGGGTGCTGGTCGCACCGGGCGCGCCGTTCGCCAATCAGGTCTGGGGCAACACGCACGACGAGCCGCTGCAGGTACTGGAGCACGGCGCCTGGGGTGTGCGCGACTCGATTCCACTGACCCCGCCCGCAACCATCCGCGCCCTGGACTCCGTACAGCGCCTGTTCGCCACCGGGCGGCCATCCGCGGGATTGGCCGATACCCTTGCCCGCCAAGGCATCTCGTTCGTCGTGGTGCGCAATGACCTGGACCCCGACAACTCGCGGTCCGCCCGGCCGCTGCTGGTACACCGGGCCATCGACGGATCCCCCGGCCTGACGAAGGTGGCCCAGTTCGGCGACCCGGTCGGCGCAGGCACGCTGGACGG
The DNA here is from genome assembly GCF_010730955.1 of Mycolicibacterium aubagnense. Classification (NCBI taxonomy): domain Bacteria; kingdom Bacillati; phylum Actinomycetota; class Actinomycetes; order Mycobacteriales; family Mycobacteriaceae; genus Mycobacterium; species Mycolicibacterium aubagnense. The sequence goes on along the minus strand of NZ_AP022577.1, from coordinate 3,715,391 downwards.
CTTCGTCTCCGACAGCGGCCTGCGGCCGCGCTACCCCGCGGTCGAGATCTACCGGGTGGCGGGCACGACCCCGACCCAGCCCTACCTGGCCGACGCCGACACCATGGCCCGCGTCGACGGCGGGCCCGAATCCCTGCTGCGAATCGACGAGCGCCGGCGCCTCATGGGACGAAAACCACTGGGCCCCATGATCTTGACTCAGGACGCACAGCAGGCCGGGCTGCCGGTGCCCGAGGTCACCGTCACCGACACCCCGCTGGTCCGCGAGACCGATTACGGGCGCGTCGACGACCACTCGTCGGCGGTGCGCGCGCCCGACGATCCGCGACGCACCTTCAACCGCGTCATGGACTACCCCAGCCCCGGCGCCACTCCCGCGTACGGCGCGTGGCCGGGCGGACGGATCACCACCTCGAGTTCGTCGTCCGATTCGACTGCGCTACCCAACGTGGCGACGGCAGCCGGGCCGGCCGCCGCGATCGACGGCGACTCTTCGACCAGCTGGGTGTCCAGCTCGCTGCAAACCGCTGTGGGGCAATGGCTTCAGGTCGACTTCGACCATCCGGTGACCAACGCGACCATCACCCTGACGCCCAGCGCCACCGCCGTCGGGGCTCAGGTGCGCCGCATCGAGGTGGCAACAGCCAACGGCACCAGCACAATTCGCTTCGACCAGCCGGGCAAGCCGCTGACGGCCGCCCTGCCCTACGGCGAGACCTCATGGGTCCGGTTCACCGCGACCGGCACCGACGACGGGTCCCCCGGCGTGCAGTTCGGCATCACCGACTTCTCCGTGACGCAGTACGACGCGTCCGGCTTCGCCCATGCGGTGAGCCTGCGGCACACCGTCGACGTACCCGGTCCGCCCGCGGGATCGGCTGTCGCGCAATGGGATCTGGGCAACGACCAGCTGGGCCGGCCCGGCTGCGCCGAGGGACCGAACGGGGTCCGGTGCGCCGCCACCATGGCCCAGTCGCCCGAAGAACCCGTGAACATGAGCCGCACCCTCACCGTGCCGACGCCCATGGCCGTCGTGCCGACGGTGTGGGTGCAGGCCAGGCAGGGCCCGCACCTGGCAGACCTGGTGAGCCAGCCCGGCACCACCCGGGCGACCGGCGACTCAGACGTCATCGACATCGCGGGCTCGGCCTACGCCGCCACCGACGGCGACCCGCGCACTGCCTGGGTGGCCCCGCAGGGCATCGTGCAATTCCGCAACGGCGCCAACCTGACCGTGCACCTGCCGACCCCGACGACCGTCAGCGCCCTGCGGCTCGTGCCCAGCGCCTCCGAACTGCCGGCGCATCCGACCGTCGTCGCCGTCGACCTGGGCACCGGGCCGCAGGTGCGACGGATCGGCGACGGACCACAGACCCTGCAGCTGACGCCCGCGAAGACCGACACCATCAAGCTGTCGATCCTCGACTGGCACGACCTGATCGACCGCACCGCACTGGGATTCGACCAGGTGAAGCCGCCTGGTCTGGCCGAGGTCACCGCCCTCGACGACCACGGCGCACCGATCGCGCCCGCCGATGCCGCCGCCAACCGGCGGCGCGCCATCACGCTGCCCTGTGGCCGGGGTCCGATCGTCGCGATCGCCGGCCAGTTCCTGCAGACCTCGGTGCACACCACCGTCGGCGCGCTGCTGGACGGCGAACCGATCGCGGCCCAGCCGTGCCAGTCCGAGCCGCTGCAACTGCCGGCCGGGAAGCAAGAGCTCCTCATCAACCCGGGCGCGAACTTCACCGTCGTCGGCGCCCGCCTGACCGGCCCGCTCGCGGCCCACATCCACAGCGCCGGGACGACTCCCACGCAGCTGAAGACGTGGACCTCCGATCACCGCGAGGTGGACGTGGCCCCGTCGCCCGTACAGCGGGTGCTCGTGGTCCCCGAAAGCGTCAACCCCGGCTGGACCGCCCACACCGCGGGCGGCGCCATGCTCACCCCGGTGACCATCAACGGGTGGCAACAGGGCTGGGTGCTGCCGGCCGGCACCGCGGGCATCGTCACGCTGACGTTCGCGCTGAACACCCCCTACCGGATCGGGCTGTTCGGCGGGCTCACGCTCCTCCCGCTGCTGGCGCTGTTGGCGCTGCTGCCGATGCGGCGCCCCGTCGATGACGAGCCGACGGACACCTGGCAGCCGCATCCTGCGGTCGTGGGCGTGGCCCTCATCGGCTTCGGGTTCCTGGTGGCCGGGTGGGCGGGCCTGGCGACCATGGTGGCGGCCATCGGCATCCGGTATCTGCTGAAGTCACGGGTGCGGTGGCTCGACGGGTGGACCGTCGTCGCCTCGGCGGCCGGCCTGATCGGCGCGGGCGCGGTACTCAGCGCGTACCCGTGGCGCTCGGTGGACGGCTACGTCGGGCATTCGCCGTGGGTGCAGTTCCTGGCGCTCATCTCGGTGGCCGCGTTGGCCACCTCGCTGTGGGACGCGCCGAAGCGGTCCTCTGACTAGAGCCGATGGGCGATCTGGAAGACGTTCCCGAACGGATCGCGCACCATGGCCCGGCGGTCACCGTAGGGCGTGTCCATCGGCGGCTCGATGGTGGTGGCGCCCGCGGCCAGGGCACGTTGGTAGGCCTGGTCGGCGTCGTCGACATAGATATAGAGGAAGGCCGGGAAGACGCCCCGGTCCAGCGGCGAGCCGACCATGACCAGCGAGTCGCCGATGCGGATTTCGGCCGGCCGGTCTGGCGGCACCTCGCCGACGGCGCCGAAGACCGCGCGCAGAAACTCGACGGCGCGCTGCGGGTCGCTCACGAACATCCGCGGCGTCACCGAGTGATAGCCCTTCGGAGTACTCACGTTGACCTCCTATCCGACGGCAGCCGGCTCCGGAACATCGGTGATCGAGCTGTCCCGCGGCGACGGAGCGTGCCGCGACTCCCAGCGGCGCAGCAGCTCGCGGCACGGCGACTCGATCAGCCCGTAGCTGACGGCGGCGATCGCGAACCCGAAAATCAAGGTCAGGATCAGCACGATCGGCATGTGCCCGTTGAAGGGAAACTCGCCGATCACCGGGAACACCATGGCCAGCGCCGCCAGGTGCCAGATGAACAGCCCATAGGACCAGCGGCCCAGCGTCACCATTGCGGTGCTGCCGAGAATCCGGTGCGGCGTTCCTGGTGCGTCCAACACGAGCGGCGCCAGCAGCGCCCCGGCAACCACGGCGCCCATCGCCGTCTTGACCACCACCTGGCTGACGGTACCCGGCGCCAGCCCGATGTTGCCGGCCAGCGGCGTTGCCGCGATGACGAACCCCACCCCGGCGATGGCCGCCATGACCCACCGGCGGCGGGCGAGCTGATGCATGCGTCCGACCGGCATGACCGTCAGCTCGGCCAGCAGCATGCCGGCGGCGAACCACGAGAACAGCGCCGGTAGCCAGTTCATCTGGTTGACGCCGAACGGCAGGTGCCACGGCAGCGCGGGCCACGCGAAGCTCGCCACCCCCAGCACCGCGATGGCGGGCACGCGCCAATCCACCGGCAACCGGCGGGCCAGCAGTGCCAGCAGCGGCAGCACCAGATAGAAACTGACCTCGACGGCCAGGCTCCACATCTGGGTCAGCCCGGCGGTCAGGGTCAGCGGCACGTAGACCTGGGTCAAGGTCAGGTTGGCAAGCCACACCGTGAGATCGGCGTGGGCGTCGGGCAGCAGCGCCAGGATGACCACCACGGCCAAGAGATAACCCGGCATGATCCGGACGATGCGGGAACGCAGGTAGTGGCCCGTCGGCGGCCGGTGCCGCAGACCCCGCGCGGCGGCGGCGTGACCGCGCCATAACAGGAAGCCCGACAGCGCGAAGAAGACGGCGACCGCCAGATCGAAACGGGTGAACAAGCGGCCGTACCACCCGCTGCTGTTGGCCGTCTGGAATGCCACGTGGGTCAGCACGACGCCCATGGCGGCGCAGGCCCGCATGCCCTCGACAGCGGGCAGGAAACTGCGGGTGCCGCTCAACGGAGCGCGGTCCGCAGTGTCGAGTCCCAGGTCGCCCACGACCCCAGTGTGCCGGGTGCCCGGCGTCGGAAGCGAATCTCCCCCACGACCATCGCGCGGCCGCACAGCACTCTGAGGGTGTGCCTTAGTAAGGGCTGTTAGGGTCAGTCGGGTTGCTGTGTGGCTGGCAGACAAAGTAAGGAGCACGGGTTGAACCGCGCTGTGGGGTTGCGAATCGCGGCATGCGTCTTGATGGGGCTCGGCGCCGCCCTGCTGATTGCTGCACTGCTGTTGACTACTTATACGTCGGGCAAGATCGCCAAGATTCCGCTCGACATCGACACCACGCTGGTCAGTAACGGCACCGGCACCGCGCTGGACCCCGCCTCGCTGCTGGGCGAGAAGTTCGTCGTCAACAAGAACGTCCCGCTGGTGCTGCAGCGCCAGCTCAGCGTCGAGAACCCGGCCAACGCCGACGTCGTGACGCTGCAGGTCGGCAACACCGTGCGCCGCACCGACAAGCAGCAGGACAACGGCCTTCTGCTGGCACTCGTCGACACCGTGACGCTCAACCGCACCACCGCCGCCGCGGTGAAGGGGGCGGCCGGCTCGGTGCAGAAGCCACGGACCATCGAGGACCAGAACCCGCCGACCAACATCGCGCTGCCCCACACCGGGCTGAGCTACCGCTTCCCGTTCAGTACGGAGAAGAAGACCTACCAGGTGTTCGATCCGATTGCACAGAAGGCGTACGACGCCAACTACGAGGGCGAAGAAGACGTCAACGGCCTCTCGGTCTACAAGTTCAGCCAGAACGTCGGCTTCGACGCCGACGGCAAGCTGGTCGATCCGATCAAGTTCTCGTCGCTGTACGACAAGGACGAAGACGGCTCGGTGACCGCCCGTGCCGAGCTGTGGGGCGTGCAGGCCGCCGACCCCACCGAGCCCGTCACCATGCAGCGGTACTACGCCGCAGCGCGGACCTTCTGGGTGGACCCGGTCTCGGGCACCATCGTCAAGGAGAAGGACCGCGGGTTCCACTACTACTCGCGCGATGCCCTCAAGCCTGAGGTGACGTTCGCCGACTTCACCGTCACGTCCAACGAGCAGACGGTCGAGTCACAGGTCTCCGCCGCCCACGGCGAGCGCGACAGGCTGGCCCTGTGGGACCGCATCCTGCCCATCACCTTCGGTGGCCTGGGGCTGGTCTTCCTGGTCGGCGGCGTGCTGCTGGCCGGCTACAGCCTGCGCTCGCAGGCCGCACTGATCGATCCGGGCCTGGATGCTGCGGGCCACGGCTTCTTCGGCCGGCGCGATACCGATTCCGGCCCGATGCCCGCCGCCGAGGCCATGACAGAGAAGCTGCCCACCCAGCGGCCGACCGATCTGCCACCGGACCGGATCTGATCGTTTTTCGTCGTGCCCTGCCGGCGCTCTATGCGCTGGGGCTGACGCTCGCTGTCACGGCGCCACTGCTGGCGCCCGGTTATCTGCTGCTGCGTGACGCGGTCTCGACACCGCGGTCCTACCTGTCCGATGCGGCCCTGGGATTGTCCGAGGCCGCGCCCCGGGCGCTCCCGCAGGACTTCTTCCTGGCCGTCTTCTCACGTGTCGTCGACGGCGGAGTACTGGTCAAGGCGCTGCTGATCCTGGGCTTGTGGTTCGCTGGCTGGGGCGCCGCGCGGTTGACCGCGGCGATTCTGGATGCCGGCCTCGGCGGGCAGTTGGTGGCGGTGACCATCGCCGTGTGGAACCCCTATGTCGCCGAACGGCTGTTGCAGGGGCACTGGAGTCTGCTGGTCGGCTACGGCTGCCTGCCCTGGGTGGCGGTCTCGGCACTGAAGCTCCGAACGTGGCACCTGGTGTTCTGGATCGCGCTGGCCGGGCTGACGCCGACGGGTCTGCTGCTCGCGTTGGTCGTGGCGCTGGTGTGTTCGCGGACCTGGCGCGGCGGATGGCTGGCGCTGGCCGCGTCAGTTGGCGCCGCCCTGCCCTGGTTGGTGGCGACGGTGGTCGCGCGCTCGGTGCTGCCGGTGGCGAGCGCGGGGGTGCCGGCGTTCGCCGCGCGGGCCGAGCCGGGGCTGGGGACGCTGGGTAGCCTGGCCGGACTCGGTGGCATCTGGAACGCCGGGGCGGTACCGGCGTCCCGGACGACGCTGTGGGCCTTGGTCGGGACCCTGGCACTGCTGGCCGTCGTGGTGATCGGGGCACGCCGGGCCTGGTCGGTCGCGGCGGCCCGGCCGCTGCTGGCGCTCGCGCTGATCGCCGTGGCCGGGCCCGCACTGCTGGCGACCGAGCCCGGGTCCGCGTTCCTCGACTGGCTGATCCGAACCGTCCCGAGCACCGGGGTGCTGCGGGACGGCCAGAAGTGGGTGGCGCTCGCCATGCCCGGCTACGTCCTGGCCGGTGCCGCCGCGGTGGCCGTGCTGAGACGTTGGCTACCAAGGGCTTTCGCCGCTACCGGGTGCTGCATCGTGGTGTTGGCCGCACTTCCCGACCTGGTGTGGGGCGTCGGCGGCCGGCTCGGGTCGGTGCAGTATCCAGCCGGGTGGTATTCGGTTGCGGCGCAGATCAACTCGGACCCGAAGCCCGTCGCGGTCCTGCCGCCCGACGTCATCCGGCAGTTCCCCTGGGCCGGACCGGCACCGGTACTGGACCCGCTGCCCCGCTGGGTTTCGGCCGACGTGCTGGCGACCGGCGACCTGGTGATCGGCGGACGGACCGTGCCCGGTGAGGGCGTGCGGGCGCGACGGGTGCAGGACCTGCTGCTCCGGGGCGCCGACGTGCACCAGTTGGCCGCGGCCGGGGTCGGCTGGGTGGTGGTCGAGGGACCGGCCCCGGCCCTGTCGCTACCGATCGCTTACCGGGACAACGACATTGCGCTGTACCAGGTCGGCGGCACGATGCCCGCGGCATCGGGACGGGCACTGCTGATCGCCGCGCATCTGGTGTGGCTGGGCATGCTGATCGGCGGGCTGGCCGCGATGGTGATCCAGCGGTGGCGGGGACTCAGTACGCCCCTTCGCCGCGGGCCACCACACTGATGGTCTTCAGGATGATCCCGACGTCGGTGAGCATCGACCAGTTGTCGACGTACGAAAGATCAAGGCGCACAGCCTTGTCCCACGTCAGGTTCGACCGGCCGCTGATCTGCCACAGTCCCGTCACGCCCGGCTTGACGAGCAGCTTGCGCATGATGTCCCCGTTGTAGGTCTCGACTTCCCGCCGCAGCGGTGGCCGCGGACCGACCACACTCATGTCCTGTTTGAGCACGTTGATGAATTGCGGAAGCTCATCGATGCTGTAGCGGCGCAGGACCTTTCCGACCATCGTCACCCGCGGGTCGTCACGCATCTTGAACATGACACCGCCGGCCATCTCGTTCGAGGGCAGCAGTTCATCGAGGCGCTCATCCGCGTTGACCACCATGCTGCGGAACTTGATCATCGTGAACGGTTCACCGTCCAGTCCGATGCGTTCCGACCGGTAGAACACCGGGCCACGACTCGTGAGCTTGATGGCGATGGCCGCGAGCACGAGTAGCGGCCCTGTCCCGATGAGCGCCGCCAAGGCGAAGCCGAAGTCGAACGCCCTCTTCATGAAACTCTTGGCGCCGTGATACTGCGGTTTCTCCACATGCAGCAGCGGCATGCCGGCCACCGGCCGCATCGCGAGGCGTGCGCCCGCCACGTCGAGCAGGCCGGGTGAGACCACCAAGTTGACGTCCGATGCCTCGAGGCGCCAGGTGAGCCGCTGGATTCCGGCGACTCCGAAATGTTCGGCGTCGGTCAGCGCAACGGTGTCGGCGGCACATCGGTCGCCGAGCGCGCCGAGGGCATCGTTCTCGTCGCCAAAGATCGGGATCACCCGATCCCCGATCCTGATCACCTCACCGCGCGCGCTCGGTACGCCCGGGATACCGGCGCCGACCACCACATAACCGTCGCCGGGATCGTTCATGAGTTCGGTGGCCAGGACGGCGATGGCGTCCCGGTCACCAATGGCGAGAACAGACGTCAGGCATTCGCCCGCTTGCCGGCGAGCACGAATCCGGTGGCGCCACAGCATGCGCCCGATCAGCAGTCCGGCGGTGCCCAAGGGGAATGCCAACGCAAGGTAGCCGCGGGCAATTTCGAGTCGCGCGAGCAGGGCCACGATCGCAATGACCCCGAACGTCCAGCAGGATGCGGCGACGACCCGGCGATACTCTTCGATGCCACAGCCCAGGATCGAGGCCGAACGGGCGTGATGCAGAGTCAACATGCCGAGCCACAGGCCCGCCAGCACCAACGAATACCCGGTATAGAGGATGGAGGCCGACGGGCCGTAGCCATCTCCACCGAATCGGACCCACTGCGCGAGCAGCATGGCGACGACGATGGTCACAACGTCGGTGATCAGCACGCGACGCGCGTAATACGGCTGCCATACCGTGCGTGAATCAGTCAGGCGCGCAAGGCCGAACGTCGAGAGTGTCATTGGCAACCCCACATGTTCAACTCCTCAGAACCGTTGGTGCATCGATGGAGCGGTGAGTCCCACTTGCTAATTGTTTGAATGAGTAAGGGAGTTCGTTGCGCAATGCATCACCGGATCCAGTCACCTGGATCCGCCATTTCATGGGGAGCCCCGACAGGCGGAAGCCTGATGGAGACCCTCATAGCTATCAAATTTGACCTTGACGTCATTTTATGTGTGCGGCGGCGATCCAACGGCAAAATGACGGATTTGCATCGCCGCTAAGAACAAGTTGCGGAACCGATCTTGACCCCCGTCGGCAGCGCCGCCGCTGCTCCGGTGGATCCGTCACACGATCCCGTCGACGAACTTCCCGTCCCGGACCGCCTCGGCGACGGTCAGCATCGCGGAAGCGCTTTGCGACCACGAGAATTCGGCGGCCCGGACCTGAGCCTTGGCACCCAGTTGATCGCGCAGGACGTCCTCGGTCAGCAGGGTCTCGAGCGCGGTGACCAGACCACGGTGGTTGTCGACCAGCAGGCCCGTCACGCCATCGACGATCGAGTCGGTCAGGCCGCCCGAGGACCGGTAGCCGACCGTCGGTACCCCGTGCTGCGCGGCCTCGATGACGGCCAGCGCCCAGCCTTCCTTACGCGAAGGCAGCGCATGGACCCACGCCCGTTGCAGCACTTCGTGTTTGGTGGACTCGTCGACGTGACCATGAAAGCTCACCGCGGAACTGATGCCGAGCCGGCGAGCGTGCGCAACCAGCCGCTCGTCCCACCAACCGCCGCCGACGACGTCCAGCCGCAGGCCCGGAATCACCGGCGCCAGCAGCGCGACCGCGTCGAGCACGTCCTCGATCTGCTTGTGCGGCACCAACCTCGACAGCACCACGATGCGCGGCTCCACAGACCGGGGTAGCGCCAGGGACGCCGCGGGAGCGAGGTCGACCCCGTTGCGCACGACGGCGATCCGCGACGCGTCGACGCCCAGGTCCACCAGATCGCGGGCCGACGGCAGCGACACCGTCACGTACTGGTTGTCCCGATGCAGACGGGGCGACAGCCGCGATTCCACGAACCAGCCGAACTTGCTCATCAGCCGCCCGGCAACCGGCCACTGGTCGCGATGGCAGTGGTGCACCAGCACCATGGCCCGCCGGCCGTACGCCAGCCGGGCCAGAAACGGGATGCCGTTCTGGGAATCGATCACCACGTCCGGCTTGACGCCGCGCAGCGGACCCACGCCGATGCGGGCCAGCACCATGGCCAGCCCGGCCCAGACATAGACCGAAAGCCGGCCACCGCCACGGCTGATCCGAATGCCGTCGATGATCTCGGTGCGCGCGGCCCCGCGATAGCGGGCGGTCCGCAGCGTCACCCGTACCCCGGCCTCGGCCAGTTGCGCGCCGATGCGCTGCAGATACGTCTCGCTGCCACCGCCCTGGGGGTGGCCGGTATCGCGCCAGCAGAGCAGCAGCACCGACCGGATCTCGTCGCGAGATCCAGCGGACTGCTGGGGGTGGTCTGGCATCGAATGAAGGGTACCGGTCAGTAGGGTTGCGGAGTGAATCGCTGGGCAGCCAAACGACTGGTCACCACGCGCAAGCGGGCCACACTTGCCCGCTCGGTCCGACTGCTCGGCGAGTTCCGTTTCGAGCAGACCGACCCGGCGCGCTTCTACGGTGCGCTCGCGGCGGACACCGTGGCTCTGGTGGACGGCCTGTGGCGCGACCTCAATGGGACCACCCCCGTGGGCACGACCGTGCTCGACGTCGGTGGCGGCCCCGGCTACTTCGCCACCGAATTCTCGGGCGCCGGAATGACGTATATCGGTGTCGAGCCCGATGAGGCCGAGGCGCATGCCGGAGCCGCTATGGCGGCTCCATCCAGCACGAGTCCCGCCGCACAGCCCGACGGCGCCGGCACCTTCGTCCGCGCCTCCGGCATGGCGCTGCCGTTCGCCGACGACAGCGTCGACATCTGCCTGTCGTCGAATGTCGCCGAACACGTCCGCGAACCATGGCTGATGGGCCGGGAGATGCTGCGGGTCACCCGGCCGGGTGGGCTGGTGATCCTGTCGTACACCGTGTGGCTGGGCCCCTTCGGCGGACACGAGATGGGACTGACGCACTACCTCGGCGGCCGGCGGGCGGCCGAGATGTACACCCGCAAACACGGCCACCGGCCGAAGAACGACTACGGATCGTCGTTGTTCGCGGTGTCGGCTGCAGCGGGCCTGCAGTGGGCCCGCAGTACCGGCGCACTGGTCGCCGCATTCCCCCGCTACCACCCGCGATGGGCCTGGCGCGCGACGTCTGTACCGCTGTTACAGGAGTTTTTGACGAGCAACTTGGTGTTGGTCCTCCAGCCGACCTGAGGCGTCGAACTGGAACATGTTCTCGTTTGATCGAAAACTGGGTAATGTGACCTCCATGACACCGCGCACTCGAGGAGCGCGGGCATGACACACCGCGCACGCGAGGAGCACAGATGACACAGAGCACGGCCTTCAAAACCGAGTGGGACCAGCTCTTTATCGGCGGTCAGTGGACCGCACCCGCGACGTCGGACGTCATCGAGGTGCACTCTCCCGCGACCGGCGAGCTCGTCGGCAAGGTACCGCTGGCCTCGAAGGCCGACGTGGATGCCGCCTGTGCCGCTGCCCGCAAGGCGTTCGACGAGGGCCCGTGGCCCACGATGTCCCCGGCCGAGCGCGCCGCGGTGATCGCCGAGGCGTCGCGCATCATGACCGAGCGCGCCGACGAGCTGAAGTTCCTGCTCGCCGCCGAGACCGGCCAGCCGCCGAGCATCATCGACATGATGCAGTACGGCGCCGCCATGTCGTCGTTCAACTACTACGCCGGCGCCGCTGACAAGTTCCAGTGGAACGACATCCGCGACGGCATCTACGGCCAGACCCTCGTGACCCGGGAGCCCATCGGCGTCGTCGCCGCCGTCGCCGCGTGGAACGTGCCGTTCTTCCTGGCCGCCAACAAGCTGGGCCCGGCACTTCTCGCCGGCTGCACCGTCGTGCTCAAGCCCGCCGCCGAGACGCCGCTGTCGGTCTTCGCCATGGCCCAGGCCTTCGCCGAGGCCGGCCTGCCCGAGGGCGTGCTGTCCGTCGTACCGGGTGGCCCGGAAACCGGCCGCGCGCTGACCGCCAACCCCGAGATCGACAAGTTCACCTTCACCGGCAGCTCGGCCGTCGGCAAGGAGATCGGCAAGGTCGCCGCCGAGCGGCTCAAGCCCTGCACGCTGGAACTCGGCGGCAAGTCCGCGGCGATCATCCTCGAGGACGCCGACCTGGACTCCACGCTCCCGATGCTGCTGTTCTCGGGTCTGATGAACACCGGCCAGGCCTGCGTCGGCCAGACCCGCATCCTGGCACCGCGGTCGCGGTACGACGAGGTCGTCGAGAAGGTGGCCGCGGGCGCAGCCGCCATGCAGGTCGGCCTGCCCGACAACCCGGCCGCCATGATCGGCCCGCTGATCAGCGAGAAGCAGCGGGAGCGCGTCGAGGCCTACATCACGAAGGGCGTGGAAGAGGGCGCGCGCATCGCCACCGGCGGCGGCCGTCCCGAGGGCCTGGATTCCGGCTGGTTCGTACAGCCGACGGTGTTCGCGGATGTCGACAACTCGATGACCATCGCCCAGGAAGAAATCTTCGGCCCGGTGCTGGCGATCATCCCCTTCGACACCGAAGAGGACGCCATCCGGATCGCCAACGATTCGGACTACGGCCTGGCCGGCAGCGTCTACACCACCGACATCCCACGGGCCATGAAGATCGCCGCGCAGATCCGCACCGGCACCTACGCGGTCAACATGTACGCGTTCGACCCGGGCGCCCCGTTCGGCGGCTACAAGAACTCGGGCATCGGCCGCGAGAACGGCCCCGAGGGTATCGAAGCCTACTGCCAGGCCAAGAGTGTCCTGCTGCCGTTCGGCTACACCCCGGAGTAATTCCGCCTCGTCCGGATGGCCACCCACACCACGTCCTTCGCCCCTTGGGGGACTCGGTTGGGGTGGCCATTCGGCTTTTCCGCAAGAGTGTTTTATCCCGGGCGAACCGCATCGATCGCTGATACCGTCACGCGGGTTCGAAGGTCGTTGGCAAACAATCTGGGAGGCAACCCATGGCAGTTTCTGTAGATCTCGAAAAGTCGCTCGACAAGGCATACGAGGAGAAGTCCCTCAAGGACATCCTCGACGCATCACCCGCCGCACTGGCCGGGGTCAGCGACTCCGACGCCGAGCACCTCGCCGCGGCATTCAACATCAAGACCGTGCGCCAGCTCGGCTCCAACAAGTACTTCGCCGTGGCTGCCGCGCTCGTCGCGCTGGAGAACGCCGGCTAGTTTTCTGCGCGGGTTCTGACCGCGAGGAGACGCGAAAGTCCCCACGATCGCTTGATCGTGGGGACTTTCACGTCTGCCGGGCCGGCTGGTTACAGAAATATGCAAGAAACCATAGTTCTGACCATCCACCCCGCTCGAGCTCTCCAAAATCTCCAAGATGTGTGACCCGGCATACATTCTTTGGCCCGATGTGTCGGACGTTTTATGCTGACTCCCATACCAAGGAGGGCGCCATGTGGGTGGTCGAAGTCAACGTGAAAGGCCATCGCTTCACGCACACCGTCCTGGGCGCCAATGAGCGGCTGCGCGAAGCGGCTCGCGGTGTGCAGGATCGGATGACGCAGCTGCGGAACCGGGTCACACCTTGACCGCAGCTGCCACCAAGGCGGTCAACAAACGCGGCGCCACCCGGGACCGGATGGTGCGCAGCGCCGCGGCCGTACTGCGTGAGCGCGGCGCCGCCGGCCTGACCATCGACGAGGTGCTGGCGCGCAGCGGGGCGCCGCGCGGCTCGGTCTACCACCACTTTCCCGAGGGCCGCAGCCAGCTGCTGATCGAAGCCCTGCAGTTCGCCGGCGATGCGATCGCCGCCCACATCGACGCCTCCGCCGCATACGGCGGCATTGCGCTGGTGCGCGGCTTCGTCACCTTCTGGGATCAGATTCTGGCCGACAGCGACTTCACCGCAGGGTGCCCGGTGGTCGCCGCCGCCGTGGGGTCGGGCGACGAAGCCCCCACCCTGACGCCCATCGCCGCCGAAATCTTCGACCGGTGGCGGACCGCTCTCGGGCACGCCTTCTCCGCCGAAGAATTCAGCGATGCCGACGCATCAGCCCTGGCGGTCACGTGCCTGGCCGCGCTGGAAGGCGCCGTGGTTCTGAGCAGGTCGTCACGGAGCGTCGAACCGCTGCACGACGTCGCCGCCCAGCTCGAATTCCTCATCAAGGCAAAAGCTTTCGTCAAGAACAACGGCCTGCCCACTGCCGGCGGCTAGCCGTCCGCGCGAGCCCAGCGCGCACAGACGAAGTCCCCGTTGACCCCGGACTCCAGCAACTTCCACTCCGAGCGCACCGGCAATACGGGCGCGCCGGCACCCAGTGAGCACGGCGCATAGGACACCACGAGTTCGTCGACCAAGCCGGCCGCGATGAACTGCGCGGCGACGTCCCCTCCGCCGACGATCCAGACGTCACGCTCCCCCGCCGCCTCGACCAGCGTCGGATGCAGTTGCGCGACATCGCCGCTGACCGCCCGGACCGGATGGCCGTCGACGACGACGTCCGACCGGGAGGTGAGCACCCACGTCGGTTGGGGGTACGGCCAGTCGCCCGGCTCATGCTCGACGACCCAGCGGTACGTCGTCGACCCCATGACCAGCGCACCCACCGACTTCTCGAAGGCCTTGTAGCCGAACGGCCCGTCGACATCGATGTCGCGGGTGAGCAGCCAGTCCAGGCTGCCGGCGGAGTCCACGATGAAGCCGTCCAAACTGGATGCGGTGTAGTAAATAGTCGCCATCGCACCGAGTATGCCGCGACCCACCGACAATCTGGGACGCCGCGATTACTGTTGCCGGATGGACGATTTCGACGCCCTCCGCGCCGACGACGATGAGCTGGCGGAACTGCGCTGCGACCTGCGCCGGTTCCTGGCCGAGGACGCGCGGAAATTCGGCTGGCAACCCGGCGTCGACTGCTGGCTGTCGAAGTGGGACGCCGACTTCAGCGTGCGATTGGCCGAGGCCGGTTTCGTCGGGCTGACGATCCCGGTCGAGTACGGCGGGCGCGGGCGCAGCCACATGCACCGGTACGTGGTCACCGAAGAACTCCTGGCCCACGGTGCCCCGGTCGCCGCGCACTGGATCGCCGACCGGCAGGTGGCTCCCGCCCTCCTGACCTACGGCAGCGAGGACCAGCGGCGCCGGCTGTTGCCCCGAATCGCCTCCGGTACTTTGTATTCCGCGATCGGCATGAGCGAACACCAGGCGGGTTCCGACTTGGCCGCCGTCGCCACCAAGGCCACGCGCACCGACGGCGGCTGGCGCCTGAACGGCAGCAAGGTGTGGACCAGCGGCGCGCACCTGGCGCACCAGATCGTGGTGCTGGCCCGCACCAGCCCCCTGGACCCCGGCCACCGGCACGCCGGATTCAGCCAGTTCATCGTGCCCACCGATGCCGCCGGCGTCACCATCGAGCCCATCGTCCAGATGAACGGCGAGCACCATTTCAACGAGGTGCTGTTCGACGACGTAGCTCTCACCGACGCCGACCTGCTCGGCACGGTGGGCGCGGGCTGGCACCAAGTGACCTCGGAACTGGGTTTCGAGCGCAGCGGGCCGGAGCGCTTCTTGTCCACTGCCACACTGCTTTTCGCGCTCATCGAAGCGTTACGGGACGAACCGGGCGTCGATATCGGCGACCTGATGGCGCGAATGATCTCGCTACGCCAACTGTCCATATCGGTCGCCCGGGCACTGACCGCCGGTCAGGATGCCGCCGTGCCCGCCGCCCTGGTGAAGGACCTGGGGACCCGGTTCGAACAGGATTCCGTCGAGATCGCCGCGGAACTGCTGGATCGCTACCACGGTCCCGACCGCCCACGGCTGCAGGCCATGCTGGATACCGCTCGGGTGCACGCACCACTGTTCACGCTGCGCGGGGGCACCAACGAGGTGCTGCGCGGCATCGTCGCCAAGAATTGGACCAAACAGGCTGCCGCAAAACAGCATTCGGACGGGTTTGCCGAACTGCGCGACCTCGCCGAGCAGATCGGCCGGTCCGCGGAACCCGCCCGCACGCTGCCGCTGACGTTCGACGACGCCCTGTGGCGCACCGCCGAGACCTCCGGGCTGACCCGGTTGAGCGGCGACGCCGACGCCGGGCCGGCCGCGGCGGCCGTCGTATTGGGGACCCTGGCGCGCCACGCCGCCGCAGTGCCGATCGCCGAAACCGATGTGTTGGCAACCTGGCTGGCCGCCGCGGCCGGACTGCCGGTACCCGAGTCGGGACCATTGACGCTGGCCATCGACCAGGTCGCCACCTGGCCGCAGTGCGGGCCGGTACTGGTGACCAAACCGGGGCCTGACGCACTCTGCGTCGCGTTGCGCGGCGCACCGACGCGCATCGACAGCGGGCACAACCTCGCCGGAGAACCTCGGGCGAGGATCGAATTCGACACGGCGGCAGACGATGTCGTCCAACTGCCGCTGGCCGTCGCCGACGAGTTGACCATCCGCGGCGCCTGGTGCCGCTGCGTGCAGATCGTCGGCGCATTCGACGCGGCCGCGCAACTGACCATCACGCACACCGCGAACCGGGTGCAGTTCGGCCGTCCACTCGCCACCTTCCAGGCAGTACAGCACTCGCTGGCCTCCATGCTCGGCGAGATCGAACGAGCCAGGGCCGCAACCACTCTGGCGGTCACCGCGGCTACGCAGTACGGCTTTGCCGACGCCCGCACCGCCTACGCCACCACCGTCGCCAAGGTCGCCGTCGGCCGCGCCGTCGGCCCGGTCACCACCGTCGCGCATCAGCTGCACGGCGCCATCGGCACCACCGCCGAACATCCGCTGTGGCGAGCGACCATGCGCGCCCGCAGCTGGGCCGACGAGTTCGGCGGCACCAGCTGGCACGCCCGGCGCCTCGCCGGGCTCATCGCGACGACGGAACCCTGGGATGTGACGGTAGGGCGCATCTGAATCCCGTTGTGACCTAAGTCAATATCCGCGCCGAAAGTGGAGTCCGTCCGCTTGTGACGCCGACCACTGCGTTACCGGCGGTCCCGGTAAAAACTTGACACATGTCCAACCTGAGCGGCGCGCTCACAGCGCTTGCCGTCTGCACCGTCCTGCCCGCCGCGACCGTCGTCGCGGCGCCGGCGCACGCCGCCACCGCACATCGGATGACGCTGATGTCGCGGACGTACGCCTGCGATCGGCAGCCGATCAATTACATGAAGTTCCGTTTTCCGGCAGTGCCGACGGCCGACGTCACCTCCGACGGCCGCACTGCCGTCGCCCACATCGAGATGCTCGACGGCGCACGCGACGCGCAGTACGTGGTCCGACTCATCCCGGCGCCGCACGCCACGCTGGGCTGCCTGCCCGGCGACCCAAGCATCGGCACCGCCTCGCTGAACACCGATGGCTGGGGCAACGGCAGCTCCACCGTCCAGCTCTCCGTCGCCCCCGGCACCACCGGCGTGTGGGTCGCGGTTGACCTGCCCGCCCCGTATTCGCAGAGCCCGGCCGAGTTCTACAGCAGCGACTTCGTCGCCTCGATCTGACCATTGTCCGACCCCAGCAGCCGGCACAAACAATCTTCCCGGTAGAACAAACACATGTCCTACCGGGAGATCGTGACGTCGCGGCGCTTCACTAGCCGTCAGGCCGCAGTGCTCGCCGCTGCCCTACTGCTGGCCGGGTGCGCAGGCGACAAGCAGCCGGCACAGCCGACCACCTCGACATCGAGCGCTGCGGCGTCGAGCACGTCGGCCGCCCCGAGCGCCCCAGCGGCGGAAGCGCCACCGTCCCCCACCAGCCGTCAGCTCGATGGCGGGACCTGCCTGCAACTCACCGGCGCGGTGGTGAACCTGATGTCCGGCACGTCCCCCGACGACGCGAAGGCAGCCGGGGACACCATCAACGGGTTCCACCCGCCGGCCGATGTGCAGGCCGCCGTGACGCATTTCGTCAAGACCAACGGCCTGCACACCAGCGACCCCGACCGCTCTCAGTTCAGCCGCACACTCAACAACTGGGTTGAGCAGCAGTGCCCGGTGCAGCAGCCGGAGAAAAAGCCCAAGTAGCGCAGGTCAGCTACCGGTCCACTGCGGCGCGCGCTTCTCGGCGAAGGCGACCGCACCCTCGCGGGCGTCCTTCGACATGAAGACCGGCCCCAGGATCGCGGCCTGCTTGTCCCACTTCTCCGCGTCGGACCAGTCGGACGACTCGACGATGATGCGCTTGGTGGCGGCAACCGCCAACGGGCCGTTCGCGGTGATGCGTTCGGCCAACGCGAGGGCGGCATCCAGTGCGCCACCGGGCTCGGTCAGCTCGTTGACCAGACCCAGCTCATGCGCCCGCGTGGCGGTCAGGTTGTCGCCCGTGAGCGCGAGTTCCATGGCGATGGCGTACGGGATGCGCTGCGGCAGCCGCAGCAACCCGCCACCGCCGGCGACCAGACCCCGCTTGACCTCGGGGATACCGAACGCCGATGCGTTGGAGGCGACGATCAGGTCGGCCGACAGCGCCAGCTCGGTGCCGCCCGCCAACGCGTAGCCCTCGACTGCCGCGATCAGCGGCTTGGCCGGCGGACGCTGGGTCAGGCCGAAGCCACGGCTCGACAGGATGTTCTCGCCCTTGGCGAAGGCCTTCAGGTCCATGCCGGCACAGAACGAGCCGCCGGCACCGGTCAGCACGCCGACCGATAGTCCCGGGTCCTCATCGAGGCGGTCCGCGGCAGCGGCCAAGCCGTTGCTGACCGCTGCGTTGACAGCGTTCTTGGCCTGGGGCCGATTGATGGTGATGATCAGTATGCGGTCGCGCTGTTCGACGAGGACGGCATCTTCGCTGGCGGCTTCTTCGGTCACGACGGTGATGCTAGCCACAGGG
This sequence comes from Mycolicibacterium aubagnense, assembly GCF_010730955.1. Lineage (NCBI taxonomy): Bacteria > Bacillati > Actinomycetota > Actinomycetes > Mycobacteriales > Mycobacteriaceae > Mycobacterium > Mycolicibacterium aubagnense. The sequence continues at coordinate 3,697,011 of NZ_AP022577.1, read as the reverse complement.
GATTGGCGTCCGGCGGTCAACCAGTGAATAATCGAAAATTAGAACGCGTTCTAGTTTTTGCCGCAGCCAGAGGAGAAACCGTGGCCAAGCTGCCCGAAATCACCAAATTTGACCCTGATCTGACCGAGAAGGTCATGGGGATTCTCCGACCGCTGCTGAAGGTCTATCACCGGTCCGAGGTCCGCGGTTTGGAGAACATTCCACTGGGCGGCGCATTGGTGGTGAGCAACCACTCCGGCGGCATGCTGCCCATGGACGTGCCGATCTTCTCGTCGCACTTCTACGACAAGTACGGCTACGGCCGCCCCGTCTACACCCTCAGCCACGCCATGCTGATGGTCGGCCCGACCGCGGACTTCTTCAAGAAGACCGGCTACATCCTGGCCAGCCACGAGAACGCCGACGAAGCGCTGCGCTCGGGCGGCCTCGTCGTCGTGTTCCCCGGCGGCGACTACGACGTCTACCGGCCGTCGACCGATGCCAACAAGATCGACTTCGACGGCCGCAAGGGGTACGTGAAGGCCGCGATCAACGCCGGCGTGCCGATCGTGCCGATGGTCGGCATCGGCGGCCAGGAGACCCAGCTGTTCCTGACGCGCGGTGAGCGCATCGCCAAGGCCCTCGGCCCCATCGCGCGCGCCGCTCGGACCAAGGTGGTGCCGCTGTCCATCGGGCTGCCGTTCGGGCTGTCCGCCGTGCTGCCCTTCAACGTGCCGCTGCCGTCGAAGATCGTCATGCAGGTGTTGCCGCCCATCAACATCGAGGCCGAGTTCGGTGCAGAGCCCGACATCGACGCGGTCGACGCGCGGGTCCGCAAGGTCATGCAGGACGCACTCGATGAACTCGCCGAAGAGCGTCGCTTCCCGGTACTAGGCTGACGGGTCGTGGGCATCACCGACAGGCTGACCGCGACCGCCGGGCTCGTCTCCACCATGGTGCGGGCCGGTGTCATCGCCCCACTCCGCCCGGACAAGTACGTGCGGATCGCCGGTGCCATGGCGCGCGAAAACATGAGCGTCACTTCGGGTTTCGCCAGTTCCGCGCAGCGCTGCGGTAACCGGCCGGGCCTCATCGACGAGCTGGGCACGCTGACGTTCGGTGAGCTCGACCGGCGTGGCGATGCGTTCGCCGCCGCCCTGCAGACCCTGCCGTCCGCCAAGGTCGTCGGCATCATGACGCGCAACCACCGCGGCTTCGTCGACTCACTGATCGCGGCCAACCGCATCGGCGCGGATGTGTTGCTGCTCAACACTTCCTTTGCCGGTCCGGCGATGGCCGAGGTCGTGGCCCGCGAGAACGTCGACGTCATCATCTACGACGAAGAGTTCACCGCGACGGTCGACCGCGCATTAGCGGACCGGGCGGGACGGTCCGAAGTGACCCGGATCGTGGCGTGGACCGATACCAAGGACCACCCACTGACCGTCGAGTCGCTGATCATCGATCACCTCGGGCTGCAGCCGCGGCGTACCGGCGAGAAGAGCCGGGTGATCCTGCTGACCTCCGGAACCACGGGAACTCCCAAGGGCGCCAAGCATTCCGGCGGTGGCCTGGATGCGTTGAAGGCGATCTTGGACCGCACGCCATGGCGCACAGAGGAGACGACCGTGATCGTCGCTCCGATGTTCCACGCCTGGGGCTTCTCGCAGTTGGTGTTCGCGGCGTCGATGGCCTGCACCGTCGTCACCCGCCGCAAGTTCGACCCGCAGGCCACCATGGCGCTGGTGGACAAATACCAGGCCACCGGATTGTGTGTGGTCCCCGTGATGTTCGACCGCATCATGGAACTGCCGGACCACATCCGCAATCGCTACAGCGGTCGCTCATTGCGGTTCGCCGCGGCCTCCGGGTCGCGCATGCGCCCTGACGTCGTCACCTCGTTCATGGATCAGTTCGGTGACGTCATCTACAACAACTACAACGCCACCGAGGCCGGCATGATCGCCACCGCGACGCCGGCCGACCTGCGCGCCGCCCCCGACACCGCCGGCCGCCCGGCCGAGGGCACCGAGATCACGATCTTGGACGCCGATCTCAAGGAGCTGCCGACGGGCGAGGTGGGCACCATCTATGTGCGCAACTCCACGCAGTTCGACGGCTACACATCCGGTGCCACAAAGGATTTCCATCAGGACTACATGTCGTCGGGCGACCTCGGCTACCTCGACGCCGCCGGCCGCCTGTTCGTGGTGGGCCGCGATGACGAGATGATCGTGTCGGGCGGCGAGAACGTCTACCCGATCGAGGTGGAGAAGACGCTGTCCGCGCATCCCGAGGTGGCCGAGGCCACGGTGCTGGGCGTCGCCGACGAGCAGTACGGCCAGCGCCTGGCGGCGTTCGTCGTGTTGACCGACGGGGCGACGGCCACCGAAGACGCCCTCAAGCAGCATGTGCGGGACAACCTCGCCAATTACAAGGTGCCACGGTCGATTACGGTGCTGACCGAACTGCCGCGCAACAGTACCGGCAAGATCGACCGCCGCGAGCTGAAGGCACTGGCTGATGGCGCGTAAATCGGTGACCCTGCTGCGGGCCGTCGTCGGACTCGTCAACGCCACCAACGCGGCCAGCCCGCTGGCCCGCTCCGGGAACCCCGGCATCGTCGCGTTCGCCAACGGCTGGCCGTCCAGTGAAGCGGCCGGCGTCGTGCTCAGTTCCTCGGTGCTGTCCGCGATCCGCCGGGGCCGCCGCGGTGATTTCTCCGGTACCAGCGGCCGAATCGCGTTGGGCATCACGGTGGTCACCTGGGCCATTCTGGGCCTCATCTTCACGCGCAGCCGGAGTTCGCGACCGGCATTCGAGCAGCCGTTGCGTGACGTGATCGGGCCGGACAACTCGGCCGACCCGGGTGTCCCCCGCCTGCCCGGCATCGGGCGCACCATGCTGTCGCGCCGCAAGTACAACAAGGAGACCGTGAAGTACGGTCCGCACCGCGCCAACCTCGCCGACATCTGGCGCCGCCCCGATTTGCCCCTCGATGGCAAAGCCCCTGTGCTGCTGCAGGTTCCGGGTGGTGGTTGGATGCTCGGCGACCGCCGGCCCCAGGCCTACCCGCTGATGGGCGCGCTCGCCGACCGCGGGTGGATCTGCGTGTCCATCGGCTACCGGGTCAGCCCGAAACATCAATGGCCGGCGCACATCATCGATGTGAAGCAGGCCCTCGCCTGGGTCAAGGACAACATCGCCGAGTACGGCGGTGATCCCGACTTCGTGGCGATCAGCGGCGGCTCGGCGGGCGGGCACCTGTCGTCACTGGCAGCCCTGACCCCCGGAGATCCCCAGTGGCAGCCGGGTTTCGAGGACGCCGACACCTCCGTCGCGGCCGCGGTTCCGGTGTACGGCCGGTATGACTGGTTCGGTTTCGAGGGCCCCGGGCGCCCCGAGATGATGCGGGCCCTCGAGCAACTGATCATCAGGAAGCGGTTCGCCGACGATTCGCAGGTGTTCCTGGACGCCTCGCCCATCACCCGCATCGGCCCCGACGCCCCGCCGTTTTTCGTGCTGCACGGCACCAACGACACGCTGATCGATGTCCAGGAGGGCCGGGATTTCGTCGCCGCGCTGCGGGCACAGTCGCCGGCGCCGGTGGCGTACGCGGAGATTCCCCACGCGCAGCACGCTTTCGACATCTTCGGCTCGGCCCATGGCCGCTACACCGCCGAGGCGATCACCCGGTTCCTGGAATGGGTGCGGGCCGAGAAGGCGAAGGCCGTGGCTGCGGAGGACGAGGTCGGGTAGCCGACCTGCGGCCTGCGCCGAGGCCGCGCTGGTCTGTACCTCGCTCCTGCATGACCTCTCCCTTGCATGTGTGTCACCGGGACCCGTCATCGATCGCTGACATTGTCACCGTGTGCTGACCATGTCAGCGATTGATGACAGCTCCCAGCTCGACCCACCCGCAGAAGAGGTGCCGACAGCCGTGCGCGAAGCGGATCTGTCGGTCCTACGGCACATACTTTCGGCAGTTCTCGACTCCGGAAGGAACACGCCATGGTCTACCCGGCCCCGCGATTGTGGTGGGAACCGCAAGCACGCCGTCCGACTCGCGAGGAGATCGACGCCGCCGGCGACGCGTTCCGAAAGACACATGGTCTCGACGATGATGACGACGAATGGTCATTCGAGGACGAGCCTCCAGCGCCCGATCCGATAGCCGCCGACGTCTTCGGCAGCATCAGCCGAACTGCACTGGCGCAAGCGCGCGACAACCTCGTCAGCGCGAAAACGCAATACGAGCAAGCCGTTCGTCAGGCCCGCGCCAACGGATGGACTTGGGCCGAGATCGGACGAATCCTGGGCGTGTCACGGCAGGTGCTACACAGACGATTCCGCAATCGACCGTCGGACTGACGCTCCGAAGAGACAGGGCCTACTGCGCCATCGCGGTCTCGACGACGGTCAGCTCCTCGGAAAGTCCTGCGGCCCTGCGGATCTTCTTGAAGTCCTCCATCATGCCCGTGGTCACTTCATGCGGATCGTCGGTGGTCGCACCGTCGGCGAGCACCGAGATGTTGAGCTGGTCGACGTAGCTCCACACGGTGATGTTCAGGCCGCTGCCCGCGGTGAGCGGACCGACCGAATAGATCTCGGTGACGGTGGCGCCGCCGACCTTGCCGCGTTCCCGCGGCCCCGGCACGTTGGAGATGTTGAGGTTCAGCACCTTGTTCTGACCGTCCATGTTGGACAGCCGGCGGAACATCGACTCCATGGGCGCGGGCGGCATGTACGCGGCCCACCTGGCCACCAGCTCCGGACCGACCAATTGGTGGCTCTCCTTGGCCAGCAAGGCGGCCTCGCGGGCCTCCTGGACACGCTGCGAGGCGTCGGCCACGTCGACCGGGAGGGCGATCAGCACGCCACTGAATCGGTTGCCGGAGATGCGATCCGGCGAGAAGTCATAGCTCATCGGGACCGACGCCAGTAGCGGGTGGTCGGCCTTGCCGTCGTATTTCAGCAGCAGCTCACGCAGCGCGCCCGACGACATGGCCAGCACCAGGTCGTTGATGGTGACGCCCAGTTTCTTGCTGGTTTCCTTGACGTCCGCGAGCGCCAAAGTGGCTGTGGCGAAACGCCGTTGGGGCGTGAGCACGTGGTTCATGAAGCTCGCCGGCGGGGTGAACGGCCGGGTCAGTTCGGGCGACAACTTGCGGCTGCTCTTACGCACCCGCGTCATGCCGTCGGCGGTGTACTTCACCACGCCGGGAATGCGCGCGATCTGCCGGAGATGGTCGACGAACGCTGACCGGACCAGCTGGCCGCGGGACGGCGCCGGATCCGCCACGTACAGATCGTTGTCATGCTGCGGCGCCTCGGTGATGTCCATGCCGAGGGCCAGCAGGTTGGCCGAGGCCACGCCGTCGGCCAGCGCGTGATGAATCTTTCCGACCACGGCAACCCGCCCGTTGGCCAAACCTTCGACGAGGTACATCTCCCACAGCGGCCGGCTGCGATCCAGTGGCGTGCTTGCGATTTCGCCGATCGCGGCGTCCAGCTCCCGCCGGCCGCCCGGCGCCGCCACGCGCCACGGCCGGACGTGGTATTCGAGGTCGACATCCGCGTGCTCCCGCCACATCGGGTGGTGGAACTTGAACGGAATGTCGACGAGCTGGTAGCCGAACGGCTCCAGCTTGTACAGCCGTTCCCGGAGCACGCGGCGGAATTCGTCGATTCCGAACGTGCGATCGCCGAGGCCGGCGAGATCGATGATGGCGATCTTGAGGGTGTGCATGTGCACGTTGGGCGTTTCCGAATACAGCAGGAACGCGTCCCACCCACTCAGTCGTTTCACTCGACCTCTCCTGCGCTTCGGTCAGACGCCTGCCAGTCGAACGGTCTAGACGACCTCTTCGACACGCTGCTGGATCTGGTTCCGGCGAACCTCGTCGAGGAACAACCCTATGGCAGTCGCCATCGATGCGGTGCGGGCACCGTCTGTCATGTCGAAACCGTGTCCGGCGCCGGGCAATTCGATATAACTGACGGTCGACTCCGATACCGTCCGCAGTTCGTGCACGAAGTCTCGCGCCTGGGCCACCGGGATGACGCTGTCGCCACTGCCGTGAATGACCAGGAACGGCGGCGCATCCCGATGCACGCGCGCGATCGGCGAAGCCTGCCGGTAGATCTCCGGATGCTTGTCGATGCGACGCCGAACCACGACACGCTCCAGGAAGTCGACGAACTCCTCGCGCTCCTTGGTGGACCGGTCCTCCCAGTCGTACCGGCCGTAGATCCCGACGACGGCGTCGACCGACGTATCGGCGCCCTCGGGCAGGTCGCCCTGCAATTCCGGATCGTTCGCAGTCAGTCCGGCCAGCGCGGCGAGGTGTCCACCCGCCGAGCCGCCCGAGATCGCGATGAAATCGCGGTCGCCACCGAACTTGTCGACGTTGGCCCGGGCCCACGCGATCGCGGTCTTGACGTCGGTGATGTGTTGCGGCCAACGGTGATTCGGCGCCACCCGATAGTCGATGGACAGACAGACCCAGCCCTGCTCGGCCAGGTGACTCATCAGGGCGTAGCCCTGCAGCAGCCGGCTGCCGTGCACCCAGGCCCCACCGGGCAGATAGATCAGCACCGGTGCCGGTTGGCTCGGTAGGTCGTCGGCGCGCCAGACGTCCAGCAGCTGGGACGGGCTGTCGCCGTAACGCACCGAGGTCCGGTGCACCTGACGCCGATGCTCCCGCGCCCGCCAGAACGGCGGCGTGCGCTCCGGTGCGGGCCACTCGATGTCGAGTTCAGCCGGAGGCACGACCCCGGTCAGCGCCGCCCGGATCACCTCGTTGGTGCAATCACGCTCCGCCCGGCGGATCTCCGCCACGCTCGGAGTGAACAACGCCTTGGAGGTCGACGCCCAGAAGCTGGGCACGTGCCGCATGCCCCACAGCGTCATCGCGGTGGCCCCGCCGAGCGGCTCGAGACTCTTGCCGATCACCGGCAGGGACGCGGCGGCCGTTGCCATCGCCAACAAGTGATCGGCGGGCTTGGCTGCCATGAACCAACGGAGCCTGGTCGCCAGCGTTGGGCTGTGATCGTGATGATCCGGTCGAGCCGTCATTTCGCGAGCGTACACCGGGCTGACCACGCGATTTCGGGGCCACGGCAAGTTTGTGGTCACAGTTCGGCGAGCGTGGGTTTGTGAAGTGCATCACAGCTGTTCAGGGCCCATTCGAAGTCGTACCGTCGTGCTTACAGTCAACCCATGGGCACCTCAGCGCTGGCGATCACCGACGACCACAACGACCTCGCGGACTCGGCCACGGGGCTGCTGCACCGGCTCGGCAGCCGGGCCGCTGCCCGCGCCACGCTCGAGGGCGGGCCGTCGCATCCAGCCGGGTTCTGGACCGCCGCCGCCGATCTGGGATGGCAGGGGCTGGCCATCCCCGAGGCCTACGGCGGCTCCGGATTCGGGTTGCCCGAACTGGCGGTGGTGCTGGAGGCGCAGGGCCGCGAACTCTGCCCCGGGCCGTTCCTGCCGACCGTCGCCGCCGCCGTCGTCATCGACCGGTGCGGCACCGATCCAGTGCGCACCCAACTGCTGCCCGGGCTGGCCGACGGCAGCACCACCGCCGCGCTGGGCTTGTCGGGCCACATCCACGTCAGCGGCCACACGGTGTTCGGTGCGAGTCCGACGGTGCTCGGCGCCCCCGATGCCGCGCTGCTGGTGCTTGTCGCCGGTGACGACGTGGTGATCGTCGACGCCAAAGCCAACGGAGTGACCGTCATCGCGTTGGAGTCCGCGGACACCACCCGCAGCATCGGCTCCGTCAACCTCGACCAGGCCAAGGCAATAGCCGTCATCCGCGGCGCGGCCCCCAAGGCACACACGGCTTTTCGCATTCTGGCCGCCGCCGAAGCAGTCGGTGTCAGCTGGGCGGCGCTGGACATGGCCGTCGAATACGCCAAGGTTCGTGAACAATTCGGCCGCACCATCGGCACGTTCCAAGCCGTCAAACACCACGCCGCCAACATGCTGGTGGCAGCCGAACTCACCACCGCAGCGGCGTGGGACGCCGCCCGCGCCGACGATCTGGACGACGCCTGGTTCGGCGCGGCCGTGGCCGCCACCCAGGCGATCCACAGCCAGGTCTTCAACGCCGAGAACAACATTCAGCTGCACGGCGGAATCGGCTTCACCTGGGAGCACGACGCGCACCTGTACCTGCGCCGTGCCCTGACGCTCGCCGCCCTGACCGGGGACGGCGCCGACCCGCTCGCCGACGTGGTCGACGGGCAGCGCAGCGGCCGGGCCCATGGGGCGTCGTTCGCGCTGCCCGAGGAGGCGGCCGAGTACCGCGCGGCCGCCCGCGACGCCGTCGCCACGCTGCAGTCCCTCGCAGAGGACAAGCGGCGGGACTTTCTCGTCGATTCCGGATACCTCGTGCCGCACTGGCCCAAGCCGTGGGGCCGCGATGCGGGCGTGCTGGAGCAGCTGGCCATCGAGGAGGAGTTCCGCGCTCCAGGGGGCACGAGCGCAGCGACCGGGGGGAAGAAGCCGGTCGACCGACCCGACCTGGGCATCACGGGCTGGGTGACCCTCACCATCGCGCAGGCCGGCACCGACGATCAACGTGAGCGCTGGGTCTACCCCGTGCTGCGCGGCGAGATCATGTGGTGCCAGCTGTTCTCCGAGCCCGAGGCCGGCTCGGACGCGGCGGCCGTGCGCACCAGCGCCAAGAAAGTCGAGGGCGGCTGGCTGGTGACGGGCCAGAAGGTGTGGACCAGCCTGGCCCAGTACTGCCAGTGGGGCCTGGCCACCGTCCGCACCGATCCCGACGCACCCAAGCACGCCGGCGTCACGATGATGGCGATCGACATGAAAGCGCCGGGCGTGACCGTCAACCCCCTCAAGGGACTCACCGGCAACGCCCACTTCAACGAGGTGTTCCTCGACGAGGTGTTCGTCCCCGACGCCGACGTCGTCGGGGACGTCAACAAGGGCTGGCTGGTGGCGCGGGCGACGCTGGGCAACGAGCGGCTGTCGATCGGCGCCGGGTCCGGTGCGCAGTCGGGCTTCAGCGCAGACGATCTGATCGCGCTGTTGGACGCCGCCCCGCCGGAGGTGGCCGCCGGGCTGCGCGACCGGGCCGGTGCGGTGATCGCCGAGGGGCACACCCTGCGGCTGCTGAACCTGCGCCGGATCAGCCGGGCCATCGCCGGCACCGGACCGGGGCCCGAGGGCAATGTCACAAAACTCGTGGTCGCCGAGCAGGGGCAACGCCAGACCGAGCTGGGCATGAAGCTGGCCGGCCCCGCGGCCGTGACCGGGCAAACTCCGGCGCTCACCCAGGCCTACCTGGGCTACCGCGCCATGACCATCGCCGGCGGCACCTCGGAGATCACCCGGAACACCATCGCCGAACGGATTCTCGGCCTGCCCCGTGACCCTTTGCTCAAGTAGGTCACCACACATCACGAGTCGGCCCCGACTCGGTAGAGATCGACGCGCCAAGCTGTGTCGATCAGTCGAATATGTCACGCTATGGACCGATGAATCTGCTCTCGGTCACGTTTTGGGCGTCGCGCCGCGCTTTGCTAGCGGCTGTGCTGTGCGCCCAGTTGATCGCTGGGTTGGTCGCAGTGGCGGCGGTCGGCCCGTCCGCCGGCAGCGCCACCGACGACGACCACACCGCCACCGTCTTTCGCAGTGCCCATGCCGGCAACTGCCTGACCTGGCAACCTGAGCCTCCCCAACGGCCCGCGTTCGTGCAGTGCAGCAGCCCGCACCTGTTCGAGGTCGTCAACTCCGTCGAAGGCGACGGCGATCAGGAATCCTGCGCAGTGTCAGGGCGCCGGTACCTCGGCCCGCACTACGACCCGAACGGCCGGTTCGCGTACGGCCTACTGCGATCGGTCGGCTCCGGGTCCGGTCCTCGACTGGCACTGTGCGGTTTGCAGCTGCCGGGCCCGAACGGCCAACAGCTGCCGTTCCGCGGGCTGGTCGCCGAACAGGATCAGTCGCGGGTGTGGCCGCCCGGCACGTGTCTGGGTGCCGACATGAAGGGCGGGCAGACGGGTCTGGTGCCCGTGGACTGCGCCGAGCCGCATTCGGTCGAGGCCGTCGGCCCCATCGACCTCAGCGCGCACTTCCACGACGGCCCGGCGCCGTCGGACGCCGCGCAGGAGGCGGTGCTGCGGCCGGCCTGCATGACGATGGCCACCGCGTACCTGGCGCCAAAGACGTTGTACGCCAACGACCTGACGCTGAACTACCGGCCCATCGGCCCGTCCAGCTGGGCCGCCGGCAGCCGCCAGGTGCTGTGCGCACTGGCATCGCGGACGCCAGGCCCCCTGACCGGCAGCGTCAAGGCCCCGGGCGGTGCGTCCGCGGCGCACGCTGCCGCGACCCCGCACCCCGTGGCACTGCCGAGTCCGGTCACGACCGCGACGACCGTCGCCCCGACGAGCAACGCCCCGACCACCGCCGCTGCTCCGGCAGCAGCCCCGAGTACCGCGGCGTCTTCTCCGGCGTCGTCATCGTCATCGGCGGTGGCGTCACCGTCCTCGGCGTCTTCGTCCTCGGCGGCCCAAAACGCCGAGGCGACGAGCACTTCCGTCACCGACACCACGGTGCCACCGGCCGCCCCGGCGTCACCGGTCGACAACCCGGCGCACGCACCGCAGGCTCCCCCGGCCGAACCTGCGGCGCCTGCGGATCCGGCCGGGCCGTCGCATGTGCTCGAGATCCCGGGCATGGCCCCGATTACCTTCCCGTGGGCGCCCCCGCCGCTGTGAGCCGCGCGCCGAGGCTGACCGCACGGCGGTTTTCCCGCTGGTTCTCCGCCTTCCAGCCAGGATCGCGGGCGTTATCCACAGCGAGCGCCAATTGACCGTGGCACCGCCGACGGTTGGCGGGGCACACTGCGGACGTGGGGGAGCCATTCATCGGGAGTGAAGCGTTGGCAGATGGGCGGCTGACGCGGTACCAGTTGCGGACGAATTTCGTTGCGGTGCACAAGGACGTGTACGTGCCGAGAGGCACACAGCCGAGTGCGATTCTGCGGGCTAAGGCAGCGTGGCTGAGCTCCCGGCGTGAGGGAATCCTTGCTGGGTTCTCAGCCGCCGCGATGCACGGCAGCAGGTATATCGATGCGGCCTTGCCTGCCAACATCATTGGCAGCCCAGGCCGACCGACACCTGGAGTCGTGGTCTGGGAGGACTGCCCCGACGCAAACGAGGTGTGCCGGATCGGCGAGCTGCGGCTGACGACGCCGACCCGCACCGCAGTCGATCTGGCGCGAAAGTTCCCTGAGGACGTCGCAGTCGCCGCGATCGATGCCCTGGCACGGGCTACGAGGTTGACGGTCGCCGACATCGAATTGGCAGCCCGACGTCATCCCGGGCAGCGCGGAATCCGGCAGGCACGCAGGTCTATTGCGCTCGTTGATCCCAAAGCCGAGTCGCCCCGCGAAACGGCGTTGCGACTCCTCATCGTTCGCGCAGGATTCCCGGGACCGGAAAGTCAGCACCCGATATACAACGAATACGGCGTCCTCATCGGGATCGTGGACTTCGCCTGGGCAGAGTTGAAGATCGCCGTCGAATACGAGGGCCGGCATCACTCGGACCCGGAACAGATTCGCAAGGACATCGCCCGGATCGAGGAGATGATCGAGATGGGTTGGCTCGTCATCCGCGTGACTTCGCGGGATCCCGCAGGCGTGGTGGTGCGAAGAATCGCCCATGCGCGAGCTACCCGAGGCGCAGTGGATGACCGGGTGAACTTTCGGCCCGACCCCAGCGACACGACGTGGCGTAACGCCTCGTGAGTGAGCGTTCCGCGAACCTGACCGCGTGGCGCCGACACGCAGCGATTTCCGCCACCCAGCCAGGCTCGCGACGTTGATATCGCGGTGCGCGGCGGTGCCCAGCCGCTAGGCGGCTAACGGACCTCAGCCGCTAGGCGGCTAACGGACCGCAGCCTCCAGGTCTGTCAGCGAGTCCTCGAGGTGGCCGAGCAGCCGCTGCAGGTGCGGCACGCTGTGCCGGCAGCCGACCAGCCCGAAGTCGAGATTGCCGCCGTTGTTGACCAGCGTGATGTTCAGTGCCTGGCCATCCAGAGCGATGGACAACGGGTAGTTGCCGTCGAGCCGGGCGCCCTTCCAGTACATCGGCACCCGCGGCCCCGGCACGTTCGAGATGACGATGTTGAACGGCGGCGGGGTGGCGTCGACGAAGCCGGGCACGGTGGACAGCGCGATCGGAGACAGCAGCAGCGCCGACAGTGCCATGGACTCCGTCTTCGACAGCCCCGCGAACACCTGCTTGTTGCCGCGCATCGACTCGGAGATGGTCTGCAGCCGCGTTGCCGGGTCCTTGACGTCGGTGGCCAGGTTGCACAGGATCGCGCCGACCTGGTTGCCACCCGCATCGGCGTCGGCCTCGGACCGCAGGCTCACCGGGACCATCGCGATCAGCGGCGCGTCGGGCAGGGCACTGTGCTCGATCAGGTAGGCGCGTAGCGCTCCGGAGCACATGGCCAGCACGACGTCATTGACGGTGACGCCGCCGGAGGCCTGCTTGACGGCCTTGATGCGGTCGATCGACCAGGACTGCGCCGCCACTCGTCGGGCACCGCCGATCTTGACGTTGAACATGGTCTTCGGCGCGCTGAACGCCCGGGTCAGGTTCTGTTCCAGCAGGGCCGCGCGCGCCACCCGGAACGTCGACGGTGCGAGACCGACTGCCGCACCCACCGTTCCCAAGGCCGAGCCCACCAACGACGGGCTGTTCTTCGGCGTGCGCTTGCGCGACGGCAGATCCCACGGCACCCGCACCTCCAGCTCGGCCGGGTCGTCGGACAGCGCGCGCATCGCCATCCGCAACGCGGACACCCCGTCGAGCAGCGCGTGGTGGGCCTTCGAATAGATCGCGAACCGGCCGTCCTCCAGACCTTCCACCAGGTAGGTCTCCCACAACGGACGGTGCCGGTCCAGCAGGGTGGTGTGCAGCCGAGAGGTCAGCTCCAGCAGTTCGCGAATCCGACCTGGGGAGGGCAGCGCCGAGCGACGCAGGTGGTATTCGGCGTCGACTTCGTCGTCATAGGCCCAACCGAAGCTGGCGATGCCGCCGAGAAACCGCGCCGGGCGTTTGCGGTAGGTGGGACTGAAGTTGGTGTGCGCCAACATGTCCCGGTACAGGTCGTGGACGAATTCCGGCCCGGCCCCTTCGGGCGGGGTGAAGAGCTGCAGGCCGCCCACGTGCATCGGATGCTCGCGCGATTCGCCGAGCAGGAACATGGCATCGGTTGGCGACATGATCTCCACCCGCCAAGTAAACCGCGATTGGGCGGGCGGTGACCAGGTTGCCGGATCAGGGCTGACGCTCTCCCGGTGGCGGCGGGTTGGCGACGACCGGGAACTGTCCGGTGAACCCCTGCCGCTGCTTGGCGATCTCGTACACCCGGCCGCGCGCGACGAACCAGCCGATGATCAGCGCCGGGATGATGAGCAGCAGCGTCGCGACCGTCCAGGTGCCCACGGGTTTGTCGAACGCCATGAGCACCAACACCACGGCCAGGAAGGCCAGGGTCAGGTACCCGGTGTACGGCGCACCCCACATGCGGAACGCGGGCCGCTCCATCTCGCCGCGCTGGGACCACCGGAACAACTGCAGCTGGCAGATCACGATGGTGGCCCACGATGCGATGATGCCGAGCGCCGCCATGTTCAGCACGATCTCGAACGCCTGCGCCGGCACGACACCGTTGAGCACGACGCCGAGCAGGCCGATGCTGGCCGTCAAACAGATACCGCCATACGGCACACCACGTTTCGACATGACGCCGGTGAACTTCGGCGCGCTGCCGTTCATCGCCATCGAGCGCAGGATGCGACCGGTGGAATACAGGCCCGCGTTGAGGCTGGAGAACGCGGCGGTGAGCACGACGACGTTCATGACGGTTCCGGCGCCCTCGAACCCGATCTTGGAGAAGAACGTGACGAAGGGGCTCTCGCCGGCCTTGTAGGCGGTGTACGGCAGCAGCAGGCCGAGCAGCACCAGCGACCCACAGTAGAACAGCGCGATGCGGAAGATCACCGAGTTGATGGCCCGCGGCATGATCTTGTGCGGCTCGGCCGTCTCGCCCGCCGCGGTGCCGACGAGTTCGACTGCGGCGTAAGCGAAGACGACCCCGGAGGTCACCACAACCAGCGGCAGGAGTCCGGTCGGGAACAGTCCGCCGGTATGGGCGATGACATTGACACCCGTGGTCTGTCCCTCAATCTTGAACCGGCCCACCAGGAAGACGGTGCCGACCACCAGGAACGTCACCAGCGCAACGACTTTGATCAGGGCCGCCCAGAACTCGAGCTCGCCGAACAGCGTCACCGAGATCAGGTTCATGCCCATCACGATGGCCAGTGCGATGAGCGCGATCAGCCACTGCGGGATGGCACCGAACGCCGACCAGTAGTGGAAGTAGGTCGCGATGGCCGTCGAGTCGACGATCGACGTCATGGCCCAGTTGAGGAAGTACATCCAGCCCGCGACGTAAGCGGCCTTCTCACCGAGGAATTCACGCGCATAGGACACGAAGGAGCCCGACGACGGCCGGTGCAGCACCAACTCGCCGAGCGCTCGCAGGATGAGAAAGACGAAGCCGCCGCAGACGAGGTAGACGAGGAACAGGCCCGGCCCGGCATTGTGCAAGCGTCCACCGGCGCCCAGGAACAGCCCCGTGCCGATGGCACCGCCGATGGCGATCATCTGCAGCTGGCGCGGTTTCAGCGTGTGGTGATAGCCCGCGTCTTCGGCCGTCAGTCCGGGTGGCTCGGGTCAAGTCCAGGGACGTGGTGTATGACGTCGTCGTGTGATTCTTCGAGGTAGTTGGGTCAGGCGGGCAGTGCCGCGGGGGTAGCCTCCTGTTCGGTTGGGGTGTCGTTGACGGTGCGTGATTTGCTCAGAACGTCGAGGCCGAGGTAGCGCCGCGACTCGGCCCATTCGTCGTGTTGTTCGGCCAGCACTGCTCCGACGAGACGGATCAGGGCCGCGCGGTCGGGGAAGATGCCCACGACGTCGGTGCGCCGGCGGATCTCCTTGTTGAGTCGTTCCTGGGGATTGTTGCTCCAGATCTGGCGCCAGATCTGCTTGGGGAACGCGGTGAACGCCAGCAGATCCGGCCGCGCCGCTTCGAGGTGATCGGCGACATTGGGCAGCTTGTCGGACAATGCGTCGATGATCCGATCATATTGAGCAGCAACGGATTCAGCGTCAGGTTGGTCGAACACCGAGTGCAGCAGGGTGCGCACCCAGGGCCACGAACTCTTGGGAGTGACGGACATCAGGTTGGTCGTGTAGTGGGTTCTGCAGCGCTGCCACGCCGCTCCGGGCAGGGTGGCCCCGATGGCGGCGACCAGCCCGGCGTGGGCGTCGCTGGTGACCAGTTTGACCCCGGACAGGCCGCGGGCGGTCAACGACCGCCAGAACGTCAACCAGCCCGCCCGTCCTCAGCGGTCGTGACATCGATTCCCAGGATCTCGCGGTAGCCCTCGGCGTTGACCCCGACGGCGATCAGGGCGTGCACGTTGACCACCCGGCCGGCTTCACGCACCTTGAGCACCAGAGCGTCCGCAGCGACGAACGTATACGGGCCGGCATCGAGCGGCCGGGTCCGGAACGCCTCCACGGCGGCGTCGAGTTCCTGGCCATCACCGACACCTGCGACTTCGACAACGACGTGATGCCCAGGGTCTCGACCAGCTTGTCCATCCGCCGCGTCGAGACACCAAGCAGGTAACACGTCGCCACCACCGTGGTCAGGGCCCGCTCGGCGCGTTTACGGCGCTCCAGCAGCCAGTCCGGGAAGTAGGATCCTTGCCGCAGCTTCGGGATCGCAAGATCCAAAGTCCCTGCACGGGTGTCGAATTGACGGTGTCGGTAGCCGTTGCGGGAATTGGTGCGCTCAGCCGAGCGTTCGCCGTAGCCGGCACCGCATAGGGCGTCGGCTTCGGCGCCCATCAGGGTGTGGATGAACGTGGCCAGCAGCTCGCGCAGCACGTCGGGATGGGCAGTGGTGAGTCGTTCGGCCAGCACAGTGGGCAGATCGATATTGTGGGCAGTGGTCATCGCGTCGATTCCTTTGCTCGAGTGACTTTGGACGGTCTCTCGAAGAATCACGCGATGACCTTCAATCACTCGGCTACGACACGCCGGTACCGCTGATCAGGTCCGACTCGTACACCACCTTGATGGACGCAACCGTGGCTCGACATGCGTATGCGGCGTGGAAGTCATAGCGTTTCAGTGAACACTGATGCGCAGTTTCGCGCAGAACAACCAGTTTCCTGTTTGTGAACGCACTGGTACAGCCTGGTTCAGTAATGTCAGTCAGATGCCGGGTCCCTCCCACACAGTCGACTTCCACCCCGAGCTGGCGCGGGCCGCGCGGTTCATGCCGCGCAACCCCGTCACGCCGTGGAACATCCGGATTGTCCGCCTGCTGACCCACCTGCAGGAACGCCGCACCCCCGAAGGCGTCGAGGTGCTGACACTGCCGTCGGGCGTCGGAATCCGCCTGCACCGTCCGCCCGCCGGAACCGGCCACGGGGGCGCACTGCTGTGGATCCACGGCGGCGGCTACCTCATCGGCAGCCCGGCACAGGATGACGCGTTGTGCCGGCGTTTCGCTGACGAACTGGGCATCACCGTGGCCGCGGTGAAATACCGGTTGGCACCCGACAATCCGTATCCGGCCGGGCTCGAGGACTGCTATACAGCGCTGCGCTGGCTGGTCGAGCTGCCGGCCGTGGATCCGGCGCGGGTGGCCGTCGGCGGTGCGAGCGCAGGCGGTGGACTGACCGCAGCACTGGCCCAGCTGGCCCAGGACCGCGGGGAGATTCCCTTGGCGGCACAGCTCTTGGTGTACCCGATGATCGACGACCGGTCGGGCAGCCGGCCCGGCCTGGACCACCCTGGGCACCGGTTGTGGACTCAGAAATCGAACCGCTTCGGCTGGCGTGCGTACCTCGGTGGCGCCGACCCGGCGGTCGCCGTCCCCGCGCGGCGGACCGACCTGTCCGGCCTGCCACCGGCCTGGGTCGGGGTCGGGACCTTAGACGTCTTCCACGACGAGGACGTCGACTACGCCGAGCGGCTGCGGGCGGCGGGCGTCCCGTGCGAGCTGGAAGTGGTGCCGGGGGCGTACCACGGCTTCGACGGCGTCGCCGCCAAGACCCAGGTGGCCCGAGCGTTCTTTGCCAGTCAGGTGGAGTTCCTGCGGCCGCGGCTGAACCCGGCCGTCGTCGGCTAGGCCCGTCGGCTAACTCGTCGGCTCCTCGGGGCCACCACACAGCTGCCGCAACCCCGGTGCGGCACTGCCGATCCCGTGCCACCGCCCCGGCGTGAGCGTGATCTTCGTTACTTAGATTAAGCTATCTAAGCTTTATTTATGCAGGTCACAACTGGTTTTCAAGAAATTAGCCGATCAAATAAACGCTTGCGGGGAAGCATTTCGGGGCGCATGGTTGTTGAACAGACCAACGACCACCTCGGTCGTGATCTTCGCCAGAGAAGAGGCACGGCAATGACCACCCTGACCCATCAGACGACCGAAAACATCGGCCCCCTGCGGCAGCTGTTCCGGCGTTCCACCGCCGCGGTGGTGCTGACGGCGGCAGGTTTGGGCGTGGCTGGCTACATGGCCCTCGGCATGCTGCAGGACAAGCCGGCCGACCCGGTGCTGCCGGCGTTCTCCGCGGTCCCGGTCCCGTCCGCTCCGGACCTGGACAAACTGCAGAACCTGGGCCAGCTCGCCGCCATCGTGCAGAGCCCGCAGGCGCCGCAGGCAATCCCGGCCCGCTAGGCCCCGACAACCCGATCTGAGCCTGAGCCGCCCTCGACGTCGAGGGCGGCTCAGTGTTTCTCGCGACTACGGGGCGGCGTGCGCCTCGCCGACCGGCGTGCGGTTGGCCAGGTTCTTGGCCACCTCTTCGCGCCACAGGCCGCCTGCGTGAGTGGTGTCGACTTCCTGCTCGAACCGGGCGACCATGTCCGGCTTGATATCGGCGACGTCGACGTAGAACTGCTCATACCAGCGGCGATGCTGGTAGACCGGGCCGTCCTCCTCGGTCAGCAGCGGATTCTCGATGCGGGTCTTGTTCTTCCAGATCTCGACGTCTTCCATGAACCCGTCGCCGAAGCTGCGGCTCAGCGCCGCCGCCAGCTTCTCGGCCTTCTCAGCCGGCAGGGCCGGGTTGTTCTGCACCGCGACGCCCCACTGCAGCACGAACGAATCATGCGTGACCGGGTAGTGGCAGTTGATCAGCGCGATCTCCACTGTGAATTCCGGCGCCAGATCGTTGTGGATCCAGTTGATCATGTACGCCGGCCCGAAATACGTGGCCTCCGACCGCAGGTAGGTGCCGTCCCACAGCTCTCGCGTCGCGTAGTCCGGCCGCGGCTTGGACTCCATGAACTGGCTCGCGGTGTGACCGTCGATGACGTTCTTGAAGTACGTCGGGTAGGCGTGGTGGATGTAGAAGAAATGCGCCATGTCGACGTTGTTGTCGACGATCTCTCGGCAGTGCGATCCCTCGATCAGCAGCGAGTTCCACTGCCACGGCGACCACTGCCCTTCCTCGTAACCCTCGATGGTCGGCGGGGTCAGTTCCGCCCCCGGCGTCGAGCCCTCGGGGTCGTGCCAGATCAGCAACTGCCCGTTGACCTCGGTGGTCTGCCAGGCGCGGGTGCGGGCCAGCCGCGGGGTCCGCTTGGCGTAGGGCACCAGCTGGCACTTGCCGTCACCACCCCAGCGCCAGTCGTGGAACGGGCACGCGACCGCGTCACCCTTGACGGTGCCCTGGGACAGGTCCCCACCCATGTGGCGGCAGTAGCCGTCCAGCACCTTGATGGCACCGGCGGAGTCGGCGAACACCACGAGCTTGGTGCCGAAGGCCTGTACCGGGTGCGGCTTGCCGTCGCGGAACGACTCGGCCAATCCGATGCAGTGCCAGCCGCGCGCGAACCGGGTCATCTCGACGCCCGCGTCGATGTGCCGGACCTCAGTCTCAGTCATGTTGTGTTCCTTCCGAATTCGCCGAGCCCTGGGGGGACCAGGACTCTTACGAAGTCTCTCGTCTGACCATATCGAGCACGGCCAGGTGAGAGAAGACCATGCTGGTGCCGATCGGGTTGCCGCCGCCCGGGTACGCGTAGCCGCTCGGCGCGGCCATGGTGTTGCCCGCCGCGTACAACCCGGCGATCGGGTTGCCGGCGGTGTCGAGCACCTGGCCGGTGGTGTCGGTACGTAAGCCGCCCTTGGTGCCCAGGTCGGAGATGCCGAACCTGGCGGCATGGAAGGGCGCCTTGTCGATCCGGACCATCGGGCACGCACCGCCGGAGAAGGCGCGGTCGTAGGCCTCATCGCCGCGGCCGAAGTCGGGGTCGGAGCCGGCGTCGGCGTATTCGTTGAACTGTTTGACGGTCGCCACCAGCTGGTCGGCGGGAACCCCGATCTTGGCGGCCAGCTCTTCCAGGGTGTCGGCGGTCTGCCACAGCCCGGCGTCGACGTACTTCTCGGTTTCGACCATCGACACATTGGTCGCCTTTATTGGGGGGACGACGCCATCAGCTCCACCTTCACCGTCGTCGTAGATCATCCAGAACGGCAGCGTCATCTCGCCCTTGGCCATCCGGTCCACGACGACGCGGCCGATGCGGTCGTACGCCGCGGACTCGTTGACGAACCGCCTGGCGTCCTGGTCGACGAAGATGCCACCGGTGAACCACAGCGCGAACGCGCTGCGACCGTCCGGGTGCGTGAGGCCCGGTGACCACCAGGCTTGTTCCATGAGGTCGGTGTCGGCACCGACGGCGATGCCGGCTTCATGCGCCTGGCCCAGATTTCCCCAGGGCCCCATGGTGTCTCGCGCCTCGCCTGGCACACCGTACTTCTGGCGCAGCTCGTCGTTGCCCTCGAAGCCGCCTGCCGCCAACAGCACACCCTTGCGCGCCCTGATGGCCTTCCGAACCCCGTCGGTCTCGACCACGGCACCCACCACGGCACCGTCCGCTGTCACCAACTCCACCAGAGCGGTGCCCAGTTGCGTTGCAGCCGAAGGGTATTGCTTCAGCGCCATGAGGAATCGGGCGATCAGCGCCCGGCCGCCGATGAAGTAGTCGTCGGGCTGCGGAACGCCGAGCCGGTCGTTGTCGAGCGGGCCCCGCACCAATTCCTTGAACTCCGGGGCCTTTTCGATCTTCATCGGTCGGGCCGCGACGTGCCGCTGACCGTCCACCCGGGCCTTGGGCAGCTTCCCGAAGTAGTCCGGCCAGGGCAGCATGTCGAACTTGATGTTGGGATCGGCCTCCAGGTACTCCATGAGTGGAGCGCCGCTGCGGACGTAGGTGTCCTGTAGTTCGCGGGGCGTCCGGTCGCCGACGACGGCGTGGTAGTACTCCAGCGCATCTTCGATGGTGTCGTCGGTGCCGGCCCGCCGCAGCACGGGGTTGCAGGGGAACCACACGCCGCCACCACCGGAGTAGGCGGTGGTGCCACCGAACTTGTCGGTCGCCTCGACCAGCAGTACCTCGAGTCCCTCGCGCGCTGCGGTGTAGGCACCGGTGACGCCGCCGCCACCAGAGCCCGCCACCAGCACGTCAACCGTCGCGTCCCAGTCCGTCATGCCCAAATCTCCTACCCGGTGCTAGAGGTACCTTTGCCTGCCGTACCGCGTGAACTCCTCGTCCAACGCGCCCTTGGCATCGTCGGTCATAAGTTGGAAGTCCGGCACCCTGTTTCCCACTGGGCGACCCACCCAGCGGTACACCCGTTCCTCGGTATGCCACTTTTCTGCCTGCAGCTCGCGCTTGAGCACCTTGTTGGAGCCCGTGACCGGCAGCGACGCCGAGACCCGCAGGAACCGCGGGGTGCCCTTGCTGCCCAGGTCGTCCTGATCGTTCAGGTACTTCGCGAACGTGTCCATGTCGAACCGGATCGGATCGGCCACCTCGATGGCCGCCATCACCTGATCTCCCGAACGGGGGTCCGGCACCGCGTACACGCCGGCGGCGATGACTTCCGGGTGCCGCCGCAGCACGCGCTCGATGGACAACGCCGAGGTGTTCTCGCCGTCGACCCGAATCCAGTCCCCGCGGCGGCCGGCGAAGTAGATGAAGCCGTTCTCGTCGAGGTAGCCCAGGTCGCCCGTCCAGTACCAGCCGCCCCGAATGCGGTCGGCGTCGGCGGCGTCGTTCTTGTAGTAGCCCTCGAACTTTTTGGTACCGAGCTTGTCGACGATCTCGCCGACGGCGTCGTCCGGGTTGAGGATGCGGCCGTGCCGGTCCAAAACCGCTGGGACACAATCGATCATGGTTTCTGGGTTGACGATCGCCACCCCGGGATGGGCCGGGCGGCCGAGCGCGCCCTCGGGCTGGTCGGGGTCGAGCACCACGGCGCCGCCGCCCTCGCTCGAGCCGTACCCCTCGAACAGCTCCGCCCCGAAGCGGCGCTTGAAGTAGGCCTGGTCTTCCGGCGAGGCTTCGGTGCCGAACCCGCGGCTCAGCTGGTTGTCGGCGTCGTCCGGCTGTTCGGGGGTGGCCAGCAGGTAGCCGAGCGCCTTGCCCACGTAGGTGAAGAACGTGGCGCCGAAGAAGCGCACGTCGGGCAGGAATCCGGACGCCGAGAAGCTCGGGGTGAGGCACACCGTCGCGCCGACGGCCAGCGCCGGGGCCCACAGCGCCATGATGGCGTTGCCGTGGAAGAGCGGCATGCAGCAGTAGTCGACGTCGTCGCGGACGTGGTGGAACTTCTCGACCGCCGAGTGGGCGATCCAGGCCAGGCGGCCCTGGCTGCACTTGACGGCCTTCGACGCACCGGTGGTCCCGGAGGTGAACAGCAGCAGCATCAGCGTTTCGGCGCCGACTCCGTCGCCCGCCGCGATTTGTGCACGATTTTCCGCGCTTGCCGCGGATTTTCGTGCACAAATCGCGTCTTGGTAGGCGGGGTCGTCGATGACCAGGATGCGCTCGGGCGTCAGACCGAGGTCCAGACCCGAAAGCCGTTCCCGCCCAGCCGAATCGGTGACGATCAGCTGGCAGTCCGCGTGCCGGACCTCGCCGGCCAGTTCCGGGTTTCCACGCGTCGGGTTGATGCCGACGATCGTCGCCCCGGCCAGGGCGGCACCGCCCAGCCAGAAGATGAAGTCGGGCACGTTGTCCAACAGCACGCCGATATGAAACGGCCCCTCGGCGCGCAGCTCCGCGGCGTATGCGCCGCGGGCGGCCGACTCCCGGACCACCTCGTCCCAGGTCCAATCCTGGTCCCGGGTGCGCAGTCCCAGCCGCTCGTCGCCGAGACGGTCGAGCAGCAGGGCTGCGATGTTTTCTCGCTGATCAGGCATGAGCTTCGGCGGCGGCGCGCTTCTGGTCGACGTACTTCTGCGGCAGGTCTTCGTGGCTCAGCTTGGTGACGCTGACCGGGCCGGTCTGGTAGGCGTCCTCACCGAGGATCAGGCCGTCGGCGTCGATGGGCCAGTTGATGAGCTGACGGAACAGCAGCAGGTAGTCGCCGGCCGGATCGTCGACCTCGACGCCGATGGCCTGCGCCGCCGCGCCCGGGTAGATCATCTTCATCCAGCCTTCGGTCATGACCAGATTGTCATCGACGGCCAGGCGATCGATCTCGAAAACGAGGTGGTTGGCGCCGCTGGCGACGAATGCCTCGTAGTAGGCGCGCACGCCATCGGTGGTCTTGGGGCCCATGTCGGCGTTGGCGTACCAGAAGTGGTAGTCCGGGTTCGGGGCCAGCGTGGCCATCAGCCGCTCCATGTCGGGTTCCGCTTCGGCCTTCATGTGCTCGAGGACGACGCCCAGCACCTGACGGTGCCGCTCATTGGTGGTGGCGGCGAGGCGTTCCTCGACGGGGGCCCACGTCTTGGTGGGGTCGATGATGGCCAAGCGGGTGCTCCTTGAATCTGCGACTGACGCGGACTGTTCAGTGTGTGTGGCAATCATCACGAACCCGACCAGCCCAGGTCATCCGACAGGCGTCGGATCATTGACCTGATATACCCGACAATCGTCGGCCCTGCTCCGGCCTCAGCGGCCAATCTGGTCGTCCGTCAGCTCCGCCGACGACAGCGTGATCCGGCGGATCATCAGGACCAGGGTCGCCGAGAAGCGATCCAGCGGATCGTCCATGTCCCAACCCAGCTGGGACTCGATGTGCGCCAGCCGCGCCGCGACCGTGCTGTGGTGCACGTGCAGTTCCTCGGCCGTCCGTCGCAGCGAACCGAACACACAGAACGCCTCCGCGGTCTCCACCTGCAGCCGGCCCGCGGGGGTCGCGGCGATCTCGTTGATCCGGGTTAGCGCATGACTACCGCGGGTGGCGTCGGGCGGGAGCTCGGCCAGCAGTTCCAGAGCACTCAACCGCTCGTAGGCGACGGCGCGCCGGCCGAAACCGGTCGACGACGCGAACCGCAACGCCCGCAGGGCCTGTCCCCACGACGTCGGTGCGGCGAAGACTCCGCCGGCCGCCCCGAGGCCGATCCACGGCCCGCGGTCGGCTCCTTCGGGTAGCGGCGCCGGGAAGGCGGCGACGATGGCCCGGTCCAGTTCATCGGACAGGGCGCGGGTGTTGGTCCGGCCCTGGCATACGACAGCCGTCGCGGTACCCAGGTCCGCGGTCCACACCGACACCGAGGTCAGCGCCGATGTGATGATCCGCAATGCTTCGGGCGACGACTGCGCGGACACCGCGAGCACCCGGACCTCGCGGGACTCGTCGAGCCCCAGCAGCCTGATGGCCCGGGCCCGGTCCTCGGGGCGTTCGCGGCTCGACAGCACCACCTCGACCAGGGCCGGATCGCCGAAGCTCGGCGGCACCCGGGCGCTGGTGGCCTCCAGCGTGTGCCGCACCCGGTCGAGCAGCACGCCGTCCAGCGGATGGGCCGGGGCCTCGCGCTGCAGCCAGACCTCTGGCGCCGCGCCGTCCCAGCGCACGTGCACGGGGCAGCCGGCCACCACCCGGGCCGCCGTCAGCACCGCGTCGACACCCGTGGCATCCAGGTCATCGAAGAAGTGCACGAGCCGCAGCACCGACTCCGGGTCGCTGCCCAGCTCGGACAATCGCAACGTGTTCACGCCGCCATTCTGACAATGAATCGCGGCGATGATTCAAAAAAGCAGGACGGTGAACCGCCAGTCCAGTACCTGCCGGTCAAGGCCGTCGGCGTCGACCGCGAACACCACGGACCGCAGGTCCAGCGTGCCGCCGCGGCCCGACGATGATCCGTGGGCCGCCTCGATGTGCAGCTCGCTGTACAGAGTGTCGCCCTCGCGCACCGGGCCGGTGTGGTCGCACGATTCCCAGCCGAGGACGGTCACGATGTTCGGCAGCAGCCGCGTGGCCTGGGCCAACGCCAGACCGATAGTGTGGCCGCCGTACACCAGGCGACTTCCGGCCACCCGCGAATCATGATGTGTGGCAGCGATATTGAGCGTCAGCCGGGCCAGTTCCGGAGCGCCACTGACGACATCGGCCGTACTGGTGAACATCTGGCCGGCGAGCTCCGGATCAAAACCAGGGCCGGGCACCGCGGAGCGCCAGGCATCGACATTCCAGTCCGCGGCGGGGTCCGGGAGGCCCCGCACGGCAGCGCCGATGGCGCTGAGGTCGTCGGTGTGGCCGGTGTCGGCGGCGTCCTCGCGCAGCGGCAGCATAGCGCACCGGTGGAAGTCGAGTACCGTGCGGCCGTTCTGGTCGATGGTGATCATGCGCAGGGCGGCCAACCCGGTGCGCGGCTTTCCTGGTTTGGCTGAATTCTGTTTGAGTCCAACGACTTCAGTGCGCGTAGTGATGCTGTCGCCGATGTGCGGGAAGCGGTGGAAACGCAGGCCGCGGTAGAACAGATTCGCCTTGACCCGTTGGGTGGCCAGAGTGGACTGCCCGATCGCGACGTCGCACACGAGCGCCGGATGCGCGAGCGCCCGCGCCGATCCGGTAACGGCCGCGGACAATCCGGCGTCCAACGGCAGCCGCATGCGGTCGCCGAGGATGGCCTGGTGCACCGCGGCCGCGCCGTCGGTAAGCGTCATGGCCGGCGCCCAGGCGAAGACCTCGCCTACGCCGAGGTCCTCGAAAAACGGTCCGCCTGGCACCATTTGACCGAACGAAGTCACAGCGGGTAATGCTGGCACCACCGTCCGACTCCTGTCCACGGGACGGTACAGATGGATACCGAACTGAACTCTTGCCGATAAAGTCCTGCGCTACCCGACGTGCGCTATCCCGAGTACTTCTCGATCAGCGACTGCTTGTACAGCTTGCCCGTGTCGGTCCGTGGCAACTGCTCTTCGAACGAGATGGACCGCGGGCACTTGTAGTGCGTCAGCCGGTCCCGCAGCCAGGCCAGCAGCTCTGCGCCGAATTCCTCCGTGCCGTCGGCCGGATCCACGGTCTGCACAACCGCTTTCACGCTCTGACCCATCTCGGCATCCGGAATGCCGAACACCGCGGCGTCCATCACCTTGGGATGGGTGACGAGGACGTTCTCCGCTTCCTGCGGGTAGATGTTCACGCCGCCACTGATGATCATGTGGTGCCGACGGTCGGTGAGGTAGAGGTAGCCGTCCTCGTCGAGGTAGCCAATGTCGCCGACGGTGGCCCAGCCGTGCTTATCCCTTGAGGCCGCGGTCTTTTCGGCGTCGTCCAGGTATTCGAACGTGTTCCCGCCCTCGAAGTAGATTTCGCCGGGCACGCCCTGTGGCTGCTCGTTGCCCTCCTCGTCGAGGATGTGCAGGACGCCCAGCATCGGCTTGCCGACCGAGCCGGGGTGCGTCAGCCAGTCCTCGGCGGTGATGAGGGTGGAACCGATGGCTTCGGACGACGCGTAATACTCGTCGACGATGGGCCCCCACCAGTCGATCATCTGCTTCTTGATCTCCACTGGGCACGGGGCTGCCGCGTGCATGACGCGCTTGAGCGACGACAGATCGTACGAATCCCGCACCTTCTGAGGAAGTTTCAGCATTCGGGTGAACATGACGGGCACGAACTGGCCGTGGGTGATGCCGTAGCGTGCGATGGCGTCCAGACAGCCCTCGGCGTCGAACTTCTCCATCACGACGGTGGTGACGCCCTCGGCCTGAATCTGCATCGACCACACCGACGGCGCGGTGTGATACAGCGGCGCCGGGCTCAGGTAGACCGCGTCCTTGGGGAGCCAGAAGCTCATCAGCATCTTCATCAGCCCGGGCACCTCGGCCGGCGGCAGGTGCGTCAGCTCGCGCTTGATGCCCTTCGGACGGCCTGTCGTGCCCGACGAGTACTGCAGCAGGTCACCTTCGATTTCGTCGTCGATCGGCGTATCCGGCTGGCCGGCAACGCATTCCGGGTAGGTGTCCCAACCGGGCAGCTCACCGTCGGCGATCATGAGCAGCTTGGGCAGTCCGGCGGTGAGGTGTTCGGCCAGGCCCGCACAGGTGTCACCCAGGGCCGCCGAGCCGATGACCGCGGTCGCTCCGCTGTTCTCGATGATGTACGCGGCTTCGGCCGGCGTCAGGTGGATGTTGATCGGTACGTAGTACAGGCCGCTGCGCCGCGCACCCCACATCGCGGCGTGCATGTGCTCGTTGTTCTCCATCAGGATGGCAACGACGTCGCCCTCGACCAGTCCGTTGGCCCGGAAATGGTGCGCCAGGCGGTTCGCCCGGGCCTCCAGCTCGTCGAACGTCACCACCGTGCCGGACGGGTGCAAGATGACGGCCGGTTTTCCATTGCCCACGTGCTGGCGAATCTGCATGACGGCACTCTACGACAGAGAACTTGACACCTGTCAAGAGCGGCTACCGAGTTACTACCGACAACTCCCTGCCATCGAACCTGACGGCGTCCGTGTCATCGTCGCCGCCACCGAACGGCGCCCGCAGCGTCGCGGCGACATGACGACGGTTGATGATCAAGCCCACGACCGTCAGCGCACCGTAAACGCCGCACAGCACGAGCCGGCCGGTGGTCGACGTGATCGGGAACTGCACCACGAACAGCGCCAGCAGCAGCCAGGCCGTCGCCCGGTGGAACCGCAGCGACAGGATCAGCGCGACGCCCATCATGGTCTGGGTCGCCGTCAGCAGCACTTCCTCGATCTGCCGGCCGTCCAGCACCAGCTCGGTTCCGCCGCCGCCGGCCAGATACGCGATGGGCAGCGACCCCATCAGCAGCGTCCACTGGTTGACCTTGGACGAGATGAGCGTCGCGATGGCCGCGGTGCTCTTGCCCCGCGCGGCGAAGATGGTCGCGATGATGAACTCCGGCGCCTCCGAGGCCAGCGGCGCCAGCCATTGCACCAGAAGGAAGCGGTCGATGCCCAGTTCGGCACCGGCGGCGATGAGGCTGTTCGCGAACGGCTCGGCGCACATCAGGATCACCGCGCCGGACAGCAGGAACAGCGCCACGACCGTGATCCGGCGGGCCCGGTCCGGCAGCGCGCCGAGGGCCGCGGCGGTGCCGACGAGGTCAGGCTCTTCAGCCTCACCGCGGGTGAGTTTGTACAGGTAGAAGCCGAACCAGGCCAGCAATGCGACACCCAGCACCAGGTGGATGCGACCGGTCGCCGGGATGATGAAGGCGACGAGTCCGGCGATGAGCAGGAAGCCCAGCTCGACCCGGTTGCCGGGGTCCAGCGCCAGCAGCCGTTTGCTGCTCTGGTCCGCCGACATCTTCTGCGCGACGTACAGCCCGACGATCACCACGACCGGCCAGCCGATACCCATGAGCAGCCGGTTGGAGCCGGTCATGTTGGCGGCGGCGTACTGGACGTATTCGGCGTTGTGGCCGGCGACGTAGGCGTAGTAGAGGTCGACGGCATATTCGGGCAGCACCGCGATGAGCGCCAGGACGGCGATGGCGAGGCCACCGGACACGTCAACCTGCGCTGCTTCCGCGGCCCAGGCCAGGACGAAGCTGGCGGCGACGACGGCCGCGCCGAAGGCCAGCAGCGAGACGACGGGGTTGGGGTGGATACCCGTGAGGCGCAGCGCCACCGCGGGAGCGACGAACACGGCGGCCAGCAGCAGGGATCGCACAAGCGGCCGACGCGTGGTCGGGCCGGCGGATCGGGTGCTGGTCACGCCGGAGACGATAGCCACCCAAAGTAGCGTCAGCAACTTAGCCGTTGCTACGAATTGATGGCGACCGCGCCACTGAATTTGCTGGTCAGAGTCCTAAATGTTTCAAGTTTGGTGACCCTAATTCAATTGTGTGGCTAACCACCATCGCAGGCGTTGGCGACCCGTCGGGCGCACGCCCACACTCGTCGCGGACACTCCGCAGATACACAAAACCCCCGATCTCCGAGGAGACGGGGGCCTGTGTGTTTGCGCGAGGAGAGTCCTAGCTCTCTTCAGCCAAGCGGTGCTTCAGGGCGTCGAACTCGTCCTTGATGCCGGTCGGCAGCTTCTCGCCGACGAACTCGAACCACTCTTCGATCAGCGGCAGCTCGTTGCGCCACTCCTCGACGTTGACGGCCAGCGCCTCGTCGACGTCGGCAGCCTTCACATCCAGGCCCTCGAGGTCCAGGTCCGCGGCGGTGGGGACGATGCCGATCGGCGTGCTCTTACCCTCGGCCTGGTGCTCGATGCGCTCGATGGCCCACTTCAGCACGCGGCTGTTCTCACCGAAGCCCGGCCACAGGAAACGGCCGTCGTCGCCGCGGCGGAACCAGTTGACGAAGAAGATCTTCGGCATCTTGGACTCGTCGGCATTCTTGCCGATGTTGATCCAGTGCTGGAAGTAGTCACCGACGTGGTAGCCCAGGAACGGCAACATGGCCATCGGGTCGCGGCGCACGGTGCCGACCTTGCCCTCGGCCGCGGCGGTCTGCTCGGAGCCCAGGGTGGCGCCGATGAACACACCGTGCTGCCAGTCGCGGGCCTGAGTGACCAGCGGCACCGTGGTCTTGCGGCGGCCGCCGAACAGGATCGCCGAGATCGGCACACCCTGCGGGTCGTCCCACTCGGGGGCGACCGACGGGCACTGCGAGATCGGGGTGCAGTAGCGCGAGTTCGGGTGCGCGGCCTTGGTCTCGGTCTCCCGCAGGATCCAGTCCTGACCCTTCCAGTCGATCAGGTGCTCGGGCTCGCCTTCCAGGCCCTCCCACCAGACGTCACCATCGTCGGTCTTGGCGACGTTGGTGAAGACGGTGTTGCCGGCGGCGATGGTCTTCATGGCGTTCGGGTTCGACGACCAGTTGGTGCCCGGCGCGACGCCGAAGAAGCCGAACTCGGGGTTGACGGCGTACAGCCGGCCGTCCTTGCCGAACCGCATCCAGGCGATGTCGTCACCGACGGTCTCGGCGCGCCAGCCCGGGATGGTGGGCTGCAGCATCGCGAGGTTGGTCTTACCGCAGGCCGACGGGAACGCCGCGGCGATGTAGTACGCCTTGTTCTCCGGGGAGATCAGCTTGAGGATCAGCATGTGCTCGGCGAGCCAGCCCTCGTCGTGCGCCATGGCCGAGGCGATGCGCAGCGAGTAGCACTTCTTGCCCAGCAGCGCGTTGCCGCCGTAGCCCGAGCCGTAGCTCATGATCTCGCGGGTCTCGGGGAAGTGGGTGATGTACTTGGTCTCGTTGCAGGGCCACGGCACGTCCTGCTGGCCGGGCTCCAGCGGCGCACCGATGGAGTGCAGCGCCTTGACGAAGAAGCCGTCGTCGCCGATCTTCTCGAGCGCCGCCGCACCCATGCGGGTCATGGTGCGCATCGACACGACGACGTACTCGGAGTCGGTGATCTCGACACCCAGCTTGGGGTCCTCGGCATCCAGCGGGCCCATGCAGAAGGGGACGACCCACATGGTGCGCCCGCGCATGCTGCCGCGGTACAGGTCGGTCATGATGGACCGCATCTCGGCCGGGGCCATCCAGTTGTTGGTGGGGCCGGCGTCCTCTTCGCGCTCCGAGCAGATGAACGTCCGCGACTCGACACGGGCGACGTCCGACGGATCCGACAGCGCGAGATAGGAATTCGGCTGCTTCTCCTCGTTCAGCTTCTGGAAGGTGCCGGCCTCGACGAGCTGGGCGGCGAGGCGGTCGTACTCCTCGGCCGAGCCATCGGCGAACATGACCCGGTCGGGCTGAGTCAGCTCCGCAACCTCACGAACCCAGGCGAGCAGCCCGGCGTGATTGGTCGGAGCGGCGTCGAGACCGGGAATGGTCGCTGAGGTCATCAAATTCTCCTGCTCGCAAATCGCAGCTATACCTCTTTAGAGGTTAACGTGAGTGACATACAAGTGGACAATCGGGCGGCTGTCCGATCTCTCACAAGAACGATTCAGAAAGATCGATCACCGGTCGGCGAATCCGCTGGTACCACCATCCAGGGCGCACAACAGACGAGTTACCCGTCAGTAGCGTGGTAGGTCCACTCGGCACAATTCCTAAATCGGTCAATTTTTCGTTTTGTGATGTGCCGACGCCATACCTGCCTGCGCCTCCAGTAACCGGTAAGCCAGTTCCTCTTCACACGCCTGCCGCGCCGCCGTGACGGTCGCGACGACCCACCGTTCCAGCACGGCCCGACGATGCAGACGAGCGCGGACTCCGATGACTGCCACGGTCAGCGTCAGGCCCAGCGCCAATCCCAGTGCCCCGCCGATCCCGTCGGGCACCCCGGTCAGCCCGGCGGCCACTCTGGCCAGCCCCAATGCCGCACCCAGGCCGAAACCCGCGCCCAGTACGGTGCCCAACCACATCTCGTCCGGCCGCTGGGCCAGCGCCGGCGCGGGGACGTCGGCCACCGGCCACCGTTCCGCTGGCCTGCAGACACCCACCGCAACGTCGGTCTCGTCGCGAATGTCACTCGCCACCCCGGCCAGCCGACGACGAACCTCGGCCTCGAAACCCCCGGCGTCGTCGCGGCCGGACGGCACGCGGGCAAGCAGGTCGGCCCGCAGCCTGTCGAATCGCCGGCGGGCGTCGCGGACCAGATCCAGCCGGGCCCGCTGCAGTTCCAGGCGGGACATCACCCGTCCCGAACCGGACTGTGCGAACAGCCGCAAAGAGCCGCGGCTGATGTCCGCGGCGCAGCTGCGGTGCAGGTCATCGGTGGTGCGACGGCCATAGCGGCGCCAACGCACGGCCCGTCGCAGATGTTCGTCGGCGTCCATCCCGCGGTCGACGACGAGGCCGTCGGCTTCCAGCGCCGCTGTTGCCGCAGCGGTGACCAGGGCCGCCGTCGTATCGGATGTCAACCACCGCGACACCCGGTCGTCATCCGATTCTGTTGCCGCCAAAGCGATTTCAGCCAGAGCCGCACGAATCGCCCGATACCGGCCGGCAGCATCACCGCTATCTGTCCCGGGAACGACGCGCGCCAGGGCCGGAACGTCCGCCGCCAACCCCTCCAGCGCCGCCGTGAACCGCTGCCAAATTTCCCCAGACACCCCATCCCCCAGATGCCATCGTCGCACCTCGGCGCGGGTGCGACCGACGCCGTTTTCCAGGCAACTGTTGGGTATCAATCTGCACCACGATGCGGGCTCTCACAGCCGGATGAGAGACGATGGACGGATGTATGCCCAGCGCGAGGACGACGCTGCGTCGTCGGCCAGCGCGGCAGCGGCCGAATCCACCGCCACCCCGCCGCCACAAACCGCCGCCGCCCACCAGCACCGTCGAGTGACCAGCTTCCGGTCCCGCCGCTCGTCACTGTCGACCGGTCAGCAGAGCACCTGGGACCGCCGCTGGCCTGAGCTGGGCAAAGTCGCCCGCTCCGAAGACGGCGAACCCGCCCCGCTGATCGACACCGCCGCCTGGTTCGGGCGCACCGCACCGGTCGTGGTGGAGATCGGCAGCGGCACCGGCATCTCGACGCTGGCCATGGCGCAGGAGGAACCGCACCTGGACGTCATCGCCGTCGAGGTGTACCGCAAGGGCATGGCCCAACTGCTCGGCGGCGTCGACCGGGCGGGCCTGACCAATGTGAGATTCGTCCGCGGCGACGGCGTCGACGTACTGGAACACATGATCGCGCCGGGCACCCTGACGGCGGTGCGCGTGTTCTTCCCCGATCCCTGGCCCAAGGCCCGCCATCACAAGCGCCGGCTGCTGCAGTCCGAGACGGTGGCCTTGATCTCCAGCCGCCTGAGGCCCGGCGGCATCCTGCACGCGGCCACCGACCATGCGGACTACGCGGTGCAGATCGCCGAGGTGGGCGACGCCGAGCCGACGCTGCGCCGCACGTCAGTCGACGCCGACCTGCCGATCTCGGTGCGGCGGCCCACCACCAAATACGAGGCGCGGGGCATGCGGATGGGCAGCCCCATCACCGAGCTCATCTGGGAAAGGCTGTAGGTGACCACCACCACTGAGGCCTTTCCACAGGCCGTGCCGCAGGCCATCCCACAGGCCAAGCCCTACCCGGCGGCCCCGCCGCCGGGTCCGCGGCCGCACCGCGTGCTGCTCGTCTGGGACGCGCCGAACCTGGACATGGGCCTCGGGTCGATCCTCGGCGGCCGTCCGACGGCCGCGCACCGGCCGCGATTCGACGCGCTGGGCCGCTGGCTGCTGGCCCGTACCGGCGAGATCGCGGCCAGTCGGCGGCCCGACCAGGCGCCGGTGTCCCTGGAACCCGAAGCGACCGTCTTCACCAACATCGCCCCTGGTAGCGCCGATGTCGTGCGGCCGTGGGTCGAGGCACTGCGCAACGTCGGTTTCGCGGTGTTCGCCAAGCCCAAACTGGACGAGGGCAGCGACGTCGACAGCGACATGCTGGCGCACATCGCGCTGCGCCGCAGCGAGGGTCTGGCCGGCATCTATGTGGCCTCGGCCGACGGCCAGGCGTTCCGTCAACCGCTGGAAGACATCGCCCACGACGGCACTCCCGCGACCGTGGTCGGATTTCGCGAACATGCCAGTTGGGCGTTAGCGTCGGATACCTTGGACTTCGTCGACCTGGAAGACATCCCTGGTGTCTTCCGGGAGCCGCTGCCGCGAATCGGCCTGGATTCGCTGCCTGATCAGGGCGCGTGGCTGCAGCCCTTCCGGCCGTTGTCCGCGCTGCTGAGCTCGCGCGTTTAGGAAAAAACTACAGATGACGTGTGCGCCGGCCAAAAATGGCAAACAACTTATGCAGGACTTTATGCAGATAATCGTGAGGAGCTGACGTGTTCGCCTGGTGGGGTCGAACGGTGTACCGATTCCGATACATAGTGATCGGAGTCATGGTCGCACTGTGCCTAGGTGGCGCCGTATACGGGTCCAGCCTGGGCGAGCATGTCACACAAAGTGGCTATTACAACGAGGAAAGCCAGTCGGTGCAGGCCTCGGTGCTGGCCGACAAGGCGTACGGCCGTGACCGCAACAGCCTGGTGGTGGCCATCCTGACCCCACCCAACGACGGCAAGGTCACCGACCCGGCCTGGCAGAAGAAGGTCGCCGGCGAGCTCGACTCCTTCGTCAGCGACCACAAGGACAAGGTCCTGCAGTGGGTCGGTTGGTTGAAGGCACCGAACGTCGACCCGACCACACCGGTCGGCGCCAAAGTCCAGGCGATGAAGACCGCCGACCTCAAGCACACCTTCGTCACCATCCCGATCGCCGGTGACGACGATGACTCGATTCTGAAGAACTACCAGGCGGTCGCGCCTGACCTGCGCAAGGTCAACGGCGGAAACATCAAGCTGGCCGGCATGGAACCGCTGGCCAGCGAACTGACCGGCACGATCGGTACCGACCAGAAGCGCGCCGAGTTCGCCATCGTGCCGCTGGTCGCCGTCGTCCTCTTCTTCGTGTTCGGCGGTGCCATCGCAGCCGCCCTGCCGGCCATCATCGGCGGTCTGACCATCGGCGGCGCGCTCGGCATCCTGCGTCTCACCGCGGAATTCGGGCCCGTGCACTTCTTCGCGCAACCCGTCGTGACGATGATGGGCTTCGGTATCGCCATCGACTACGGCCTGTTCATCGTGAGCCGGTTCCGAGAAGAACTGGCCGACGGCTACGACGTCGAGGCCGCGGTTCGAAGATCCGTCATGACCTCGGGCCGCACTGTGGCGTTCTCCGCCGTGATCATCGTCGCGTCGTCGCTCCCGCTGCTGTTGATCCCACTCGGTTTCCTGCGGTCCATCACCTACGCGATCATCGCGTCGGTGCTGTTGGCCGCGTTCCTGTCGAACACCGTGCTGCCGGCGGTACTGGGCATCCTGGGCCCGAACGTCGACGCCTTGGGCGTGCGCACCCTGTTGAAGGTGCCGTTCCTGGCCAATTGGCCGTTCTCGCGCAAGATCATCGACTGGTTCGCCGAGAAGACCCAGAAGACCAAGACCCGTGAAGAGGTCGAGAAGGGCTTCTGGGGCCGGCTCGTCAACGTCGTGATGAAGCGACCGCTGGCCTTCGCCATGCCGATCGTCGTCGCGATGATCCTGCTGGTGATCCCGATCGGCCAGCTGGCGCTCGGCGGCCTCAGCGAGAAGTACCTGCCGCCGGACAATGCCGTGCGCATGGCTCAGGAAGAGTTCGACAAGACCTTCCCCGGCTTCCGCACCGACCCACTGACCCTGGTGATCAAGAGTGACAACGGCCAGCCCGTCACCGATCAGCAGATCGCGCAGGTCAAGGCGAACGCCGCAACGATCAGCGGATTCGTCACGCCCGAGAACGACAAGTCCAAAATGTGGTCAGAACGGGACGGTAAGACCGCCGACCCCTCCGTACGCGTTCTGCAAAACGCGCTGGTCAACTCCAATGACGTGGACCAGAAGCTCAACGAGCTTCGTGCGCTGCAAGCACCGCACGGCCTGACGGTGATGGTCGGTGGCACCCCGGCACTGGCACAGGACAGCATCAGCACGCTGTTCGAGAAGCTGCCGCTGATGTCGGTGCTCCTGGTGGTGACCACCACGATCCTGATGTTCCTGGCGTTCGGTTCGCTGGTGCTGCCCATCAAGGCCGCATTGATGAGCGCCCTGACGCTGGGCTCGACCATGGGCATCCTGACCTGGATGTTCGTCGATGCCGGACACGGTTCCGGGTTGCTGAACTACACGCCACAGCCCCTGTTGGCGCCGATGATCGGTCTGATCATCGCGGTGATCTGGGGTCTGTCCACCGACTACGAGGTCTTCCTGGTGTCCCGCATGGTGGAGGCCCGCGAACGCGGTATGTCCACCGCCGAGGCCATCCGGATCGGTACCGCGACCACAGGTCGACTGATCACCGGTGCCGCACTGGTGCTGGCCGTCGTCGTCGCCGCGTTCGCGTTCTCCGACCTCGTCGTGATGAAGTACCTCGCCTTCGGCCTGCTGATCGCACTGCTCCTGGACGCCACCGTCATCCGGATGTTCCTGGTGCCGGCCGTCATGAAGCTGCTCGGCGACGACTGCTGGTGGGCGCCGCTGTGGATGAAGCGCATCCAGCAGAAGCTGGGCCTCGGCGAGACCGAGCTGCCCGACGAGCGCAAGCGTCCCGCGGTCCGCGACCCCGAAGACCCGCGCGCCCTCGTCGGTTCGGGTGCCCCGGTCCGTCCGCCGCACGATCCGACGCATCCGGCCGCCGGCCAGCGCGCCGTTCCGACCCGGATCGTCCCCGGTCAGCCACAGCCGCCGAGCCAGGCTCCGACCAACCGGATGCCGAGCGCTCCCCCGCAACCACCGGCTCCGCAGGCCCCGCCCGCGCCGTCGGCTCCGTCCGCTGAGCCGGCGACCACGCGATTCAGCGCCGCCAAGGGCGCCTTCCGCAACGTGGTGTCGAACGTGACTCGCGCCGTCACCCCGCAGAACGGGGACCCGACGCCGCCCGCCACCGCCGTCGGCGACGCGGCAACCACCGCGTTCCGTCAGGCCGACCCCGCCACCACCGCGTTCCGTGCGCCGGGCGGTGTCGCCCGGCCGGCCGACACAGGCCAGGACGACACCGGTAACCGGGAGATCGAGTCGTGGCTCGGGCAGCTGCGGGGCAACATCAGCGCCTCCGGGCCGCAGATTCAGACCCCGTCAGACGCGCCGGGCGAGGGCAACGAGCCGACCACGGCGTTCCGCGCCCAGCCGGCCGATGCGCCGGATGCCACCGAGAAGATCGACACCGAGCAGACCCAGCGTCGCGGTACCGGCGGCGGGGTCAGCGCTCAGGATCTGCTGCGCCGGGAGGGCCGTCTGTAGCAGGCGGCAGTCCCCCCGGCGACACCGCCGCGGCGGCGACAGAACCGGCTTTGACCAGTTGCTCGGCCTCTGTCGCCTCCGGATCGGTGGCGATCAGCACCCGGATGGCGCTGTTGAGGAACGCGACGATGGGTACCGCGATCAGCGCGCCGATGATGCCGGCGGTGACGCCGCCGCCGGCGATGGCCAGCACGACGGCGAGCGGGTGGACGGACACCGCGCGGCCCATCACGATCGGTTGCAGCACATGGGCTTCCAGTTGTTGCACCGCGATGATCAGGCCGAGCGCGATCAGTGCGTAGATCCAGCCTTTGGCGATCAGGGCCACCACCACGGCCACGAAACCGGTCAGCACGGCACCGACCAGCGGCACGAACGCGCCCAGGAACACCAGTGATGCCAGCGGGAGCGCCAGCGGCACGCCCATGATCGCCAGCCCGGTGCCGATGCCGACGGCGTCGACCATCGCCACCACGAACGTCGCGCGGACGTACCCGATCAGGGAGCCGAACCCCGCCCGGCCGGCGTCCCGCACGCGGTCCCGGACCGAGGCCGGGACGATCTTGGTAACGAAGGCGTAGATGTCGCGCCCGCCGTGCAGCAGGAAGATCAGGGTGAAGAGAGTGAGCAGCAGGCCGGTGATGATCTCGGTCAGCGCGCCGGCAGTGGAGAACACCCCGCTGGTCAGCCTGGACTGATTGTTCTTCAGGGCGTCGATGGCGGTTTGGCCGACGCTGTTGATCTGGTCGCTGCTCAGATGCAGGATCGGGCCTTCGGTCAACCATTTGCGCGCGCCGTCGATGCTTCTGGCGACCTGGTCCACGAGCGCCGGAGCCCCGTCGATGAACTGGGAGACGACGAACGTCAGGATGCCGCCCATCACCACGATGGAGCTGAGCAGCATCACCGCGACGGCCGCACCGCGCGGGAGTCCGCGCCGGGCCAACATATCGACGGCGGGCAACAGGAACGCCGTGGCCAGGGTCGCCAGCAGCACCGGCACCACGATGACTTCGAGCTTGGTGACCACCCACAACGCGGCGAGCACTGCACCGAAGATCGCCAACAATCGCCATGACCAGGCTGCGGCCTTGCGTACCACCGGATCGACCGCTTCGTGGGCATGCGACATGGGCGCCAGCGTAGCGCCGTGCGATGACACCGCGGGATCGTTGGCACTGCCTACCGCACACGGCGCGCCGCCCACGACACGCCGGATACGCTACGTGGATGTCGAACGAGGCTGCGCCAGGCCCAATGACGGCCCGCCGCCGCGGCCCGTGGATGGCTTGCCGGCGCGGTGCGGCCCGCCCGCGGCCGGTTCGGGTGCGCGGCAAGTACTGGTGGCTGCGCTGGGTTCTGATCGGCATCGCCGTCGCCGTGCTGACCATCGAGGTCGTGATGGTGTGGGAGCAGCTGGCCAAGGCGTGGCTCAGCCTGCTGTCGGCGACGTGGTGGTGGGTCGCCGCGGCGGCCGTCGCGGCGCTGGCCTCCATGCACAGCTTCGCGCAGATCCAGCGCACCCTGCTCCGGTCGGCCGGCGTCCAGGTCAAGCAGTGGCGGTCCGAAGCAGCGTTCTACGCCGGCAACGCACTGTCCACCACGCTGCCCGGTGGCCCGGTGCTCTCGGCCACCTTCGTGTACCGCCAGCAGCGGCTGTGGGGCGCCTCGCCGTTGGTGGCGTCATGGCAGCTGGTGATGTCCGGGGCGCTGCAGGTGGTTGGGCTGGCCCTCCTGGGGCTGGGTGGCGCGGTCCTGCTCGGCGCGAGCAAGAACCCCCTGTCGCTGATCTTCACCATCGGCGGTTTCCTGGCACTGCTGGTGCTGGCGCAAACCGTCGCGGCCAACCCGCAGCAGATCGACGGCATCGGGGTCCGGCTGCTGTCCTGGTTCAACTCGTTGCGTGGCAAGCCGGCCGACACCGGACTGGACGGCTGGCGCCGCACCCTGGCGCAGCTGGAATCGGTGAGTCTGAGCCGCCGGACGCTGACGGTCGCGTTCAGCTGGTCGCTGTTCAACTGGGTCGCCGACGTCGCGTGCCTGGCCTGCGCGGCCTACGCCACGGGCGGCCATCCGTCGCTGGCGGGTCTGACCGTCGCGTATGCCGCCGCCCGCGCGGTCGGAGCGATTCCGCTGATGCCGGGCGGGCTGCTGGTCGTCGAGGCGGTGCTGGTGCCCGGCCTGGTGTCCAGCGGCATGACACTCGCGGCCGCGATCTCGACCATGCTGATCTATCGCTTGGTCAGCTGGATCTTCATCTCGGCGATCGGCTGGGTGGTGTTCTTCATCCTGTTCCGCACCGAGAAGGACTTCGACCCCGACACCACCGATACCGCTTCCGGCGGTCCGGACTTCCGGGGTTCGGTACCCGACGCCCCCGAGACGCCGCATGACACCGGCTAGTCGGCTGGCGACGGCGCTCGTGCTCGCCGCCACCCTGACGTCGTGCACGCCGGCACCGAAATCGGCTGAAACATCCTCTCCACCAACCAGTTCCACCGAGTCCACCGCGCCGATCGTGACCCCGGTCCTGGCCGACGTCGTCGCCGCGCCCATCGCGGTTCCGGCCACCGACGGCCGTGTCCACCTGGCGTACGAACTGCTGCTGACCAATTCCTCGCCCGAGCCGGTGACGGTGGATTCGGTATCGGTCATGGGTCCGGCCGGCCCGCTGCTGCAACTGTCCGGCGCAGGGCTGGCCTACTGGACCCGGACCATGGGCACCCGGATCAGCACGAACAATCTCGGCCCGGGCCAACGCGCCACCGTCTGGCTGGATGTCAGTCTTCCCGCGGGAAGCCCTGTACCCCAACAGCTTTCACACCGCGTGGTGGTCAAGGTGCCGAAACCGATGCCGCCGCTCGTGCCGCCGGTGGTCACCGAGAACGTCGCGCCGGTGCCGGTGTCCGACCACAAACCCGCTGTCATCGAACCGCCACTGCGTGGCGCCGGCTGGCTCGACGGCAACAGCTGCTGCGACATGACGCCACATCGGATGGCCCTCAACCCCATTGACGGAAAGCTCTGGGGCGCAGAACGATTCGCCATCGACTACGAGCAGCTGCAGCCCGACGGGCGGCTGTTCACCGGCGACGGCGCGAAGAACACCAGTTACGCCTACTTCGGGGCCGACGTGCACGCCGTGGCTGCCGGCCCCGTCGTGGCGGTCCTCGACGGACTGCCGGAACAGGTGCCCGGTCAGAACCCGACCGGACTCACGCTCGCGCAATACGGCGGCAATCATGTCGTGCAGGACATCGGAAACGGGAACTTCGCGTTCTACGCGCACCTACAGACCGGTAGCGTCACGGTCAAGCCAGGCGACCAGCTGAACGCCGGGCAGGTGCTCGGACACGTTGGCAATACCGGCAATTCGACCGGCCCACATCTACATTTTCACGTGATGAGCACAGCAGACCCGCTGCGCTCCGACGGCCTGCCGTTCGTCTTCCGCTCGTTCCGACTCACGGCACGCGTGGACAGTATGGCGGCCGGTGAAGCGCTCGAAGCCGGCCGGCCCGCACAGCTACAGCCCGGCTTCACCGCCAGCGACGAAAACAATGTCAGCCCACTGAATCTGGACGTGATGACCTATGACAACTGAGCAGGCCACCGGAAACCGCCGCGCCGCACTGGCTTTCCTCGCAGACGTGGTCTGCGTGGTGATCTTCTGCGCCATCGGTCGGCGCAGTCACGCCGAGGGCATCACGCTGGCCGGAGTGGCGCACACGAGCTGGCCGTTCCTGACCGGAACCGTGGCGGGCTGGGCCCTGTCGCGGGGCTGGCGCCGCCCGACGGCACTGAACCCGACCGGATTGGCGGTCTGGGTCAGCACCGTCGTGATCGGCATGCTGCTGCGCAAGGCGTCGGCTCAGGGTGTTGCCGTCAGCTTCGTGATCGTCGCGTCGACCGTCACGGCCATCCTGCTGCTGGGCTGGCGCGGCGCAGTTCGATTCTTTAAGTGATTTGTGCACGAGAATCCGCGCCAACCGCGGATTTTCGTGCACAAATCACTGACGGATGCCGCAGCGGTCGCGGATGTCCTTCAGCGGCTGCCGGATGCCCTGTAGCTCGGCCTTGGTCTGCGGGTTCGCAGCCAGGTACTGCTTGACCTTGGCGTGCGCCTGATCCTTCGACAGCCCCCGGAGGCTGCTGAAGAAGTCGTTCACATCCGGGTGAGTGAACAGGTAGGCAGAGGTCGACGCGTCGACGCCCGCTCTGACACCGGCCAGGTCCGCGGCAGTGCAGTTGGGCGGCGCGTCGTCGGCGAGGGCCGACGGGACAGCACCGAACAGCATGCCGCCGGCGACCACGCCGGCGCCGATGAAGCCGGCAACAACACGTCGCCCGGCCAGAGCTGTGAGCATCATGTGGTCAAACCCCTTCGTCGAGAATTCCGGTGGGAGGACCCCGACGGGGCTACCGGCCCCTCAAAGATAAGCAGAAGAGCCGGCACCACGCCTGGCGTTGCTCAGCGAGCGGCGGGTTGCGTCGCCGCGACGGCCTGCGCCGCCGGAATGGACCCCGTCGCCGTCGTAACGCCAGGGAGGGTGGGCGTGAACGGCACGCTGCCGGGCACGCTCGGCATCGCGGGCACCGCGGCCGGCAGACCGCCGCCCTGCTGTGCCGACTGCATCAGCCCCATCAGCTGCGGCAGCGTCAACGGCAGCTTGCACTGCGAGGACAGCGTCACCAGTGGCGCCTGGAGGTTCTGCAGCGCGGCACCCTCCTGCGGGTTGGCGTCGAAGTACGTCTTGAGCGCCGCCAAGGACTGCGGTCCGGGCTGCTGCTGCGAGATGGTCGTCAAGGTCTGGTTCGCCGTCGGGTGCGCGTCCAGATACGTGCCGGTCGACGTGGCCACCATGCCGATGGTCTTGGCGACCTGGCTGGCCGCGCACGGATCCTGGCCCGCACCCGCCGACGGGGCGCCGAACGACGTCACCACGACACCGCCGAGCGCGGTTACAGCGAATACCCCGGCAAGCCCGCGGCGGGCCGTCACGATGGTCGTCTTCATGGGCACAACTCCTCACGGTTTACGGGCCAGCGACGGCCGCGTAAACACTCGGCAAACACTGATTTCCCGGGGTGGCGCGGATCGACGTGCCGGACCTCATCCGGGATTCGGCTCTTGCCATCTTGCCATCGCCGCCGGGCCTGCGCCCAATCCACACAGCAAACATCCAGGTCAACGATCAGTTACCGCCACCCGGCAAACCCGCCAACCGCCGCCGACGGGGTTGCTGGATACCTCGGCAGCCGCCCGGTTGCAGTTGGATCAAGGTTCCGCCCCTGGCGCCCCAACCGCGCTCGCGGGCCGGTCACCTTACCCCATACTGGGGTAGGGTCGGCGGCACGCAACGCCGATCACAAAGACTCCGGTGGCAACCGGGACGACCGCAGGAAGAGGGTTCGCCATCCAGCAGTTGATGATGCGGCTGAGCGCTCTGCTTCGGCGTTGGCGCTGGGCGGTTTTCGCCACCTGGCTGCTGCTCATGGTGCCGTCCCTGTATCTCGCGGCGACCCAGTCCAGCAACCTCAGCGGCGGCGGGTTCGACGTCGCCGGCTCCCAGTCCCTGCACGTCCAGCACGCGCTCGAGGACCACTTCCCCGACGAGGGCGCCTCACCGCTGGCCTTGGTCGCGGCCCCGAACGCCAACGCGTCGCAAGAAGACATGACCGCAGCGGTCGACCACCTGAAACGCATCGCGGCGGGCGTCTCCAACGTCAAGGTCGTGCCAGACCCCACGCAGGCCGAGCCGCAGGCCGGCAAACCCTACGTCGTGACGCTGCGACTCGACTTCAAGAACAGCGGCGCCGTCGACATCGCCAAGAAGCTGCGGACAGCCGTCGGCATCGAAGGCGGCAAAGCCGGCCAGACGGCGGACGGCAAGGTCCGGCTGTACGTCATCGGTCAGGGTGCACTCGGTGCGGCCGCCAGCGAGACCACCAAGCACGACGTCGCCGAAGCCGAGAAGTGGAACCTGCCGATCGTCCTGATCGTGCTGCTGGCGGTGTTCGGGTCGCTCGCCGCCGCGGCCATGCCGATGCTGCTTGGCGCCTGCACGGTGATCGTGACGATGGGGGTGGTCTACCTCCTGTCCATCTGGGTCACGATGAGCGTCTTCGTGACGACGACGCTCTCGATGTTCGGCATCGCGCTGGCCGTCGACTATTCGCTGTTCATCCTCATGCGCTTCCGCGAGGAACTGCGCGCCGGCCGCGACCCGGAGCAGGCCGTCGACGCGTCGATGGCAACCTCGGGTCTGGCGGTGCTGCTGTCCGGGCTGACGGTGATCGCCTCGATCACCGGCATCTACCTGATCGGCACGCCGGTGCTGTCGTCCATGGCCACCGGCGCCATCCTGGCCGTCGCCGTCGCGGTCCTGACCTCGACCACCCTGATCCCGGCAGTGCTGGCCACGTTCGGCAAGCGCGTCGCCAAACGCTCGTCGTGGCTGCATGTCACGCGCCGCCCCGACGCCACGCAGTCCCCGTTCTGGACGCAATGGACCGAACGCACCATGCGGCGCCCGTGGCTGTCGGCGCTGCTGGCCGCCGTCTTCCTCATCGCCCTGGCGGCGCCGTCGTTCGGCATGCAGCTGGGCAACAGCATGTTGCGTCAGTTCCAGCCGTCCCACGAAATCCGGGCCGGCGTGGCCGCCGCCGCGGAGGCACTGGGCCCCGGCGCACTCGGACCGATCCGGGTGCTGGTGACGTTCCCCGAGCCGACGGCGTCCGACCCACAGAACACCGCGACGCTCGACGCGCTGCACCAGACGATGACGA
The DNA here is from genome assembly GCF_010730955.1 of Mycolicibacterium aubagnense. Taxonomy (NCBI): domain Bacteria; kingdom Bacillati; phylum Actinomycetota; class Actinomycetes; order Mycobacteriales; family Mycobacteriaceae; genus Mycobacterium; species Mycolicibacterium aubagnense. The sequence goes on along the minus strand of NZ_AP022577.1, from coordinate 3,654,137 downwards.
AGGCGCGGGACGTGTCCCAGGTGGCCCCGCCGGTGTTCAGCAACGACAACCGCAGCGCGCTGTTCTCGATCGTCCTCTCGGTCGACCCCGAGGACCTCGTCGCGCGCGACTCCATCACCTGGCTGCGACAACACCTGCCGAGCGTCGCGGGCCCGAACGTCGCGATCGCCGTGGGTGGGCCGACGGCGCTGATCATGGACTTCGACCACCGCGTTGCCGACACCGAGATCCTGGTGTTCGTCTTCGTCTCGCTGATCGCGTTCGTGATGCTGCTGATCTCGATCCGCTCGATCGTGCTGGCGATCAAGGGCGTCCTGATGACGGTGCTTTCGGTCGCCGCGGCCTACGGCAGCCTGGTGATCGTCTTCGAGTGGGGCTGGTTCCAGGCGCTCGGGTTCAAGCCCCTGGAATCGCTGGACAGCACCATTCCACCCCTGGTGCTGGCGATGACGTTCGGCCTGTCCATGGACTACGAGATCTTCCTGCTGACGCGCATCCGGGAACGCTTCCTGCAGACCGGCAACACCCGCGACGCCGTCGCCTACGGTGTCAGCACCAGTGCCCGCACCATCACCAGCGCCGCGCTGATCATGATCGCCGTGTTCATCGGGTTCGCGTTCGCCGGCATGCCGCTGGTGGCCCAGATGGGTGTGGCGTGCGCCGTGGCCATCGCGGTCGACGCGACAGTGGTGCGGCTGGTCCTGGTGCCCGCGCTGATGGCGATGTTCGACCAGTGGAACTGGTGGCTGCCCACGTGGCTGGACCGCCTGCTGCCGTCGGTGGATTTCGAAAAGCCGCTGCCCACCACCGACACCGGCAGCCTGGTCATCATCCCCGACGACATCTCCGCGCTGGGCCCCTCGGGCGCCGAACTGCGCAGCGTCGTCAAGTCCGCGGCCAAGCTCAAAAGCCTTGCAGCACAGACTGTTACGGTCTCCGACCCGCTGGCGTTCAGCGGGTGCGGCGGCAGCGACACCGACGAGCAGCAGTACCTGCCACGCGCCGTGCCCCGCCGCATCGCGGCGGCACCGACGCGCACAGACCTCTCGCGCGGCGGACTGGCGCTGCTGCGCCGGGGCACGCTCGGCCAGTCCCGGTCCGCGTCGGACAACCCCGACGTACACCCGGTCACCATGTGGGGCGGGCGGCTGTCGGTTGCCCTCGACGCCCTGTCGCTCAGCGAGACCGACGGCCCGGCCATCGAGCGCCGCGGCCCGGTGGAAACCACGACGGTGCTGCTGCCCACCGGCGACCGGCTGGAAATCCCGACCGGCGCCGAAACGCTGCGACTCAAGGGCTACCTGATCATGTCCCGCAATAGCGTCCAGGACTACGCCGACTTCGCCGACCTGGTGTCCTGCATGGACATCCGGACTGCGGCCGCGGTTCTCGCCGGCATTGACGGGTATTACTGTGGGGAACGGTCGAAGAACCAGTGGGTGGCCACCCAGTTGGTCCGCAGGTTGGCCGACCCGCACCCGTTCGACGACCAGGAAACGGCAGATTGGCCCGACGTCAAGCAGCGTTGTTTGGCGGTGGCGGTGGCCATGTTGGAGGAGGCGAGGTGACGTTGACATCCGAAGTGAGGGACACCCCTTCTGGTGCCGACGATTCCGGTGACGCCACCGCAGCCGGCAGCAACGGGGCACCCACCGTCGCGTTCCCGGCGCAGGCCCCCGGCGAGAAGCCCGTCGAGTTCTGGTCGACGTCAGCCATCCGCGCCGCGTTGGAGAACGACGACCTGACGGTGTGGCAGCGCATCGTCGTGGCCATCAAGCGGGACCCCTTCGGTCGCACGGCCCGTCAGGTTGAGGAGATTCTCGCGACCACCAATCCGTACGGCATCTCCAAGGCGCTGTCCGAGGTCCTGGCCCGCACCCGCACCCAACTCGAGGCCAACGAATGCGCCGAGGTGGCCCGGCAGATCCGGCTGTTGATGGAGCGCTCCGGCCTCAGCGAGACCGAGTTCGCGTCCCGCATCGGGGTTGGCACCCAAGAACTTTCGACCTACGTGGCCGGTACCGCCAGCCCGTCGGCCGCGCTACTGGTGCGCATGCGGCGGCTCTCGGACCGGTTCGCCCGGATGCGTTCCGCTCGCTCCTGAGCAAGCGCCCTAACGCGACGCGAGTGGGGTCACGTCCATGACCAGCCAGCGGCCGTCCTGCTTGGTCAGCGTGACCCGCAGGCCCAGTACCGTTGCCTGCTGAGGCTTGTTGGGGATGTCCTGGGTGGCGCGCATGACCACCGCGACACTGGCGAAGTTCGGGCCGATGGTCTCGATGCCGGCCGAGATGGTGCTGGCCTGCCCGGCCACCCCACGGCTGGTGAGGTCCTTGGCGACCGCATTGAACTCGTTGCGGTAGGCCTCCGCGCGCTGCGGCGCCATCAGCGATGTAGCCCGGTCGATCGAGACGTTCGGGGCACCGGGGGTGAACGTCGCCGACGCCTCCGCGACGCTGCTGGCGATGCCGACCACGGTGGACATGTCGTGGTCGGTGGTGCGGTCCGGCACCGTCCACTTGGTGTAGCCCACGATCGCGGCCGCGGCCACGGCGACCGTAGTCAGGCCGACGACCGCGAACCGCAGCCTGGGCGCGTCGTCGTCGGTGCCCATGGTGACGCCGTCTCGGCGGAACAGCACGAAGTTCACCACCGACGCCTGCAGCACCAGCAGCCCGAGAATGGTGCCCACCACGACCCACCACAGCGGCCGATCCAGGGCGAGCCCGATGTAGACCAGGCTCGCCAGCACCGCGAGCGGCGCCAGGATGTCAAAGACCAGGACGCGCCACGCGTTCCTCATCGCAGCGACTCCAATCGCGAGATCAGCATCTTGCCGCCGACGTCAGACACCCCGAGGCGCAGCCGCCAGCGCACGGTCTGCGGCTTGGCGCCGGCGTTCTGGCTCACGGACGTCGCGATGACCAGCACCGTCGTCGTGTCCGAGGAGATGGCCGCCAGCTCCGGCTGGACCGGCGGTTTGCCCTGCTCCTCCGGCGGTGTGTGATGCAGCGTCTCCAGCGCGACGGACTCGATCTGCCCGCTGGTCTGGCTCTGCAGCTTCTGAACCAGCTGGGTGAAGGGCGCGACCGTGGCATCGAAATCAGCGTTCAGCTGACCGACCGTGCCCTCGTGCAGCTTCGGCACGTTGACCGTGACGTTGTCCTTGGTCATGTTGATCAGCAGGCCGGCCCACTCGGCGGCGGCCTTCATCGCCTGCGCTTCATGCGCACGCTCCGCGTCGTTGGCGCGGTGGCCCAGCCAGACCCAGGACGCCACGACGACCGCAACCGCCGCGACGACGCCCAGTGCCGCCGAGGCGATGCCGTAGGGACTGAAGATTCGATCAACCTGATCGCTGGGTGCCGCGGCGTTGGCGGGCTTGGCGTCAGGCTCGGCATCCGCGGCAGCGCCGGCGGTGGCGGCGTCTTTCGCCGTGGCTTTTTCGGCGGAGTCTTCGCTGCGCTCGTCGGGCATGGGCGTGAGGCTACCCGCAGCGCCCTCCGGCACTGCAGCGGCGATGGCAGGATGGCGAGGTGACTCTCGAAGCTACCTCTCCCCGATCAGGTATCGACCTGAGCTACCTCGACGCCGAGGCCCGCCCGCAGGATGACCTGTTCGGTCATGTCAACGGCCGCTGGCTCACCAACTACGACATCCCGGCCGACCGGGCCACCGACGGCGCCTTCCGGCTGCTGGCCGACCGCGCCGAGGAACAGGTGCGTGACCTGATCACAACCGCGGCCGGCGCCCCGAATACCGATGCTCAGCGCATCGGCGACCTGTACGCGAGCTTCATGGACACCGAACGGGTGGCCACCGTCGGCCTGGCGCCGCTGCTGGCGGAGCTGGGTCTCGTCGCCGACGCCGCAACCCCTGAAGCACTGGCCGCCGTGCTGGGCGGGCTACAGCGCACCGGCGTCGGCGGTGGCGCCGGCGCGTACGTCGACACCGATTCCAAGGACTCGACGCGGTACCTGCTGCACTTCACGCAGTCCGGCCTGGGCCTGCCCGACGAGTCCTACTACCGCGAGCCGGCGCACGCCGCGGTGCTCGCCGCCTACCCGCAGCACATCGCCCGGATGCTGGGCCTGGTGTTCGGGGGCGACCAGTCCGAGACCGCCGCCCGCATCGTCGCGCTGGAGACCAAACTGGCTGCGGCGCACTGGGATGTGGTGAAGCGCCGCGACGCGGACCTGAGTTACAACCTGCGCCGGTTCAGCGATCTGGCCGACGAGGCACCCGGTTTCGACTGGGCGGGCTGGCTGTCAGCGGTCGGCTCGTCGGCCGACGTAGTCGCGGAAGTCGTGGTGCGGCAACCGGACTTCCTGGTCGCGTTCGCGGCACTGTGGGCTTCCGAGCCGCTCGAGGACTGGAAGGCCTGGCTGAGCTGGCGCCTGATCAGCGGCCGCGCCTCGATCATGACCGACGAACTGATCGCGGAGAACTTCGAGTTCTACGGCCGGCTCCTGTCCGGCACCGAGGAAATCCGGGACCGCTGGAAGCGCGGCGTGGGCCTGGTCGAGGGCCTGATGGGCGACGCCGTCGGAAAGCTGTACGTGGACCGGCATTTCCCGCCCGCCCACAAGGCGCGGATGGATGAGCTGGTGGCCAACCTGCGCGAGGCCTACCGGGTGAGCATCACCAACCTGGAGTGGATGACGCCCGAAACCCGGCAGCGGGCGCTGGCCAAGCTGGACAAGTTCACCCCGAAGATCGGGTATCCGGCCCGCTGGCGCGACTATTCGGCGCTGGTGATCGACGCGGGCGACCTGTACGGCAACTACCTGCGCGGCCAGGCCGTCGAGCACGATCGGGAACTGGCCAAGCTGGGCAGCGAGGTCGACCGCGACGAGTGGTTCATGACGCCGCAGACGGTGAACGCCTACTACAACCCGGGCATGAACGAGATCGTCTTCCCCGCCGCCATTCTGCAGCCGCCGTTCTTCGACGCCGAGGCCGACGACGCCGCCAACTACGGCGGCATCGGTGCGGTGATCGGGCACGAGATCGGGCACGGTTTCGACGACCAGGGCGCCAAGTACGACGGCGACGGCAACCTGGTCGACTGGTGGACCGACGCGGACCGCGCCGAATTCGGTCTGCGCACAAAGGCATTGATCGAGCAGTACGGAGCTTTCACGCCCCGCGCACTGGACTCGAGCCACCACGTGAACGGCGCGTTCACGGTCGGCGAGAACATCGGCGACCTGGGCGGGCTGTCCATCGCACTGTTGGCCTATGAGTTGTCACTGGGCGGCAAGGACGCCCCGGTGATCGACGGGCTGACCGGCGTCCAGCGCGTCTACTTCGGCTGGGCACAAGTGTGGCGCACCAAATCCCGTGACGCCGAAGCCATTCGGCGGCTGGCCGTCGACCCGCACTCGCCACCCGAGTTCCGCTGCAACGGCGTGATCCGGAACATCGACTCGTTCTACGAGGCGTTCGACGTCACAGCGTCCGACGAGCTGTATTTGGAACCTGCTGAGCGCGTGCGCATCTGGAACTAGCCCGTCTGCGTCGCGCGCGTGCCGCCAGATCACAGATCCATCGGGAGTCGCCCGAACAAAACTGCCCCTCTTCCGTTGAAGAGGGGCAGTTTTGCGTCCGTTCGCGAGAGAACTACCGAGTGCCGGACCCCGCCGAGCTCGTCGACCCCGAGCTCGTCGACCCCGAGGTGGCGGCGCCGGGGGTCGGCATGCCCCACTGCCAGTCGTCGGCGCCGTCGGACTGGTTGTACAGGCCGACCGAGTTCTTCACGACGATCGGGTCGCCGCTGCCGAACTGGTCGTAGAACCACTTGGCATTGTCGGGCGCCAGGTTGATACAGCCGTGGCTGACGTTGCGCTTGCCCTGGTCGGCCACCGACCACGGCGCGCTGTGCACGAAGGCGCCGCTGTTGTCGATCCGCACGGCGTTCTGCACGTTCACCTTGTAGCCCTGCGGTGAGTCGACCGGCACGCCGTAGGTGGACGAGTCCATGACCACGGTCGGGAACTTCTCCAGCACGTAGTAGGTGCCATTCTTGGTCTCGTCGCCGGACTTGCCCATGGACATCGGGAAGGTCTTCTCGACCACGCCGTTGCGGCTGATGGTCATCTGGTGCGTGGCGTTGTCCGCGGTGGCGACCAGCGAGTCACCGGTGCGGAAGCTGGACTTCGTGCCCGCGGCGTCGATGTTGACGACGGTGTTGGCCGGCCAGAAGGCGATGGGGCGCCACCGCAGCTGGGTGTCGGTGACCCAATAGAACATGCCCGCCACCGGCGGGTTCGACGAGATGTGTACGGCGTCCTGGGCCATCTGCTTGTTGGCGATGGGCCGCGGGAAGTTGATGTAGATGGGCTTGGCCACACCGACCATGGACCCGTTGACGGGGTTGAACGAGGGCGGGTTGAACGGCGGCTGCCCGACGAACGGGGTCGGGTTCTGACCGGCCGGGGTGCCTGCCGGGATCGGCTGCGGCGTACCCGGAATCACCGCGCCGGGCACCACCGGTGCCGGGCCGGCGGGGACGACGGGGTCCGCGACCGGCGGCAGCGGCGGCGGCAGCGGCGCCTCGACCGGAGCGCCTGGATCGATCGGCGCCGCCGCGATGTTTGGGTCCGGCGCATCCGGGTCGGCGAGTGCCGACGGGGTTGCGACGGTCATCCCGGCGACCAGTCCGGCCGCCATGACCGCGGTCAGTAGCCTGCTCTTCCATTGCGGCATCCGCCACCTCCAGTTCACAACTTTTCCCAGTGTTGCACAGCAATCTGGCCGGCTACTGGGACTGACCTGCGGCGCAGCCGCAGCGCATCAGGCGGGCACACCCCCTGACCTGGGTTGTTCATCGGCCGCGCGGCGCCGTCTGTTACCCACGCCGCAAATGCCGAACCGCTAGGACCGCACCAGCCGGGCGATCGCCGCAGAGGCCTCGGCCAGCTTCTGCTCGGCCTCGTCGCCGCCGACTGCCACCGCATGGCTCACGCAGTGCCCCAGGTGCTCGTCGAGCAGCGCCAACGCGACGGACTGCAACGCGCTGTTCACCGCGCTGATCTGCGTCAATACGTCGATGCAGTACTTGTCCTCGTCGATCATCTTGGCGATGCCGCGGACCTGCCCCTCGACTCGGCGCAGCCGCTTGGCGTAGTTGTCCTTGTTGGGCGAGTAGCCGTGTTGGGCTTCCTTCGGCGCATCGCCGTGTGAAGGCTCAGGGTGGCCCGTCACCGCATCCCCGGATGTCCCCGACTCGTCTGCCGTCATAAGCCCAGCGTACCGCATACCCCTTAGGGGTATTGAAAGGATTTTGGCGACCAACTACCCGAGGGCATACTTACCTGCATGTCTTCTGACCAGCCCGACATCAAGCCCCGCTCCCGCGACGTCACCGACGGCCTGGAGAAAACCGCAGCCCGAGGCATGCTGCGCGCGGTAGGCATGGGCGACGACGACTGGGCCAAGCCACAGATCGGCGTCGGGTCGTCCTGGAACGAGATCACCCCCTGCAACATGTCGCTGCAGCGGTTGGCCCAGCAGGTCAAAGCCGGCGTGCACGAAGCAGGTGGCTACCCGCTGGAATTCGGCACCATCTCGGTCTCCGACGGCATCTCGATGGGCCACGAGGGCATGCACTTCTCGCTGGTGTCCCGCGAAGTCATCGCCGACAGCGTCGAGACGGTGATGCAGGCCGAGCGCCTCGACGGTTCGGTGCTGCTGGCCGGCTGCGACAAGTCGATCCCCGGCATGCTGATGGCTGCCGCCCGCCTGGACCTGGCGAGCGTCTTCTTCTACAACGGCTCGATCATGCCCGGCGTCGCGAAGCTCACCGACGGCACCGAGAAGGAAGTCACCATCATCGACGCCTTCGAGGCGGTCGGAGCGTGTGCGCGCGGGCTGATGTCCCGCGAGGACGTCGACATCATCGAGCGCGCCATCTGTCCGGGTGAGGGCGCCTGCGGCGGTATGTACACCGCCAACACCATGGCGTCGGCGGCCGAGGCCCTCGGTATGTCGTTGCCGGGCAGCGCTTCTCCGGTGGCCGTCGACAAGCGCCGCGAGGAGTTCGCCCGTAAGTCCGGTGAGGCTGTCGTGGAGATGCTGCGCCGCGGCATCACCGCCCGCGACATTCTGACCAAGGAGGCGTTCGAAAACGCCATCGCCGTGGTCATGGCGTTCGGTGGCTCCACCAACGCCGTGCTGCACCTGCTCGCCATCGCCAAGGAGGCCGAGGTCGACCTGACCCTCGCCGACTTCACCCGCATCGGCAACAAGGTGCCCCACCTCGCCGACGTGAAACCCTTTGGCCGCCACGTGATGAAGGACGTCGACGAGATCGGCGGCGTGCCCGTCGTCATGCGCGCACTGCTGGACGCCGGTCTGCTGCACGGTGACTGCCTGACCGTCACCGGAGAGACCATGGCCGAGAACCTCGCCCACATCGCGCCGCCCGACCCGGACGGCAAGGTGCTGCGCGCCATGAACAACCCGATCCACCCGACCGGCGGCATCACCATCCTGCACGGCTCGCTGGCCCCCGAGGGCGCCGTCGTGAAGTCGGCAGGCTTCGATTCCGACGTATTCGAAGGCACCGCACGGGTTTTCGAGCGTGAGCGCGCCGCGCTGGATGCCTTGGAGGACGGCACCATCACGCACGGCGACGTCGTCGTCATCCGCTACGAGGGCCCCAAGGGTGGCCCGGGTATGCGCGAGATGCTGGCCATCACCGGCGCCATCAAGGGCGCCGGTCTGGGCAAGGACGTGCTGCTGATGACCGACGGCCGCTTCTCCGGTGGGACGACGGGCCTGTGCGTCGGGCATATCGCGCCGGAGGCCGTCGACGGCGGACCCATCGCGTTCGTGCGCGACGGTGACCGCATCCGCCTGGACGTCGCGAACGGCAAGCTCGACCTGCTGGTCGACGAGGCCGAATTGGCCTCGCGCCGGGAAGGTTTCGAGCCGCTGCCGCCACGCTACAAGACCGGCGTGCTGGCCAAGTACACCAAACTGGTCCAGTCGGCCGCCGTCGGCGCCGTCTGCAACTAGCCCTCGCCTTCCCGCGAGCGTGCGTGTCTGCCGCGAACACGCGGCAGAAAGTGAACATTCCACGCACGCTCGCGGGCCGGTACAGTGACGATCGGGCGCGCAGGAACGCCCGATGTCCGCTCGAAGAGGCTCAGCCTCCCTGCTGGTTGTTTTGCCTTGTGACCGACCTCTTCTCGGCCCGTTTCGCGGACGCGGGCGCATGAGAGGAGGCCGTCATGGCCAGCACACTGCCCACCAACCCTTCCCTGGACAAGCTCCGGGGTGAAGCGCGAAAGCTGCAGCGGGCGAACGGTATCGCGCTGCACGCCGCCCAGTTCGCCGTCGCCCGCAGCTACGGATTCACCGGCTGGCCCGCGCTCGTGCACTACCTCCGACTCGCCGCCGATCTGAGCTTCGACCCGGGTGCCGTCGATGAGGACGCCCTTGCCTCCGCCGACCGGTTCTGCTCGTGGGCGGTGTTGCGCTACAACGATTCCGACGCCCCACCTCGTTGGCACGCTGCCGCGGAGCTGCTCGCCGCCGATCCCGGTTTGGTTACCCGCAGCGTCTGGGCGGCGGCAGCGGCCTGCGACCCAGTGGCGTTGGCCGGCCATCTCACCACCTGTCCGACGCTCGCCCACACCGGTGGTGGCCCGTTCGGCTGGGTGCCGTTGATGTACCTGGGCTACTCACGTACTCCGTTGGGCCGCAACCCCGATGAGGTCGTCGCGGCCGCGACGACCCTGCTCGACGCCGGCGCCGACCCGAACGCCGGGTACCTGTGGTGCGGGATGTCGACGCCGTTCACGGTGTTGGCCGGGGTGTTCGGCGAGGGGGAGCAGGGGCCGCGCCGTCAGCCCCGACATCCGCACGCGTCCGAACTCGCCACCCTGCTCCTGCGCCGCGGGGCGCATCCGGTGGACCACCAGACGCTCTACAACCGGATGTTCCGGCCGGACGATTCGCACCTGGAGCTGCTCTTCGCCCACGGCCTCGCCGATGCCGGGCCGAGTCCGTGGGAGCGCCGGCTCGGCGAGGCGATGGAAACCCGAGAACAGCTGTGGCAGCGCCAGATTCGCTGGGCCGCCGAGCACGGTTTCAGTGATCGCCTCGCGCTGCTCGCCCGGCATGGTATCGATGTATCCGGCGTCGAGCTCGTCGTTCCGGCCTTTCCCGACGAGGTGAACGCCCGCGATGAAGACGGGGCGACGCCGCTGCACCAGGCCGCATGGCAGGGTGACCTGGAGCTGATCCGCCGGCTACTGGCGGCGGGCGCCGACCCGTCGATCACCGACGACCGGTTTGGCTCAACACCCCTGCAGTGGGCCGAGCATGCCTATCAGACCGAGGCTGCGAACCTGCTCCGCGACCAGATCATGCCCCCTCCGGCATAGGCCGGGCCACCTCGTCGATCACCTCGGCGTACCACTGGAACAGCGTGATCCGCTGCGGAGCAGCGCTTTTGACCAACTCCGCCCAGCAGGCCGCGACCGCCTCACGCGCCGCCGTGCCGATCCACGGCTGCGGCAACAACTCCGGCGGCAGCAGCGGGTCAGGCTCGACCGCGCGGGTGAACTCGGCGGCCAGTTGGATCGCGATGGTCTGCTGCATGGTCGGGGTGGCGTCTGGCAACGCGCTCAATGCGCGGTCCGCAAAGGCGAGCAGACGCCGGTGCTGGTCAGCGATGTCGCCCAGGGGCCACAGGTGCGCCGCGAGTGCGCGGGGCTCACTGATGCCGCCTGCCGTCAAGTCGACTGTCGTCAGGGTGGTGACGTGTTCGGCGATCGCCAATTTCTCTGCCGCTGAGGCGATTTCACTGTCCCAGTCATTCGGGGAGACGTACAGACCACCCTGGATGGCGGCACCGCCGAGCTTACCGATGGCGTCGCGCATGGCGTCCCGGGCCGACCGGACCGCTTCCGGGACGGCGAACGCCACCACGTGCCACCGTTCGTCCCACGGCGCGTCGCCGCGGTCCTGGGCGTACATGAACCTGATGTACTCGCGATCCGGCGTGACGGTGCTGCGCAGGTCATCGGTCGCGCGCAGTAACGCTTTGCGGCCGCGCCCGTCCTGGCTGAACTGCCCGTCGGCGACCATCCGCTTGATGCACAGCCGCACCTGCTGGTCCGTCATGCCGAGTGTGTTGGCGACGTCGTACAACGCGCCGGCGTCGATCGTGGCGTCGTCGCGCAGCATGCTCTCGACAAGGGTGCGGGTCGGCACCTCGACGGCGTGGTCCGGTCCGGTTTCCAACGGTCAGCTCCTTGTGCCCGCGGTACGACGGGCGGGGTTCCCAAGTCTAGGCAAGCGTTTCCCGTTCGACGATGACCAGCGGCCGGCCGGCGGATTGACCGAGCTGAGCCGCGAGGTCGGCGAAGAACCGGGGTGCGTCGATGACGGCGTCGGGCGGATGCACTCCGGGCCGTCGCGTGGTGCCGTCGACGATCTGCGAAATCCCCACGGCGAGCGGGATACCCGTGGCCCGGGCCATGTCACCGAAGAGTCCGGTCGTACCCGGACCCGACAGATCGAGCTGCGCCAGCACCATGTGGTCGCGCCCAGAGCGGGTACCGGATACCGCGGCAAAGAACGGCGGCAGGGTCCCCGGGCCCTTGAGTCGCCACGACGGCGGGACGGATCGCAAGTAACGCAACAGGTTCGGCTTCGCGAACTGGGCCGCCGCCGATTCGTGCGTCAGCCGGCGACGGTCGATGTCGCGGCGCAGCACGTCGAGATACGCCAGCGTCGGCGGCCGGATCACCATGAGGTTGACGGCCTCGCCGGTCAGCCCGAGCGTACGCCGCAACGTGATGGGCTCCGGGTGACCGACCGAGTACGCAGTGCCGTGCCGGTCGCGCGGCAAGCTCAGTGCGACGGGCCGCAACGGACGTTGGAACGTCAGCCGGCCCGCCGCCACAGTGCAGATTCTGCCGCTGCTCTGCAGCATCCAGTGCACGGCCGCCGCCGAAGGCCGGCCATCGGGATTCAACAGCACCTCGCCGCCGTCCCCGCCGCCCGCGCCGGCCACATCCACCGGCCAGGCGGTGTAGGCATCGCGCGCTTCATCGAGTTCCGCGGCGGCGGTCGCGGCCAGCAGATTGCTCACGCCGGGGCTCGCCCCCATGCCGATGACCGCGCAAACGCCTGCGGCACGGGCGGTTTCGTCCAGTTCGAGCATCTGCACGGTCGGCTCCCAGTCGTCGCAGATGTCGATGTAGTGCGTCCCCGTGGCGATCGCGGCCTGCAGGACCGGGAGCCCGAAGCGGTAGTAGGGGCCGACGGTGTTGACGACGAGGTCAGCCGACTCGAGTGCATTGCGCAGGGCCGCGTCGTCCGTGACGTCGACTCGGGCGGCCCTGACCGGGACCGGAGCGTCGGCCAGTTGTCGGCACAGCCGGTCGGCGGCCGCGCGGTCGCGGTCCGCGATGACGATCTCGTCGACCCCCGGCATCTGGGCGGCGAGGCGAACAGCAACGCTGCCCATGGCCCCGGGTCCACCCAACGCGAGAATCTTCATCGCGCCTCCTTCGCGACCGGGAGTTCCTGGACGTATCGACGGAGGTTGTCGAGGTAGCTCGGCGCGTAGAGCTGCCGGGGTGCGAAAATGCCTACTGCGTAAGCCTTTACGCTGTCGGGATTGTTCTCCAGGTCCTCCCTGGCGATGGTGTGTGACGCATGCGGATAGGTCTGGACCGTCAGCAGATCCCGACGCACGAGTTCGCGGTAGACGCGTTCGGTTTCTCTGACGTCGACGTTCAGATCGCCCTGGCCGAGTTCCAGTAGCACCGGAATGGCGATGTGCGGCAGGGTGGCGCTGACGTCGGAGCGGTAGTTGCGGGCGACGAATCCCCACCGATCAGCAGACATCGGGGACGGGTCCATGCCGCCCACGCGGTACTCGTGATAGGTCGCGCCGTCACGCAGCAGCTGGTTGATCCGGTCCCTGCGGGCCAAGGCCGCCGCGAGCTCTGGCTGCGGGGCCTGCCGCGCCCGCAACTCGGCCCTCAGGTTGTATTCGCCCTGCCGCAGCCAATTGATCGCCGGGCCAACCAGAATCACGAACTGCAGGTCCGGTTTGCGCACCGCGACCTCGGGCACCACCCAGCCGCCTTGGCTGATACCCCAGACCCCGACGCGGTGAGGATCGATGTCCGCCCGGCCGCGGGCCCAGTCGATCGCGGCGCTCGTCTCGTCGGCTCGGTCGTGCATGCTCTGGGCTAACCAATTGCCTGGAGCACCGCCGATGCCAGGCTTGTTCCAGGACAACGACGCATAGCCGGCCTGGGAAAACGTCTCCCAGATGGGCCGGTAGAACGAATCCCGGCTGGCGTCGGCGGGACCGTCCCCGTGCACGAACACCACCAGCCCGAACGGCCCGTTTCCCGCCTTCGGCAGGGCCAGGACGCCCTCGAGGGGCCCCGCTGGACCAGGAATCGTGACGCGCTGCTCGCGGATGGCGAAGTTGTTGGCGTAGAGCACCCACCCGCCCGCCGACAGCAACACCGCGGCGGCGCAGGCCAGTGCGATCAGCGTGGCGCGCAGCGAGCCGGGCAGGCGGCGACGCGGGATCGAACTATCAGTCATAAAACGATCGTAGCGTGATTGATAGATTCTGTGCAGTGGCGTCAGCCACACCGCCCGGCGGCGCGGAGTCAGGCGAATTCGGCGTGGAGTTCCGGAAGGAAGCCGGCGAGGTGGTTCATCTCCTGCGCGCAGTGCACCATGAGATCCCGCGGATCAGGCAGCTGGCGTGCGGCGAGTACCCGAAATGCCCGGTCCGCCAACGAGTTACCCAGGCGAAAGTTGACGTGCCGGCCGCCCATCCAGAACCGGGAGCGCATCTCGGCGCCGTCCGGCGTGGGGCGCACCTGATGCACCAACCAGCCGGTGTCGACGGGGAGGTCGGGCGACCCCAGTCGCGCGGCGATGGCGATCCCGAGATGCCCCAGCGTGTCCGGTGCCACGAATTGGATTGCGGCGGAAGTGAATGCGGAACCGATGTACTCCTGTACCAAGGACGTCCGCCCGATATAGGCGAGGTCGTCGCGGCCGTCACGCCACCCCGCCGACACATGCGCGCGAGGATGCCACAGCTTGTAGCGGCGCGGATCGCAGCCGTGCCAGCCGAACCACCAGTCCCACATCTCCGGCGTCACGCCCGGCATGTCGGTGCGCACGGCCACGGTGTAGCCGCCGTCCGGCAAGCTGCCGTATCCGTTCTCGGTCTGCTGGTAGCCGTCCTCAGCCAACGGTTCCTCGAAGTCGGGCAGCACCGGATCGGCCTGCGGACCATGCTCGAGCGCCAGCACCACATGGCGTGGCAGCGCCGCCATGTCCGGGTTGTAGAACCGCCCGAACGGAGTGTCCGCGTCGTTGTCGCGATAACCCAGGTAACTCATGTCCGTCCCATCCACGCGTAGAACCGACTGTCTGGGTCATATTCTGCGCGCACCGTGTCCAGCCGCGCCATGGCGGCATCGGTGGCGAACCGGGCCGGCCGCGCCCCCAGGTTCTCGTCCGCAAGCTGTATCCCGGTGGCCAGGTGGGACATCGCCGCCATGTTGGAGCGGGCCCAGTCGCCGTACTTCTCGTCATCGGCGGGGTCGGCCCAACCGGCATAGAGCGCGAGATAGATCTCGTCTTCCAGGCTGTAGGCCATGTCCTGACGGGTGGGCGACGGCCCCCAGTTCAGCCAGAGGAAATGCGACGGGTGCGGCGGCATGGTCTCGAGGATGTTCCGCACGCCCGGCATCAGCTCGTCCGCCGCCGCCGACGTCCACATGTTGTCGGCGGCGTAGCGGTGGTCGCTCAGGTAGTTGCTCATCACCGCGTCGTACCACGTCGGTAAGTTCGTCGGCGCGAACGGCACGGCCATCAGGGCATTCGCCCGCGCGGGACACGTATCCAGCAGTGCCACTGCATCTTTCGCCTCGTCATCGTTATCGGCGAACACCGGCGAGGCCAGCACGATGCCCGGCACATCGAGGCCCGAACTGGGCATCGCCCGCGAGGCGACGATCTGCAGTTCCACCCGGCGGTCCACGTCGGCACTGATCGCCCGGGCCCACGGGTAGATCTCGTCGGCGGCCTCGAAGGGGTAGACGTAGAGGCTGCTACCGCACACCGGTGGCTTCGGATACAGCCGCAGGTGAAACGCGGTTACCACGCCGAAGAATCCCGGTCCGGATCCCCGGGCGGCCCAATACAAATCGGGGTGATGCTCGGCGTCGCACCGGATCTGCTCACCGTCGGCAGTCACCACATCCAGTGCCAACACACTTTCACACGCCGGCCCCAGCACCCGGCTGTTCCAGCCGTAGCCGCCCTGCAGCAGGTAGCCACCGAGGCGCACGCCCCGGCAGTGCCCGGAGGGGAAGAACAGGCCCTGCTGCTCCAGCTCGGTCGCCAGGACGCTGCCGCCTTTGCCGGGCCCGACGACGGCGGTCATCGCGTCGCGATCCACCTGGCAGACGTCGAGCCGGCTCACGTCGAGCAGCAAGCCGCCGTCGCGCAGATGGTTGGCCGACCAACTGTGCCCACCGGAACGGATACCGACCGCCAGATTGCCGGCGCTGGCATACCGGACCGCCACCACCACATCAGCGGTACAGGACGCCTGCACAATGACTTCCGGAAAGCGCTGCGGCACACGGGCATTCCAGACGGTGGCACAACGCGCTTCCTCATAGCCCGCATCGCCGCGGCGGAAATGTCGGACCTCGGCCAAAGCTGTCACCGCAACTCCTCACGCCTCGGCGCCCTCCCTCCGCGAAACGTAACACCGGGAATTGGTCATCGCGTCAATTTGGCGATTCGGGACCCCGCTCCGGACACAGACCTACCCACCGGCCGGACCGACACGCCCGGCCGGTGGGCAGCCTGCCCATGGCCTATCTACAGCAGGTACAGATCAGCCGTGCCGGTCCGAATTGCGGACACGCATCCCGAAGTACATCGCGTACATGCCCAGCACCGCGACAAGCACACCGCTGATCACATGTGACCACATCACGCCGGCGGTGGCTCCGCTGGCATAGATCCATGGTGAAATCACCAGCCACACACCGAACACCGGCAGCGTCCAGGTCATCCCGTGGGTACGGTCGAGTGCGCAGCCGAAGCACATGGCCAGGAACCCGATGGTGGCGCCCACGATCAGTGCGTTGACCGTCAGCTTCGTGGAGGCCTGATACCCGACGAGCCACGGCGACATCGCCACGTAGACCGCCGTCAGCAAGGTCAGCCCGAAGGTGGCCTGCGCCGCCATCGACTCAGCGACACGGTCGTACCGGGCCCGCAGCGCCAGGATGTCGGGGTGCTGATCTATTGATGAATGGACCGTAGTCATTTCTTACCCCTTCCGTTACGCGGCAAGGGGTTCGGCCTCGCCGCACCCATCCATCTACGCCAAGGTTACGCGGATTTGGGGCATTCAGCGCGCCCCGGTTCGGCAGAGTTGGGCGCGCCGCCCCGCGGCCTGGGCCCGGCCCTACTCCGTTACCAGTACCGCTCGGTAACCGACCGGATTATCCAGTGGCACAACGAGTTTTCCTTGCATGATGATCATGGTGCACACCATGGGCCCCGGGCGCCGGTTGCCGGCGACCAGGCTGACCAGCACCGCGTCGTCGGTTTCGCGCACCGTGGCGTGCACGCCGTAGCAGTCCGGCGACCCCATCTGGAAGTTCAGCGCCAATTCGGGTGCCGGGTCGAGCCGGCTCCAGGACTGCGGTAGCAGTGGGTGCGCGTCGACGATCGCCGGATCGTCCTCGAACGTCATCCCGGGGGACGACGGAACCTCCGGGATCGTCGTCGGGTCGGCCGACGCGACCGGCACCGCCGCCCCGATCACCAGCAGGGCCGCGGCGACGACTCGTCGTCTCACGGACTCACTCTGGCTACAGCGAAGCCGTCCCAGCCCTTGGTGCCGACGGTCTGGATGGCCGCGGCCTCCAGCTTGGGGTGGTTGCCGAGCAGCTCCAGCATGTCGCGCACGCCGCGAGCCTGCAGATCATCGTGTGCGGGCTCGAGTACTCGGCCCATCCTCGTGACGTTGTCGACCACGATCAGCGCACCCGGCACCGCGAGCCGCACCGCCCATTCGACGTAGGAGCGATTGTTCTCCTTGTCGGCGTCGATGAAGAAGAAGTCGAACGGCTCGCCCCGCTCCGCCAGTCCCGGCAGGGTGTCCAACGCGGCGCCGACCAGCACCTCGACGCGGTCCGCGACGCCGGCCCGCACAAAATTGGCCCGTGCGACGTCGGCGTGCTCCGGTGAGTACTCGAGGGTGACGACCCGGCCGGCCGCCCCGGCGCCGCGCGCCAGGTTGATGGTGCTGTAGCCGGCCAGGGTGCCGATCTCGAGCACCCGGGTAGCGCCGGTGGCGGCGACCAACAGCGACAACAGCTTTCCGTGCTGTGCCGACACCTCGATGGCCGGCATCCCGGCTGTCACCGCGGACTGGCGGGCTGCGGCCAGCGCCTCGTCCTCGGTGTGCAACACCTGGTTGAACATCTCGTCGACAGTCTTCGGATCTGGTTCCGTCACAAAGCCAGGCTAGCGTGGGTAGAGCACATCGACGATCAGCCGAATCAGGCTCGCGGCAGACGACCAACGACTTAAATAGCGCCCATGTCGAATCACTTCACCGGACTGAGCCTGGGCCCGCCGCTGGGCGACCAGCGCCTGGACCTCTGCGATCTGTACGCCTTCCAATCACCGGCCGACCCGGCCCGCACAGTGCTGATCCTCAACGCCAACCCCAACGCCGACGCCCTGCACCCGGATGCCATCTATCGGCTGGCCATCGACAACGACGGCGACCTCCGCAACGACATCGCCTTCAGCTATGTGTTCTCCGAGCCGGTATCCGGCCGCCAGACGGTCGACGTGTACCTCGCCACCGGGGAGGACGCCGAGTCACCGGAAGCGCTGGGCGACAAGATCTTCGAGGGCGTCGAGGTGTCATTCGGCAAAGAGCCCGTGATCGCCGAGTCGGGCGGATACCAGTTCTTCGCCGGCGCGCGCAGCGATGCCTTCTTCTTCGACTTCGACGGCATCAAGAATCTGTTCGATATCAGGGGCGGCCGCAATTTCACCGCACTCCATCTCAGCGGCGAGTTCCCGTGGACCGGCGTGGATTCCAATACGCAGGCCAACGTGTGCTCGATGGTCCTGGAACTGCCGACTGCGCAACTGGGCGCCGCGCCGGACATCCGCATCTGGGGCCGCTGCAGCGTGCGCCGGGACGGCGAGTTGCTCCATGTGGACCGCGCCGGGCATCCGTCGGTCAGCAGCTTCTTCAACACCGACGACACCAAGGAGGAGTACAACGCCAGCGTGCCGGTCCATGATCGCGACCGCTGGCTGCCCATGTTCGTCCATCTGCTGGGGCACACCGGCGGTTACTCGGACGAGGAAGCCGTCGCCGTCGTCGACGCCGAGGGCATCCTGCCCGACATGCTGTCGTTCAACCCCGCCGCACCCGCCAAGTATCCGAACGGGCGGGTGTTCACCGACGACGTGATCGACTACCGCCTGGCGTCACTCACCAAGGGCGAGTGTCCGCCGTCGGGCCTGAGTCCACACACCGACACCCTCGACGTCTTCCCGTATCTGGGGCCGCCGCACTGACTTTCGATGGGATTTTGGGGCCGCTCGATCGCGACGAGCGGCCCCACACTGCACGCCTCAGGCGGCGGGTTGGCGGCAGACACGCACGCTCGCGGGAGAGTTACTCGCGGCAGAGTGAATCGCGGCAGAGTCAGCGGACGCCCTCTTTGGCGTAGACGACCCGCAGAATGTGGCCCACCTCCGGGCCCATCACCACCTCGGCCAGGTCGCAGAACGTCGCGGTGAACGCCGGTCCGTGCGGCGGGACCGCGGCCGACAAGTGGTGGGCCACCTCGTGCAGCACCACCAATTCCCTGAGCGCCCAGGTGGTTTGGCGTTCGGGTACCGCGATGACGGCACCGCCGTCACCGGATTCGTAGTGGGCGGCCGTCACACCCCGGCGCGCCCGCACGGCCACCGCACCGGCATCGGGCCACCGCGCCGCCACGGCCGGCATGGTCAACACCTGCTCGACGTAGCGGCGCACCGCCTCGACCGATCCGAACCGCGCCTCGGGCGGCAGCGTCAACTGCGTCCCGAAGAACTCGACCGCCCGGTTGCCGCGTTCCCCCGCGCGGTCGAACAACGTACGCACGAACTGCTCGGCGGCATACACCGCAGACCGCCCCGAGTCCCGGCTCATCGCTCCAAGGCCGTACGTGCGCCGGACAACTCGGGACTCGGACCCAACCGTGCCCGGCGCCCGGCCCGGTCCCCCGCTCGCCGTGCCGCGGACGAGTAACCGGCGGACGCGCTGGTCGCCCGCCAACTCCCCCGCGCCTGCGATGTCTTCTTGTAGAACGACACCAGCTCGAGGTCCTTGTTGCGCAACGCAATCGCGGTTCCCGGCTGATCGGCGCGCTCGGCCGTCGCCGCCTGCCGGGCTTCGTCCCGTGCGTCGACCAAGCGCTGTCCCACCCGCGCGCCGAAAGCCAGCTGGAAGTTGAGCCGGGCCGTGATGGTGGGTGTCGGCCGGTGCGCGCCGGTCGCGAGGTACGCGTCCGACGACTTGACCATCTGCACCACCACACTGGCGTACAGCGCATGCGTGGCGTCGATGTCCTCGGCGAATCCGTAGGCGTAGACGAACGTCGAGTTGGACGCGATGTCGCATTTCACGTCGTTGGCCCGGGCGATCAGGACGAACAACTGCACGAACGTCCGCAGTCCCCGAGTGCCGGCCTCGCCGATGGTGATGGTGCGCTGCACCGGCTCCTGCGCCGCGGTCCGGGTGGCCGAATGCGCCCGCGCCACCGCCAGATCGATCGACGTGGTGGTGGCCAGCCGCTGGGCGGCCGCCATGAACGCCTCGGCCTCGTGCGGGTTGTCGGTGTTCTCGGCCTGTCGCAGCAGCGCCGCGATCCGGGCCAACATCCTGTCGTCACTCATCGCACCAACGACCTTGTCTGACAAAAGCTTTCAGATACATAACGCGTGTGTCATCCCCCATGGCGGCAGTGTACGACTACCGCCCGACAAATCCGTCCAGTGCGCTCACCAACTGCGGCGACAGCGGCGCCTTGTTGGCGTAGTTGGCCACGTTGTCGGTGGGATCGTCGCGCAACACGTGGCTGACGCCCTTCAGCCGGACCACCGTCAGCGCCGTGTGCGCCAGCGCGTCGATCAGCGGCTGCTCTGCCTCGCAGAACGCCTGCACATCGGAGTCCGAGCAGGTCAGCAGCACCGGGGTGCCGTTCGGGACCTTGGCGGCCAGGGCCAACGGGTCGATGGCGTCGGCCTCCACCACCGCCTTCGCGTTGCCGGGGTTCAGGATCGCACCGAGGCCTTCGGGGAGCTTGGTCGGCGGCGTGCCCGTGGCGCGGGTCGACGCGACGGCATCGGTCCATTCCTTGAGCACCTGGTCGGCCTGTTGCCGGGTCTTGGCGCCGGCTTTCACGTCGGCGTCGACCGAGGCCCGCACGCGATTGGTGATGACGTCCAGGTACCGCCCAGCCAGCGGCTGCAGCAGCCCGACAGAATGGATCTTCGGGGCGCCCGCGCTGGTGTCGGTCGCCACTGCCAGCGCGTGCACGGTGCCTTCACCCAGGCCGTACACGGAGATTCGTGACGTGTCGGTGCCGGACTGGCCGGCGAGGAACCGCACGGCCGCCTTGGCCCCGGCGGTGTAGACGGCGCTGCCCACATCGCGCAGGTTCTGCGCGTGCGGCCCGACGCCGGTCTTTCCGGTGCCGACCTTGTCGTACCGCAGGCTGTCGACATTCTTGCCGGACAGG